>JBNKEE010000062.1:0-90837 GCA_050288625.1 Sedimenticolaceae bacterium | reverse complement strand
CATCGGACGCGTAGGCAGGGTCGGCAACAGCTCTCATAGTATCCCCAATAAAATCAGGCAGGTGCCAACGACCTGCCAGCCATTCTCCGGCTGATATCCAATCTACCCCCAGATGCTCTCTCTGCAGAGATTCAAGATCCGCCTCCGGGTCCTCGTCCACTATAGCAAACACTTCTGAAAGTTTGGAAGGAAACACATGGGCCAGCACCAGATAACCAAGATTGTGTAGCAGACCGCTCAAGTATATTCGATCTGGATCCGGTCGATCCTCAATGGGCACTCGAAGGGCCAACATCCTGGCCAGGGTGGCGCAGCCGATGGCATTAAACCAATACTCCTTTGTGTTAAAACCGGGGCAATTACTGGCATGAAATGCGCCACTCACGGAGATGCTCAATGCTAGGCTTTTAACCATATTTATCCCGAGAACGCGGATTATGGCCTCCTGCACGGTAGTTATTGGATTTCTCTGTCCAAAATAGGCCGCATTCGCCAAACCAACGATACGCCCCATCAACCCGGGATCATGATTGATGATGTCGGCCAAATCGTCTACTTCCACATCCGGATCCCCAACGGCCGCCAGCAGGCGTGTGGCGGTAATTGAGAGCGGAGGCAGGTGCCTTATCTCAAGAATCTCATGCTTCGCATTATTTGTAGTTGTTTTAGACATGAAAATTCTCATTAAATAAGAAAATGACCTCTCCCTGACCTGTAGAGATAAATACACCTAGATGAAGCATCCAAATCCCCAATATGTAAACTAGTCAACTGCAACTGGCGCTACCTTTGCTCGCCCGTATACAAGGACAAACGACTTTGACTCCAGATGCGCTTACCGGATCGAACTTACTATCGACAAAATAGCGTGATTCTTTAGTGACTTTCGCGAAATATCTTATGGATTAGACAGTTGTCATGCGTTGTATTGGCTAAAATGTGATATATTTACTATTTTAGTAAGTGTTAATAATACACTGAACACGACATAATGATAGATCATCACGAAAATCTATACTCTTACAAATACCCGCATCCTGCAGTCACCACTGACGCAGTAGTATTTACCATTTACGATGACAAACTCAAATTGCTGTTGATAAAAAGAGGACTAGATCCCTTTAAGGGCTCCTGGGCCATCCCAGGAGGCTTTTTAGAGTTAAATGAAGATCTGGAAGATTGTGCGAGAAGAGAACTGAGTGAAGAGACGGGGATAGAAAATATATATCTGCAGCAACTCCACACGTTTGGAGATCCCAAACGGGACCCGAGAGAAAGGGTTGTCAGCGTAGCCTACTACGCTATTGCCCCTAAAGTCGAGATGAACCCCATAGCGAATAGTGATGCCATTGATGCCGCATGGTTTTCCATAGACAAGCTACCACAATTGGCTTTCGATCATTGCGAGATCATAACCATGGCCCACAAACGTCTGGTATCTGACCTGGACCGCTCATCCGTAGTATTTCAATTTCTCCCAGAGACATTTACCCTAAGCCAGATACAACGTGTCTATGAGATCATACGTAACAACAGGTTAGATAAAAGGAACTTCAGAAAGAGAATAACCGGTTCAGGGCTTATTAAAGAGACCGGAGAGACGCGCCGCGAAGGAAATCACCGCCCTGCACGTCTATATCGGATAAACGAACAGATCGCGCTACAATTCGATCATTAACAGTACGATATTTATAAGAGAAGCAGAATGACCCAATCACGAATCGCCGAAGAGATCGTTATCAACAAAATAGATGTGCCGCCTCACCCCGAATGGCCCGTCCTCTCTACGAGTGAGAAGCATGCACTGAAAGAACGCATCAAGGACATGCTTAAAGAGCAAAATGCGGTACTAGTAGCACACTATTATACCGACGGTGATCTTCAGGAACTGGCTGAAGAAACCGGAGGATGCGTCGCTGATTCCCTGGAAATGGCCCGTTTTGGCGCTGAACATGATGCCACAACCTTGGTAGTATGCGGCGTGCGCTTCATGGGCGAAACATCCAAGATCCTAAATCCGGAAAAACGTATTATCATGCCAGACCTGAATGCCACTTGTTCTCTGGATGACGGATGCCCGGCTGATCAATTCTCATCATTTTGCGATGCTAACCCTGATCACACGGTCGTGGTATACGCCAACACAAGTGCCGAGGTAAAAGCAAGGTCTGACTGGGTAGTGACATCCGGCATAGCCTTACCGATCATCCAACATCTTGCGGAAAAAGGTGAGAAGATTCTTTGGGGGCCGGACCAGCATCTCGGACGGTATGTACAAAAGATCACAGGTGTTGAGATGCTGCTCTGGCCAGGCTCCTGTGTGGTGCATGAAGAGTTCAAGGCGGTCGCCCTAGAGCGCCTGCATAGATTGCATCCAGATGCTGCAGTCCTGGTACACCCAGAGTCACCTGAGAGTGTTATAGAACAGGCAGACGTAGTCGGGTCCACCTCCGCCTTAATCAAAGCGGTTACCAGCATGAATAACCGTGAGTTTATAGTGGCCACCGATGGGGGCATCTTTCACAAGATGAAGCAGCTAGCCCCGGACAAAACCCTGATTGAGGCACCGACTGCAGGTGAAGGCGCAACCTGTGTCAGTTGCGCTCACTGCCCCTGGATGGGCATGAACTCATTGCATAATCTGGTCACCGTTCTGGAAACCGGAAGTCAAGAAATCCTGATCGATAAGGATCTTTGTCAGCAGGCGGTAAAACCGATCAAACGCATGCTGGACTTCGCCCAAGGACATGCGATAGCTATGAGGGGCAACGCATAAAGATCTATTGGTTTGCTGCATTCTCGAAGGCCAATTCCATGTTGACCTCCCGGTATCTCTTCAACACCAAAAATAGATTAACGCCCAATAGTGCAAACGAAGCCGCCCACAACACACCGGCAAGACGAGCGAACCAGGCAGGTATAAACACTGCACCAACTGTGCAACCAAAGGCCAGCGCATATAGCCAGAGCTGACGTTTGGCCGCTCGATCCGGTAAAAGTTGCTTCATATTTGGGACCTGAACGGTCATACACATTGTCGCAAGCTGCCTGTTCTGTAGATGAAACCAGGAGAGAAATGGCACGATCTTATATAACATGCCATTCAACAACGGCACTGCCACGCCTAGGATCATACAAACCCCCAAAAGCAGATCAAGATCAATTCCTGTCGATTGAGTTGGAAACAGTCTGCCGAAAATCCAAACAACACCACAAAGCGGGGTCATCGCGATACCTATACGCCAAAACATCAGGGTGACATCGAAGATCTTGCGACGACGTTGTTGCTGCAGTCTCATGGTTGTCACGGCAAACCAGATATAGCCTGCGAGCAAGGCTAGCAACCAAAAAAGCGGCCATATTTCAGATATTCCATCAGTAACCACAGCGACATATTGCATGGTCCAGACTGCCAATCCTACGAGCAGGGTGCGTGGCATCCAGTCCTGCATCCATTGTGGATATTCTGGCGTCACCTGAAACATGGGTACAACTTGGAACGCGGCCCCGATAAGAAGCAGTCCAATCCATCCCAAGATACCCCAGGCAAGATGGATATCAGTGTACAACAGCGGAAAGGCAAGGCTGGTCCAGCCGGCGAGTCCTGAAGCCAAATCTACTCCAATCAAGACTGTAACGAGTAGCGCCAGTACTGCCATGCGCATACCAGTAACCGTTGCATTGGGAATCTTCACCCGCCACAAGGCAGCCATTGCCGCCAGGATGTAGATGGAAAAACCTACCCCCAAGAAGAGCACTGAAAACCTGAGCCAACCTGCCGCCCCCAACAGCAAACCAGTAGCAAGCCCAATGGTACCTCCAGCTATAAGCAGATGAGACGCCCTCCCCACCAACACTACCCTTGGCACTGCAATCCCGGCCAGCACCGGCAACATTTGCAACAGAGCGCCGCACATAATCAGCCCCAGAAACCCAATGGTAAGTAGATGGGTCAACGCTAGGGTTTGAGGTGCCCAACGTGAAACCAGCAGATCGGGGCCATGCCATATCAGAAGTAGCGCTGCCGCAACCCCGAACAGGGGTGCAGTTAGAAAAAAACGCATGGGAATTGATATGGGTGGCGCCTGATCCAGAGATAGGTTCTCTGTACCTAACATATTGCCTAATTTTCCTCTCTTGGCACTGATGTTTCCGCTGCGACGTCACCCCGCCGCCAGATGAAGATCCGAAACTCGGATGGACCACATGATTCAGTTCGCCAGACAAATCCAGCCTGCTCCAGCATTGGGTAGATGGGATAGGGTTCGCGTCTATGAATAACCCTAAGGTAGTCACCCTCAGGCAGATCCTTGATGGCAGTCAGAATCCGCTCCATAGGCTCGCACGGCTCCAACAAACTGACGTCAAGATGGTGTTCCATTAGATCGATTCCATCCTGGCAATGACCCGCTCGGCATCGCCCACTAGGGCATTATCGCTCATTGGGTAGAGCATCTGCTCCTCCTTCACGTTGTGCTGCTGCATGATGATCATAAGGGTCTCAGACATACCCAGAAAACCGTCACTATCCCGCCTCTCAACCGCCTGTTCCATGTCGAGCAACAACTGTCGCATCTGTTTGTGTTCCATACGCATCACCTGGGTAGGCCCTGAGCTCATCCCTGAGGCGTTTTCAAACTCCGGGAAGAGGACATCCTCTTCCATAGAGAAATGATGCTCCATAGCTTGGTAAAACTCTTGGAATCTGGCGCGACCATCTTCCCAGTCAGATTTCGCCACAAATCCCTCCGCCTCGGCAAAGATATGGTCACAGCGCCTGTGATCATTAGTCATAGTTTCAGTAATTGTTGCCACGCCTTATTTCACCTATACGTTATTTACCGATCTCTTCTTGTTTCGCACTTTCCGTGATCAAATCATTTTTCAGCTCCTTGATCCTGTTCTCTAGCTCCTTCACTCTGGAATTTAGTTCCCTATTTTTGCCCTTTACGACCTGATTTTTGATCCTGGTGTTCGTAATATCCCGCTCTAATTGCTCTATATCTGGCTGGGTACCTGGAGCGCTCACAGATTCCTTTGACCCTGGAGAAGTCAGGCTATCTGCAAACAAACATGTCGACAAAACAGTGCTTAATGCAATCATTCCTAATATTTGTTGTTTCATCATATGTCCAATATAACAGGTGCGAAATGCTTGACCTATGACTGCATAAGCCAGTAGATTGGTAACATATCACATATTGATCGATCACCATCGCCCAGCCTGAAGAATATACCCAGATTATGCAAACCCTTCGAAACGTATTGATTATCCCAATCTTTCTGTCACTTAGTGCTTGTCTCAGTACTATCCCGCGCCAGCCTGCTAGTGTAATCCATCCGAATGCCCACTCGGGTGGCAGCACCCTAGCCTTTTCCAATGATTCGACTATAGCAGCCAGCGGAGGCTGGAGTGGTTATATTCGCCTTTGGCGTATGCCTGATGGGTCACATATCCATAGATGGCAAGCACACAAGGGCTCAGTCAATGGAATAATGTTTCTTCAGCAAGATGCAAAATTAATCTCCGGTGGTTTTGACGGGAAGATCGCAGAGTGGGACACCGAAGGCAACGCGATCAGGTCTATAGTCACGCCATCCCCTATCCGGCATCTTATCGCTAACGAACAAAAAGATATCATTATTACAGGACACCAGGACGGTGTGGTACGACAATGGCGCTTGTCAGATTTCAAACCCGTTGGCAAAACAGCTAAGCACAGCGATGCCGTACGCGCAGTTGCCGCCCACTATGATAGTGGCTGGATGGCGTCAAGCGGAGAAGATGGGGCAGTTTGGATATGGAATAGTGATCAGGAGCCAAAACGTCTACCTGACCCCGGATCTGATGCTCGCAGCCTGGCCTTCTCACCCGATGGCAAACAACTATTCGGCGGTGGTTGGTTTAACATCTATCGGTGGGATATCCCTGACGGCAAGATGCAGAAACTAAAGACAGAACACACCGGCATTATTAATGATATCAAATTTGGACCAAGCGGCGATTACCTTGCATCCATCAGCCGCCAAACGGATAGCGCCGTGCTATTTCTGAATCCGGACAATGGTGAAGCAATACGACGTTTTCAAAAACACGACCTGTGCGGAGTAGCCATTGCAGTTTCCCCTGACGGTCGTTATATATCCACCACCAGCGATGACGCCAGTGTGCGCTTTTATGACCTGAACGACAAACCCAGTAGCAACTGAGGCAGATGTCTAACAACCAGCAGTATTCAGATAAGTTTACCAGGATCTGCCAACAGACCTCTTTTCAGCTCCTTCCAGCCGGTCAGCAATCCTTTATAAAAGAGCTGGCCTCCGTCCATAGATTCACCTTGCAAGAACTGCGGCAACTCATAGATATCACGCTGGATCTGAATAATTGGAAAGAATACACAATCGAAAAGATCTGGTCTGAATTGAACACCAAAAGAACTGGAAGAGAGGGAAAAAAACATCTGTTACAGCAACTAACTGGCAAATGGCTACAATTAAAAAACGAGCCTAACTGCTATCGCCACCATCCACAACCCTCTACCGAGAAACCTAACATAAGAGCAGTCACCAAAGAGGGTATCGCTCTTGGATACTGTCCAGTAGCCTCTGATAAAACGCGCTGTTGCAACCTCCTAACTTTGGACGCGGTGGAGAGCTGCGGATTTGATTGTAGCTATTGCAGCATCCAATCATTCTACTGCGACAATCAGGTGGTATTTGATCATGACTTTTCCGCAAAGCTATCCAAACTACAACTAGATCCTGATAAGACTTACCACATTGGTACTGGGCAATCCTCCGATTCTTTGATGTGGGGAAATAAATACGATGTTTTGGACGGAATCATTAGATTTGCAGAGAAAAACCCCAATGTGATCTTGGAGATGAAAACCAAATCCGCAAATATTAGTTATCTTTCTAAAACAAATATACCACCCAACGTCATATGTACATGGTCATTAAACACTCAGGTCATTATAGATAACGAGGAGCATCAAACAGCATCGCTCCAACGACGCCTTGAGGCCGCAAGAAAGATTGCAGATCGAGGAACACTAGTCGGCTTCCACCTTCACCCCATTGTCCAATATGAACGCTGGAGAGACGATTATTTACAGCTTTACAAAAATATACAAAGCGCTTTTGATCCATATGAAGTTGCGATGATATCCATAGGCACCTTAACCTTTATAAAACCGGTGATAAAAAAGATTCGAGAGCGCGACTTTCACAGCATGATACTTAAAATGCCTATGGTCGAGACCGCTGGCAAGCTATCCTACCCAATGGACTTAAAACTGGAACTATTCAGCCACGCATATAACAGCTTTTCTCAACAGTGGCATGATGACGTGTTTTTTTATTTATGCATGGAAGGGCATGAATTGTGGAAACCGGTATTTGGTTTTGAATATCAATCGAACGAAGAATTTGAGCTGGCCATGAAATCAAGTTATCTCCAGAAAATACTCGCTCGCTCGCAACATAAATAGCGCCTGATGTACTATTCTATCTAAGAAATTGAAGAGGAATACATTATGTCTAACCAAACCTTCGACATCATCTTTTCCGGCCAGCTAATAGATGGCCAGGACCCAGATGCAGCAAGACGAATGGTAGGACAGATATTCAAGGCGGACGATAACCAGCTAGATACACTTTTCTCGGGCAACCAGATTGTAATCAAGTCAGATGTCGACGACGAAACCGCCACCAAATATAGAGTTGCCTTTAGAAAGGCAGGCGCATTAATTGAGATCAAACCATCTAGATCAAATAAGGAAAGCACTGAAAAGCCCGCGAATGAAGGAGCATCCTCCCCGAATGAATCAGGTAACCTAACCCTACTACCACCAAACACAGGAAGCCTTATTGATTGCGCAAAGAATGTAGACCCACAGCCAATTCCTGATATCGACCACATATCTCTGGCATCCCTCGGCGCAACCCTTGATGAATCACCAGACCCTATACCAGCAGAAATTGACACTAGCGACCTTAGCCTAAACCCCCCAAACAGCGGAACCCTAGAAGATTGCAAAAAGGAGGTTGAACCTTACCCGATACCGGATATCAGTCATCTAGACGTAGATGATCAATGACAATCCCGCCCCATAAGTAACCCCGCAGCCAGCATCAACAGCCCATTTCCACTAAAAATCTGTCATATGCCCTTGACATCTATCAACCGCCGATAAACCATAATTGACACACTGTTTCTTCTGGGGATGTATTTCACTCCTCACAGATAGGCTGGAAAGGATGTAACAACAAATATAAACAAGCCATAACCTGAATATGAACACTAACCCGGTCAATTATCTTACCAACGTATGGACGCATATCAGCGAACGATTGAACAATCGCGCCGATAGCGAGCATGAACAGGCAGCAGTTAGGATTCTGATTATAATTATATCTACAACTTACTTACATGCACTAGCGAACAAATATCTGACTATTCCCGACAATATTGTCGCTGTGCTATATCTGATGCACTTTGGTCTCTTAACCTCAATACTGTTCTATATTGCGATAGTTATCAGCCCACATAAATCCGTACTCAGAAGAATTATTGGCATCATTCATGACCAAGCATTTATCAGCATAGCCCTGTACATAGGTGGCGATGTAGTCGCCCCATGGTATGGAGCGTATTTATGGGTCATCCTCGGGAATGGATTTCGTTATGGAGAGAAGTACCTTTATCTATCAGCGATCGTTTCTATAATTGGTTTCTCCATGGTAATACTATTTACTCCTTACTGGCAGCAACTACTACCGCTAGGAATGGGCCTGCTTGCCAGTCAGTTTGTATTGCCTGGATATGTTGCAACATTGATTAGACGCCTACAGGAAGAAAAGGATAAGGCAGAGAAAGCCAACCAAGCCAAAAGCGAATTTCTTGCACGCATGAGTCATGAAATTCGCACCCCACTAAATGGAATCATTGGAACCGGAGAGCTGCTTGAAGCGCGTGAACTTGGTCCAGAGGAGAGAGAGTATGTAACCACTATCAAAAATTCCAGTGAAACACTCCTCAGATTAGTTGAGGATGTATTGGATATATCAAAAATTGAGGCTGGAAAAATGGAGTCGGAGTCTGTAGATTTTGATCTATACGAACTGATCATCACAACCCTTAATATTTTCCGCCCTCAGGCTAAAAACAAAGGGCTGACTCTATCAAGACAAATAGACGTAAACGTTCCCCCCATTGTAAAAGGCGACCCAACTCATATCCGCCAAGTTTTAATCAATCTTCTTGGTAACTCTATCAAGTTCACCAAGATGGGGCATGTCTCTCTAAACTGCAGGCTAATCGAGAAAAACACTACGTCCTTAACTATCAGATTCGAGGTGGCGGATACTGGTATCGGCATCTGCAAGGAGATGCAAAATAATATTTTTGAAATGTTCACTCAGGCAGACGGCAGCACAACAAGGCACTATGGTGGCAGTGGACTTGGAACTACCATCGCCAAACAACTAGTTGAGTTAATGGGTGGAAAGATAGGAGTTACAAGCACTCCCGATCGTGGTTCAACCTTCTGGTTTGAGATTCCCATATACATGAATACGGAAGGGACTCAAGACATCGACATGCTAGACTATAGTGCAATCAATGTACTAAGAATATCAAGCAACCCATTAAACCAGACAAACGCAACAAATTATCTAAACAGACTGAATGTGCATATATATGATACCGACTCAATCGCCCATGCTGTGGATTTACTGGATCAAGCCCCCGCAATCTTCGATATCATGTTGCTAGATGGAGTAATTAACCCGAACAATCTGATTCATCAATTAGATCGCATACAAAATAATATTCAAGAGCAGGTCATCCTCGTTATTCAATCCAACTTAGAAAGCTCCACTCAAGATCTAGCAGTCAATCATCAAGTATATATACTACACGAACCTATTGACCAGAAACTCTTATCCAATATTTTACACGCAACAAAGATTGCGGCCGGAAAGAAAAATGACTTACCAGTTAACTCAGCGACCCCACATAACAATAGACGATTAAAGATATTGGTAGCAGAAGACAACCCGATCAATCAGATGGTCATAGGACGCATACTCCACAACAACGGACATGAATATAAAATGGTCGAGAATGGCGAGCTTGCCCTAAAAGCTCTGAACACCCAAAAATTCGACTTGGTTATTCTTGATATGCATATGCCCAAGCTGAGCGGGATAGATGTTTACAAGGAATTTTTGACAAATGATCTAGACAAGAAAACACCATTCATAATGCTAACAGCCAATGCTACTGTAGAGGCACGCAAACAGTGTGACGATATTGGAATAAAATCCTTTCTCACTAAACCAATATCATCCAAAACCCTTATACACACGATCAATCAAGCGACAGACAACTTCCATGATGATATTGCAGGCAGCAATGAACCAATTAACGCTCACCACATATATGAATCTGGCCCTATAGATAACGAAATATTGAATCGCGTGATAAGCATGGCACCGGACAAAGATTTCTTGGAACGGCTCTATGAAAGCATGGACAATTACGGTCATTCGATATTGAACGACATGGATCGCGCGCGGATAAATGAAGACCTACAAACATTTAGGGATCTTGCTCATGCACTAAAAGGCGCAACCGTCAGTCTTGGCATGTCAGAGCTCAGCCAACTGCTACAGCAAGCAGAATCAATAACGAGCGGCAAGTTCAGCTCCAGCGGAGTAGAATTGATAACAAAGCTAACAGATGCCTTTAACCACGGAATGCATCTAACCAGAAAGGAATTCGCCGATAGAGAAGCTGTCGTCGAGCACTAGCGCACCCTACTTTATACCAGATAATTAATAACCAATGGCATACTAATCATTGCAAGCAGAGTATGGCCAGTAATAATTGCTGCCATTGCCTTAGAATCACCACCCAACTCTCTTGAAAGAATATATGCAGAAGAAGCAGTAGGTAGACTAGCAATAATCACAACCACCATCGTTACAACCTCTCCAACATCAGTGATTCGACAAAGAGCATAGGCCAACAATGGAAAGACGAACAATTTAATTAATGAAGATACAATTAGCGCCTTGAATGAACTTCGAAGCGCAGCAAGATGAATGCCAGCACCTACCGAAAGAAGACCCAAGGGCAGCGCAGCAGCACTCAGCAACTCCAGAACTCGTATAGATAAGTCGGGCAGTACTAACTCAAAATTATTCCACAATATTCCAAGCGCACAGGCCAGGATAAGTGGATTTGTAATTATATTCCTTATGATTGAAGGCAGGGTTTTTCCCGGGCTGTCACCAGCATAGGCAAAAACAGAAATACACAATAGGTTGACCACCGGAATCATAACCCCTACCACTAGAGCGGCTATAGCAATACCACCATCACCTATCAAGCCATTTATCGCGGCAAGTCCAACATAGGTATTAAAACGGATACCCCCTTGATAGAACGACGTAAAAAGCGCACCACGCATGCCGAATATGATTCCGCCAAGAATAAGGACCACGCTAATGATTAGGAGCATTCCAATCAACAGTATTGCCAACTGTGATAACTGGATATCACCCGATACGCTGGTTGAACTTAACCTGAGGAACAGCAATGCCGGGAATAACAGGTAATATGTGAGACGTTCCGCACCGCGCCAAAACTCAACGCCGGGAAATGCAAGATAGTTTAGAATGGCGCCAATAAGAATTAGCGCAAAGACAGGTATAAGCGCATTTAACATCGAATATCCAGCAACTATTCCTCTTTGTATTCATGCAGCACAGTCTTGGCCATACGTTTTGCAAAATAGTATATGCGCTTCAGTTTTTCCACAATATCCATCTCTATGGTATAGGCCGGAATACGATTGGGCTCGTCTGCCACCAAGCGCTGTGCTTGGTGTAGAGCCGCGGAGTCTGCAAGATCTGATATTTCATCTTTCATACTGATAACAGCTTGCGCCACATCTTTATTATTCTGCGATACCGCCTGCACAGCGGAAGTTACCGAACGAGCAACCACTTTATGAAACCCGGTTATTACTTCTTTAGTCGTATCGCTTATGGATACACCAGAACTAATCCGTTGATTTCCAAGCACTACAAGGTTGGTTTCAACAATGTCGCCTATATTCTCTAGATCCGAAACCGCCTCCATCAACTTCAGAAATTCAGCAGTCTGAATATTCGTCAAACTATGTTTGCTGACCTTACCCATGTATTCAACGATTTGCTCATAGAGATAATCAACCTCATCGTCTAGCTTGCTTATCGAAGCAAGCGTTTCCTTATCTCCGGTAAGTATTGCAGGTAATATTCGTTGCAACATAACATCCACCTGCTCTCCCATATGCAACGCTTCCAACCTCACTCTATCCAGAGCCAGAGACGGAGTAGAGAGGAGCTCGTCATCAAGATACTTGGATTGCGTGATCATCCCCTCTTCTTCCAGGGCCACATCTGGCACCAAACGCTCCACTAAATGACCAATCTGGGTTGTACCCCATATAAAGATAAATGTATTGGCGACATTAAATATGGTATGAGCGTTAGCAATCTGGCGCGGCGTCTCAGCCCCCAGACGATCCAACCCGGTAAGCTCAGGATGTACAGGAGAAAACCAGACCACAAAATCAGCCAAATATGGAATAAACATCACCCAGACCACAACACCACTAACATTAAATATCACGTGCACCAAAGCAGCCCTCAGCGCTTCTCTCGGCTTGCCGATAGAAGCAAGCATGGCTGTAATACAGGTGCCGATATTCGCGCCAAAGGCAAGCGCTATACCTGCAGGCAATGATATTAGGCCTTGGCCCGCCATAACAATCACAATACCCGTAGTTGCTGATGATGACTGAATAAGCCCAGTAAACGCAGCCGCAACCAAAATACCTATTAGCGGGCTCTCCATATGGATCATAAAATCCAAAAATGGTTGATATGTGCGCAGAGGTTTCATGGCATCGCTCATAACGCTCATGCCAAAAAAGACCATACCTAGCCCCATAATCATAGCGCCATACTGCCGGAGCCTTTCTTCCTTAGACATAAATAACATGCTAAAACCGACACCGATCATCAGCATAGAGGCCTTAGTCACCTTAAATGCGACAATCTGGGCCGTAACAGTGGTGCCAATGTTAGCACCCATGATTATGCCTATAGATTGCGACATAGACATGAGGCCAGCAGTAATGAATCCAACCACCAAAACCGTAGTAACAGATGAAGATTGAATTATCGCGGTAACAAATGCACCTGTTGCCACGCCGGCAAAACGATTGGCTGTTAACCTTGCCAGTATTGACTTCATACGCTCGCCTGCCACTGCCTTTAAAGCGTCTGCCATCTGCTCCATTCCGAACAGAAACAGAGCAAGGCCGCCAAACATTTGCATGGCCATGACGCCCCATTCCATTCCACTGGAACCGACTCCGGCTGCATATATAGGGGTAACAGTAAAAATAGCTATAACAGCAAACAGGAAGATCAATACTGGCCTGTGATCCAGAGTATTAAATTTCGTAAAAAAGGCCATATGCATATCAATACCCAGCTCATTCATCCCCTAATTTTACGATCGTAGTTGTCACAGGACACTGGCGCACTATCTGTTCTGCCTTTGATCCTAAGAAAACATGTTTGAGACCAGTCCTACCCAGGCTACCCATAACCACCATTGCCGCATCAACCTTCTCTACAACCTGTAAAATACGCGTAACTGGAATCCCTTTAACCAGCAACGTATTAGCCTTTTTTAAGATTTTATTATCAGGGTATTTCTTTTTTATAGTGGCAATGAATTCTACAAACATCTCATCAGCTATATCCTCAACACGCACCAACTGTTTTTTCTTAGCGATACGAGAATAGTAGCTTGGCATATCGCCCGGATCGTGCACTACGTGCAAAACCACTACAGGCCTATCAAAGCACTCCGCAAATTCACAAGCCTTAAGCAACGCGGCCTCTGAGTGAAGAGAAAAATCAACCGGAACCAGAATTGGACGTTTTTTGGATTTCACCGTCATAGCCATCCCTCCATCCTAATAAAGATAGCGTACATGAAATTATTTGCTAAATTATGTGATTATTTACTGAGGACCAAACAAGACTACCGTGAAGAATCAACCTTATGTAAGACGCTCAACTCTGACTTTTATAACCGACCTAGAATCGGCCTCCAGAACAGTCAACCTATGTCCTTGCTCTTCAACAGCATCACCTTCAACCGGTATATTACGAATCCTGCTGACTATCAATCCACCGATGGTATGAGCCTCCTCCACTGGGAAGTGCACATGCAGAATATCATTCACCTCTGATATGGGAGTGCGCCCGCTCATCAGATGTGAATTTTCACTCTCATGTTCAATATAGATCTTGCGTTTTGGCTGGTATTCGTCAAAATCGTATCCAACATCAATTTCTCCTACCACCTCCTCAAATACATCTTCCATGGTCAGGATGCCTACTGCAGAGCCAAATTCATCTACCACTATCGCCATATGATCTTTTCTAGCCTGCAGTCGCGGCAAGGCTCGGTCTAACGTCTGCTTTGGTGAAAGATACAAGGCAGGACTTACAAAGTCGGACACTGGATGATCCAGTACGTCAGGCTGCATTAAATCCCATGTATTAAGGGTAAGTACACCTTTCACATTCGTTATATTACCGCTGTACACCGGCAACCGGTTATACCCATGTTTTATCACCCTACGCACAGCCTCTTCCATGTCACGAATTTCATTAAAACCAACAACATCCGCCAGTGGGATCATAGCCTCACCCACTGTGGTATCGGCAAATCTTATAATACGACGAATACGTTTACGGTCTATGGTAGAAGGTGACGCCGCGGTCTCCGTAACATCGAGCAAAACTCGCAGCTCCTCACGAGTTATAAACATGTTTTGAGGCTCAGCTCCTCCACCTACAATACGAGTGGCAAAACGAGCAACACGACTGAAGATAAAGATCAACGGGTAAAACAGGTAAGAAAAAATGCGTAAGGCATAGATAATCCTGGTGACGACAGTATCGGCATTCTGCTGAAAGACACTCTTCGGCACCACCTCACCCAATATAAGCAGAATAGGAGTAAGAACCAGGATCGAGATAAAGTCGCCAGTGGCGCCAAACAAATCAATAAAAATCAGTGCTCCAAGGGTTGATATGATTACTGTAGCCAGATTAGTTCCCACCAACGTAGTACCGAGAATAACATCCGGCTTCTTAAACAGTTTCAGCACCATGCCGGCGCCACGGTCACCAATTTTGGCCTTGTGGCGCAACTTAAGCTTGTCAGAGTTCACCATGGCGATCTCTGAACCAGAGAAAAACCCCTTCAACACAAGAAAGAACACGATCAGGAGCAGCTCAACTATCCATTCCATCTCTGCCCTCCTCTTGTTCTGACGCAACCGATTGTTGATCTTCTATCGTCTTATCAACTCCATTCTCACCATCATCTTTTGGCTTACCCTCAGATAGCTTGCTCACGCGAATCTTGCTTATCCTTAGTCCACTTATCTCCTTGGCAGTGAATTCATACCCCTCATACAAGACCTTGTCACCCTCAGCTGGCATACGATCAAACAACCTAAAGGCAACACCACCAATAGTAGCCATCACCGGATCTTCGATATCGAAATTGGTCAAGTTATAAAAATCTGCCAGACGCATATCGCCAGGCACCGTATAACTGTTCTCATCCTCCTCCTGATAATACTCCTGCCCCTCCATACGACCGGATATCTCACCAAAGATAAAGGTGAGTACATCCTTCATGGTGACTATCCCCAGAACCTCGCCATACTCACCGAGGATGATAGCTGCCCTAGTGTTGTGCTCCTGAAAATAGTCAAACATCTCGTCCACCTTTTTAGTTGGTGGTACAAAATGTGCTGGTTTGATGATCCTGTCCAGCGTGATGTCCTGCATATCCCCGCCGGCACGAGTTAGTTTTAATATGGTTTCTGAGTGCACAAAGCCGATGACGTTGTCCCAGTTGCCTTGATATACAGGCACCCGTGGATGACGCAGCCTGCGGAATTTCTCTATAAGCTCAGGCACCGGCAGACTGGCGTTGAGGAATCTGATCCTGGGGCTTGGGGTCATGATGCGGGATATATCAGTCTCGGATGCTTCCAATAGATTGTCGATCAATACACGCTCAGTGGCATCTATGATCCCGGTCTCCTCTCCCTCTTCCAGCAGGGTACGCAACTCGTCTGGCTGCAGTATATTCTCCCGGCTTACCGCATCACCCACAATGAAGGTAGTGATCCTGTCAGCAACCGACCTGACGCTCTCACGTAAGGGTGTTATTAAGGTTATCCAACGTGGGAGTATGCGTGCTGTTATCCTGGTAGCAAACTTTATCGGGAAGCTAACAGCTATGGTCTTGGGTGTCACCTCGCCGATCAGAAGCAGCAGTGGGACCATAATGAGGATATTGATCCAGCCAACACTTCCGCTATCAAACAACAGTAGTAAGATTGCGGTCATATTCACCGCAGACGCGATATTGACCAGCTCATTGCCGCAAAGTATAGAGATGATCAAACGACGCGGCTCATCTAGCATGGCATGGATCTGCTCTGAACGCAGACCGCGCTCATGTCGCAATTTCTGCAAGTCTATACGACTTAGGGAAAAAAGTGCTGTCTCCGAACCTGAAAATACGGCAGACATAACAAGCAAACCCAGCTGCAACAAACAGCGCAGGGTCAACTCCCAGTTGAAAGAACTGAGTTGGAGTGATTCAAAAATGGCTTTCAGTTCATCCATTTGATGTATCCAAATCAGGCTTAGTTGTTATTTCAGGATCTTTATTCTGATCCCATGGAAGAACTCTAGGACGCACTTCAGGCTCTTGCGGCGTAACTTTACACCTTTTTTGCCAGCAATCACACCATATTACATTACATACCTCACCTAATACAGCAACTATAGACCAAAATATATTATCAACACTAGAAATTGGACGATTTTGGCCTATGATTTGCACAGTAGGTTAGTACCGGACAGAATGCGGTAAAAACGTCAATATATCGGCTTTACGGGAGACATCGCAGTGGTAACACCCATTTCCAACGACAAAATCCTGCCATCTGACAGCAGCGGCAGTTCAGTTACTGAGAAAAAGAAGACAGAGCGACAGGCTACTACCCAAACAACACCCAGAAATGACATCATCGCCAATGACGAGAAGGTAACAGAGACCAGCTCGGTGGACGTTGAACGCGCGAACCAGATCTACAATAGCTCAGCAGCTAAGATATCATCAGCCGAAGACACCATCACCAATGCCGAGCAGGCCAAGGCCATCGCCGCTGAGATTCGCACCCAGATAGAAGGAAATGCACTAGAAGCGCTCAAGGCGCATTCTGGCACTAACCCAGGCGGCCTGGCTGCCCTACTAGAAGCTGCGCCGGTATAAATCGCAATAACTGGCAATCTCCCTCTCAACTCTAGTTACCAGAGAGTTTAGCCCTTGTGCTAGAGCATAAGCGACCTTATATTTATCTGGTATGCAGTCTTCAAATCCAATAAACATAACAAAACCGTTAGCATGCCTTTTGATGGTATTGCTGTTTATCACGGGATGCTCTGACCCTGACCGCCCAACTATTGGACTATATTTGGCACTGCAGAGGGGAGATATAGACCAGATTGAGAGACACATTTTTTGGGGAGCCAACATCAATAAGAGTGGACCCAACGGACAGATGCCGCTGCACATAGCTGCAGAACAGGGACGCCCCATAGTTACTAAGCTATTACTGGAACATGGTGCTGAGATCAACAGCAAAGACAGCAAAGGCAATACCCCTCTGCATACGGCCATTATGTCCGGGCGAACTCAGGTGGCAGAATTCCTGATACAGAATGGAGCGGAATTTAAACCAAACAGACTACTAGAGGATATGGTACGCAACGATCTAACAGACCGCGATGTAATAAGGCTATTGATAAGAAACGGAGCCGACATCAACCACATCACAGACCAGGGCAACACTCCTCTGCTGGCAGCAATAAAACAGGAAAATCGAGTACTGGTGAAACTCCTCATAGACAATGGGGCTGACATCAACAAACGCGACAGTAATGGACAAACACCGCTGCATCTTGCTAAGCAGGTCAATAATGAGTTTATTACCCGTTTTTTAGTCAAAAACGGGGCTATCGAAAACTAACCCGTGACCTACTCTCAATGTTCTGGTAAGTTCCGCCCCAAAATATTCATTCAGAAAGGAAAGCAACTATGGCATCCAGCGTTGACGAATTGAGCATCACATACTCTGAAGATGGAATTGAAGTTGTAAAAGAGCTGGACAAAGAGATCCTATCTAAGGGTGCATGGTCCACCATAATCTTCCGTTATCAGGATTGGAATCGTAGCAAAGGTGAGTATGGGCCTGACAAGTTCACCATTCGTCGCTACCAAAAACGCAATGGCGAATATATGCCCAAATCCAAGTTCAATATATCCAGCAAGGATCAGGCTAAGAGCATCATCGCCGCTCTGGAGAAGTGGACTAAAGACTAGTGAGCCATACCTAAACCTTGCTCCGGCCAGTCAGCCAATTCTGACAGAACGACGTGACCCCGTTCTCCCAAATCCGGATCTATCATCATCTGAGCAAGCCTGGAACGGTAATCATCCAGAGTTAGGCCTGCGTCCGACCGTGGATTGGTGAGTCTATCCATGCGAAATTCATCCCAACGACCTTTCTCATCAGCCGATAGCGTATCAGGCCAGTTACGCGCACGATAGCGAAACAGCATCTCTGGCAGACGCACATCATCAAAGGCAAGATTCAGATCCGCAAGTTCTGCCACCGGAGTGCTACGCACATATTCCATAAGACGCCGATCTCCATCAGAGAAAAAACCACCGCTGTACAGAGCCTGATCCGGATCCGTAACAGGGGCAAACTCCTGCCCTGTATAGACTTGGCTTAACTTAGTTTCCAGCCTAGCCTGGCGGATCTGCTCTAAATGCCTTTCTGATGCTGCCACATCGATCTGCCACTCCTTTGCTGCAGTATCGGTTAGAGTGCTCATTGGGACCACCACCGGGCACTTGTTGATATGCACCTCTTTCAGTGGGATGCGATCCACCCCCTCAGGAAGATCGCCCTGAGATGTAAACACACGCTGCCTGATCTCTTCTGCATCCAATTCAATCAAGGAGGTAGGATCGACCCGCAGATCGTATACCACTACCGCATTCTTATTAATTGGATGGTTTATCAAAGGCGCCACAGGAGCGATACAGCCATATTTGGCCGCATATTTCGACGAGACATGCAGTACCGGCTGCCTAGTGTTTACATTTAGTTGTTCCGCCACCATACGCTTGTTGCGCATCTTCAATTGATGTTCAAACAGGCGCGGCTGTTTTTCCCTGATCAACCTGGCCATGGCGATAGTGGCATACACATCGGACATGGCATCGTGAGCCTCGGCATGTTCGATACCGTTGGCCCTGGTCAACTTCTCCAGACGAAAACTAGTAACACCATCTTCATCAGTAGGCCACTCAATCCCTTCCGGACGTAAGGCACGGGTAAGACGTACAACGTCAATCAGATCCCAACGTGAGTTGCCGTTCTGCCACTCTCTGGCATAGGGGTCGAAGAAATTACGATAGAGGCCATAGCGGGTAAATTCATCATCAAAACGGATATTGTTGTAGCCGACAGTGCAGGTACCGGGCTGTGCCATCTCCCGATGGATCGCAGTAAAGAATTCCGCCTCTGGCATACCGTTAGCCAGGGCATATTGCGGCGTGATACCGGTAACCAGACATGCTTCAGGGTGAGGCAACATGTCATCCGCCGGCATGCAATACTGCACCAACGGCTGACCGATTATGTTCAATTCCGCATCCGTTCGAACTCCGGCAAACTGGGCCGGGCGATCCCTTCTCGGGTCTATACCCCAGGTCTCATAGTCATGCCAGTAGAAAGTAAGCGCCATTAGCTCTTCCAATAATATTAATTCTTCGGGCTGGGCTACTGTAACGTAAATAGCACCCACAAAAAAAGCCACCCAACGTAAGTTGGGTGGCCATTCTTACCATTAAGAATATCTAGAGTTAAACTAGATCTTCTCTTTAATGCGTGCAGCCCTTCCGGTGAGACCACGCAGATAATAAAGCTTTGCACGACGCACATCACCACGACGGGTAACCTTGATATCCTTGATCAACTGACTATGTGTCTGAAATGTACGCTCCACTCCCTCGCCATGGGAGATCTTACGCACTGTGAACGAAGAGTTCAGTCCACGGTTGCGCTTGGCAATTACTATACCTTCAAACGCCTGCAGACGCTCGCGGTTGCCCTCGATTACCTTTACCTGGACGACCACGGTATCTCCAGGACCAAACTCCGGAACCTCTTGGTTCAACTGTTCGGCTTCAAGGGCCTCTATGATCTTGCTCATGGTCGTATTGCTCCTGTATCTCAACTGGCGCCTTTGTGCGCCTGAATAAACTCTTCAAGTAATAACTGCTCTTCTTTGGTCAACTCACGGCCTTCCAGCAAATCAGGCCGACGCAGCCAGGTACGCCCCAGTGACTGTTGGAGCCGCCAACGACGGATAGCTGCGTGATTGCCATTCTTCAGCACCTCAGGCACCGACATATCCTCAAACAGTTCGGGCCTGGTGTAGTGCGGACAATCCAGCAGGCCCTCAGAAAATGAGTCCTGCTCCGCTGAATCGGCATCCCCCAATACACCGGGCAACAACCGCAACACAGCATCCATCAACACCAATGCAGGGAGTTCCCCGCCACTTAACACATAATCGCCTATCGACCACTCTTCATCGACATAACGATCAATAATCCTCTCATCGATCCCTTCATAGCGTCCGGCTATCAGTATCACACCATCCCGCTGCGCCAGCTCTCTGACCGCTGACTGATCAAGTCTCCGTCCTTGTGGACTCATATACGCAATCCTGCTATCCGGCGTTGTCTTTTTGGCATCTTCGATAGCGGACTGCAGTGGTTCCACCTGCATCACCATGCCGGGGCCACCACCATAGGGCCGGTCATCCACCGTACGATGCACGTCACTGGCATAGTCTCTGGGATTCCAGGTGACTAGCTGCGCCAGTCCCTTGTCGAATGCCCGTCCGGTGACACCATCGCCTACCATGGCCTGCAGCATATCCGGGAAGAGGGTCACTACGTCAAAGCGCATCGCGTACCTCTAAAATTCCGGATCCCAATCCACCAACATGATCCCTGCGTCGAGATCCACTTCCTTTACCACTTGGTCGATATACGGTAGCAGCCGTTGCCGCTCACCCTTTAAAACCATCACATCGTTGGAACCGGTCTCAAACAGATGATCCACCCGGCCCAACTCAACACCTTCAGCGGTCCTGACCAGGACACCTTCCAGGTCTGTCCAGTAGAACTCCTTCTCTCCCAGGTCCGGCAACTGATCACGCGGTATAGCGATATCCGTGTTGATCAAGCTGGCTGCAACATCCCTATCGTCCACACCCACCAGTTTGGCAATTATGCCCTTGCCGTGGGTCTTTCCGGTCTCCAGCTCATACTCACGCCAGTCACCGTCAATCTTTAAATACCACTTGGTATATTTAAGGATATTGGTGAGAGACGAGGTGTGCGAAAACACCTTCACCCATCCCTTTACACCATACAGGCCGGATATCCGGCCCAGGGTTACAAATCTTCGGCTAGCCACTGCAGTCACAGAGATAGCCCTTGTATTCCTCTATCCAAACGCCTGTGTCGACGTCCGGGCAGATCAAGCCGCCTTGGCGTGATCCTTAAGCAACTTGGCTACGCGGTCGCTCGGCTGAGCTCCCTTGGAGATCCAGTGATCCACACGCGCTCTCTCGATGCGTAGACTCTCCTCACCACCTACCGCAATAGGGTTAAAAAAACCTACGCGCTCAATGTAACGCCCATCACGGGCACGGCGGCTATCGGCTACCACTATATGATAGAACGGACGTTTTTTAGCGCCAGCTCTTGCAAGACGAATTGTTACCATGTCCAACCCTTAAAGTTAATTCTGTCGCGCGCATCCAGCCCAACCGGCCAGAGGCAAGTAAACCGGGCATTTTACGCTATTTTTTTGGAAAGTGAAGCCTTTTTTAGCCCTTATTGGAAAGGAAATCCACCTGGGCCGCCTGGCCCTCCCATGCCACCTGGTCCCATACCACCTTTGAGACCACGCATCATCTTGGCCATACCCCCTCCCTTCATCTTTTTCATCATCTTCTGCATCTGGGCAAACTGTTTAAGCATCTTATTCACATCCTGCACCTGGGTGCCGGAACCGGCCGCGATGCGCCGCTTGCGCGACCCCTTGATCACCGCTGGGAAGCGCTTTTCCTGTGGGGTCATGGAGTTAATGATGGCTATCGTCTTTACCACCTCTTTGTCATTGACCTGGTTTTTAACATGCTCAGGCAACTGCCCCATGCCAGGCAACTTATCCACCAGCGAACTAAGCCCGCCCATATTGGACATCTGTTCCATCTGCTCTCTAAAGTCCTCCAGATCAAACCCCTTGCCCTTCTGCAGCTTTTTGGCCAATTTAGCGGCCTTTTGTTGATCAACCTTAGCCGTGACCTCTTCCACCAGGGTGGCCACATCCCCCATACCCAGGATCCTTGATGCAACGCGGTCCGGATGAAACGGCTCCAGGGCTGTGGTCTTTTCGCCCACACCGAGGAACTTGATGGGCTTACCTGTAATCTGGCGGATCGATAACGCCGCACCCCCACGGGCATCACCATCGGTCTTGGTGAGGATCACACCAGTCAGAGGCAGTGCCTCATCGAAGGCCTTAGCAGTATTGGCCGCATCCTGACCGGTCATGCTATCCACCACGAACAGGGTCTCGACCGGATTTATCGCCGAGTGCAACTCCTTGATTTCACTCATCATCTCTTCATCCACATGGAGACGACCAGCGGTATCAATAATCAGCACATCCTGGAACCCCTTCTTCGCCTGCTCCAAGGCATTATTGGCGATAACCGACGGCTTCTGGTCTGTTGTACTGGGGAAAAACTCTGCCCCGACCTCCGTCGCCAGGGTCTGCAACTGGTCGATAGCGGCCGGTCGATAGACATCGCAGCTGGTAACCATTACCGATTTCTTCTGGCTCTCCTGCAGCCAGCGGGCCAGCTTGGCCACACTGGTGGTCTTACCCGAACCCTGAAGACCTGCCATCAGAATCACTGCGGGCGGCTGCGCGGCGAGATTGAGTGACTCGTTGGCCTCCCCCATCACCTGAACCAGCTCGTCGTTTACGATCTTGACCAGCACCTGGCCCGGGGTAAGGCTGCGCATAACCTCCTCACCCAGAGCCTTCTCCCGCACCTGCTCCACAAAGGACTTAACCACAGGCAGGGCCACATCTGCCTCCAGCAGGGCCATACGCACCTCGCGCATGGTGTCTTTTATATTCTCTTCGGTGAGACGACCCTGGCCACGCAAACGGTCCAGTACCCCACCTAGTCTATCTGTCAGATTATCAAACATGTCTTTATAGAAACCCTGATATACGGAATATTTGATTGGCCGATCATTATAGCGGTTACGGCACCAACTTAATAATGCCTGCTCATTACCCAACCACTTCACATCCTGCGGTCTAATATGCGATTATCCATCAACATGAGCACAACAATAACCGCATTCCTTGCCATCGCCTGTTATGCCACAGCAGGTATATTCATCGCTATAAGGCTATTCAAGGAACCAGGAAGCGAAAAGCCATCTCGAACTACAGGCATCGGACTGGGTCTGGCCGGCGTTATTCTGCACACTGTTGTCCTCTACCAGAACATACTCTTCGACAACGGCATCAATCTTGGGTTCTTCAACGCCGCATCTCTAGTAATGTGGATCATAATGCTGTTGCTTATGGTCTCATCTCTGACCAAACCGGTTGAGAACCTAGGCATAGTACTCCTTCCCTTCGCAGTGGTTGCCGTAGGCCTGGAGCTATATTTTCCTACGATCAGGTTACTACCGGCTGACTCAGCCTGGGGACTGAGGGTACATGTGCTTATCTCTCTGTTGGCCTATAGCCTGTTTACGTTGGCCAGCGTTCAGGCCGTATTGCTCTCGATTCAGGATCACCACCTGCGGCATCGCCATCCGGGGGGATTTATCCGCGCCCTGCCCCCACTACAAACCATGGAGTTGTTACTGTTCGAGATGATTGGTTTCGGCTTTGTCCTGCTCACCTTCGCACTGATATCCGGCCTGGTCTTTCTGGATGACATATTCGCCCAACATCTTGTGCACAAGACCGTCCTATCCATCCTAGCCTGGCTGGTGTTTGGGATACTCCTGTGGGGACGCTTCAGGTCTGGCTGGCGCGGCCGCAAGGCCCTGATATGGACCCAGGTAGGATTTGTGGTGTTAGCCCTGGCCTATTTCGGTAGTAAGTTTGTGATCGAGGTACTTCTTAGCAGGTAGTCATCTTTCAGCAACATCACGATAGGCGCTGACTGCCTGGCGCCCGGTAGAAATCTTATTTATCAGCCCGGAAAGTTCCTTACTACCATCAGCAATCAGGCGCATAGTGTCCTTGTCTAAATCTGAAATCTTTTGGACCAACATGGCCACCGTGGCCACATCATTTATAGATTCAGTATTTAAGGGAAACGTTTGATCAAAGGCATGTTTTCTCTGTTGTTCTAGTGTCTGCACCTGCTCCCAATCCCCTTTGCGGGCAACATCAAGCATGGAACTGGAGAGCTCAACTATTTTATTCAGTTCAGACAGAATTTGATCTTCGGTCATTAGCCAGCACTTGTCGCAACATTTTTCGGTGCTACCTGTTTTACCTCGCCAGGCATGGCATCCCAGGCACTCTTGACCTCTTTTAACAAGGACGCAACCTCATCCAGCTTCTCTATATCATTATTCTTATTTGCTATAAGCAGACATCTGACCATATAGTCATATAAGCCCTCAAGGTTGGCTGCGATCTCGCCACCTGCATCCATATCCAGACTTTCACTCAACCCCTGTATGATAGATATAGCCCAGGTGATATTGCGTCCCTTCTCAGCAAAATCTTCGCGTTCAATTTGTCCGCGAGCAAATGCTATCTTATCCAGCGCCCCTTCCATAAGCATCTGGATCAAACGATGTGGAGAAGCGAAGGAGGTCTCTGTTCCGACTGCGACCTTTCCATATTGGCTAACTCCACGTTTTTGCATAGGGCTCATCTACAACTCCTCGACTAATTATTGCTATTGTTTCCAGGTATAAGATTGGCCAGGATACTGAGCTGCTGATCCAGATAGTCGCTTGTAGTCGATAAACTCGATATTAACGTATCCAGAGCCGTATATTGTGCAAGATATCTTGCCTCTATTACTTCCAAACGATATTCCATGTCTTCCTGTGCATCCTGCACATCCTCTATTCTAGCGTTAATACCATCTTCTTTCGCATCCAATAATCCGTTGGTATCAAGCACATTATCCAGCAATTCACTCAGGCGAAATGCGTAACCTTGATCATCGTCTGAGAGCAGTTCGGTCAATGAATCAAGGTTTGTTGTTATGGCGTCGCTCAGAGTCGATCCATCTAAAGACATAACTCCATATTTATCCAGCTCTATACCTATATCCGACAGGTACGAATAATCACCAGTCAATCCGCTCGGTGCTGAGTTGATAACTGACCGTACCTGACTTTGCAACGTACGTATAGTAAAGTCTCCGGACAGCTCTCCATCACTAAGCTCTGTCATGGTGGTCTGGAGAGTGTTATAGGCAGATACAAACGCCTGAACAGATGCGCTTATTGAGTTGCTATTGTGGTCGACACTCAACCCCACAGCTGATGCACTTGTATCTAACAGATTAATAGTCACACCGTCAATTGCGTCGGTAATGGTATTTGAGCTACGAGTGATGGTATAAGTACCATCCACAAGGATCTCGGCATCATCTGCCGCTTGAATCACACCCATCGTAAGTGGATCTGCGATAGGGGTTCCTACGCTATCTTCGAATGCCAGGGTCATAGCATTTGCCGTGCCTGTTTCATCGCTGGTTAGCGTAAGGTAGAAATTAGAGGAGTCCTCCTGGATAACGCTGGCGGTAACGCCAATGTTATCGGAAGCAGAATTTATTGCGTCGGCAATCTCATCCAGGGTCATAGCCCCGATATCTACGGTAAAATCATCAGATCCTATGGTTATTGTGACTGTATCACCAGAACTGCCGATGGTGGTGGTATCAGAATCCGCGAATGAAATAGAACCTTGTTTCTGCGCCACGGCGAGAAAATTGACCTGAATATCATAGGTCCCTACTGCAGCGGAGCTGCTGGCAGAGGCGGTAAAAATTGCCGTATCGGCAGAAGTTGCCGTAAATACATCGAAGGCAGATGCTGTACTAAGAGCATCTGCAGCAGACTTAAATGTTGAGATCGCACTACGCAACTGACCGACAGCGCTCAGTTCGGCATAATATGCTGCCTCTTTCTGCTGTAGATTCAGGAGCGGTTGCTGCTCAATCGCCATCAACTGCTCGACTATAGAGCTGGCATCAAGTCCCGAGCCTATTCCTAGTGCTGTAATCGTCGCCATCTTCTCGCTACCAAGTACTTCGTTAATTCATTCAGGCCAGAAGTCAAAATCTGACCTCTTAAATCGGTCTGGTTTAGCGCCCCCTTGCGGGGGCGCCGCCAGTTAATGAAATGCAACATTCAGGCCAACAGCCAAAACGGCTGCCTCAGGCAGTTGTTTGGAATATTATTCCAACAGCGCCTTCGGAGGATGAGCCGCCTACACCGCTTGACTGAGAGGATTCGAGGACTTCACGAATATGCCGGGAAACCGCCAATATCTCTTCTGACGGCAGTTGCCTGATCATCTCGCCTGTCTCGCTATCCATCACCTGAACTACTGCACGACCACTATCTTCATCTATGCTGAACCTAAGTTCACGGCGAACACCCAGAATTGCATCATTCAGTTCGTTCACGACTTCTTCAGTAAGTTGGCTTTTTACGGGCTGGGAAGCATTGCTGACCGCCTCACTCTTCCCGCTCAAAACCGCATCCTGCTTCATGTCTGCCGCCTGCACAGATGATACTTCCTGAGTACCGGAAGATCTTATCTGCTGTGGCCTGGCATCTGTTGGCTCTGGCAGAAAACCCGACCTAGTGATGTTTTCAATTGCCATGTTAATCACCTTGTCCTTTCATCATGTCCCTCCCGTTATCCGGGAGGGACTACATTACCTCTACTGGAGAAGTGAGAGGACGGTCTGAGGCTGTGCATTAGCCTGGGCCAACATTGCTACACCCGCCTGCTGCAGAATCTGAGCCCTGGTAAGGGCAGCAGTCTCTGCCGCAAAATCAGCATCCTGTACCCGGGAACGCGCTGATGACACATTCTCTGTGATACTGCTGAGGTTAGCGATCGTAGATTCCAGACGGTTCTGAATAGCACCCAAATCTGCCCGAGAGTTAGTAATAAACTTCAGGGCATTATCAAGTACTGTCAGAGCACTATTGGAACCGCTCTGGGTGCTGATATCGACTGCGGACACTGCACTCAGACTACTGGTGGTAGTCTGGCTGGCAAACTGGGTCGTGTCAGCAGCGGTCTGCACGGCACTGAAGCTGCCATAGGAATCCAGTGTCACCTTACCGCCTACGACCATACTATCGGTTACGGCACCCTGGGTCAGAGTATCGGTATCGACAGCACCGGCATCATCATTGGTCAGAATGTCGATGGTCTCACCACCTGCATTTGAATGATTGAAATTCAGGATCTCGATATCGTGACCGGAGCTCTGGGTCAGAACGACTGAAGCATTGGTAGAACCAAGAGAAGCACTGATACCGGTAGTTGCCGTTTGGTTGTTGATTGCCGTCACCAGGTTAGTCATATCACTAACCGCGGCGATAGACGCACTGATGGCCACTGCCGAACCTACGGTACCGGCCTGGTTTCCAGCTGACAGTGTAAAGGAAACCGTACCAGCCAAGCTCAGGTTCTGCATGGTCAGGGTTGTGGTTGCTGTAGCAGTAACACCAGTTGAGCCAGACGCACCGTTAAAGGTAGAGGCTATATCACTGGCCGCATCACCTGCAGTAACCGCAAGACCGGTTGAACTTCCCAACGGACCATTAACTGCATAGGTCTCAGCTGTTACACCATTGCCACCGGAGATATCTGCTGCTGCAGCTATAACACCGATGTTATCAAAGGTTGATGCGGTGTAAGCACCCATTGAATTTGCCTGTGTGGAACCGACGCTAACGCTTATGGTTTCATCAGCATTTGCTCCAACATGGAATTTCTGGGCGGTAAAGGTACCGTCCAACAGGTTCTTACCGTTAAAGGTTGTGGTATCAGCGATACGGGTCAACTCGTTCTGCAGCTGAACTACCTCTTTCTGCAGATTTGCACGATCATCTGAGCTGTTTGAGTCGTTAGCGGACTGAATAGCCAGCTCACGCATACGTTGCAGGATGTTACTTGCCTCAGCCATAGCGCCTTCAGCTGTCTGTGACAGAGAGATACCATCGTTGGCGTTTCGGATCGCCTGGTTTAGTCCGCGAATCTGAGATGTCATACGGTCAACAATACCTAGACCGGCAGCATCGTCTTTCGCGCTGTTGATACGTAGACCTGAAGACAGGCGTTGCATGGCAGTCGCAATAGAGCTATTTGACTGGCTCAATGCACGCTGAGAGTTCAGGGACATTATGTTTGTGTTGATAATCATTGCCATCTTGAATTTCTCCTAAACCCCACGGCATCTGTGTGATTAATGCACTGTGGGTCAGGTTAATACTTGACGGATATACCTGAATTGATCTGGTATTTACCGCCTCCGAAAGTTTTAGCGGCCATGGTAGGGGAAACTTTAATCAACAATGCCGTCTAGCGTGCTGTCCGTCACACCTATTAAACTCACCGTATCTCACTGTTTTTAATGAATTATTATGAATATAACAACTACCATTCCCAAACCCAGGGAAAGAGGTTCCTGACTTTCTTGCTACATAGAAATTTAACGCCAAAATCAGGCGTTTTTTGTGGAAATTATTATGGGTATGCCCTTCCCAAGCAGAGACACGAAAGGGATAAATGAAGATGCTTAATTTATAGAAATTAGTTATTACAGAGCCATCAGATATAATTGAACAGTGACAATCCCTGCACCTTCACATAGGCTTGCTGGGCAGCCTGCAGAGCTACTGTCTGCTGGTTGAAACGACTTATTGCCTCAGTGTAATCCAGATCCTCCACATCTGAGAGATGGGTCTCCAAGGCCAGTTGAATGTCCGCATTGACCTCGTTCTGCTCATCTATAGCATTTAATCTCGCTCCTACCGAAGAGTGGATGTCAGACACATTATTCATCGCCTCGGTTATGTCATTCAGATACCTGTCTATCTGTTCGCTGGATTCTAGCGCAGACGCCATATCCAATAGTGTCTCAAAGATGTTGCGTGTACCGGTTGTAGCGGCCGTGGTAGCGGTTGTCAGACCGGTGGCGGCCGTGGATGCTGCAACCACATCTATATCGCCAGCGCTTGAAGACAGTGTCACCGTAGTTCCGGTGGCCAGTTCCGCAGACACATTTGTGACATCAGATACAGCATTAATGGCATCCCTTATCTGAGTGGCGCGCTCAGCGGCATCAGCAGCTGCAGGTATCCACCCGACATTAATCCCATTGATAGTTAAGTCTCCATCAGCAATCTCCGCAAAACTGGTGGCAGCAATTCCGGTAACCGTTGCCCAGGGTCCTGTATCCACGTCCATGAAAAGGTCAAAACCGTTGTCTCCATCCGCTATTGTGCGATCTGCCGAGATCTGTAACTGCCTTTGGCCCTGGTCTCCGCTATAGGTGTAGGTATCTGATGCCGTTCGGTTAAAAGGCTTGGTACCACTCTTATAACCGGCAAATATATATTCTCCGCTAGCGTCCTTGGTGTTCGCCAAAGACTCCAACTCATCCACCAGAAGGGTTATTTCATCAGCTATGGCCTGAGTTTCACTTGCAGACAATACAGCCGAGTTGTTGCCCTGAACCCCCAGTACACGCGCACGTTGCAGCAGATTGGTCACGCCAAAAAGTACGCTTTCTTCTTGCTCCAGTCTGGAGCGAGCACGATCGGCATTGGTCTGGTACTGCTCTACCCGGCCTATGGCTCCTTTTAGGTCCACCACCCTCACGGCACCGGTCGGATCATCCGATGGGGTGACGATGCGTTTACCCGTTGCCAGTTGCATCTGGGTCTTACTCATCCTGGCCTGCTGCTCCAACATGGAACTGACCGCCTGATCCGCCATGGTCTTGGTTGAGATCCTATACATACCTATCTCCTAACTGCTCCAAGCAGACTATCAAACAAGGTATTGGATACCGATATAACCTGGGCCGCCGCCTGATAGGCCTGCTGAAAACGCACCAGGTTTGCGGCCTCTTCATCCAGGTTCACTCCGGAAACAGAGGAGTATGACTCCTCATTGAAATCCAGCAGGGCCTTCTGCGAATTATAGTTCGACTCGGCCACATTGGTCTTGGTACCCACATCAGCAATTAATTGAGCATAGGTGCCCTGAAAAGTGGAAGTTGCGGCCAGGGAATTGGCCGAATCACCCAAAAGTACGTTGGCGGTCTGCAACTCCGCCATGGCCAAGGCGTTCCTGTTATCACCGATGCCATTGGTGTTGTAGCCAATAGTAAATTCGTCGCCTGTGGCTGGAGCCCCGGTTATCTGCACTCGGTATCCGTAATCCAGTGCTCCTGGTGTCGGAAACACCTCGGCCCCTGCTGTATAAGCTATTCCAGCCTCTAACAGGACCGGGGCCGCAGGGACGGTATTATCGAAGACGCTGTATGTATTTGCAGCGGTGAACCGGATCATGATCGGCGGAGTAAGCGCCCCAGCCGTGGTAGTAAAGGAGGCATTGGTGATATCCACCACCTCGCCGGCTGATATGGCACCGGTGGTGCCGGTGTTGCCGCTAGAGGCGCCGGTCACAATCGGCGCAGCGGCAGCAACCTCCCTGGGATCGGTAAGACTAAGATTGAAATAACCTGACGCCGCGCGGGTTGGTCGTATGTAGGTGGTCTCTCCAGCCGCTGGCGCACCACCCAAGGTCAGGGTAAAGCCGTCGTTAGTCAGGGATGCAGGGACCGTCGTATCCAAGGCGAAGGTGGTATTATCAGATAGACGGGTCAAAGTATAGCTGGTACCGCCATTATAGATCAGCATGTAATCACTGCTGGTTACGTCTGTTATATCGTCATATGCAAAGCTTACGGTGCCAGTTGCCGCTGAATCCTGGATCACCACTCCCTGACTGGTCTGGGGCGCACTAAACATAAGCCCGCCCAGGTTCCCATCCAGATCCATACCGCGTTGATGTTGGGTATTAAGTTCGTCGGTAATACCCAGGGCAACCAGACCTAACATATTTTGTCCGTTGTCCAGGATCTCAGAACGAAAGCTGAGCAGACCCCCAACCTCGCCACCGGTTATATAATCGGTAACTACCTGGGATGAACTTTGTGTGGTATAGACGATATCCCTATTATTGCCATCGTCACTCACTGCGGTGGACAGAGTAGATGCAATAGTACCGATAACCAATGCCTGACCACTGCCGATAAACACATTGATCGCCCCATCGGACTGTTCCACCGTACTTACGGAGACTAGTTCAGAAAGATTATTCAGCAGCAGATCTCTTTGATCCAGCAGGTCGTTGGGCTCACCGGTAGCGGTGATTATCTGGGCATTCAGGTCAGCGATATTCCCTGCGATACTAGTGATCTCATCGGTGAGACTGACGAGTTCATTATTCAGCTGTCTGCGTGACTCATTAATATTGTCATTCAGATCGTGAAATCGATCTATCATGGATTGAGCTTCTTCCAGGAACACCCGCCGCGCGGCGATAGAAGTAGGATCGTCCGAGATGGTATTGAGTGCAGTAAAGAAATCCTGGATTGCCGGATCGAGACCAGTATCCGAGTCCGCCAACAGATTATCCAACCTGCTGGCGTTGGTGTAATAGGTATCCATCTCACTGGTGGCAGAGAGGCTAGTGCGTACCGAGCTGGCTAGAAACTCATCATATTGGCGCGTAATCTGGGTGACATTCACACCAGTGCCCATCCAACTTTCGCCTAACTGCTGAGGAATACGCGTAGCTAGCTCTACCCGCTGGCGGCTGTATCCATCAGTATTTGCATTGGCGATGTTGTGCCCTGTGGTGGTCAACGTACGTTGATAGGCCATCAGTGCTGATATACCAATGTTAAGTATCTCTGACATCTCTTCACCTGTTACTCAGGGACCAGATCTATAGGAACGAAAAGCTATTCCTGAAACCCACAGTCCCATGTCTGTTATAGCGACATTTCGCCGCTTTCCTTAAGCCGCTGTAGAGCTCGTTGCATATCTTTACTCTCCAGCACCTTGGTCAGTTTTTCCGCATAGTGTGGATCCGTGGCATATCCGGCCTTCTGCAGTTCACGAAAATATTCATGGCTATCAGAGGTACTGGCCAACGCCTTGGAATACCTTGGGTTTGACTGCAAAAAGTCGACATAATCGTGAAAACTGTCGCGAAAAGAGTCGTACGCGCGGAATCTATCCTTTTTCCTGACAGCCACTCCCTGCTCATACTCCAGCGTGCCGATATTCACGCTGTCACCGCTCCAACGTCTACCGGTCTTGATACCAAACAGGTTATTGGCCGACCCTCCCTTGCCGGACGGCATGATATGTCTGCCCCAGCCAGTCTCAAGGGCGGCCTGAGCCAAAAGTGCGGCAGGGGCCAATCCCAATCTATCCGCAGCCTCGCGAGCCCAAGGCCAAAGCTGCTGTACGAAGTCACTCTTCTTCCAGCTCTTCGGGTTAGTTGCAGCAGCCTGCTGTGATTGCTGAGATGGATGATCCTCAGCCGCAACACCAAAAAGAGAGATGGGATTTGACACGTTCTTTGGAACAAACGACGAATTAAGTTCTTTTACGTATTCAGGTATCTGGTTCTGCATGCTGATCCTATTCCTTGCCACCATCTGATCTTCGCCCATGGCGATGATCGGCCTGCCGTCCTGCATGGATACCGGAAGGCTGGAACTACGCTCCAGCATACTAATAACCTCCTTACGATATTCACTGTAGCTATTTACCGGCTTGCTATCGTTGGCCGCCCCAGTCCCACCCAGCTGAGTTTTGATCACATCGGCCAACCCGATTCCGCCTGATTCAGACAGGTGGATAGCAAGCTGCTGATCATACATCTCCTGGTAAAACTTGGTCTGATCGTTATCCATGATCCCTTCGCCCAGATTGGCATTGCGCATACTCTTCAACATCATCTGGGTAAACAGAGATTCAAACTGTCTAGCTACCTGATCCAATGAACCCTTGGCATCAGCGTGGGCCCTAGCCTTAAGCTCGGCTACGCCTTGAAAGTCTGTATATAACATTGCTGATGCGGTGTTATTCATGAGATTAGATAACGATCAATTCCGCCCTAAGTGATCCGGCCTGCTTTAATGCTTCCAGGATCGCAACTAGATCACTGGGGGCCGCCCCGACCTGATTGACCGCGCGCACCACTTCATCCAGGGTTACGCCGGTGTTGAACAGAAACATGTGACTACCACCCTCTTTTACATCCACCTGGGTACTAGGGACTACCGTAGTTGTTCCTGAGGCCAAGGCGTTTGGTTGTGATACCTGCTGATCTTCACTAATGGTCACGGTCAGATTGCCATGAGATACCGCTGCCGGAGAGACCCGAACCTCGCTACTAATAACCACTGTTCCGGTGCGAGAGTTCACTACCACCCTGGCCGGAGCTTCGCCTGGATCAACTTCAAGGTTTTCCAGCAGGGAGACAAAGCTTACCCTTTGGGCCGGATCTATGGGGGAGTCCACCCTGATAGAAGTGGCATCTATCGCCTTGGCCGCATTAGGTCCTATGGCCTGATTGATACTGTCCACCACCCTGCGTGCTGTGGTGAAGTCGCTACGATGCAGATTCAACACGAGAAAGTTGTTTTTACTGAAAGGGGTAACCACCATACGTTCGACACTGGCGCCGTTCGGTATGCGCCCCACACTTGGGATGTTGATGGTGATACTGGAGCCATCAGCGCCGGAGGCACTAAGACCGCCCACCACCAGGTTGCCCTGAGCGATAGCATAGACCTTACCGTCTGCGCCCTTCAGAGGAGACATTAGCAAAGTGCCGCCACGCAGGCTCTTGGCGTCGCCGATGGAAGAGACGGTCACATCGATCTTCTGCCCCGGCTTGGCAAACGGAGGCAGATCGGCATGGATAGTGACCGCAGCTACATTCTTAGGGTTCAGACTGGTACCAGCCGGGACCACTATACCAAGCTGGGTCAACATGCTTCTTAGGCTCTGCTCGGTAAATGGAGATGAATTGACCTTATCTCCGCTACCGTTTAAACCAACTACCAATCCATAACCGATCAACTGGTTACTGCGCACACCTGCGACAGACGCGATATCCTTTACTCGTGCCGCCTGGGTGACCGGTGCAAACAGGCCTATGGCCAAAACCAGTCCGGAAATCAGAAATAGTGATAGATAGCTGACTATCCACCTCCGAATTTCGATCCGCTTTATATCAGGTTTACGCATGATAATCTCCTAAAACGGCATGAGAGCGCTGATAAAGAATTTAGAAAGCCAACCCATTACGCCCGAATCTGCGACCGGCCCGTCGCCCACATAGATGATGGTAGGATCGGCCAGACGGGTAGATTCGACTGTATTGGTCGCGTCTATGTCTGATGGACGCACGATGCCGGACAGCTTGATGTATTCATTACCCTGATTAATGCCAATGCGCTTCTCACCACGAACCATCAGGTAGCCATTAGGCAAGACCTCTGTAACGGTCACGGTAATGTCGCCAGTCAACTTATTGCTCTGAGAACTGTCTCCCTCACCATCAAATGCATGACTGGATGACAAACTGGTTTCAAGGGTGTTGTTCTCATTGCTAGCAAGGGGAATCTGCTTGGGTGTATTAAACTGGGGTGAGCTGCCCAGGATAGTTGGATTGGTGATACTAGTGCTGTTGGTCTTGTCCACCGCAGTCGCAGCCTTCTTTTCTGCATCCGTCTGTTCAACCAGCTTTATGGTCAGCATATCTCCCACCCTGCGTGCGCGGATATTTTCAAACCAAAAACTAGAGTAGCCAGTCTGATATATGGATCCAGTGCCTTCTGGTGCCGGTGGTGGAGCTACTGGACGAACTGCCGCATAATCCGGATCCCGCTTGGGTGGGGTATTGCAACCAGCCATCAAGGCCATTGCCGCTACTACCACTGTCACTCCGATCTTTCTGTTCATCTCTGTGCCTTTTTATCGACCGTTATTCAAATCAAAGCTGGTTACTTATGTAGGCCAGCATCTCATCGGTAGTTGAAATAGCCTTGGAGTTCATCTCATAGGCCCGTTGGGTCTCAATCATGTTTACCAACTCCTCCACTACATTGACGTTGGAACTCTCAAGTGAACCTTGAATCAGGGTACCCAAACCATCCTGGCCAGGCGTCGCAGTCTGAGGTGATCCGCTGGCAGCAGATTCACGAAAAAGATTGTCGCCGATAGCCTCCAGGCCGGTCGGGTTGATGAAATCGGCAATCTCGATATTTCCAATAGTAGTTGGGGTGCTGCTACCAGATACCAACGCTGATACAACACCATCGGATCCAATTGTTACACTCAGGGTATTGGCCGGTACGGTGATGGCCGGTTCAAAGGCGTAGCCGCTAGCGGTAACCAATTGGCCGTCTGCATCCGTACCGAAAGAGCCATCCCTTGTGTAGACAATGGAACCATCAGGGTGCAGGATCTGGAAAAAACCGCGTCCCTGAATCGCCACATCGAATGCGTTTCCTGTCTGTTGGATGTTGCCCTGGGTATGTAGCTTCTGGGTAGCCACGGTACGAACTCCTGTACCAAGTGCCAGACCGGATGGCAGCTGAGTGTCCTGGGATGACTGAGCGCCGACCTGACGCACATTTTGGTAGATCAGGTCTTCAAATATTGCGCGGTCACGTTTGAATCCAGTGGTCTTTACATTAGCCAGATTGTTGGCGATTACTGCCATCTGGGTCTGTTGTGCATCTAGTCCTGTTTTTGCTATCCAAAGTGCCGGGTACATAATCTTCTACCTTCTATTCTTTGTTTGAACTCTCTATAGATTGACTAAGCAATATCTTTGCCACTATTCAATCATCCGATTCGCAAAATACTTGTTGAACCCTGCTCCATCTCTTCAGCGGCCTTCATCATCTTGACCTGCATATCAAATCTGCGTGACAACTCGATCATCTCAACCATGGAATCAACCACATTGACGTTACTACTCTCCAATGCGCCGCTAACTAGCTGTAGTGACGTGTCTGGCTCAGGGGTGGCGCCATCTTTTATGCGCATCAGGCCATCCAAGCCCTTTTCCATATCAGAATTCTCCGGATTGATCAGTCTGATCTGATCTACAATCGCCAACTCGTTCGCAGCCTGACCTAGTGGACGGATGGAGATGGTTCCGTCGGGAGCGATGTCAATCTTCTCGGCCGGAGGTATGGCGATAGGTCCACCATTGCCGATTACTGGCAATCCGTTGCCGGTTGTGAGCTGTCCATTGGCGTCCAGTTTTAGATCACCCCGCCTGGTATAGGCCTCACTACCATCTGGCGCCTGGACCGTTATCCACCCTTTACCATTAAGAGCAACATCCAAATCTCGCCCGGTCTGTATTATCGAACCTGACTTAAAGTCGATGGCTGGTCGTTCACTCATTCCATAGACGCGTGTGGGATAACCATCGCCAAACACCGGCATACTGTGAAACTGTTGCAGATCAGCCAGAAACCCAGTGGTATTTGCATTGGCCAGATTGTGGCTGTTGGTGGCCTGGGCCATAAGGGTCTCTTTAGCGCCACTCATAGCAACATAAAGCATTCTGTCCATATCTACTCCCGTTACTGATCAGGTATCAGGGCCAGGGATATAACCCTCCCCGGCCCTGATTATTATTACCTGATGTTGATGATGGTCTGGGTTATGGTGTCGGCCGTAGTGATAACCTGGGCATTGGCCTGAAAATTTCGCTGGGCGGTAATCAGGTTCACCAACTGCTCCGCAATATCCACATTGGAGTTCTCCAACCCGCCGGACTGGATCAGACCCAGGCTGGATGTTCCAGGCGCGCCCATCTGTACATCGCCCGAATCATAGGTCTCGACCCATTGGGTATCCCCTATCTGGCGCAGACCTTGCTGATTATTAAACTTGGCCAGGGCTATCTCACCCAAGGTATCGGATTGGCCATTGGTATAGCGGGCGTACACTATCCCGCTATCATCGATATCGACACCACTCAATCTACCTGCAGCATAACCGTCCTGGGTGAGATTATTCACGGCAAAGGCACCCCCATACTGGGTGGTATCAATGTAGTCAAAAGAGAGAGTCAGGTTTGCGGCACCAGTTATGGCCTCAGCGTTGTAGGCCAGATTGCCGGTGGCATCAATACTGCCTGATCCAGTGGTAATCACACCGTCGGTACCAAAATTCACCTGGGCAGCAGGATAGCCAGCCGAGGCAGGCGCCGCAACGGTTGCGTTAGTGGTTGGATCCAATACCAGTTCTGTGGTCCCGTCGGTATCCAGAACAGTAGCCCAAACCAGCCAACTGTTGTCGGTGGTTGTTTCACGGTAATACATAGTCATGGTGTGGGCTACGCCGAGTGAATCATACACGGTGGTGGAGGTGGAGTTGTCATACGTAGCCGCATTGGTTGGATCAAAGGCCGTGGCGGCAGCTATGGCGGTGCTGGTCGGGTCCAGGTTCAACGCTGCTGTGACCTCCGCAGTCGCCGACGGAGTACCTGACGTCAGCGGCAACTGTAGATCGATGGTGGCACCGGTATTGAAACCGCCGGCCCCATCATTATCGAACACCTGAAGCCGATTACCGGCATGATCTACCACATAGCCATCACGATCCGCATTATAGGCACCGGCGCGGGTATAGGAGACGTTGCCGCTGGCATCTTCCAGCACAAAGAAACCCTCGCCGTTGATGGCCAGATCCAGGTTATTAGATGTGAAATCGATATTGCCCTGGCTGAACTGTTGCGCCACCCTGGTTACCCGTACACCACGACCGGCGGAGGTGGAACTCACATCTGACACCGAATTGGCATAGATATCTGCAAACTCGGCGCGCGAGTTTTTGAAACCATTGGTGCCGGCGTTGGCGATATTATGACCTGTTACCTGCAGGTCGGTGGTTGCGGCCTCAAGACCGCTGAGTGCTATACGAAAAGGCATTTGTGTTTTCCTCTCTTAAACGTTAATCATTGAATCTCAGCCACATCACTGAAAGAAATCGGTCCCAGCCCTTCCAGATTCAGGGCCATCTCCTGCCCTGCCCCACCCAGGCTGACACTGGTAACCTTGGCCTTGATCAAGGTGTAAGGAACAACAGATTCACCGTCCTGGTTGGATGTGGCGGAAATGGTATAAACTCCGTCACCGGCGTAGGACCCGTTTTCGGTCAAGCCGTCCCAAGTGAAAGAGACCTCACCTTTATCCTGGGTCCCCATATTTATCTCGCGTACCAGAGCGCCTGAACTGTCGTATACCTGAATCGTTACATCGCTGGCCGAAGAGTAAAGACCAACAACCCCTTCAATCGTGCCGCCACTGGACAGATACCCGGTGCTGATAGGAGCCAGCACATCGTGACCAACCAGGTTCGCCGCCTGTAGGGTCTGATCTGATATCAAGGTATTGGAAAGATTGGTAAATGAGTCATTCAAATCATCGATCCCTGATACCGTAGCAAACTGCGAGATCTGGGTCGCCATCTCGGAGTTTTCCATAGGCTTAAATGGATCTTGATGGGTAAGTTCGGTAACCATCAGATTCAAGAAGTCTTCCATAGCCAAAGTATTATCCTGCGTACTCTCAATCTCATTGCTCAGACCGAGAGCCGCATAGGCATTAGTGGCATCATTGGTTATTACACTCATTTTTCTCTCCTTATTGCTCGGCCTCTCCCTGGGCCTCGCCCTTTCGGGCTAAGTTCAATCATAAATAATCGCTTCTATCGTTTTACTCACCCATACGCAGGGTTGCAGACATCAACTGTTTAGTTGCGTTAACCACTTCGACATTACTTTGATAGGAGCGTGACGCCGAGATCATATTCGCCATCTCCTCAATCATGTTTACGTTGGAACGGAATATGTAACCATCTTCGTTGGCCTGAGGATGGTCAGGCGCATATTCCATTCGTAGTGGCGCCTGGCTCTCCATCACGCCCATAAGTTTCACACCGACCGCCGAGTCATTCGGGTTGATCTGATCCAACATGGCCCTAAATACAGGCTGGCGTGCGCGATAAGTCTGATCCATACTGCTGCTGATAGAATCCACATTGGCCATATTGCTAGCCACCAGATTCAAACGCATACTCTGCGCGCTCATTCCAGAAGCAGCCGTATCAAATATCTTGAACATTGACATGATTATTGACCCTTGATTGCCGTCATTAAGGTCCTGACCTGGCCAGAGACAAAACGCAAGCTGGCCTGATACTCCAGAGCATTGCTTGCAAACGCCGCATGCTCCAACTGGGAATCAACTGTGTTGCCGTCGAGACTAGGCTGGCTTGGAACCCGGTAACCCATCTGGCTCGCCGGGACTACTCCCATGCCTACCTGAATATGTCCTGGCTTGGTTGTAGCGAGATGCTGGGAGGCATTTACCTCATTCTGCAGTACATGGTGAAAATCAAAATCCCTGGCCTTGTATCCGGGAGTATCCACGTTGGCGATGTTCCCAGCCAACACCTCTGCCCGTCTTGCTCTCAGCTTTAGGGCCTGCTCGTGGATACCAAATACCTGATCAAATTTCATCGTTAACCTACTCCAAACGCAATCTCTTACCCCCCATAGAGCAGGCTTCATGCCAAATATGGTCATTCGGCCGGTAACTACATGGCCATTGCGCTCTATCTTATTGAATTATCAATATATTTATCTTGATAAAGTGCGCTCTGATCCGAGCAGTCAGCAGATAGTTTAGGCGGAATGGGATAGTAATAATTGCCGACCTCGCGGCAAACAGCGTCCGCCTGAGCGGCAAAGTTTAGTCCAAAGTTGGAAGAATGGAGAAGATCAGAAAAATCTCTATTTAAGGCGATAGACTATGCCGCCATCTCTATTGACCATCTCAAACAGATCAGAATGGGCAGTAAGAGACTCGGTAGAACCAAGGAACAGATAACCTCTTGGGTTAAGCACGCGTGCCATGCGTGCGATGATGTCCGCCTTCTTCTCAGATGAAAAATAGATGAGCACGTTCCTACAAAAAATCACATCAAAGCGTCCCATCAACGCATAGCTTTCGGTCATATTATGGTAACGAAAAGATACACGCCTGCGTATCTCAGGACGCACTTCAATACAACCATCATGCGGAATGAAGAAACGTTTACTCTGTTCCGCACTCAATCCACGCGACGCCGCTATGCCACAATAGATCCCCTTTTTAGCCTCTTCCAACATCCGGTTAGATATATCTGTCCCCATAATCTCAACACCGCCTGAGAGACGGCCAGGGTTGGAAGAGATATATTTCTGTACGGTCATACTGATATTGTAAGGCTCCTGCCCAGATGAGCAGGCGGCAGACCATATACGCATAGACCTTCCGGGTCTTGACTCAGCTTCCGGCAAGATTTGATCGATTAGAATCTGGTAGTGAGGCATATCGCGAAACCAAAAGGTTTCGTTAGTAGTCATTGCATCGATAATACTTACTTGCAAACTTTTATTGTTGGGTTTCTGAAGCTGCCGTAAAAGTTCACCGACTGACCCAATGTTATTGGACTGCAATAAAGATGAAAGGCGACTAGTAACAAGGTATTCCTTACCATGGCCAAGGACGATTCCACAGGCATCCTGTAGATACTTCTGGAACGCCTCATATTCTCCTGGACCAAGCATATTGTTCTTTACCACTAGTTATTCCATATGTTATTAACGTTCTTGCTCAGCCATGTGCTCAAGCAGGCGATCCTGAACCATCTTGGTCAGTTCATCTGGTTCATACTTAGCAAGAAACTGGTTTGCCCCAACCTTCTCCACCATGGCTTGGTTAAACACACCACTGAGCGAAGTATGGAGGATAATATGTAACTCATGCAATTCTGGATCTTTACGAATGGCTGAAGTTAGAGAATAACCGTCCATCTCCGGCATCTCTACATCTGATATGATCAATGGCAACCACTCCCTTAGATTTATTCCTTCAGCCACCCATTCTCTGAGTTGTCTCAACCCATCTTTGCCATCGGTGCAAAGGGTGGCTTCGACCCCCATTTTATCCAGCACTCGCTTTATCTGCTTACGCGCCACGCTGGAGTCATCTACCACCAAAACATGACATCCATGTCCTTTGACCGCATCATCAATAACACCATCTGAAATATTGCAACTTATACCCATAACCTCCTGCATAACCTTTTCAACATCAATGATCTCAACCAGCTCATCATCAATCTTGGTAACAGCAGTCATATAACTTTCGTCCGACACCCCTTTTGGTGGAGGCAGGATATCTTTCCAATTAATATTAATGATACGATCAACTGAGCCAACTAAAAAACCCTGGACCCGGCGATTGTACTCTGTTATCACAACGAAGTGATCTTTCGGGTCCCCCAACGAGCGACCGCCTATAGCCATGGAAAGATCTATAACCGTTACGGTCTTTCCACGCAATTTCGCTACACCACATACTACAGGGTGCGAACCAGGAATATCCGTGAGTTCTGGGCAGGTTATTACCTCCTGCACCTTAAAGACGTTGATGCCATATCGTTGCCGCCCCGACAATCTAAACAAAAGCAGCTCCATGCGGTTATGCCCTGCCAAATTGGTACGCTGATCAACGCCTTCAAGGATTCCCGCCATTATCTGCCCCGTATATTCTTCTCACCCAGGATATAGCGGCAACCCAAAACTTTACTTTAACCGCAGAGCATGACCAGCGATTACTGGCATATCACTTGCATGCAAGTTTAATAGCATTAGCAAAACAACATACAGATATGGTCTCAAACAACATCAAAATAATCCCTGTCATAACCATATATTCCGTGGCTTTGGCCCTATTATGGGTCTCTACCACATCCAGTATTATGGCGGCAGAATATCAGTCCCATGAAAGCATAATGGATACAGCACGTCAGCATATACTGGACCAAAGCGGGGAATACGCATCACCTCCGGAGGTGATAGCAGGACACCTGGACAGTCGCCTGCGGCTGAAACAGTGTGACAAGCCGTTGGAGAGTTATACCCCTCAAGGAAAGAAGCAGACTGGCAAAATAACCGTGGGAGTTAGGTGTAATGGTGCAAACCCATGGAGCCTATTTGTGCCTGTATCCGTCAAAGTAATGGCGGAAGTAGTCGTCTCAAAGAGAAGCATGCCACGCGGGTCTGTAATCGGCCCAGGCGATATAACCATGGAAAAGAGGGACATTTCAAGACTACATCGTGGCTACCTGGAAGAAACTAGCGCAGCAGTAGGGAAAAAGTTACGTCAAAGGGTACGGCGACATCAAGTTCTCACACCACACCAACTGGATAAACCACTTACAGTAAAGCGCAATACTCGAGTTATCATTCAGGCAAGCAAAGAATCGATTCAGGTTCGCATGATGGGCAAGGCACTGCAAAATGGAAGTCTGGGACAAATTATCAGAGTAAGGAATGAAAGTTCTAACAGGGAGATCGACGCCAGGGTCATTGCCCCTGGAATAGTTGAAGTGCCTATGTAAAATGTGAACCAGGTTCGTAACTTTTTGGTAAAAATAATCATAAGAATCCTTATTTGGTTAAAGTACAAAAAGCAATGGCCGATAAAACGAGTGTATGGATAGGAACTAACAAAGGTGTACTATGACGATTGAAATTAGTGGCGTACCTGGCAAGCCGATTCAGGATACCGGAGACAGCAGTAACGTTAATGCTACCTCCTCTACAAACAGCAACAATCGACAAGCGCCGACATCATCGCCAAGCAACGGTGGAAGCGATAGAGTAAGCCTGACAGATTCCGCTATGCAGTTGCGGGCTCTGGAAGACAGAATCGCAGATCTTCCGGTGGTGGATGTACAAAGGGTGTCCGATGTTCAGCGTGCTTTGGCGACCGGAACGTTGGAACTAAGTGAGGCCGATGCAGCCAATAACCTTGTGGAGATGGAAAAAAGTTTCTTGTCTTAAATCATCCTAGGCAACTACATGCAATTAACCTCTGAACAGAGAGGGACTCTATCCTCCCTCATCGCTACCGATCTAGAGATGGCAAGGACCATGCTCGAGTTGCTGAAAAACGAACATGAAGTGCTTAGCGTGGGTGATCCGGAAAAGATAAAGTCCACCAGCAATAAAAAGCTGGAACATATGCGTCTGATGGAACGGAACATCAGTGATCGTAACCGTTTCATGCAAGAACTTGGACTGAGCAGTGACGAACAGGGAATAGAGAAAGCTGTAGCTTCAGCAACACAAGATGTCCAACTTCATTCCAATTGGGGTGAACTGAAGGCCACAGCAAAACAGCTCCAGAAGCAAAACGAAATAAATGGCGGCATCATAGCCATTGGTCAACGCAGGGTTAAACAGGCACTGGATATCCTAAGTGGCAAAGAAAACTTAACCGGCACTTACAGCCAGCAGGGCGAAACCCAGTTCAGCAAATCAAATAATCTACACACCAAAGCCTAAATATTGGCAGCCGCCGACAAACAAGTTTAGAATAACCAACCTATTGGGGCCGTAGCTCAGCTGGGAGAGCGTCGCGTTCGCAATGCGAAGGTCGGGAGTTCGATCCTCCTCGGCTCCACCAAAATCCTTGCCCCCGTAGCTCAGCAGGATAGAGCATCCGCCTCCTAAGCGGAAGGTCACACGTTCGAATCGTGTCGGGGGCGCCATTTAATATCCAGTCACGCGAGGTCACACGTTCAACAAGCCACCAAAGGTTGCGCAGAACGCAGGAGCAAAGCGACGGCAGCCCCGCAGGGGTGGGCCGCAAAGCGGCGAATAATCGTGACGGGGGCGCCATATTTCTCTGAATTATGAATAGAAAATATGTCTTATTTCTTATTACAATTCTGCTGCTGACGCAGGAAACAGTAGCAGCAACTCTGTCCGGACGGCCATCTCAAATTATCAGCGGCGACAAGCTACTGCTTACAACAGATAACAACCAGCATATTCAGATTCAACTTCTGGGAATACAAGCACCGCCACTAACAACCAGCTTGGGGCGTGCGGCCAAGAAAAGGCTTTCTACTCTGGTAGCTGGGCGGCCGGTAACCGTAGAATTTCGCATAAGTAATCGCTGGGGGCATCCGATAGGCAAGGTGCTGCTAGGTGACTCAGATATCAACCTACGACTGCTATCAGCAGGTCTTGTCATACACAAACCAGACTTTCAAACAGTGTTGGATAATAATCTATACTCAAAGACTATGCAGAGGGCAAAAAAACACAAAATAGGCATCTGGGCGCTGTCAAAATAGATCTGGAAACCAATTAATATCCTTGTAACAAATCAATTTTATCCTGCGATCAGGACAGATAGATCACCCAACAAAATGTAAGCTACCTGTAAGGAGGCAAGGAGATCATGGCTAAAGACAAACCTAAGGCTAAGAAAAAAAACAAGGATGAAACCAAGAAAAAAGGGAAGAAAATTTCAGTCAAAAAAAAGGACGTAAAGGATAAAAAACCGAAAAAGGACAAACATAAAATCAAAGCACCTAAAAATTCAAAACAGAAGAAAAAGATAAGTGCGGAAGAACGGATCGAGATGATTCGTACCGCAGCATATTACCTCGCACAGAAACGCGGCCATCAAGGAAACTATGAACTGGATGATTGGATTGAGGCGGAAAAGATGATCAGCAAGGAGCTAAAATGATGTAAGCAACCACGAGGGTACTTATCAATCCGTACTTGGCTTTTTTTTCTTTTTTCTACGTTTTGTATCGTCGCCAGACTGCATACGTACCTTTAACAACATCCCGATAAGGGTGGACTCCAAGGCCTTAAAGGCCTTGGTTTGGGCCTCCTGGTGGGTGGTTGTGACATTATCCTCCAGCATAGACAAGCGGGCATCGAAATATGCAATATCCGCCTCTAGACCGCTGACGCTAACCTTAGGCCATTGCTTATCTACATTTTTATCTTCAGAATCAGACATATATACCTACTACTCTCTACCCGAAGGCATAGGGCCACAGTTGCCATTCTCATGACTAACGCTTTAAGTATAATACCTTGAGATGGGACTAACAAAGTGACATGCGACGCAATTTTGAATAATTGAGACAACATCAGAAAATAACTATCGGTAGCCAAAATATGACTAAAATTCGCCAGGAAGACCTTATCCAGAGTATTGCGGACGCCCTGCAATACATCTCTTACTATCACCCCGTTGATTATATCAGGGCCCTGACCAAGGCATGGGAGATAGAACAGTCTCCCGCGGCTAAGGACGCCATGACCCAGATCCTGGTTAATTCCAGGATGTGCGCCGAAGGCAAACGTCCAATCTGCCAGGACACCGGAATGGTAGTAGTATTTTTAGAGGTGGGCATGAACCTCAAATTCGATGGAGACATGGGCCTGGAGGATATGATAAACGAGGGTGTGCGACGTGGTTACAACAACCCGGATAATGTGCTCCGCGCATCTATGGTGTCCGATCCCGCTGGGGCGCGCAAAAACACCAAGGACAATACCCCTGCGATAATCCACACCAAAATAGTTCCGGGCGACAAGCTATTGATAAAACTAGCGGCCAAGGGTGGCGGATCGGAAAACAAGTCTAAGTTCACCATACTCAATCCATCAGATAGCTTAGTAGACTGGGTATTGGAGACAGTCCCGAAGATGGGGGCAGGCTGGTGCCCACCTGGCATGCTAGGCATCGGCATCGGCGGCTCATCTGAAAAGGCCATGCTTCTGGCCAAAGAGTCCCTAATGGAGCACATCGATATCCACGAACTCAAAGCCCGCGGACCGCAAAACCGGGTAGAGGAGCTGCGCCTTGAGCTATTTGAGAAAGTGAATGCCCTAGGCATCGGGGCACAGGGTCTGGGCGGGCTAACCACCGTGCTGGATATCAAGATCAATGACTACCCGACCCACGCCGCCTCCCTCCCGGTAGCCATGATTCCCAACTGTGCCGCCACCCGCCACGTGGAGTTCATTCTAGATGGTAGTGGGCCCGTGGACCTGCAACCACCAAGCATAGATGAGTGGCCAGAGATCTCCATGGATGGCGCCGCCAGCGCCCGTCGAGTAAATCTGGATACAGTCTCTAAGGAAGAGATTGCAAGCTGGCAGCCGGGCGAAAGCCTCCTGCTTTCCGGCAAACTTCTCACCGGACGCGACGCAGCTCACAAACGTATCCAACAACTATATGAGAAGGGAGAACCTCTGCCGGAGGGAGTAGACTTCAACGGCCGTTTCATCTACTACGTGGGGCCGGTAGACCCGGTAAGAGACGAGGCAGTAGGTCCGGCTGGTCCTACCACGGCAACCCGTATGGACAAGTTTACCGACATGATGTTATCAGACATGGGACTGATAGGAATGGTGGGCAAGGCAGAACGAGGACCAAACACTATAGAGTCGATCAAGAAACATGGGGCTGCCTACCTGATGGCAGTTGGAGGAGCCGCCTATCTGGTTTCCAAAGCGATCCGCTCTGCGCGGATCGTAGCGTTCGAAGATCTGGGCATGGAAGCGATCCGCGAATTCGATGTAAAGGATATGCCAGTGACCGTAGCGGTGGATAGCAAAGGTACCTCCGTACATCAGACCGGACCGGCTGAGTGGCGGATTAAGATTGAGGATATGAAGAAGTAAGTTGCGGTAATTAAGACGTCCCCTCAACCCCATCCCTTCTCCCCAAGGGGAGAAGGGAGCATGGAAACGCCTACTCTACTGTCATAACCCTGATATAGTCAGTTCCGCCAGCCGTCTGAAACTTACCGGCAACAGTCAGCACCAGGTCCCCGCTGGAGATATAGCCCAGCTCACGCGCACGCTTTATACCACAGATGATCTTCTCTTCATCATTTAGTTCACCTGTGCGAAACAGTGGCAGCACCCCCCAGTTCAGGGCCAACTTACGGGCTACCGCCTCAGACGACGTAACGGCAAAAATCGGACACTCAGGTCGATGTCGTGAGATCTGTCTGGGGCTAAAGCCGGTCTCTGTGAGACTGAATATAGCCTTAGCGTCAAGTCGTTTTGCCATGCTGGTAACCGCCGTACTGATCGCGTCGGTCACCTTGTTAGAAGGGTTCGGCTTAACCGTCTGCAAAAATCCATATTCTGCCAGGGATGCCTCGGCCTGCTCGGCAAGTTCCGCCATGGTCTGCACCGCCTTTACCGGGTATTTTCCTATTGCGGTCTCACCTGAAAGCATGATGGCAGAGGTGCCGTCCAGGATGGCATTGGCCACGTCGCTGGCTTCGGCTCTGGTGGGTTTGGGATTGCGTTCCATGGAAGATAGCATCTCCGTTGCCGTAATCACCGGTTTACCGAGAGAAACAGTGGCTCGAATGATCTTCTTCTGCATCCCAGGAACCTCGGCCAACGGCAACTCTACGCCGAGGTCTCCCCGGGCTACCATCACGCCATCTGCGGCCTCTACTATCTCGTCCAGGTTGTTTATCCCGGCACGGTTCTCTATCTTGGCGATAACGGGAATGCCGACCCCGAACTCCTGTTGAACCTTGCGCAGTTCATGTATGTCATTGGCGGTCTGAATGAATGATGCCGCAACATATTCAATACCATGCTGGGCCGCAAAACCCATCTCCCGTACCACCACTTCGCGATTTTCCGGACTCACTGCACTAACGGGGAGCTGAGTATTGGGGAGATTGACCCCTTTTCTGTGGCGCAGGATACCTCCATGAATCACTCGGCACTGTATAACGCGTTCCTTGATAGCAACTACCGCCAGCTCTATCGCACCATCATCAAGCAGGATGGTTGTCTCAGCAGCAACGTCCTTATAAAGCCCCTGATACGAGACAGAAACACCTTTTGAATTACCAACACGTCCATCGCAATAGATCTCGAAGTCGCCCCCATCCTGAAGTTCAATAAACTCCTTCTCCAACGTGCCGGTACGTATCTCTATCCCTCGGGTATCAGCCATGATCGCCACATGCCTCCCATCCTCTCTCGCGGCCCGGCGTACAAGCTCCACTCTCTGTGCCTGATCAGGACCAGTCCCAAATGAGAGATTGATCCGAAAAACACTTGCACCGGCTTGGATCATCTCCTTTAGAATATCGACGGAATCACTGGCTGGCCCTACAGTGGCAATAATCTTGGTTTTTTGACGAATACCCATTGTGCAGCAGTTGCCAACTCCTTTACATTTCTTGTTTGTTAAAAGGAGTATGGTTGAAAATTATGAATATTTCGCGACAAAGAGCATCTGAGCAACCCTTATAAGATATATAGAGTTGACACCCTATCTCGTAGCTACAGTACAGAAACAAGAAAACCGCCGCCAGTATTACGCATTACTGGCAGCGGTTTTATCTGGGTCTAACTAATTTTAATAATCAAGAAGCCTTACGTCTAAACCCCAATAGTCCAAGCACTCCAGAACCAAACAGCCATACAGCAGCAGGAACAGGAACAGGAGATGCGGACGAATAAACCATATTATCCATAGTAAAGGTTTCGACACCGGAAACTTGGGTACCAGCGGTTAACAAAACATCGGTAAAAGCGATATTAGTAACAAAACCCCAAAAGGTATTACTGGTATCTCTTGGTATCTCAGTTGTTAAAATCTCGGTACCACCAGCTAATAGAGTCAAGGTAATAGCAATACCTGTACCCTGTCCTCCGGGACCGGCAAGATCCCAGTCACCACCGAAACCAAATATCCCCTGAGAGAATGAAAAAGTAGTTGAAGCTCCCCCAGGAACAACGAGATCTGACCACTCTCCTCCAACAACATTACCTGAGTCACTGACAACGCTGACGCCGGCATTCAAAACAGCATCTGAAAAATCCTCTGTGGAAAAAGTGGAAAAGTTAGATTCCCACGAAGACCTATCTGTATAGATGGTGGTAGCTGCATGGGCTTGTGCTATCAGACCAAACGCGCTCATTAAAAGTAATAACAATGCAACTCTTCTTATAACCATAATTCACATTCCTTTATTAAATAAAACACAAAGTTATCCCAACCGAATTAAATATTCGGCTCAAATAAGGTCAGTTATAGGGTATTTATGCCTTAAAAACGTTCCCTATTTTTAATAACAGTAGCGTAGAGAGGAGCTACGCTATTCAAGTTCCATTGTAGTGGCGAAATATAAAATATCAAATCCAATTTGATATTAGATTGCGACCTATTACACAACAAGATCCAACTGCTGAATGGTACCAACACCACCATCCTCTTCCAGAAATACGCCTGAGTCGCGCACCGCACCCAATGTGTCGTTGACCGCATTTTTCAATAGAAACGGCGTATCGATATGCCCCAGGTAGATGGCGCCGACCCCGCGCTGTCCCAGGGCCACCAGTTGATCGTTACCTGACTCGTCTTTGGACCAGATACGTAGACGATCATAGATGCTGTCATTCTCGTCGATCCAGTTGTTGCCATCCAGATCATACTCGGCAAGGTCGGCAAAGCCGTTGCCGCTCTCCGGACCGAACAATTCGCTGCCGTCATTGATCTCGCCGTCGCCGTTCCGGTCCAATGCCAGGAAGCCGCTGCCCGGACCAACGAAGGCAATCTGATCCGAGGTGCCGTCTGCATCAATGTCGAAGCTGAAGCTGCGTTCGGTCAGTTCCGCTGCAGTACCGCTGAAATTGATCACCAGCGGATCTTTCAAGGCATCACCGGCACGCAGGCTCAAGCTCTGTTCGGAATAGAACTCACGACTCATATTCAGCTCGACGCTGATATCGATCTCCCGACCATCAGCAGTATGCACCACACCCTGGGTGGAAAAACTGGTGGTCTCGGATTCATAGTGGGACTCGTAGTAGTCGTAGACCAGCCCCCAGCCCTGACGACCGTCTTCGACTGATTGGGTCTGATTCGGATCGGGAATATCTGCGGTCTTGGTATCCTCTATCTCGGATGGAGCAACCAGTTTGATCTTCTTGCCGGTGAGCTGCTCCACCAGGAGTTTAATTAGCAACTGTTTCAACTCATCTAAAGGATCTAGCTGCTCATCGTCCGCCACCACAGCCTTAGCTGGCTGCAAAGAACTGGCCGTTGTAGAGATATCCACCTGCTGAAACTCCACCCGCAGGGATTCAGCCATGGCATCAAAGGAGGCGCGATTCACCGGCCCGGTCACCGCCCGTGCGTCCTGGCCATCACGCCAAACCGTTAGGGACTCACGCTGTTCGTCACGCTGGGTAGATAGATGGTTGCTGGCCATCTGCAGATTAGAGTCGACAATCTTCATAGCGCCCACCATAAGAATCGGACTAGTAACTCGATTGGCGGCCGCACGGGGGTTTTCTTGAGAAAATAGCCAGGAAAACAGTTCCTAACTAACTGGAATTAAACGATTTTTACCCTCAACCCAAGGGGAGAGGGGCTAGGATGGAGAAGGGATTATTGATTTATAGCTCGCGTGTAGCCAAAAAGCGCACATCAGGCCAGCGCTCCATGGTCAGGTCCAGATTCACCCGAGTGGGTGCCAGGTAGACCAGTTGCTCATCCCCATCCAGGGCCAGATTATCATGGGCCTTGGTCTTGAACTGTTCCAGCATCTTGGGATCATCGCACTCGACCCAACGAGCGGTGGCAACATTTATATTCTCCACGATTGCCTCCACATTGTACTCATCCTTCAGTCGGTGCGCCGCAACATCAAACTGCAACACACCCACCGCACCCAGGATGATGTCATTGTTGCGCATGGGCCGGAACACCTGGGTGGCTCCTTCCTCGCACAGCTGCACCACACCCTTCTGTAACGCCTTCAGTCGTAGCGGATCTTTCAACACCACACGACGAAACAGCTCCGGCGCAAAGTATGGGATGCCTTCGTATTTAAGATCTTCACCCTCGGTGAAGGTGTCGCCGATCTGGATGGTTCCGTGGTTGTGCAGGCCTATAATATCTCCCGGCCAGGCCTCCTCCACATGCTTGCGCTCATCCGCCTGGAAGGTTATGGCGTTGCTCACCTGCACCGTCTTACCTATACGCACATGGCGCATCTTCATGCCCTTTTTGTAAGAACCGGAACAGACCCGCAGGAAGGCGATGCGATCGCGGTGGGCCGGGTCCATGTTGGCCTGAATCTTAAACACAAACCCGGAGAATTTCTGCTCGGACGCCGCCACCTCACGCTGCAGCGTCTGGCGTGCTATCGGGGCCGGGGCATACTCTACAAAGGCGTCCAACAACTCCTTCACCCCGAAGTTATTGATAGCGGAACCGAAGAACACCGGGGTCAACTCCCCCCGATTGTAGGCCTCCTGGTCCCACTCGTGGCTGGCGCCTTGTACCAGTTCGATCTCTTCCCGCAACTCAGCGGCCTGATCACCGATCACCTCATCCAGTCTGGGATTATCTAACCCCTCAATCAGTTCTCCCTCCTGAATCTTGCCGCCATGAGTAGCGGTAAACAGGTGGGTGGTGTGGCTGCGCAGGTCGTACACCCCCTTGAATCTCTTACCCATGCCGATGGGCCAGGTCAGAGGAGCACATTTGATTTTGAGCACCGACTCCACCTCATCCAGGAGCTCCATAGGATCTCGGCCCTCACGGTCCAGCTTGTTGATGAAGGTTATGATCGGGGTAGTACGCAAACGGCACACCTCCATCAGCTTAATGGTGCGCGACTCCACGCCCTTGGCCACATCGATCACCATCAAGGCTGAGTCCACCGCGGTCAGGGTACGATAGGTGTCTTCCGAAAAGTCTTCGTGGCCTGGGGTATCCAGCAGGTTTACGATCGCATCATTGTAGGGAAACTGCATCACAGACGAGGTTACGGAGATGCCGCGCTGCTTCTCTAGTTCCATCCAGTCCGAAGTGGCGTGGCGCGCCGCCTTGCGGCCCTTCACTGTACCTGCCAGCTGGATGGCGCCACCGAACAGCAACAGCTTTTCGGTGAGGGTGGTCTTACCGGCATCCGGATGGGAGATGATTGCAAAGGTGCGACGGCGGTTCAGTTGTTTCAGCAGCTCAGACATGGGCGGAATATGGCAGAAGAAAGCGGCGTATTATACATAATCTGTAAAATGGATGTACTTCCGATGTACTTCCCTTAAACCAAACCTCATTTCTCCACCGCCTAAAATAAAACCCCGCCTCATGGGCGGGGTTTTTTATTGGCTAACAGTCCGAACGGACTGATCAGGATCGTTACGCAGCCTAACATACAGCTATATTTTTTCTCCTAGAGAACCCAAAGAGAGCCAGAATACCGCTTCCGAACAGCCATACAGCAGCAGGAATAGGGACTGGAGAAGTTTCAAGTACCAGTTGGATGTGATCACCGGATCCTACGCCCGCGGTATAACCAAATGCCTTGTTCGCTGATCCGTTAAGACCACCAATTGCCCACAGAGATGATGCTGAGTTTAGAGAAGATAACCCAAGAGCATTCATGGTAAATAGGTTTATGGTTCCAGCAGTGTGTATCCCCTGCGCGAGCATATTCCCTGTACCCAAATCCTCAAAAATATCAGTGCCTGCTTGAGTACCAAGGTTGCTATATGGGGTAATGATTTCAAACCAAGAAAAGGTTTGACCTGAATCGTTTGAAGAGTTACTTGCGACACTCAAAGTAGCGGAAATAATGTTTTCGGTTACCGAGCTCAAATCAAATCCCAACCAATTTCTATAGTACCCATTCCCACTAGTGTATCCAGAAAAGAAATTGGTTGCTGTACCATTATTGGTGCCATCGATCATGTACCATCCGGAATTAACCGCATTCAGTGTAATTGTTGCTGCATTGGCAAGATTAGCCACTGATATAAAAACTAACGCCAATAAGATTCTCTTTACATCCATTCTATATTCCTTGTTCAGACACGACTAAATCAGATAAATATGATACTCACAAGATCGAAAACACATAAAATATCAATTTAAAACCTATACTGCTTTCGAGCGTTGAGGGAAAATATCACAGCTTTACAAGAAGATACAATTGTCACCGTAGATAATGGAACTTGGTCACATATTTCATTGAGATTTATAAAGAGGGTGATTTAGTTACTGCCATCTCGTAACCGATTTAGTTTTATCCAAGAAAAGACTAGAGCGACAGCGCCAACACCAGGGCATCCTCACGCCCGCCCTGGGCCGGATAGTAGCCACGGCGCTGGCCTATCTCATTGAAACCTGCTGAGTCATACAACGCGAAAGCGGCTAGGTTTGAAGTACGCACCTCCAGAAAAATGGTATCGGCCTCCCTTCTGCCCGCCTCGGCGATGAGATGCTGCAGTAATCTACGACCGAGCCCCTGTCCCTGCTTCTCCGGGTCGATACATATATTCAGGATCTGGGCCTCACCGGCAGCTAACGACATCACGGCATAACCGATGGGGAGCACATTTAAATGAATACCCTTCTGTTGATATACACAGCAGTAGTAACCGCTGCGCAAGCAATCCTCGAAATTAACAGCGGACCAGGGAAACTCGTAGGCCCGCTGCTCTATCTCCATCACGGCGTTTATATCACCCGGCCGCATAGGAAGGATCTTAAGCTGTGGGTCTTTGAGAAGTGTATCCATCTAAACTGCCACGAAACCTCATAACAGATGATAGGCCCGCTGCAGGTCCTGCCAGGCTTTGGCTTTTTGATCTGGTGAACGCAGCAGATAGGCCGGATGGTAGGTGACCACAACCGGGATCTTGGCTTCGCCGATAGTATCAGTGCGGCCACGCAATTTGCCCACGGCTACGTCTGTCTTCAATAGATTTTGGGCGGCGATTCGCCCCACCGCCAGGATTACCTTGGGCCGGACCAGATCGATCTGTCGTTGCAGAAAGGGCTCACAGTTTAGCGCCTCCTCCAGGTGAGGATCGCGGTTGCCCGGCGGACGGCACTTCAGGATATTAGCAATGAATACCTGTTCACGGGAAAATCCGATCGCCTTGAGCATGGCATTGAGTAGTTGCCCCGCCTTGCCCACAAAGGGCTCTCCCTGACGATCCTCATCCGCCCCCGGCGCCTCGCCGATGATCATCAGATCGGCGTTCTGATCACCCACACCGAATACGGTCTGGGTCCGGGTCTCATGCAGCTCACAGGCTCTACAGTCCTTGACCCTTGCCCGCAGCCTGTCCCAATCCAGGGTGGCGATGTCGCCCCGCGCCACAGGTGATGAAGACTTGGCCTCAGCAACCGGATCCGGTTGAGGCAGTGTTGCTTGCACATCTGGCTGAACCTGGGCGACAACCGGATCGGGCGCATCACGCCCGACCCAGTTCTGGATGCCCATGGCCTCCAGATATTGTCGCCGCAGAGTTTCCTCCATCATAGATCCTCTTATTAAACTCCGCTGGTCTGCGGATGGGCCTTCTTCACACCCTGCATAATATGATTGCAGGCGTTGACATAGGCCTTGGCGGAAGCGATGACGATATCCGTATCCGCCCCCTGCCCGTTCACTATGCGCCCGCCTCGCTCCAGACGTACGGTCACCTCACCCTGGGCGTCGGTGCCACTGGTGATGGCGTTTACCGAGTAGAGCAGCAACTCACATCCGGTATCCACGATTGACTCGATGGCGCGGAAGGTAGCGTCTACAGGGCCGCTGCCCTCAGAGGAGCTTGATACCTCCTCACCATCCACAGACAACACGATGGATGCAACCGGAGTCTCTCCCGTCTCGGTGCACACCTTAAGCGAGACCAGATTCACTATCTCGTTTTCCGCACGCATAGAGACATCCGTCACCAACGCCTGGAGATCCTCATCGAAGATCTCATGCTTCTTGTCAGCCAAGTCCTTAAAACGGCGGAAGGCGTCGTTCAACTCCTCTTCCGAACCGAACTCAATACCCAACTCCTCCAGACGGGCACGAAAGGCGCTGCGCCCGGAATGTTTGCCCATCACCATGCGATTCTGGGCCCAGCCCACATCCTCGGCCAGCATGATCTCGTAGGTCTCGCGACTCTTAAGCACACCGTCCTGATGGATGCCGGATTCGTGGGCGAAGGCGTTGGCTCCCACCACCGCCTTGTTTGGCTGTACCGGAAATCCTGTGATGTTGGAGACCAGGCGGGAACAGGTCACGATCTGGGTGGCGTCCAGATTGGTGTCACACTCGAATACATCGCGCCTGGTGCGCACCGTCATCACCACCTCTTCCAAAGAGGCGTTACCGGCCCGCTCACCCAACCCGTTGATGGTGCACTCCACCTGTCTGGCGCCGTTCAACACCGCAGAGAGGGAATTGGATGTGGCCAATCCGAGGTCATTATGACAATGCACCGAAAATATAGCCTTATCGGAATTCGGTACCCGCTCCATTATCTCCTTTATGGTGTTGCCGAACTGCCAGGGTACATTGTAGCCCACGGTATCCGGGATATTGATTGTGTTGGCCCCCGCCTTGATTGCCGCCTCGACGATACGACAAAGGAAGTCAATCTCGGAACGGCCGGCATCCTCGGCGGAAAACTCCACGTTATCGGTAAATCCACGCGCACGTTTTACCGACTTTACCGCCTGTTCCACCACCTGATCCGGAGACATACGCAGCTTATGCTCCATGTGGATTGGCGAGGTGGCGATAAAGGTATGGATGCGTCCCGAATTGGCGCCCTTAAGCGCCTCACCGGCACGATCTATATCCTTATCCAGTGCCCGGGCCAAGCCGCATACGGTGCTATCTTTGATGATCTGGGCCACCGCCTGCACCGCCTCAAAGTCTCCGGGGCTGGCAATGGGGAAGCCCGCCTCTATGACATCCACCCGCATCTTCTCCAGGGCCTTGGCAATACGGATTTTCTCGTCTTTGGTCATGGACGCTCCGGGACTCTGCTCACCGTCGCGGAGGGTGGTATCAAATATGATCAAACGATCTTGTGTGTTCATGCTTAACTCCATACACATCCCAAACGAGTCTATGGTTGGGATGTTAACTTAATCTTGGGAAATCTGTCTTGTTTGTGCGTACTGCGGGCCCTCGCCAGGGTGTTTTGTATATTTGCCCCTCAGGGCAGCAGTCGCAGTACATCTAGAGGAAGGCGCACGGACGCAACCTGCCGGAAGGCGGCGAAGGAGTTGTAGTTTGTTGCGTCGTAACAAGCCATGTATTGAAATATAACCCATGGTTTGATTCTTGCCAAGTTAGAACCTGCCTCATTGCCATCCCGATAATTGCAATATCGGTCCTTTCTCCCCTAAGAGGAGAGGGGACGAATGAGACGACAAGCGCCCCTACTTTTCCTCTGGCTCGCCCTTTAGTTCTTCCCGCTCTTTCCTACGCTGTCGCAGGTAGATTATGGTCAGAACTGGTCCAGAAACAGCGTACGAGAGGAAAACAGCAAACAGGACGAATGGAGGCTCCCACAGGATTATTGCGAATACCAACATGATCACGACCAGCGCAAAAAACGGCACCTTGCCGCGAAAATCCAGCTCCTTGAAACTGTGGTAGCGAAAGTTACTGACCATAAGCAATCCGACAACGGCCGTCAGGATCCCGACCAACGATGATACATCATCCTTGTGGATTCCATACTCTGCCGCACCCCAGACGGCGGCCGCCAAAATCGCTGCGGCCGCAGGGCTGGGCAACCCCTGGAAATAACGCTTGTCCGCTATACCAACCTGGGTATTAAAGCGCGCCAACCGCAAAGCTGCGGCAGCTGTGTAGATAAACGCCGCTAACCAACCGAACTTACCCAACCCTTTAAGCGCCCATACATACATTACCAAGGCGGGAGCCAGACCGAAGGCAACCATATCGGAGAGACTGTCGTATTCTGCCCCGAAGGCGGTCTGAGTGTTGGTCATGCGAGCCACCCTGCCATCCATGCCATCCAACACCATGGCAACAAAGATAGCGATGGCAGCAGCATCAAACTGACTATTAACTGCCGCAAGCACGGCGTAGAAACCGCTGAACAGTGCAGCGGTGGTAAACAGATTCGGCAGCAGATAGATACCGCGTCTGCGTTTTGCCTGTAGTTTTTCTTCCGGCATCAATACTCTTCGCATGTTAGCGTTAACGGTCGGAGTCAATTTGACTCCGACCTAACACAAACTTTAGTTCTTGGATTTATCTACGATCTTCTTGATCCACGGCATCATGCCACGCAGGCGCTCACCCACCTGCTCGATATCCGAAGCGGCGTTGAGACGACGCTGTGCAGTCATCTCAGGATAGTTGGACATTCCTTCCAGGATAAACTTCTTGGCATACTCGCCAGTCTGAATGTTATGCAGCGCCTCACGCATAGCCCAGCGGCTCTCCTCGTTGATCACCTTAGGCCCAGTAACATACTCACCATACTCCGCATTGTTAGAGATGGAGTAGTTCATGTTGGCGATACCGCCTTCGTAGATCAGATCTACGATCAACTTCATCTCGTGCAAACACTCAAAATAGGCCATCTCAGGAGCATAGCCGGCTTCGGTCAGGGTATCGAATCCCGCCTTGATCAGCTCTACCACACCACCACAGAGCACCGCCTGTTCGCCGAATAGGTCGGTCTCGGTCTCATCCTTGAAGGTGGTCTCGATGATACCGGTACGGCCACCGCCAATAGCGGAAGCATAGGAGAGAGCGGTCTCTTTGGCCTTGCAGCTTGCGTCCTGGAACACGGCAATCAGATCGGGGATACCACCGCCGTTCTGGAATTCGCTACGTACGGTATGGCCAGGAGCCTTGGGAGCAATCATGATCACATCAAGATCTTCCCGTGGAACAACCTGATTGTAGTGGATGGCAAAGCCGTGGGCGAAGGCAAGTGTAGCGCCCTTCTTGATATTCGGCTCTATCTCATCTCTATAGAGTACGGACTGGAACTCATCAGGGGTAAGGATCATCACCACATCTGCGCCAGCAACTGCCTCCGGCACCGGCTTTACCTTAAGACCGGCATTGGTGGCCTTAACGGCAGAACCTGAATCCGGACGCAGTCCAACGGTTACGTCAACACCAGAGTCTTTGAGATTGTTGGCATGTGCGTGACCCTGGGAGCCATATCCGATGATGGCGACCTTCATGCCCTGGATGATGGATAGGTCTGCGTCTTTGTCGTAATAGATGTTCAAACTCATTTGAGATTACCTTTTTAATCGTATTCCAAAAAATATAAATATATTTTCACTACTGTCTCATTAACCCCCTCTCCCTCAGGGAGAGGGTTGGGGTGAGGGTGTAAAGTATGAATAAGTCATTATCTTAACCCCCCCATCCTTTCCTTCCACCCAACGAGGGGGGGGGTACCGAGGTCCTCCGGGGGAGAAGGGACCATATTTTCAATATCGCAGGAATATTCATACCTACGATTTTCTAAATTAGCCCAAGTTAAAGCGTCAGCCCTTTGGCGCCACGAGCTATGCCGGATGGGCCGGTTCGCACCACCTCCACCACCAGATCTTCATGCACCGACTTGATGAAGGCATCCAGTTTTCCACTGTCGCCTGTCATCTCCACAATGTAGCTGGTATCTGTTACGTCGATGATCCTGCCACGGAAGATGTCCACCAAACGTTTCAACTCTTCCCTGTTCGCGGCTTCGGCCTTGATCTTAACCAGCATCATCTCGCGTTCAATATGTGACCCTTCTGATAGGTCCAGCAGTTTTACCACCTCCACCAGCTTGTTCAACTGCTTTGTGATCTGCTCAATGATCTCTTCATTACCACTGGTCACCAGGGTCATGCGAGACAGAGATGGATCTTCTGTTGGTGCGACCGTAAGCGCCTCGATATTGTAACCACGCGCAGAAAACAGTCCGGCCACGCGTGACAACGCCCCTGATTCGTTCTCTATTAGGATTGAAATAATATGTCTCATAATCAAACCAACTCGCTTTCAGGGGGAAGAAACATCTCGTTGTGTGCTTTACCCGCCTCAATCATCGGATATACATTTTCATCCGGATCTATAACCACGTCCATAAAGACCAACTGATCCTTCATGGCAAACGCATCCTGCATGGCCTTCTCCAGATCCGCCTTCTTAGTGATCCTCATCCCAACATGGCCGTAACTCTCCGCCAGTTTGATGAAATCAGGTGTATCGTCCACAGTCGAATGAGAGTAACGCTTCTCATAGAAGAACTCCTGCCACTGGCGCACCATACCCATAAAACCGTTATTCAGGACCAGGATCTTGATAGGAAGTCCATGCTGTTTGCAGGTTGCGAGCTCCTGGATACACATCTGGATGCTGGCCTCACTGGTAACAACTACAACATCCTTGTCGGGATGGGCCATCTTTACCCCCACCGCTGAAGGCAGGCCAAAACCCATGGTGCCCAAGCCACCGGAGTTTATCCAGCGTCTGGGCTTGTCAAAACCATAGAACTGGGCGGCAAACATCTGATGTTGCCCCACATCAGAACAAACGTAGGCATTGCCATTGGTGACTTTATGTAAAACTTCAAGTGCATACTGCGGCTTGATTAGATCGCTCTTGCGATCATATCTTAGACAGTTCTTAGCACGCCACTGCTCGATCTGACCCCACCAATCTTTCAGAGCATCTTTGTCCTGTTTGGCCTTGCTCTCCTTAAAAGCCTTGAGCATGTCCTGCATCACCAGATCCACCGCTCCTACGATCGGGATATCCACCCGTACGTTTTTGGAGATGGATGATGGATCTATATCGATATGAATGATCTTTGCATCAGGACAGAATCTATCCACATGGCCAGTTATGCGATCATCAAAACGCGCGCCTATGGCCACCAGCACGTCAGTGCCATGCATTGCCATATTGGCTTCATAGGTGCCGTGCATACCCAGCATCCCCAAGAACTGTTTATCGCTCGCCGGATAGGCGCCCAGGCCCATAAGGGTGCTTGTTATAGGTAGACCAAGTTGCCGAACAAAATCGGTAAGAAGTTCGGAGGCGTTACCCAGAACCACGCCACCACCAGAGTAGACCACAGGTCTCTTGGCAGAGAGAATCATCCCTACTGCCTTCTTGATCTGTCCATAGTGGCCCTTGGTAACCGGATTGTATGAGCGTATGGATATATTTTCCGGATATTCGTAAGGAATCTTGACCCCGGGATCGGTAACATCCTTCGGTATATCGATAACAACCGGTCCAGGACGACCGGACCTGGCGATATAAAATGCCTTCTTGAATGTCATGGCCAAATCTTTCACATCCTTGACCAAAAAATTGTGTTTCACGCAGGGGCGGGTGATACCGACCGTATCTACCTCCTGGAAGGCATCGCTGCCAATGAATGGCGAAGGTACCTGGCCTGTGAGAACCACCATCGGTATAGAGTCCATATAGGCCGTAGCGATGCCGGTTACCGCATTGGTAGCGCCCGGCCCAGAGGTAACCAGCGCAACCCCGGTCTTCCCGGTAGAACGCGCATAACCGTCTGCAGCATGAGCAGCGCCCTGCTCATGACGCACCAAGATATGCTTAACATCATCCTGCTTGAAAATTGCATCATAGATGTGAAGAACAGCTCCGCCTGGGTAGCCGAAAACATATTCCACACCTTCGTCCTTCAAACATTGAACGACGATCTCGGAACCACTCAATTCCACGTCAAAAACCTCCGCCTACTACCTCGCCAACCCAAAAATTGCCTGCCTAGCGCCGAAAAATCGGTGAAAAATGACAGAACAGCTCAAATTACTAATATTGAGTAAGCAGGTCAAGGAAAACAGAGACATAGACGGTCTATTTCTTATCTAAATCTATCTGACGCATAGAAACCCTGCAAAACCTCACAAAATCCCAAAACATATTCACAAAGCGGCTGCAAATACTTGCCTATGGAGAATACGGGACCATAATATGAGTCATATTTAATCCTAAGGCTAATGGGGAAACATGAGAATTAATTATATCGTTGCTTTTTCCGTGCTATTTCTGACCTGGTTAGCACCAGCCACGGCAAGGACCTACCGTTGGGTCGACGAAAACGGCGTTACCATCTACTCCCAATCTCGCCCACCATCTGGAACAAATGCTACTGTAATCAAAGCACCACCGCCCGCGCCTGCCAGCGAGTCAAGTGGAACCACAAATAAACTCAAAGCGCGGCTGGAGGCAAGCGAAAAAGCCAAAAAAGAAAAAAATGAGGCTAAGGAGAAAGAGGAGAAAACAATAAGGAACGCTGAGATCAAAAAACAAAACTGCGAGAATGCAAAAAAGAATCTGTCATCCCTTGAGCTTCATCCAAGGATAAAGAAGAAGATGGATGACGGAGAGTACAAAATACTATCCGACGAAGAGCGCACGGCAGATATAGAAAAGGCGAAAAAAGCAATCAAGAAATACTGCGAATAGGGAACTCCCTTTCCCCATTTCGTCGCATAGACAACAACGAATTACTTCGTCTTAAGCTCCGCCAGAACCTGTTTGGCCTGCTCTACCCATTGAGATGGCCTGTCCGAGCTAAGCGCCTCTTCCAGTTTTTCCATAGCCTCTTTTTTAAGGCCAAGTTTATAATATGCCATGCCTAGATGGTAACTTATCTCTGGCACTTTCAGTTCTGAATTGTACGCCCGCTCTAGCAGGATCTTGGCTTCCTTGGTTTCTCCACGTTTATAGCGAACCCAACCGATGGTATCCACAAATACCGGATTTTCCGAAAGGGTAAAATCCTTAGTCAACTCCAGCGCCTTGTCTAAATCCGTCTTATTCGGCTCGCCACGCACCAACATCATGGCTAGATTATTCTTTACCACCTCTACGTTAGGACGGTCGGTTAACAGTTTTTCGTACAGTTTCCGCGCCTTGGCTTCGTGATTATTGCCATCGTAAACCGATGCTAACTCGATAGCTAAAGAGAGATCTTTTGTGTTTTCCACACCCAGCTCTAACATGCCAATGGCCTCGGAAATCTTTTTATCCATCATGCGAATGTTGGCTAGATTTCTGTATGGAACAGGCCACTTGGGGTTGATCTCGCTAGCCTTTTTAAATGCAGATTCCGCCTCATCCATACGCTTTTGAATAATAAGAATTTCGCCTCTCAGATTGTAAGCCAAAAAGTTCTCACCATTGTGCGCTATTGCCTGGTCTATCCTCTCCAGGGCCTTATCAGGCTGCTGCAACGCCATCCAGCCCTTTGCCACAGCAATTAGTGGCTCAACGGCGTTGGGGGAAATCGCTAGCGAGCGCTCTAACAGATCCTTACTCTCTTCCAGCTTCCCGGAAGCTTGTAATGCCAAACCCTCATAGTAATAACCCTGAGCTTTATCTGGATGCTTTGCCTGCATCTGCTTAGCAACCTTGGCAACCTCGCCCCAGTTCCTCTGGCTAGCATAAATCTTGGCAAGCCCTTGCATAATGCCGATATGATCAGGCGCAAACTTCTGCATCTTCTCAAGCACGGAAATGGCGTCATCTGGTTTTCCGGTCTGTAACAGAAGCTGGGCCAGCTCAAAATTCGCGGCAGCCTCTTGCGGACTTGCTTGAATTGCAGCCTCAAGACTCTCACGCGCCAAGGCTATCTCTTTTTTTGCCAGATGCGCCCTGGCCTTGAGTCTCAACCCCCTAACATGCCCAGGGTCTTCACTCAGCAGGGTGCGCAAATCGGCTATGCCTTTGTCCTGGTCGTCTGAAGCAAGAGAGATAGCAGCGCGGGTAAGCAAGGCATCCTTGTTTTTCGGATCATTAGCCAGGACGCCATCGACCATAGCCTTGGCCTCACTCAGCTTCTTCTCCACCATCAACATACCGGCGAGCTTAGTCCTAGCAGCTGCTCCATCCTTGCCATTGCCATCTTCACGTGAGACAAACTGATAGATACTCCGTGCCTCATCTATGCGGCCAGCGCCAAAATATACTTTGGCCAGTGCGAACTGAAGTTGGTATTCATTGGGACTGGTTTTTACGAAACCTTCCAGCTCCTTCACCGCTTGCTCACGAGTTGACTTGTCTTTACCCAAAAACTCAACTAGAGCCAGTTTTGCATCAGCGCTATCACTATTAGTTGCAATAGCCTCTCTCAGAACCTTTTCTGCCTCTGCTTTTTTCCCCTTGGCAAGATAATAAGCCGCCAGACGGTTCCTGTTAGTCTGGTTTTCAGGCTGAATCGCAATCATCTTTTTCAAAAGATCGATAGTACCCTGGGTATTTCCGGTCTTCTCATACATACGAGCCAACAGGAGGTGCACTGCCATGTTTTTTGGGTAATCCTTTATACCTTTTTTCGCTATTGCTATAGCCTTATCCATATCCCCCAGATCTGCGTATAACGCTGACAGTAAAAGAATTGCATCCATATTGTCAGAGTCAACCTTTACTGCGGCCTCCACGTCCAATACTGCATCCGCTTTATTTCCCATGCGCGCCTTAGCTAACCCTTTAACCACCATTGCTGCCGGGTCGCCAGGTTTCAATACCAACACCTTATCTGCAGTTTCAATGGCCTTCTCGGGCGCTCCACTCATGGCATACAAACGACCGAGATGGGTCAGCGCCTCCACGTGATTGGGATTAAGCTCAACCGCCCGCAAGAATAGTGCATAGGCTTGACGCCAGTTCTGCTCTTTTTCCATGATCTGAGCAAACATGAAATAGCCTTCGGCATCCTTGGGATCGATCTGCAGTACATTCTTGAATTCGAGTTTGGCCTTTACATAGTTGCCCTCTTCATAGAGCTCCATGCCACGCTGAAAGTACTTTGTCTTGCGATCTTCCGCTCCGCCACATGCCGCCAATAATTGCACCAAGCATGCAACCAACAGCATAGACAGAAAAGCTTTGATACGGTAATTCCTTGTTATAAACACACCGACACCTCGTATGTAAGTTAGGGTAGTTATTGGGGTATTCTAGAACAGCATCTATTAAGAGGTATAATTATACATTCTCTTACCCAGGCGTGGAAACCGGGAAAATAATGGAGCACCGCGCTCAAATTAGCCCTATCCCATTCCCCTAATACCAGCATCCGTTAATTGACAGTCAACAATTCCGTGGCGCAGTGTTAATATTGAGCCAATAAACAGAATATTTAACACCCGGCATGGGTCTCAAGGAACAATAATGGCAAAAGTAGCATTAATCACAGGGGTTACCGGTCAAGATGGAGCTTATCTAGCCGAACTTCTTCTTGAAAAGGGATATGAGGTTCACGGCATCAAACGCCGCTCATCATCCTTCAATACGGATCGAATCGACCACCTATATCAGGATCCGCACGAGACTGGGCGCAGATTTATCCTACATTATGGGGACCTGTCTGATTCCATGAATCTGGTGCGTATCATTCAGCAGATTGTCCCTGATGAGATCTATAACCTGGGCGCACAAAGTCACGTTGCCGTCTCATTTGAGAGCCCGGAATACACTGCAGATACAGTGGGTCTCGGGGCACTGCGTATTCTGGATGCAATCCGCATCTCCGGCTTGGAAAAAAAGACGCGCTATTACCAGGCGTCAACCTCGGAGCTCTATGGCTTGGTACAGGAGGTCCCGCAAAAGGAGACCACCCCATTCTATCCACGCTCACCTTATGCCGCTGCAAAACTCTATGCCTACTGGATAACGGTAAACTACCGCGAGGCCTACGGCATGTACGCATGCAACGGCATACTGTTTAACCATGAGTCTCCCATAAGGGGCGAAACCTTCGTTACCCGCAAGATCACGCGGGCTCTATCCAGAATCCACATGGGTTTGCAGGATTGCCTCTATCTTGGGAATCTGGATGCGCTGCGCGATTGGGGGCACGCCAAAGACTTCGTTGAGATGCAATGGCTTATGTTACAACAAGACGAACCGGATGATTTCTGTATCGCTACCGGCGTGCAGTATTCCGTACGCGATTTCGTCAACGCCGCATATGATCATATCGGAAAAAAGATACGCTGGGAGGGCAAAGGTGTGGATGAAAAAGGGTATGACACTGAGACCGACCAGTGCATTGTTCAGGTTGACCCGAGATATTTCAGACCGACAGAAGTGGAGACGCTACTAGGTGATCCTACCAAGGCCAAAGAGAAACTTGGATGGGAGCCCAAGATAACCTTCGAAGAGATGGTGCATGAGATGATGGAGAGCGATCTAAAGCTCGCCGAAAGGGACGCCTTGGTCAGGGAACATGGCTATAAGGCCTATGATTACAATGAATGACGTTGAGCTACACAAAATAGCTCGTCACACCGCAACTTGATCGCTGGGTCCGGGAGTTTCACATGGTTCCAAAGATTTCCGCAGAAACCTATACCGCACAATATCGCTCTACCTGGACATAGAATAGGATTGCTATTACGTACGCAATAACGTACACTTCAACAAGGAGGTAATAACTATGACTATCCTCAATGCTACCGAGGCCCGTTCCAAGCTCTACAGTCTAATTGATGAAGCGGCGAGTACCCACCAACCTATCGTAATTACCGGAAAGAGAGGAAATGCAGTTCTTGTTTCAGAGGAGGACTGGAACGCAATTGCAGAAACAATGCATCTCCTATCTGTGCCGGGTATGCAGAAATCAATCAAGGAAGGTTTGAATACACCACTACAAGAGTGTGACAAGGAATTAGATTGGTGAAATGGTCACTGGTATATACCAAGCAAGCTCAAAAGGATGCAAAAAAACTTGCTCAATCAGGGCTAAAAAACAAGGCACAGGCATTGCTAAAGATTCTAGAAAAGAATCCTTTGCAAAATCCTCCCCCTTACGAAAAACTGATGGGCGATCTGGCTGGCGCCTATTCCCGCCGTATTAACATTCAACATCGGATCGTATATCAGATTTATGAAGAAGAGAAAACGGTCAAGATCATACGACTATGGACGCATTATGAATGAGGACCAACGTAAGCAGCTTATCCACTCACCCGTCATCCCGGCAAAGGCCGGGATCCAGGAAATATAAAAAGCAGTCATGAACAAAAACAGCAAAACCTATGTAGCCGGATACAACAAACAGCCACCATCTCTCAGCTTGACCCCAGGATCCAGGCAATTTAGAACCAAGCCATGAATAAAGACAGCAAAATATATGTGGCCGGGCACAACGGCCTTGTTGGATCAGCTATCGTACGCCAGCTTGAAGCTAGGGGATGCAGCAACCTTGTCACAAGAACCCATAAAGAGCTGGACCTGACTGAACAGGAACAGGTCAGATCGTTCTTCGCACAGGAAAAACCTGAATATGTAATCCTGGCCGCGGCCAAAGTCGGCGGTATCCACGCCAACAACACCTATCCTGCTGAGTTCATCTATCAAAACCTGATGATAGAGTCGAATATTATTGATGCCGCCTACAGAAACAGTGTTGAACGTCTACTGTTCTTGGGCAGCTCCTGCATATACCCGAAGGAAGTGGAACAGCCAATGCGCGAAGACGCCCTGTTAACCGGGGTGCTTGAACCGACCAATGAACCTTATGCGTTGGCAAAGATTGCCGGGATAAAACTATGCGAGTCCTACAATCGCCAATACGGCACAGATTACCGCTCTGTGATGCCAACCAACCTGTACGGCCCGGGAGACAACTTCCATCCGGAAAACTCCCACGTCATCCCAGCGCTGATGCGACGTTTCCATGAAGCCAAGACAAATGGAGACAAAGAGGTCGTGGTATGGGGCAGTGGCAAACCGAAAAGGGAATTTCTGCATGTAGATGACATGGCGACCGCGTCTCTATTTGTCCTTGAACTCGACCAGGCAAGATATCAAGACAACACACAGCCCATGCTTTCTCATATCAATGTCGGCTCAGGTGTTGACTGCACCATACGGGAACTGGCCGAGACCATGAAGAGAGTAGTTGGCTTCCAAGGTGAAATGATCTTTGATGAATCCAAGCCTGACGGAACAGAAAGAAAACTTATGGATGTTTCGCGCTTACGCGCTCTTGGTTGGGAATATGCGATATCGCTGGAAAATGGGTTGGCTAGTACTTATGAGTGGTATATTAGGCAAAGATAAGTGAAGACATACTATGGCACAACATCAAAATGACATTTAAAACAAAGGCTAAGAAAGCGATAAGGAAATTGGACCAGTTTTCCCCATATCCGCTTTTATATCCATTTATTATGTCTAAGGCTGAAATTGCTATTTTTGATGATGCGATAAAAGAGTCACGGCACTACATTGAATTCGGATTAGGAGGCAGTTCTTTGCGAGCAATCCAGAAATCAAAAGCAAACATATTTACAGTTGAGTCGAACCGCGAGTGGATAAACTATATGCAGCAATACTTGGTTATCAGGCGCCATCAACACAAACGGCTCCACATATTTCATTCAGATTTAGGTCCCACTCGCGATTGGGGATATCCAGTAACAGATAAAAATCAGCATCTATTCGAAGCATACTCCTCAAATATTTTCAAACAAATAGATAGTAAGGCAATAGATACAGCACTTGTAGATGGAAGATTTAGAGTGGCATGTACCCTAAAAATAATAATGGAATGCCACATGAATCAAGATGTAAAGATACTAATTCACGATTTTTGGAATCGAGAGCAGTATCATGTTGTACTGAAATATTTAGACACTGTTAATAGAGCTGATACTATTGGCCTTTTTTCCGTTAAGGACCATATAGATATAGAGTCAGTTAAAATAGATTACAACGCTTACAAACATAACCCAGATTAACTGATCATTAATATTCCGCATTGACTATGTAGCAGTCAAAGATAATCAATAATAACCTTTCCAATTTTACAATGAGGTCTTACATACTTCTTAATTTCTGTTCTGCGCGCCTCTTTAATATAATCATTCAAACGGTTCGTATCCTCGCACCATACAAGATAACCTTCACTAGATAGCTTTCTGATCAGATCACTCTGATGTCTATCAATAACATTGGTGTTCTCAACCGAAATAAGTCGCTTCTGCAAATTCAATGTTTCAAAAGTTATACCTGCGCCCCCATGGGCGATAACGATATCCGCCCGCCCCAAGAAGTCTGAAAAATTATTGGTAAAAGAAAAATATTGGCAATTTTGTGGCACATATTCATGGTTTCCTGCCTGAACAATTACAGTATCCTCCAGATCCGGCGCAATCTTATCTATTGCCTCCACAAGCTCATCAAACTGAGTTGTACCAACGGTTACAAATATCATCCTAATCTCCCAGCATAAATTGCCTTAGGATATTCTTTTTTTAATTCTGGCCATTGGACAAAGAAAAGATCAGACAGATAGTAACAAATCACGCCAGAAGTCGATCTTGTCGTAACCCTTGACCAGGATTCTATAAACACTCTTTTCTTTTTAAATACAAAAGCCCAGAGAAATAAAGGCACCGTCAATCCTGGACCAGCGCTAACGATTCCAAGCGCGGTAGATCTCATTACAATACCGAATGATGCAATAATGCTTTTAATTGTTAGAAGGACAGATCTGATTACTGATTTATCATATATCACCCTGGGCCTTGGTATAGCATATACCTTACCAGGAAATTTGATTTTATTTATGGATTTATCGTCATCATCATTAACAACATATTCAAAATCATAATAATAGACCAGCATTTCCGTAACTTTTATCATTTGAGATGTGTGCCCACCACTACCTAGTACGATCATCAGTTTTGGCTTGCTAGGGGTCATATATTTAGCCGCGCCTTTCTAATACTTCATTATAAATTTTCATAATCCGTTTCGCCTGATTTTCTATATCCATAGCTTCAAGGCATGCTGCATTATCCAGTAGCGACCTGCAATCAATTTTTGCAAGAAGGTCGATTACACTTCTTGCTATAGAGCTTGGATCTATGCCCGAAGCAACAGCCCCAAACTCTACCAAATCCGCCCACTCCCTTACGTCGCCCACATCAACAGAAACAAAAGGAAGCTTAGCTGCTATAGCCTCCTTAACAACTGTAGGAGAACCTTCGGAAAAAGATGTCAGCAGCATAATGTCGCAGTTCCAGTATAGCTCTGGCACCTTAATCCTTTCCACGTTAACCAAATGAACTATCTTTACTTTACACCCCATCATTTCCAATTGTTTGCAAACAGCGAGAAAAAGGTCGTAATTTTTCACTGGCCTTTCAGGATCAGACGGAAACAGAACGGTAAGCTCACCAGGCAACTTTGGACTTGATTTGAATGCCATGTCAGGGGGAAGCAAAAATCGTTTAACATCAATACCGCACGGGATCACATCGCCATAACCAAGGCATGCTTTGAGCTTGTTAGAAACAACAATGGCCCTTGACGCCATTGGAGCTAGCAGTTTGGAAATATGCTTTGTGGGGTTTATCAATAAATCCGAGCCATGAAAGGTAATAACCACTGGTATATGAACGAATAATGTAGAAACTAGTGTTAGTCCAAAATGCGCATGGACAATATCATACTTACCTCTCATAACAGTAATGGGCAAAAGGAAAATGTCTCTTATATAACCCCATCTAGGTCTTTCTCCCTCGATTATTCGAACGTCAATAACCGAATCAGAGTAGCATTCTCGTAATGACTCAACTTGCTCCTTTACAAAGGGACATATATAAGGTCTATCCTGTGTTGGATATAAATTAGTTACAACAAGCACTCTCAATTATTTTACTCCACACGATTGCCATTTAGACATATGTAACAAGCAACTATTACATGGAACTATACCCTTCCTTCTCTACACGCTTAAAGCCATGAACCATTACCGGAATTTTATTTACAATAAGAAACACTATGGGAAATAATGCAATTATTGACAACAAAACATAGCAACATGCATAACCCATATTAGGTTCCATCGAATGAGGTCTGATCCGCAAGACCAGATACACCACAACATTAATTATAAGAAATCCTACATTCTGAAGAAGAAAAAATACAAGGCTGTTTTTACCCACATAATTAACCATCCTCCATCCTCGAACATACTTAGCAAGACCAATATATCCAAAAATACTCAAAAAGGACGACGCATAGAATAATATTGGATTACCGTAGACGTTAAAGTTCATGTCCACCCTATCATTTGTAAATCCAAGGACCAGACCGAATAGGCAGAACAATATAGCAACAACAATCCTTGGTTCAGAATTAAACAGATAATCTTGCATTAAAAAACCTATGCCGTAGAACACAACCGCGGTTAACGCGACATCAATACTGAACGGTAGACGTACAGCCATATATACAGATCCAAGATAACCAATGAGAGCAAACAACATGAGCGCGAATCCGACATAATATCTACTCTTACAAACAATATTAATCAAAAAGAAGAGAATCTCCACCACGAAGGTACAAGCCAAAAACCACATAATAGAATTATGCGGAAGCCACTCAGCATCCCCTATTCCATAAAACATACCAATAACGGGCTTCCAAAACAGATTTTCAGGAATATCATGCAACCCATGATACACACCGTACTTCCTTAACAATATTGGCAGTAGCCACACAAAATACGTAAGAAATCCAAACAAGAAATAAGGCACCATACGCGCATTCAATTTCTCAAAGAAAAACCTACGAAAACCTAGAGATTCCTTCGCTTCTTTATAAAACAGCCCAGAAACAAAGAAGAACAAAGGCATATGAAATGAAAAAATATAATGATCAATGTCCTTGTTAATTAGAGTAGTATGTCCAAGAAATACCAGGAAAATACCCCACCCCCTTAATGCGTCAATCCATTCAACTCTCCTACTAGCCATTTATTATCTCTCATTAGTTTTCATTTTCTCGTAAACTACGCATCATAGCTCAGGCATGGATTTAGCCACTCTCACCTCATCTCTCACATCCCGCACAAACTAAATACTCCTTTTCGCAATTGGCTTGCTGCAAAAGTAGCAATACCAAATGATCGACCAAATCACATTAAAGTACCAACGATTCTCATTAGAATGATCTGTCATTCCATTTGCCGCGAGCGCAACAGCTACTCCCAGTCCAGCAAGATACACAGCAAGTGCAGCCGGGTCATTGCCTACACCTCTCCGCGCCCGCAAAAAGGAAAGCAGCAACCCCACAATCAAAGACATATATGCCAGCCCACCAAGAAAACCGTAGCTAACCGTATAAGTCAGATAATCATTATGCATATATGTTGTTACAGTTTTACCAACAGATAGCGTAAGCCCCACACCTTCTGGATGCTCCAAAAATGCATCAAATGCTCTCCCCCACAGCGTAACCCTATCAGCATCCGCATTTACAACACGATGCTCAAACCGTTGAGCCAAATAATCTTTTGTCTTCTGAGGCGCAAAGAAATATGACAGAATCAATGTCAAGCAAATTATAACAAAGGAGGCCACTACCTTGGCGCTGTTGATCTTACGCAGTTGCGTGTAAAAGATGGCAATCAATCCCAAAAAGCATGCAGCCCCACTACCAAAACTACCTGTGGAAAGAAGCAAAAAAGCATTCATAGCCAAACACGCTATCGCCCACAATCTATAAGACCCTTTCACGTGTGACATGGCTATTGCCGCAGATGCGCAAATTAAGGCTGCAAGGATAAATCCTATCTCTGTTCTTAGGTAATTCACAAACACATTACCAAGTCTGTATTGCAAAAATCCTTCGGAAAGCATGGCTGCATGCATGGACGCCTCCCAGGCATTAGATACAGTTCCGAATAGTTTTGCCGCTATCAATATAGCTGTTGATGGAAGGATCAGAAAAAACAATAGCCCTCTAAGGTTGGCCGTTTGATCGTTACTCTCCCTCAATTTAAGATACAAGATAGGTAATAGCAGGAACGGCCCCAGGAAAAAATTAATCGCATACGCGCCTTGACGCATTACGCTTCGCACAACATCGCCAGACATCCAGTTAAAAGAGCTGGTCAAAATACCTAATATCACCAAAAAACTGGGTAGATAGATCCAACGCGGCAGTTGGAACAAATACCGTGTATTAAACAACACCCACCATCCGGCAAAGATCAGGTTGCAAGGAAACTGCTGTTTGGCAATGGCTATTGGTGTTGCGGCAGAAATTGAGGCCAGCGATATTAATGCACGTGGGGAATTACGCCACAGTAGAGCCATAATAATCGAGATAGCCAGAAAGGCCACAGCAAATACAATTGAACGACCGGTAAAAAATGGAGCAGCCACTATCGCCATTCCAATTAAGGACGCAAGAAAGATCGATCTTGAACGGCTCTCCCTAAAATATGGAGAAGATGCCCTATACTGGTTATTCGTATGGCTATACATAACTAGAGCAAATTTTTTCGCGCCAAATATATTAACTCAATCATTTGAGCCCCCACACTTACGTAATAATTTAAGCACAAACATCACCCATCTTGCCTAGCTAGAACGGCCAAATCAACATAGGCAGCTAAGGTCCTTGCCACTCTCCCCAACAAAGATCCAACCGCGACCGCGAGTAATCCACCAATCATGGGCTCCAGAAAATAAGTTGCTATTGGAAACACTATAACCCCAGCAATAACACCACGCCCAAACAACCACGGCCTACCGGTTGCAAAAAGGATATTTATCGGAAGGAAGGCCGCTTCGACAGCAGCGAACCAGAGACAAACCTTCATTACCGAGACACCATCCACATACATTGGGATAAAGTAAGGCACAAACCACTCAAGCAGATATGCACCAACATACGCCAGCAGCAGCATACAAACCACAAGACTGGCCGTAACCCAGACAATGCGTCCATTTGCCTTACGCACACTGCCATCCTTGGCATAAGATGTAACCACACGCGGAGTCAAGACCTGCCATATGGAGTTTGGCAGGGTGCTCATTGCTGACCGCATAACGACGGCGACAGTAAATAGCCCAAGCGCACTTGTACCATCCAGGTAAAACACCAAGGCACTTTCAGATGCAACCCAAACGGATGTGTAAATGTTCCCCCAAAAACTAAATGGGAGGCCTATTTTGATCAGATCAAATAATACCTCAGGTTTAAAGCGATACTTTATCTTAAGCGGCCTGAATCTATGAAACAGAAGGACCACGAGGAAGGATGGAGCAGCCACACGAGCGCAAAGACCATAGAACTTTAGAAACGGCAGCAGAAATACCATCCCAAACGCCAGCAATGCCTGGGCGGCCTGAATCCTGGACAGACTGACAAAATTATGCAGAGTGCGATAGGTAGAGGAAAGATATCCACCATAAAAAGTCTTCCAACAAGCAAGCACCTGCGACAACCAGCCAAACACCCCAAACATATCATCGTGGATAAAGCTATAAACCGCACAGCCTACGAAGCCAATAGATACCACAATAGAGATAATAAGGTTAAAGGCTCCCGCTGCAGAGGCTATCCCCTCGACCTGCTTAGGATCATCTTTGCCAACATAATACGGTATCTGCCTCCAGAGGCCATCCCAGGTACCGAGATGCATGAAGATCAGGTATGTTAATGGAATCGTGTAGGCACGAAATGCCCCGGTCACATCCGGGCCTAAATAATGTGCTACCAATAATCCGCCGATAGCAGTTAGCACTGCGGCCAGCAGATTGCTACTCATGAGCGCCACAATAGATTTTATGGTCTGGCGATTATTTGCCATCTTGCTGGCAACACGGTCAGATATCTTATTCAGGATTGAGGACGATCCTATACCAACCTCCCCGTTAGCATTTTTTCTATCGCCACTCACTGGAGTATCGCTTAGATACGACCAAGGAAGTCAACAAAGTCACTCCCTTGCTGCTTGTTATCGAAAAACCTCTTGGCAACAGCGCGCCCTTTTTCGCCAATATTTGCTGCATCTTCAGGATTATCCAATAAAAATTCCACCGCCGCACATACTTCATCACTAGAGCCTGCCTCTACCAACATGGCATTATCTCTATCTGTAAGAAATCTATCCACATCAGATACTCTGGACGCAATAACAGGCCTGCCGGTCGCAAGATATTCCCCCAACTTAAATGGAAATCCAGCCTGCGCAAAGGCCAGATCTACCCTGGTCATGCAGGGAATATCTATCTCACTTAACAATGAATGATAATCCTCATCACTCAGATAGCCTTTATACTCTATCCGCTCTTTATATGGAGACGCATCAACACGTGCAAAAAATTCGCGCATCGCCATCTCATCTCCACGTCCGGTAAGGACCAGACGAACCTCAGCGTATTTCCCAGCCAATTTATCAAACGCATCCAACAATACAAGCACTCCATCTTTTTTGCCAAAACTACCCGCATAAAAAAGTGATCCGGCTGATTTACAACTTTGCTTATAATTTTGGAAGCGATCAACATCCACAGAGATCGGCATGTAGTGCATCGGCACCTTGCCCTTGGTAAACAGCTTGATCTGTTTTTCCAGATAAGAGCTGATAACGATAATACCTGATGCGAGATTCTTAATCTGATAGGAAATCCTGTTTGCGATACTACTTCTTATATGCTGATATAAAGAGCGAGACACATCCTTTGCCAGACCAAAATCCTCAGTCACATCGAAGATAATCTTATATCCAAGCATGCGCGCACAATATAGGGGCACAATGCTATCAACAAAGATAGGACCGTAGAAATAGATTATATTTTTATAACTTTGTCTACGGGCATTTCTCAAAGCGGCAATCGTCTTATAGTATAAGAGTGGTAAAGCAAGAAACATCTTGACCCGGAAGAGATCGCCCATAATTATCTCGTAGGGTGTACCGGCATACTCCCCTCGCGCAGCAGCATCATGCATAGATTGACGCTGAATAATCACCCGCACATCAATATCCGGTGAATCTTTGAGTGCATCAATAAGGTTCTGGATACGCTTTGTGGCAGCCATTCCTCTAGGATATGTAAAGCCACCGGTAAACACAATATTCATCTTCTGAGACATTGATCACCCGTATGCCAGCACAGAGTCAACAAGTATCATCTCCGTGTTTTTTATATTGCGAACCATACAGAATTGAACTGTTTGTCCCATATAATCACATCCATATGAAATTCATCAAAAACTATTTTTACACCTAGATCTATACTTGACCAGACCACTAATTCTCTTTCAATGAAATACGTGCGGGATCTACCAACATCATTTTTTGATGTTCAAAAGCAAAATGAATCATGGAAACACTCTCTAAAACTGCATGCACCTTGTCTCGCTCTGTCATCCCCAACAATATCCCGTTCATTTTTCTGGAAAATCTATTGCTGTACGATCCTTTCGACCACCCACGGCGCACTCTTTCATATAGCCACAAAACATGCCAATGTTCCGGCATAAAAAAACATCTGCCTTCCTGTACCTCATATACGTTTATACGATTCTCCACGGTAAGACCACCTTCAACATCTACGTGCAGCAACTCCTGCCATCTCTCCCAAATCTCATTTGGCCTATATAGCAACAACCCAGCATTGGCATGTTGCTTCGGAAATGGCGGATTTGACTGATACCCTCGCACCCGCAAATCATCGTAATAGTAATGATTCCAGTTAGGAAATAGTTCTCGCTCTTCGTAAGAAACATCCTGCACCCCGGCAAATCCACCGCTTGGGATCTTATCCACATATTCACTCAAACATCCTGCATTTGGGTTGATGACACAATCACCATCAAGGAAAGCAACAACATCATAGTTCCGAAAAAGCGATGGAATCATCAGCTTATACATAAGGCAAATCCAACCAAAGGACTTACCCTTACCTTCATACATCGCCTGAAAATCGTCGGGGATCATATCAATGACTATGGAATCCCATCCCCAGCGATCCATCCATATACGGTTTATTGGAGCTACATGATTATGCAATCTCTGGAATTTTTCCCCCACCGCTATAGTTACAACAGCCTTCTTCATATAATCACCCGATTGTTTCTCTAGAATTTCTCTTGGAGCATCCTCTCCAGCAAATCCCTTACCAGGAAACGATCACACAGCATTCCCTAGCACCATATTATATGCTGACACTATATCATTAATAATTAATTCCGGATCATGTCTCCCACTCGCCACATCACGCGCCTGATCACCCAGCCGCACCGCCAGATCGTCATCTTCAAAAATCTCTCGCAGCCTTGCAGCAAGCATGGGGACATCTCCTGTGGGGAAAAACAACCCTGTCTGACCTTCATTGATCAGGCTTGGCACCCCTCCGGTATATGTAGAAACAACCGGCATGCCTAGCAACTGCGCCTCACAGACAGAATTTGGGCTATTGTCTATGTAGGATGGAGATACAAAGACATGCGATTCAACCAACTCTTTCACCATCTCCTCGGCACTTAGCGGCCCCAACTCTACAGCTGCCGGTCCAAGTTCCTCAATCCTCTTTCGCAAATATCTGCCGTAGCCGCTTCTCCTACTGATCCCTCCAGCAATAGTCACCTGGATATTCGGATATTGTGAACGCAGTAGCTTGACCGCATCCAGCAAAACCTCTGTCCCTTTCCGAGGATACCCACCTGCATTAGTAAAGATGATGCGGAAACGTCTGGCCCGCCTGATATCCCATCTCTCTTGCCAAAATGCGTCCCGCAGCATCTCTCCACCATAGAAATACTGCGCTGATGGATTTATAGCACGTATGTAACTTTCGTCCCAGTCTGTGCGCCCCATAAAGAAGCTGTTCCCAGCAATGATTTCCCGTTCTCTTTGCGCCATTTTCTTCATTCTTATGAATCTGATCCAATGGCCGCGCAAAGTGGGAATCTCCAGCCAGCGATGCATGCGAAAAATCTCTAAGAGACTCAAGTTTCCAAAGTAGTGGTACCATTCCGAGTATGGACCCAACAGCCCCTGCAGACTAATCACCGTAGGACATTCAATCATATTGCGCGCCGTCAACAGCCCATATGCCGCCTCGGTACCATGCATATGAATCAGATCTGGATTCCAATCGTTAATCAAATCACGGATCACGGGCAATGTATGTTTCATAGAGCTACCGATCAGATCACCCGGAACAACATAGCTAACTATTCGGTCCATTTTTATTACCCGTACCGCATCCACATTACCAAATGCAATGCAGGCAAAAGAGTAATCAGTATCTTGTAACATTCTTCCTAGCAACGCTGCCATCCATGTTCCGCTTGCACTAATGCCTGCGCCTCCTGACTGAAGATCATGGATACTTATAGGCGTGGTCATAAGATGGAGTATGCGCATTCTAACTCTGTTCCTAATCTGTGACTTTACAAGGATATCAATGCCTAACGGCTGTCAATACGGTATAGTATCGCGAATATATTTAATCGCACCTATCAGCTGGCGCAATAGATACATGCATCGACTCTTTATCGAAAGGCTCTGAAAAACACGCTTCTCAAGACTCTTCTCTGGTTCACTATCAGCGAAGACATGCAAAGGGTGCCGCAATGGCCAATGCAGCGGCTGAAATTGCATATTCTCATAGACAGGATTCACTTCTCGCGTATGAGTGCTATCTTCATCAAAACCGATATTGACCATCAGATTTTTTTCTGGAACTATGCTCAAACCATTCTGCGCATAGCACGCCATATTCCATTGGAAATCCCAGTTATTAAAATGACCGACCTTGAATGTAAGAAACCTTCTGTACATCTTTATGCGTTTAGCATAATTTGGATAGTATGCCCCAAGTATTTCGAGCGCATCTCTATTACGATAACTCATCATATCTGGAGTAAAATATTTCCAGGCACGACGCCAAGTTGCCCAGCCACCACTACACCAAAAGGCTCTGCTAAAATGGTAATCATACTCATATTCACGAGCGGCATATGGCGACATAGATGATATCTGCATAATTCGCGCATCATCTTTATATCTAACCAACAGCTCTCCACAAAATGAAAAATATTGCTCACTTACCAAGCAATCATCCTCAAGAATAATCCCGAACTCAACATGCTGGAAAAACCAGCCAATCGCAGAAGAAACCGCAGGATCACATCCAATATTCTCATCATTAAACTGGGTATGCACTTCACATTCCCAATCAATGTTTACAGACTCTTGACGGGCCAAACGACTCTTTTCCGTATCCTCGGGTACACCTTGGCGCGGACCATCTGCGGATATGAATAGCTTTTTTGGTTTGATATTACGTAGGCTTTCGATAACCGCCCTGGTCTTATCTGGACGATTAAATATAGTCAGAAGAACTGGTATCTCATCGCTCGGTATCTGAGGAGTCGGATTGTCAGAAGACTGCGTCATTACTTATGTTGACCCGTTATAAAATGCATATCATTTATGCTCTAACCTTGGAAATAACCCTGCGCAACATCCAAAATTTCCTACGCGTCTCTTTTTCGAAACTGGTTCGGGACATAAGCATCTGAAAATCATCCATATTGCGCATCATAGTAACACGCGGAAGACAATAAAGATTACCGGGATTTATACGAGTACTCTCTCCCACTGCTAAGGCACATTCGTACCCTGCTGATTTCACCGCCTCGGCAGCATGCTGCGTCCACCTACCCCAAGGATAGGAAAAGGTACAAAAAGATTCACCAAGCTGGGTAAGCACGTCGCATGATCGGGAAAGTTGATGCCTTAACTCTTTGTCATCCACGCTCGTAAGATCTACGTGCGTGGATGTATGACTGCCGAGACTAATACCTTTTCCCTTGATGTACCGCGCCTCATCCATTGTCATTATCGGCGCACAATCGCCATTAATATTATTCCACTCTCCCTTACCGCCAAGCATCCCGGTTACAAGATAAACAGTCGCTGTTGCGCCATACTCCAAAAGAACTGGTAATGCATTAGTAACGAAGTCCCCATATCCATCATCGAATGTTATCACCACCTTCTTGTGCAACTTTGTATAATCACGCACCTGAAGCGCTCGTATCAATGATTCGAGGGCAATGATTTCAAAATCATTCGAGACAAGCCAATCAATTTGATTGCGAAAATCATCGACATAGACTGAGAAAAGATCATCTGTATGTTCCAATACAGAATGGTACATCAAAATAGATGGCCCAACACCCCAAGGACTGCGCTTAATCACTCAACAATCCCGTCATTCTCGTCAAATGGATAGCGAATATAGCCTTCCGTTGCATTCTCATGTGATGTGATTTTGGCTGGATTTCCCGCCACTATGGAGTTGTCTGGCACATCAAAATTGACGAATGCGTTCGGCGCAATCATGACATTATCACCAACAACAATCCTTCCCACCACTACAGCACCAACACCAATCCACACATTATTACCTATTTTGGGACACCCAGCCCGCTTGCCTCTATTTGTTTGACCGATGGTAACAACATGCCCCAGTGTACAATTATCACCAAGCTCAGCCTTGCCATTGATTACAACAGGTCCACGATGACCAATATAGAGCCCCTTTCCAATCTTGGTATTTGGCAGTATCTGAAATCCATATTTATACCCATAGTGGTTTAGCAGCATCCTATATAAAAAGCCTCTAATCGAGTATTTAGGGAATACAGAAGCATGCCGCAGAAAATAGGTATACCTGAACGCTGGCAGAGAAAATGAAATTGCTTTTAACAAATAACAACTTGCCTTTACCCCTTCATATCTATGCAAATCAGCCCGCAGATAGTCTTTTAACTCACTACGCTCCATAGTCTTATTTTCCCATGGGCGTAGTGTTATTGAATGTCGAACCGCGTGAAAAACCACCATCAGACTTATACTCATAAGCACCAATATCTGGCGCCCCAGAAATAGTTGACCCGTCATTATCACTATGCAATCCCACAGACACGCCCGCATCAATAGCTGGAGACCTCACTCGAAGATGAAAGTTATTCTCAGGGGAAACAAATAGAGGGTCACGAACACTTGATCCGTCTGTGTCATATTTATATTTATCTCTCCAGGTGATATATCTCATACCTACGGTCCCGACCTGGAACCCCCAATCCGCCCCAGGATACATATTGTGATCAAACTTCATACCTCCTTCATTATTTACGTCGCTGATTAGAATAACACTATGTGATTTAATAATATTATTCCGAATGACCCAATTTCCGTTCCTTCGGTTAACGCTATGTATACCCAAACCTTTTACAGCATTTACAACAGTGTTATTTACAAAGTAATTGACACCAACCAGATGATTATCTGACGCAGCATTCACGCCAAAGGATATGTGCCCTTTATCCTCTAACTCATAATGAATCACGTTATAGGCAATCGTATTATTCTCAAATCCTGCGTGATCTTTGGCGGTGGATATATATATAGACGGATAAAAATGTCCGGATATATTGTTACGTAAAATTGAGTTGCCCGTTGTTGGGCTATCTCCATTCGTAAGATATAGATAGATAGCACGGCACCAGTAGTGGTCTGATGTCATATCCTTCACAAAGGTAGTAGTAATAGTATTACCTTCTATCAAACTATCCTTGACATCCTGGAATGATATACCCTCATGGTCCGTGTAATAATAGCTTTTTAATAAAGCATCTGACCACATCATGCTATCCGATAGCGAGTTAAGATTTAATATCTCATTTCCAGTGATGGTGTATTTTGCATGATGCTGGGTATGCCCTGGAGTACTATCACTATTGGTCCAGGCACTGATACCGCTGTTGCAATATTCGATATGGTTATCATATATACGCACATCGGACTCTACACCATCATCAAATACCTGACTCCATATTGCCCACATGCATTTATTGAATTTATTATCGTGTAAAACAATATTTCTGATCGGTGTAACAGGAGAGGATTTATCCTGACCATGTCCTATACCTCCGCCGGTACGGTTTATGGTAATACCGTGAACGGTTATATTGCTTCTGCTTCTCAGATCAATACCATAAGGACTCCATCCGCGCTCAAACCACATGGTTCTTATTGAGTGACCCGCAGGAGCTCCACTTGTTGGCCTGTAATAAATCTTGCCGCTTCCTATGGGATAATACCAATTCCCGTCGGAGCATGCCTCAGACGATGCCGCCTTAAGCGGTTCGTCATCTTCCCAGAACACGCGACCATACCCTTTCTTACGGTAGACGCCATTACCCATATCAGTCCATCCATCTTCTCCTCCAACATCTACGCTTAGATCTATAACCGGGGTATGACCATGCGCATTTTTGTAGATAATAGGATCTTTATCTGAGCCGCTGGAAGGGGCAATTATGCTGGACTTATACTCCCCGCCACTATCACATAGATTAATAATATCTCCGGGTCTAAATGTTGACCTATTATGAGTTTCAACAGACATTGCGGTAGCAGGGCTGGAGCAGGATGCGGCGGCATCACTACCATCCGACTCTCCATCGGCCCGCATAAAATATTCCACCCCCAACGCTACTTGGGAAATGCATACTCCATATATAACAAGAACAGCGATGATTTTATGTCTAGATATACAATTCATATAAATATCCTTTATCCAAATTATCTAGAAATAGTAGACTGTAATGTTCCTTATAGCAGACTTTTTAAAACCATGACTATTAGAGAAACAAATGCGCTGGCCAGGGCAAGCTTTTCCAAACGCTCTCTTCTATTAAACAGCACATCAATAACATAGAAAAGAATAACGATCTCAAGGACCAGCGTCGCATCTATTCCATCCATCACCTTGGAATTTGGGAATACAGAAACTATTAGCGCCATTGCCAACAATAGAAAATCAAGTGATGAGAATTCTCTTACGGAACTCCCAGCCATTTTAATAAGGAACGCAACAGCAACACCTATTATCAAAAACAACACTGGGAGGTACGTGGCTATAATCCCGCCATCCTGCTGCGACAACTCCATAAAGTAAACCACAAACCCCGCTGTCACATACAGACAAAGCCTCCTGATTGCATTGGTGATTTCATTCTTTATAAAAACAGTTGGCAATAACATAAGAAGCAGCAAAATACCTAAAAAACCAAAGTCCCTTGGTATCTCATTTAGACAAATCACTCCCAATATTAGAATAGCACTGAATAACGCTCTGATTAGGTAATACGATAATTTCCTATACGCATCGCCTCCACCGCCCACCCCCAATTTGATCAGTACCCTCTGAGAACCAGCGACCCAGCCGCTGATCGAGTCTACACGCTTTTTTGCAAAGGAAATACTTGAAAGCAGAAAGATACAGAAGAGCAAATAAACCAGCAGCAACAGTACATCACTGGTATACCTCATCAGAAACGCAGTCACCACCAACGCAATCTGTATTGCATAGACAACGTATACCGCCTCTCTATGAGAGAAGCCTATACTCAAAAACATATGGTGAATATGGTTCTTATCAGGAGCAAAAAGCGAACGCCCCTCCGATACCCTGATGGCCATTACAGTAAATACATCCAACAGAGGTAAGCCAAGCACCAGGATAGCCATCATAGGGCTAAGAGCGGTATTACTATGTTGAGTAACCAGTATACAGATAAGTCCAGAGCTAAACCCTAATAACTGACTTCCTGAGTCACCCATAAATATTCGAGCAGGATATGTGTTAAACCGCAAAAAACCGAGAGTCGAGCCAATAAGAGACAAGCCAAACACTACCATAGTCGGATCATTAGCCAGGTACGCGATCACAGTCATACAACCAATAGCGAGCATACTGGTGCCGCCAGCAAGACCATCAAGGCCATCCGCCATATTTACAGCATTGGTAACTCCAACCAAAAGGATGACGGTGAATATTCTGGTCAAGCTGCTTGGTATCCCATAATCCTCGACGAAAGGAAAATTATGGATCTCAACGCCACCCCAATAAACCACAGTTAATGCCGCGGCTATCTGACCAACAAACTTATACCTAAAATTGATATCCCTGATATCATCCCAGACCCCAAATAGAAACAAAATGGACAATGCGGTCAGTAGTGCAAATGACAACTGGGTCCTAGGCATCCAAATCAGCAAAGGAACAATGCTTCCCATAAATATAGCTATTCCACCTACACGTGGCACAACATCGGTGTGGACTTTTCTCGGCCCAGGTTCGTCCTCAAGACCAACAGAGGGAGCCATCCTAACCAGAAGGGGTATTAGCATCATTGATAACGAGATCGCTATCAGAAAAGAGATTAAACCCATCACAGACATAGCTTACTTACTCAGGGATATACTTATCCAAACTCCCGGAAACATCATCTATGAATTCTTGTAGCAGCCTATCCGCCTCCTTCATATCTTGTCCAGTTGGCACTAGAGTGGTAACCCTTACAAGCGCCCCATCTGTTCTCTGTTTAGTTAGCGCATCCCAGAACAGGTACCATTTGACCATATATTCGCTCGTAATAACCCGGCCACGTTGCTGAAACCAGTAATAGACTAACTGCCTTACATCACCAAGCTGTATTACAACCCTGTTTACAACCAAAGGCTCTCCACTTACGTTCACACCATTAATAGATATTTGCTTTAGATCTTTAATCTTCCATCCACCACCTGGCAGACAGGATCTTGGTGAATGTGCTGACACTCCCTTACGTTGTGAATCATAGTATGCGACATAGAAGTTAACTGGTTTACGCTCTTTGTCTATATAATCTGCTATTATGTAATCGCTTAGTTTGAGCGCATCAAGATATATACTTTCCAATCTATCTTTCTTTCCTTCCCATTCTGCAATTTTCATAGGGAACTTATCAAATGCAACTCTTTCAGGAATCACCTCATTCCTTTTTGGCAGTAGATTAAATGCAACCACCATCGCCAACAGAAGAAGAAAAGCAGAATAAAATGTTTTCGGTATGGATCTCTCCTTTACCTGACCAGACTCAGGCAGTGACGGAGGAGGATCAATAGCAAACACCTCGCCAAATGGTGTGCTGTTAGCCCCTATCTTGGAAAGCAGCCACATCTCCGCTATCAGTACGGCCGTGCACGCCATAAAGACAATCCATCCCTCAAAATCATGCAAAAAGCCTTCGGCCATATCTTGGCCCCAATATTCCACCGTTATCCCGATAACCCCTATTCGAAAACTGTTCATCAGCACAGTGATTGGAATAGTTGATAGGAATACAACAGCCTTTTTCCAAAATGCATCTCTATACAAATAGGCAGCAATAACCCCCAAAGACATAAGTGGGAACAAATAACGTAGGCCGCTGCAAGCCTCAACAACCTGCATCTTAAACTGCCCTAGGTCTATTACGTTTCCTTCCAAGAATACACTAATTCCAAACAGCCTAATGACATCAACCCCAAGCTTAGACGAGATCAACTGAAGAAACGCGGAAAGGTTGTTATAGAGAAAATTAGGTAAAGGCACCATAAAAAGTAGAATAAAAAACGGCACCATTATGATCTTAAATGCCTGCCATCCCAAGACCGCCAACATAAGACCACCGAGCGCTACAAGGAATGAATACTGAATAACTGTATACAGGGTACTCAGTTCACCTATCATCAATCCGAGCATCCCACAACAGAATATCGCCACCCCTATCCAGCTACCTCTGTACTCAATTACTGACAATTCGTTCTTTTTCTGCCAGATAAAATATCCAGCAACAAACGGCAGTAAGTAGCCATGGCTATATTCATCTTTCGACCACAACTCAACCATATAGGACAGCCCATCGTAAAATAAAAATACAAGCAGGCAGCTTGCAATGGCGAGCAACAACAAAAATGTCGACCCAGTTTTCCATCTAAATGCTGTCATATTTACCATGCCAATACGTATCAATAATCGTTGTAATTAAAAATCAATCTTCAGAGCTGCGATTATATACATCCTCAAACCTAACAATATCATCCTCACCTAGATAACCACCTGACTGAATCTCGATAATCTCCAACGGGATTGTTCCTGGATTCATCAATCTATGCTTAACACCCAATGGAATAAACGTTGATTCATTCTCGGACAACAGCACCTCCTCATCGCCCCTGGTAACAACGGCAGTGCCACTAACCACAACCCAGTGTTCGGCACGATGGTGATGCATCTGCAACGAAAGAGTAGCGCCGGGATTAACACTTATCCGTTTAACCTGGTAACGCTCTCCATGCCCTATAGGTTCAAACGTACCCCACGGACGATGCACTCTATTGTGGAAACGGCACTCCCCGCGCTGTTGCGATTTGAGATGCTTGATGACCTCTTTCACGTCTTGAGTGCTGTCCTTGGTGGTAACAAGCACGGCATCCGGTGTTTCGACAACAACCATATCCTCAATTCCGACAGCCGCTAACAACCGACCTTCAGATAGAAGGTAATTATTCTTGCTGTTAAACGCAAAAACATCTCCATCGCAAACATTCCCTGCTTCATCATGCTCAATTACCTCCCACAATGATGACCATGCGCCCACATCTGACCACTCTGCATCCATTGGTAAGACCACGGCATCGCCACCCTTACCGGAAACCTTTTCCATTACTGCGTAATCTATGGAGTCCGACGGACATTGACGAAACAGCTCTTCATCCGTCCGAAAAAAATCCCCATCGGAAAGCCCGCTGTCAAATGCTTTTTTACAGAACCCTGCAATGTCTGGCCTAAATTGCTCAATCAATTCTAGCCATAGTGATGCCTTGAGCATAAACAGCCCAGAATTCCATAAATATCGCTCACTCTTAAGATAGGATTCTGCTGTGGCAATATCAGGTTTTTCAACAAATGCGTCTAATATGAATGCGTGTTTTTCCCCATCGCTGGGGATAAAGTCCCCTTTGCGTATATAGCCATAACCGGTTTCTGGCTTGTCTGGGACAATGCCAAAAGTTACAACCTTTCCATCGTTTGCAATATGGCATCCGTCGGCTATTACAGAACGAAAACTTCTCTCATCACGTATTAAGTGATCTGCAGGCATGACCAGCAGAATAGGGTCAGCTTCCTTATGCTGGCTTGCCATCAATGCAGCCAGAGTCAACGCGGGGGCGGTATTCCGACCTTCCGGCTCTAAAATGATACCTGCATGCTGACGCTCCATGCTACGCAATTGCTCCGCAACCAAAAAACGATGCTCGTTATTACAAACAACTATTGGATCTGCCACTCCAATCGCATCGTGCGGGTTCTCTTCTGACAAGCCATCAAGTCGCTTAATGGTAGCCTGGAGCATGGTATCTGACCCCACAAGAGGCAAGAATTGCTTGGGATAAGCCTCGCGAGAAAGCGGCCAAAGCCTAGTCCCTGAACCACCGGAAAGAATTATTGGAAGTAACAGCACGCCATACCCTCTTGTTATGGTTAAAGATGTTAATTATATATAGAAAACAGTTTATTACTCGAGATTGGCTGGTATTTTTAGCACAATAGATAGCCAGCCACATTTTCTCCAATAAACCGCCAAGGCGCTACTGAATACTACTCGCACCATATTGTTGTTCATAGAAATCACGGTAGACACCATCCCTGACCCTATTCCACCACTCTTCATTATCCAAATACCACTGAACTGTCTTGCGAATACCGACCTCAAAGGTATGTTCTGGCTTCCAATTAAGCTCATTCATTATCTTACTGGCATTGATGGCATACCGCATATCGTGCCCAGGGCGATCCTTAACAAAGGTAATTAATTCGCTCATAGGTCTATCACCTGGCCTTTCCTCATCCAAGATTGAGCAGATAAGACGAACTATATCTATATTCGCCCACTCGTTACACCCACCGATATTATAGGTTTCACCAAGCCTCCCTTTTTGCAAGACCGCATCAATACCTCGACAGTGGTCTTCCACATATAACCAATCACGAACATTCATACCCTCACCATAAATCGGCAGAGGTCTATCCTCCAGAGCATTAATGATAACTAGCGGGATTAATTTTTCAGGGAACTGATATGGGCCGTAATTATTGGAACAGTTAGTGGTCAGGACAGGTAGCCCGTAGGTATGGAAATATGCCCGCACCAAATGATCAGATGCCGCCTTAGACGCGGCATATGGACTGTTTGGCGCAAACGGTGTGGTCTCAGTGAATGCAGGATCATTTGCTGCAAGAGAGCCATATACCTCATCGGTCGACACATGCAGGAAGCGACAAGTATTAGCATTAACGCCCCATATCTTACGCGCAACCTCCAGCAAGTTGAAAGTGCCCCGTATATTAGTGGTTATAAACGCCTCAGGACCGATTATTGATCGATCAACGTGCGACTCGGCAGCAAAGTGTACAACACTGTCGATACCTTCATCTTTGAATATCTGCTCTACTAATTTGCTATCACATACATCACCATGCACAAAGAGATAATTATCGGAATAATCTATACCACGCAAACTTTCCAGGTTCCCTGCATAGGTCAATACATCAAGATTTATCAGTCTATCTTCAGGATGATTGCGCATCCAATAGTGAACAAAATTGGAACCAATAAAACCTGCGCCACCCGTTACTAACAGCGTTTTCATTTATCCTCCCGGAGGCGAGTCAACATTTTACCTAGGCTTTCCTGCCAGTGCGGTATTTCATAATCAATTACTTCTCTAATTTTACGCTTACTTAATACAGAATATTGCGGCCTCTCAGCCAAAGCAGTGTAATCAACTGCAGGAATTGGTTTCACATGATTAGTCTTAATCGGATAACCGACACGTGCTGCTGTTGCTACTACTTCATGCGCAAGGTCATACCATGATGCCACACCTTCATTAGTAAAATTATATACCCCTGAAGCATTAGCATTGACCAGATAGCTAATGAGACGAACAGCATCCTTAGTCCATGTAGGCGATCCGATATGATCATCAATCACGCGAATTTCATCTCTCTCTGAAGCCAGCTTAAGAATGGTCTTTACAAAGTTGTTTCCATGCTCACCATACAACCAACCCGTCCTAACAATTACAGCATCAGGCATAACATCAAGCAAAAACTTTTCACCAGCCAGTTTCGATTTACCATACACCCCCAAAGGACTAGGTGTATCTTCTTCTGAATACGGGCGCGACTTTCCTCCATCAAATATATAATCCGTAGAGATATGCAGTAATTTACCATTACTGTTTTTAACACCCTCTGCCAAAGCCTGCACGGCATCACCATTTATCGTGAATGCCTTCTCTTGTTCCTGCTCAGCTAGATCTACATTGGTGTAAGCAGCACAATTTATAACCCAGTCTGCCTTAAACGCAGAGACCCAATCTCTAACCTGATCTGGCTGACAATAGTTTAATGCCCTACTATCTATCCCAGTAACATCTTTCCCTTCATTTTTAAATATATGGAATGCGTCATAACCAAGCTGGCCAGTACTCCCTGTAATAAGCACCTTCATAATCACTCCTTAATTCTACGACAACAGCCTGCCCCTAGCCTGTTATTTTATAAATATTTATCTATCGCTATAACCACATGGGTTGTTTTTTTGCCAACGCCACGTATCTGCGCACATCTCTTCCAGCCCCAGCCTCGCCTTCCAACCCAGTTTGATCTCAGCAAGAGAGGGGTCTGAATAACAAACAGCAATATCACCCGGCCTGCGTTTAACAACCTCATATGGGATCTTTTTTCCTGACGCATGTTGAAATGCGGAGATCATCTCTAAAACACTATATCCCTGACCAGTACCCAAGTTAAAAACACTAACTCCAGGCTCATTTTTCATATATTCCAGCGCCTTTAAGTGACCATTGGACAGATCCACCACATGAATATAGTCGCGTACGCCTGTGCCATCTTGTGTAGGATAGTCTCCACCAAAGACGGATAGTTTATCCAGCTTGCCTGATGCGACCTGGGCGATAAAAGGCATTAGATTATTTGGCGTACCTGTCGGGTCTTCTCCCAGCGCACCGCTCTGATGTGCACCAACAGGATTAAAATAGCGCAATAAGGCAACATTCCATCTACCGTCTGACGATCTCAAATCTCTTAGTATCTCTTCTATTACCAGTTTCGATCTGCCGTAAGGATTTGCGGCAGATAATGGGAAGTCCTCCCTAATAGGCAATGACGCCGGATCTCCATATACCGTTGCAGATGAGCTAAATACAATATCAAAAACTCCATATTCCCGCATAACCTGGCAAAGGTTTATCGTCCCACAAACATTATTCATGTAGTAGGCAAGAGGCTTGTCCACAGACTCGCCAACCGCCTTTAGCCCGGCAAAATGAATAACACCGCTGAGTTCGTGCTCGCTAAAAATAGTTCGTAGCGCCGAGGTATCAAGAATATCTGCTTGGTAAAACGCAACAGATTTTCCAGTAAGCATTTCGATGCGTCTTAAAGGCTCCTGGCTACTATTGCTTAGGTTGTCTACAACTACAACCTCATATCCGGCATTAAGTATTTCCAAGCAGGTGTGGGAACCTATATAACCAGCCCCACCAGTCAGTAAGATTTTTTTATTTATTGACATTAAATCTCTTTCTTCTTTTGCCCAGGCATTGCTAAAAAAGATCTTCCATATCTTCAGCTTCTTCCATTTCTTCGAATATATCTTTTTCCGCTAACATCGGCTTAATCTCGAGATTTAGCTTACGTTTAAGCTGAGTCCTTATCCTTGCCGCCTCTTCATCCTCTTCCACACGCATCGGAAAGATACCGCCTTGCTGTTTATCTCTTACCACTTCTAACACCATTTTTGCCCCAATCTGATCAATCTCATCTGCATAAGCATACACCAATGCAAAATCACAAAGAGTATTGATCAGCCTCGGTATGCCACGACTGTAGTAATGAATGACGGCGCAAGCGGATCTAATAAATATGTCAGGATCCCCACCAGCATGCTCAATGCGATATTTTATATAGTCTATTGTGTCGCCTAGCTTTAGACTCCTTATGTGATAATCGACAGAGACCCTTTGCGCTAACTGCCTCAGTTCCGGCTTTCTCATGGTCTCTAAAAGCTCAGGTTGCCCTACCAAAATCAATTGCAACACCATGTGCTTTCCTGAGTTGATATTGGAAAGCATGCGCAACTCTTCTAAGGTATCAGCACCAAAATTCTGGGCCTCATCTATAATCAACACGGTACGTTTATTCTGTGCATACTCCTCAATCAAGAACTCACTGAATATCTGATACAGCTCGGTCTTGGTCTTGTTCTTATAGTCGAGTCCAAACGCCATCAACACCCACTCAAGCAGCTCACCAAATGCTTCGTGAGTATTGGAGATCAAACCTACCGTAATATCGTCATCCAGCCTATCAAGGACATGATGTATCAACGTGGTTTTACCAGAACCAACCTCTCCGGTGATTACCGTTATCCCTGCCTCACTACGAAGCCCATAATTAAGCATGGTCAATGCCTGCCGATGGTTCTTCCCCATATATAGAAAAGAAGGATCTGGCCGTAATGAGAAAGGCCGCTCATGGAATTTAAAGAACTCTTCGTACATTATATAAGTTACTAGTATGGTGAGTGTTTGTGCTCACGCGCCTTATTGTATACAGTGCCCAGAAAGTTAGTATTCTCCAGCAATCGCAAAGACTCTCTTACTTCGCCCGGCGCGCTGACCCCCTCCTCTACAACTAGCAGACTTGACTGCACCTTCGGCAAAAATATAAGGGCGTCGTCTATATGCAGCAACGGAGGCAAATCAAATACAATGATACGTGAGGTATATCTATTGGTTATATCATCCATAAGATCTGCCATCTCAGGCGTGGATATAAGCTCAGAAGAGTGTTGTATCGCATTTGCAGACGGCAGAAGCACCAACCTCTCAATCCCTGGATGAACGAGCAACGATGAAA
>JBNKEE010000061.1:0-6673 GCA_050288625.1 Sedimenticolaceae bacterium | reverse complement strand
CTGAAAAAGATTAGCACTAGGTGACAAAAATTGTCACACGCAGTCTGCTGAAAGGGTGATCTGGTTCACAATAGCTAATCTATACCCAGTTTGCTGAGACGATAACGCAAGGCTCGGAAGCTGAGCCCCAATTTTTTTGCTGCAGCGGTACGGTTCCAGTGGGTATCTTCCAGGGCCTTGGTAATGATCTGTCTTTCCACCTGTTCCAGATACTCCTCCAGTGATTGATCCTCACCTATGTCTGAGGGTACAGAGGCAGATTCTGGTAGATTTAGGTGCTCTATGGTTATTGTTCCGTCATCACACAGGGCTAGGGCGTGTTCTAGAGTGTTTTCTAGCTGTCTGACATTCCCGGGAAAGGGATGGTTATAGATCTTGTTGAGCGCATCTCGTTCAATCCTAGGTTTTGCCACTCCGTTTTCTTCAGAAAGTCTTGTAAGTATGTTGTTGACCAGAACAGGTATGTCCTCTTTGCGTTCACGCAGGGGGGGGATATGTAACTCAATGACGTTGATGCGATAGAACAGGTCTTGACGAAACTCCTGCTCTTCCACCATCTGCGCCAGATCCTGATTAGACGCGCTTATTATTCGCACATCCACCGGTATCTCATGTTGATCGCCTACGGTCCGAATACTCTTTTCCTGAATGGCGCGTAGCAGTTTTACCTGCATAGGCATGGGGAGGTCTGCCACCTCATCCAGGAATAGGGTGCCGCCATCTGCGGTGTGGAACAGACCATCTTTATCCGCAATAGCTCCGGTGAAACTCCCCTTTTTGTGGCCGAAGAATTCACTCTCCATCAGCTCTTGAGGTATGGCTCCACAGTTCACAGCTACAAATGCCTGATCCGATCTTGGGCCCTGATCGTGGATCAGTCGAGCCGCAAGTTCCTTTCCCGTCCCAGATTCACCGCTTATGTAGACTGGCGCCTGACTGCGGGCAAGTTTCATGGTCATCTTACGGATAGATTCTATGGACTCGGATTTGCCCAGAAGGGTAGTAGTGGCAGTAGATGCAGTATCCTCTATTAGCTTAGTCTGTTCTTCTCGCTTATTAAGCCTCAGGGCTGTTTCTACCAGGCTGCGTAGCAGTTTGAGATCAACTGGCTTAGAGACAAAATCAAATGCTCCGGCCTTGAGTGACTCAATTGCACTATCCATATTACCGTGGGCGGTGATCACGGCAACAGGAAGTTGCGGATGGTCCGTTCCAATCTCTCGTACCAGATCAATTCCGTTGCCGTCTGGGAGGCGCATATCTGTTAGGCATAAATCGAATGTTTGTTCTTTCAGCAGGTTGCGTGCCTCTAACAGATCTGCCGCTGCCTTAGTGTCTACGCCCATGCGGGTGAGGGTCAGTTCCAGTAATTCCCTTATATCCGGTTCGTCGTCAACGATTAGTGCGAGAGGATTACTCATTGTATAACTTTAGCCTCTGGGATGTATGTCTGGAAAGCTTATACGAAAACAGCTTCCCCCCATAGGTGTTGGTTTGTATTCTAGTTTAAGATTATTAGCTTCACTAAGCTCTTTGGCTATGTAAAGCCCGAGTCCGGTGCCGATATTGCGGGTAGTGAAAAATGGCTCAAAAATCTGTTTCGCCACATCCTGTTTAATGCCTGGACCGTTGTCAATGATCTCCAAAAATGGTCTTCCTGACTCTCGTGTAGCTCCTCCGTTTATGGTTATCTTCAGGTGTTCTTTTTCCAGGTGGAAGTGACTTATGGAGTTTTCGCACAGATTTGTTAGCAGCTGTCTTAGCTGGATTGGATCGGACTGAATCTGAGTGCGGTCAGGCTGTATGGTGATTTGCATAGATCCTTCTGCCAGTTGGTGAGTGTCAGCGAAATCTTCTGCGAACTCTTTTAACCATGGTCCTAGTCTGATGTTATCTGGGCGTGACTGTTGGCGGCGAGATAGCTGCATGACGCTTTCGATAATGTCGTTTACCCGTTCGGTGTTTGTATGGATGATATGGTTTAATCGTTTATCTGCATCATCCAGATGGGATGACTCTCCCAGTAGCTGCTGTGCATGGCTGATAGCTCCCAGAGGATTGCGTATTTCGTGGGCAATGCTGGCAGTGAGGCGACCTAGTGATGCAAGCTTCAACTGCTGTGCGCGCATGTTTACGGTTGCGGTGTCTTCAATATATATGAGCGTGCCTTCCTTTTGTGTGCGTCCGAGCTGGGTGAATTTAGCCTCAAGTTCCTTTCCACTCGGTGTTGTATGAACGGCTTTAGTCGGATTTGTTTGATTATCACTCCATAGCTTAAGCTGACCGGATAGTTCAGGCGACGCTTGCTCCAGTAGGTGACCTGTTGACGCATCTGGCATGTCCAGCAGATACCAGGCATATTCATTTATCAAACGTATGCGTTCATGTGTGTCTACTACTATGATCCCGGTCTGCATATGACGAATGATGTATTCGTTTAGCTGTTCCAGATTTGCCAGGTCAAATTCCCTCTGGCTGACCAATCGCTCTGATTCGCGTAGATACTTGGAGAGAACATCTGCCAGGATCGCCATAGCGAAAAAGCTTGCTCCCAGTAGGCCGGCCTGGGTGTAGGCGCTACTTGGGAAGGATCGGTGTAATTGACTGTATACCTGTTCACCAAGGATGCAGAATGTTGCGATAGCTGCAAATACTAGTGCCGTACGTCCCCGCATTACGGCGCTTCCTGCAGCTATTGATATAACTAGAAGCATTCCAAGCCCGGTGGTTACGCCGCCACTAGCATGCATCAGGAAGGTGATTGCAATGATGTCCAAATATACCTGGACGTATGATTGCCTCTGAGGGTTGGAGCTACGCAGGTATAGTTGTATTCCGCTGATTGCCACCATACCCAGATATAGCACACAAACCAGGGCAAAAAGTGTTGGATTGTATCGTCCCAGGAATTCAGGTCCTGTGCCTGTGAAGAAGAAGAGGGCTAAAGATGAGGATAGGGTTGCTCGATAGATGAAAAAAATCCTAAGGGTGCGCCAGCTGCTAGCCCTGGACAGATCGTTTGCTTCAGATCTTTTGTCACCGCTTAACCCTAGGTTAAACATCTATCTTTGTTCCTCATTACTGGGCATCCTCGAATGTTCATCACAGCAATAATAGTTATTGTCCTTGTAGATGGCTTCTTTTTGTGGAATATGCACCCCGCAGCGATCGCAGGCCACCATATCTATATGTTGCCTGGATTTACGTTTATTACCTCTTTGTTTGCGTTGATTCGCATACCTGCGTATGGCCGATATCAACAGCCATAAAACCAGGGCTAATAAAATAAATCGAATGACCATATTATGTAAATATTGCCTCCAAGTTTTGCACATTAGGCAAAATTAGATAAGAATAATACCCCTTTTCTGGCGGACGGATCACATAAAACATGAACCTACACGAATATCAATCGAAGCAGTTGTTTGCAAAGTACGGGATTCCCGTAAGCAAGGGGAACCCTGCGAGTTCCGTATCTGAGGCGAGAAAAGCTGCTCAGCAACTCGGAGGAGCGCGCTGGGTGGTTAAGGCGCAGGTGCATGCGGGCGGTAGGGGTAAGGCCGGTGGCGTAGTACTGGTGGATAGCCTGGACCAAGTGGAGGCCGAGGCCGATCGTATGCTGGGCAGCATGTTGGCAACCAAGCAGACTGGAGAACCTGGTCTTCCTATCAATACTCTCCTGGTGGAAGAGCCCACAGACATTGGTCGTGAGCTCTATCTGAGCGTTCTGGTTGACCGTGAATCACGCAAGGTTCTGTTCATGGCATCTCAGGCCGGTGGTATGAATATCGAAGAGGTCGCTGCAGAGACCCCGGAGCAGATACATACCATCACCATTGATCATGCTGCTGGCCTGCAGCCATACCAGTGCCGGAAGCTGGCCTTCGCTCTGGCACTTGAGGGACAGCAGATACGTGACTTTCAGAAGTTCATGTTCGGCCTGTATAACCTGTTTGTGGAATCAGATGCCAGTCTGGTGGAGATTAACCCCCTGGTTGTAACCAAGGCTGGAGATCTGATCGCCCTGGACGCAAAAATCAACCTGGATGACAACGCCGGATATCGCCACCCTGAACTGGTGGCCCTACGTGACATCAGCCAGGAGGACGCCCGCGAGGCGGCGGCTAAGGAACATGACCTAAACTACATCACCCTGGATGGCAACATCGGCTGCATGGTGAACGGTGCCGGTCTGGCCATGGCCACCATGGACCTGGTCCAGCTTAAGGGCGGCACCCCGGCCAACTTCCTAGATGTGGGAGGTGGCACCACTGCCGAACGTGTGGCCGAGGCCTTCAAACTGATTCTGTCCGACGATAAGGTTGAGGCGGTTCTGGTCAACATCTTCGGCGGCATCGTACGTTGCGACCTCATCGCAGAGGGTATCATTGCGGCGGTTAAAGAGGTGGGTGTGAATGTGCCGGTAGTGGTTCGACTGGAAGGGACCAATGCACCACAGGGCCTGGAGATCCTGGCCAACAGCGGACTGGCGATTACCACCGCTGCCGATCTAAGTGAAGCGGCCGAACAGGTCGTTGCAGTGGCCAAGGGTTAAGGGGAGCAGAACATGAGTATTCTTATAAATAAAGACACCAAGGTCATATGCCAGGGCTTCACTGGCAAGCAGGGCACCTTTCATACCGAACAGGCGCTTGCCTACGGCACTAACGTGGTTGGTGGAGTAACCCCAGGCAAGGGCGGGCAGACTCATCTGGACTTGCCGGTTTTTAACACGGTACAGGATGCGGTAGACGCCACTGACGCAGACGCCACCATGATCTATGTGCCGCCTCCGTTCGCGGCTGACGCCATCCTGGAAGCGGCCGATGCCGGCATCAAGGTGATAGTGGCTATCACCGAGGGAATCCCGGTGCTGGATATGATGAAGGTAAAGGCGGCCCTGGCTGATAGTGACTCTATCCTGGTTGGCCCCAACTGCCCTGGTGTTATAACTCCGGGTGAGTGCAAGATCGGCATCATGCCGGGTATGATCCACAAGCCTGGCAAGATCGGTGTGGTATCCCGCTCCGGCACCCTGACCTATGAGGCGGTATACCAGACTACGGTGACCGGCTTGGGTCAGAGCACCTGCGTGGGTATCGGTGGTGACCCGATACAGGGCATGAATTTCATCGACGTGCTCAAGCTATTCAAGGATGATCCCAAGACCGAGGGCATCATCATGGTGGGCGAGATCGGCGGCAGCGCCGAAGAGGATGCGGCCGAGTACATACAGGCCAATATCGACAAGCCGGTGGTGGCCTACATCGCTGGCGTGACCGCCCCAGCCGGTAAACGCATGGGTCATGCTGGCGCCATCGTTAGTGGTGGTAAAGGTACGGCTGACGGCAAGTTCGCCGCCTTGGAGGCAGCAGGTGTCGCCACCGTGCGTTCCCCAGCGGAGCTGGGTAAGAAGATGCTGGAGCTTATGAGCTAAAGCAGTTCTAGTCATTACTATCTCCCTCTCCCTATGAGGGAGAGGGCAGGGGTGAGGGTGAAAGCTATAAATCTCCCCCTCACCCTAACCCTCTCCCCGTAGGGGAGAGTGGATTAACGGGACAGCAATTATATTTTTCATGCCGCTTACTCCGGCATAAAAGGCAATCCCATTGGATCTAAAAATATCATTAGCACAACTCAATCTTCTGGTCGGAGATATCGCCGGTAACGGCAGGCGGGTTATTGATGCGGCCAAATACGCCCGGGATGAGCAAGGAGCTCATGCGATCGTCTTTCCGGAACTTACCCTGACAGGGTATCCACCGGAGGATCTGCTGCTGCGATCTGAATTGGTCAAAAGAGTAGAAATGACCCTGGACGAGATATGCCAAGAGATAACCGGCGTAGATGTCATCTTGGGTTATCCTCGTTGCCAGAACGGCAAACTATTTAATGCCGCCGGCGTGATCCGTGATGGCGAGATCGTTGCTGAGTATTTCAAGACCTTGCTGCCAAACTACAGTGTGTTCGATGAGAAACGCTACTTTGAGCCGGGTGACCAGCCCTGCGTGGTGGAACTGAATGGCGTCCCGGTAGGGCTCACCATATGTGAAGATATCTGGTATCGGGAGCCAGCTTCTGATGCTGCTGAGGCCGGCGCCAAGATACTGGTCAATCTAAACGCATCCCCATTCCACACCGGCAAGGCGGTAGAGAGGGAAGATCTGGTGAGTAAGCGTTGCCAGGAGACCGGCATCCCCATCGTCTATGTGAATCTGGTAGGGGGACAGGATGAGTTGGTGTTCGACGGGGGATCCTTCGTGATGGACGCAGCAGGGCAACTCACCCAACGTGCGCCATTCCATCAGGAGTCCCAGGCCCTGGTTGAATTCAACAATGGTACTCCCCTTGCTGCTGAACAATCCAACTATCCGGATGAGCTGGAAGGTATATACAACACCCTGGTGTTGGGGGTGCGGGACTATGTAGCCAAAAACGGCTTCAAGGGCGCAGTGCTTGGTCTTTCCGGCGGTATAGATTCGGCCCTGACTCTGGCCATTGCGGCCGATGCCCTGGGTCCGGAAAATGTTGAAGTGGTGCTGATGCCGTCTCGTTACACCTCTGATATGAGTAACGAGGATGCAATTGAGCAGGCCGAGAGCCTGGGTGTGGATCATCGGGTTATCGCCATAGAACCGGCCTTCAACGCCTTTCTTGATATGCTCAAAGCCGA
>JBNKEE010000060.1:0-35883 GCA_050288625.1 Sedimenticolaceae bacterium | reverse complement strand
CCTGATCCCGCAGCTGAAGGCCATGGGGGCCGAGGGTATCCTGGAGTATGAGCTGAAGAAGATGATCTAATGCCCCATGAACTCAGCGATCAGGCGGGTAATATTGCCCGCCAGATGCAATTCGAACTGGTCCAGATCCTGCCCGAATACCTCAAGATATCTGGCCGCCTTGTCATGGGATAGCTTTTTACCATTCACCTTAAAATCCATCTCTGGAAGAGACTTATCGTGCCTGGGGACTATCTCCCAATGGATATAATTCGAATCCAGTGTCTGCAGCTCTTTCTCGGCAAACTTACAGAAGGGCTCAACATGGTCCTTACCATTCGGGCCGAGTGACCCGGCCTCAACCCTGAACAGCACTGTGAGTTTCTTGTCCTGCGGCAAAGGTAAACTGTGTTTCATTATTGTTTTCTCTTATTACGATGAGGTTAACCCCTCACACAACATTTATACCCTTCAGGTTGCTCTCCCACCAAGAGGGAGAGTGCACTTCTAAACCTGCACCTGCGGATTAAGGCTATACAACCCGGTGATGCTAACCTTATCCAACACATGCCCCTCAATCACATTGAGCACTGCAGCGCCGTCGAAAGCGCCTTCTATGGCGCAGGTCTCAACATCCAGGGCATAGATGGTAAACACATAGTGGTGAGGTATGGAATCGTTCCAGGGTGGGCAGGGGCCATCGTAACCGAAATAGTCGCCGCCCATATCCGGATCTCCTGCGAACCAACCGGTATATCCGTTTACCCCACGTTTTGCGCCTTGAAGCGCTGGGGTCTGCGCCTTACCTTTGGGCATTACGCCTTCGGAATCTACACCCGCCTGCAACTCGGTCACATCTGCAGGAATATCCACCAACACCCAGTGATAGAAATCCACCCGAGGCAGATCCGACGGCACGGTTCTACCCTCCTGATTGACGTCATCCGGCTTGCTTGGCACGTCTGGATCGCAACACAACAGCACAAAGGACTTTGTCTCTTCAGGGGCACCGCTCCATGCAAGATGGGGGCTTATATTGTCAGATAGAGTTGCATGGCTTTCTGCATCCGGACGACAAAATGCAAACTCCGCTGGAATGACCCGTCCATCCGCAAAACTGTTGCTCGTTAGTTGCATAATCCGCTCCTCATATTATCCAGACAGGGTTATTTAAAAGTGTAATCCAGCACTAGCCCTATAAACACACTTGCTCCAAACCAGTTATTGTTCAGGAACGCCTTAAAGCACCCACCTCTCTCTCGATCCCAAATAAGTTGTTGTTGGTAGACAGAGAAACCACTCGCCACGGCTATCCCTAGATAGTAATAAAGTCCAAGTTCAATCTTATGCCCCACTAATAACAGAATACCCAACACAGAGATCTGCAATAACCCGATCATAAGCCGATCGTTCTCTCCAAATAGTATCGCAGTGGATTTGACCCCAATACGGATGTCGTCGTCCCGATCCACCATAGCGTACTGGGTATCATAAACCAGGGCCCAAATAACCGTGGCGACGTATAAGAGCCAGGCCACAGGAGGTGTAGCCTCAGTCACAGCCATAAACGCCATGGGTACAGCCCAACCAAAGGCCATGCCTAGAATTATCTGGGGCAGATGGGTATACCTTTTAGCAAACGGATATGCCGCAGCCAGAACCACGGCCACGGTGGACATATATATGGTCATGCGGTTGAGCAGAAGCACCAGTCCGAACGCCAGCAGACACAACACCACAAACACACCGACAGCCTCTTGCGGGCTTACCTGTCCTGTCACCAGAGGCCGATCACTGGTCCTCTTCACTTCACCATCTATGTTGCGATCAGCAAAATCGTTAATGGCGCATCCGGCGGAGCGCATAATGGTCACGCCTAGGACAAAGATAGCCACCATGCCCCAGGGCGGACTGCCATCAGCCGCTATCCACAAGGCCCAGAGCGATGGCCACAGCAACAGCAGTGTACCGATAGGTCGGTGCAATCTGACCAGCTTGGAGTATTGGGTAAGCCGTTCCAGAATTTTTGCCAGAGTCTCGTTTTCGATTTGAATCATATCGAATCCAATGTCGGTAAAAACAGCTCGTTCACCAGCAAGGGTGAACCCGCCAGATTAAACAGGGTGCGCCTGCCCCAGAGTCGTTCCGGTTGCACATCCAGGCTTCTAATCGCCTTGTTAAACAGATTATGCCTACTGTGCAGAGAGGCTATCTCCATCACCACCCTCTCGGTGTGCGGCTCGGCAAACAACACCTCTCCCAGGGGCTTGGTCCCCAACATGGTTAGGCGTTTGGCCGGACCACGCAGACTAGAGGCCGGGATTACAGTGCGTGCGAATACCCAGGGGACTCCATCAATCAGCAGTTCGACCTCCCTTATGATCGCGTTCTCACCCCTACGCATGCCTAGGAGCATCCCTTCGCTGTAGAGAGCCCTGCCCCAGCCCAATTCAACCAGACGCACCCTGAATTCTTCTTTGCAAACACGTTTTAGACGCGCGGTGAGTGAACCTGGATCAATCAGCCAGTCATGGATATCCGCAGGTATTCGACATAGCTTCAGTTGTCTACCTCTTATCCAGTTAGGCTCAAGCTGGGTTGATTGTGGTACATATTGGTTCAACTGCAAATATCCATACTATTTATTGTTCACAACAGCGCCTTCATGAAATATCCGGGCTTGGCACTTCGAAACAGGTATTATTGCACATCAGGCATGTATGTACCGCTCTCGATCCGCGATCCAGCGCCGCATCAGCGGCTCCACACTGTCCGGATAGCGTTCCAGTATCATCTCAGCTGTTTGTTGCACCTGTGGCAGCATAGGCTGGTCGCGCATCACATCGGCAATACGGAACTGCATCTCCCCGGTCTGCCTGGTACCCAACACCTCACCAGGTCCGCGCAGCTCCAGGTCTTTCTGGGCAATGATAAAACCGTCGTTGGTCTCGCGCATGATGCCTAGCCGCTCCCGGGCGTTTTCGGAAATGGGTGAGTGATACATGAGGACGCAGTGACTCTCGTCGCTGCCGCGGCCAATACGCCCCCGCAACTGATGCAACTGGGCCAGACCCAGCCGCTCAGGATTTTCTATGACCATAAGGCTGGCGTTGGGCACGTCCACCCCCACCTCTATGACGGTTGTGGCCACCAGCAGGTCCAGATCGCCCCGCTTGAAACCGGCCATAACCGACTCCTTTTCCTGCGCCTTGAGACGGCCATGCACCAGACCGATCCGCAGCTCTGGCAAGGCCTGTTCAAGCTCGGCTACGGCATCCTCGGCGGCCTGACACTGCAGCGCCTCCGACTCTTCGATCAGGGTGCATACCCAGTAGGCCTGCCGCCCCTGCTTGCAGGCGGAGAGTACCCGCTGCACCACTTCACTGCGGCGCGAGTTCGGCAACACCACTGTGGTGACCGGCTTGCGCCCCGGTGGCAGCTCATCGATGATGGAGAGATCCAGATCGGCATATGCGGTCATGGCCAGGGTGCGGGGTATGGGGGTAGCGGTCATGATCAGTTGGTGTGGCACTAGTTCGTCACCCGCCCCCTTATCCCTCAGCGCCATGCGCTGATGCACTCCGAAACGGTGTTGCTCATCGATGATCACCAGACCCAGCTTGTAATACTCCACATCATCCTGAAACAGAGCATGGGTGCCGACCACGACCTGAGCACTGCCATCATTGATGGTCGATAGTATCTCCTGGCGCGACCTACCCTTATGCCGACTAGTAAGCCAGGCGACATTTATCCCCAACGGCTCCAACCACGTCTGAAGATTTAGCAGATGCTGTTCCGCCAGCAGTTCAGTGGGGGCCATCATGGCTACCTGATACCCAGCCTCCACCGCCTGCAGGGCCGCCAGGGCGGCCACCACTGTCTTGCCGGAACCCACATCACCCTGAATCAGCCGCATCATGGGATGGAGTTGCTTCAGATCATCGCTGATCTCATGCACCACCTTCTGCTGGGCCGAAGTGAGCTGAAACGGCAACTGTTGCAACATTTGTTGTACCAGATCACCGGAGCCGTTCAGGGTCGGCGCCTTGGTCTTGCGTAGTCGTTTACGCAGCTTACGCAGACCCAGTTGATGTGCCAACAGCTCTTCAAACGCCAGCCTCTTTTGTGCCGGATGTCTCCCCGTCAGCAGCAGATCCTGATCCGCGTCCGGCGGTGGTCGGTGCAGATAGCACACCGCCGCACCCAGTTCCGTCAACTTCATCTTGGACAACAGTTCCTGGGGCAACCACTCCGGCAGTCCGTCAGGACTCTGTTCCAGCAGTTTCAGGGCCTGCTCGGTCATACCGCGCCAACTAAGTTGATGCATACCCTCGGTGGTGGGATAGATGGGGGTCAGGCTCTCCTCCACGCCACTGTCCTGATCTACATTAATATGCTGATATTCTGGATGCACCATCTCCAGACCGGCCGGGCCATTGCGTACCTCGCCAAAACAACGCAACTTCACGCCCCGCAGCATGGAGGATTTTTGCGCACCGGAGAAGTGGAAAAAACGCAGTATCATGGAACCGGTACCATCGGCCACCCGTACCAGCAGGGAACGACGACGGCCGAACTTGATATCCGCCAACTCCACCGCCGCCTCGATCACCGCCTGATCACCGGGACGTAGACCGCCAATCGGCATAACTCGGGTCCGATCCTGGTAGCGGGAAGGAAGGTGGAACAGCACATCCTGCACTGTAGATATCCCTATCTTCTGGAGTCGCTCGCCATTGCGCGGACCAACTCCCTTCATGGCGGTAACCGGCTTGGTATCTAGTCCTCTATTGTGTTTTTCCTGATTCAAATCAGTTGGCTCCCATGCCATGGGGCGGAGTAATCATGAGGCCTCTTATTACAGCAAAATGGGTCGCGGGAATCTATCTCCGCCGTTATAGATTACGGTGCTGTTTTTTTACTCCCCGGATCACGACTTTTGATATATGATCGGCGACGAAAAATATTATCGAGCTCCATAACTTGCTTGAAGTACAGTATGACCAACGAATTTATCGACGCCCGCTCTCTACCTGACCGCTCTCTGCTGGAGGCGGATCTGGCAATCATCGGTGGCGGTCCCGCAGGGATCACTCTTGCGCGCTCCTTTATTGGCAGCCGCGTTCGTGTATGTCTGATCGAGTCGGGCGGATTACAATTCGATCCCCAGGTCCAGTCCCTGTATGAGGGAGAGAACGCCGGTATAGAGTACCCGTTGAAGGTCAACCGTATGCGCTTCTTCGGCGGCAGCTCCAACCATTGGGGCGGTTATTGTCGTCCCCTGGACCCCATCGACTTCACACAACGAGATTGGGTGCCTCATAGCGGCTGGCCTTTCGGTATTGATGAGTTGAACCCCTATTATCCAGGCGCCAGCAAACTGGTGGAGATCGCACCTCTCAACTACGAAGACAGGACATACTGGGAACAGAGATCGAATCAGAAGATACCTGACCTGGTTGGCGGAAGGGTTCAGGTGCGATATACCCACTTCAGCCCACCGACTCACTTCGGCGATCGCTACCGGGATGAGTTGAAAGGGGCGGACAACATCCAGGTTCTGCTCAACGCCAACGTGGTTAATATCGCATCCCAAGAAGAGGGACGCGAAGTAACGCAACTGGATATACGTACCCTAACCGGGCTCTCTCACCGGGTGCGCGCCCGTATCTATGTACTTGCCACCGGCGGTTTAGAAAATGCCCGCATGCTACTGCTATCAAATCAAACTATCCCAGCCGGTTTGGGCAATCAACACGATCTGGTGGGTCGCTTCTTTATGGAACATCCCCATGTCCTCGGACCTGCCCAGATCGTGGTTGGCGACCAGAATCGTCTACCCAGGATATTTAGCGGGCGCGTGTACGCGGACGGACGTTCGGCCCATGCCGCCTTCAGTCCTACTTATGAATTCCTACGGCAACGACAGTTATTGAACGCAGTCATCATGGTGGGCGATGCTGGCGCCTATAACACAGATACAAAAACAGAGTGGATCAACGGCAGATCCCACATGGATATGCTCAAGGCGGCCCGGCATTTCCTAACCGCAGGAATAGATCCGACCGACCCGTCTCAACCGAACCTGCTGGGACGCTGGCTGGGGCTGGGCTGCGCCTGTGAACAGGTACCGAACCCCGACAGCCGCGTCACTCTGGCAGATAGCAAAGACGCCCTGGGACTGCGCAAAATTCGCCTCGATTGGAGACTGACCGAGCAGGAACGGCGCAGTATCTTTGAGCACATTAGATCTCTAGCCATGGAGTTTGGCGCCCAGGGCATGGGACGCATGTTGATCGATATCCTGGACGATGGCCGCTGGCCAGACAAGGTAGCAGGCGGTTCTCATCACATGGGCACCACCCGCATGCACGATGACCCACGCCAGGGCGTGGTTGATCGCAACTGCAAGGTGCATACAACCAGCAACCTCTACATCGCTGGCAGCTCGGTCTTTCCTACTTCCGGCGCATCCAATCCAACTCTTACCCTGGTGGCGCTGACCCTAAGGCTCTCCGATCACCTACGGCCACTCTTAAGATAGGATATTGCCATGCCCAGTGACGATAGACTGAAATTTTCCCGCAGAGACTTCATCCTCTCACTGTTGTCAGTATTGACCGCATCTGTGACACTCCAGGGGTGTGGAGAACCGCGGATCGACAACGGCCAGATCTTACACCGTCTCTCGCAGACTATTGGAGACCAAGCGGCAGCCGGAAGATTCGGCCAGGCCTATCTTAAGGAGCATCCGAGCGAAGCTGATATCGGACTGCTGCTGGAATGCATCGGTGGAGATATAGATCGTTATACGCCAGAACTTATGGCGGACCACTTAGATCACCAGATTAGAAATGAGTATCGCCGTGGTGAATCGGTAAGGGTTGATGGCTGGGTCTTGAGCCGTACCGAGGCACGTCTCTACGCCATCATGGCTTTGCTATGATCGTTTGAGTTTACTCGTTCACTCCAACCCGCAAATTCAACGGCCATGATATATCTCTTTCCAGAGCGGCCTCACCCCAGAACTGCTCCAAACGCGGCGTGATCTCTACGATCACATCATCTCCTGTCTTCTCCCGATAGTTGCGGACCGCAGACCAGGTACCAAGATATCCGATCAACCGCCCCAATGACCAGCTTGCGTTCATCTTAAACTGTGGGGGAAATAGCTCTCTAAAAGGCATTTCCAAACCTGCATATCCGTTATCAACCATCCTTCTCTCTTCTGCCCAGTAACCATCGAGGATATTCCAATACAGATCATCCACGATGCTATCGATCTCCGGCGCAATCCGAAACAGGTTGTAAGTCCAGACCGCAATAACGCCCCTGGGCTTCAGGGCCCTTTTAGCCTCCTGCATAAACTGTGGTATATCAAACCAGTGCAGTGCCTGGGCGACCGTTATCAGATCCACGCTGGACGCTTCCAGTCCGGAGTCCTCTGCAACCGCTACCCGGTACTCCACAGACAGATGTTTTGGGGCCTGCCCTATCTGTTCCGAACTTGCATCTGTGGCAATAACTTTTTCAAAGAAATCTGTCAGGGCCACCGCCGCCTGTCCGGTACCAGTAGCGCAATCCCAGGCTAAATCATGCCCAGACGAAATGGAGCTTAGGTATTTAAAAAGGTCTCTGGAGTAGATTGGACGAAACTTACTATAGCCGGTCGCCAGTGCGGAAAAGTGGTCTTTGAATGATTCGTATTTAGATGGCATCTTGATCGTAGACACACACAGTGTTGCGTCCTGATTGTTTTGCCTTATACATAGCGATATCTGCATTCTTGATCAGTTCATCCGGTGTATTGCCGTGTTCGCCATATAAAGCAACACCTATACTTGGAGTACTGGTGTATTCGATGTCGTCCAGTTGATACGGTTTACCCAGGTTAGTAAGGATCTGTTTAGTTATTTTATCTACCTCGTTCAGAGCTGACTGATACTCTTTATTTAGGTTTTCCAACAACACGACAAATTCGTCGCCGCCAAACCTGGATACGGTATCACTCTCACGTACGCTTTGCTTTAAACGTTCCGCAACCCGCATAAGCAACATATCGCCCATGTCGTGGCCCAGTGTATCGTTAAGTACTTTAAAATTATCCAAATCCATATACAGCAGGGCTCCACGTTTCCCTGTGCGACGTGCGGCATAAAATGAATGTATCAATCTATCTGACAATAGACGACGATTGGGTAAACTGGTAAGAGAATCATAAAATGCGAGTTGCTTTATCTCCTCTGCGTTTTTAATTGCATCGACACGCAACACAACACCTTCCTTCAAGTCTTTATTAGATGTCCGGACAGTAGAGATCATAAATATGATGTAGAAATAGCCGGCCACAGATATCCCAATGGATATTGCGTCGCTATTAAAACTGAAATTCATTACCAGCGGACCAATTGCTAAAAGAATGAAGGCAAGTGCACTGATGAGATCGATTGAATAGGCCATTGCCGCACCGGCGGATAACCCTATGAATATATAGGCAACAAACAGTTCGTGCTGAAGAGACCCCTCCCCATGTATAAGTATGATGCTTGAACCCCATAACCCGGCACTCAGTACAATGCCGATTCGCATAATGTTCAGGCGCTTATGCACCATCTTTGGATCAGTAGCAGGATGCTTAAGAAAATATTGGCCCACAAACAACCGTACCAGGTTGAACAGCAGTACGCTTACCGTCCAGATCATTAGCGATAACTGCGGCAACAATTCCGATAGCAGAAAAGCCAACACCAGAGCCAAAAATGAATTGGAAAAGATTGTCCTGACATTCAAGGCAAGTAAATGCTGCAGTTGACCCGCCTGGACTACAATTTCTTTTTCTGACCAACTCATAAATTTCCACACACACTAAGCGTATTTTTCATAGTATATATGAAAGAGATGTAATGGTCTGACTTGTTGTGGTCAGGCTATTACTTCCCAATCCTCTATCCCACCTGTAACCAGATCAAACATAGGATGCGGCTTTATTATCCGCACAGTATCTATTTTGTTGAAGGCCGCAATATCTCTCGTCTTAAGTTTGTTTTTCAAATGCTCCATCTCGTATGCAACCTGGCCTCTGGTCACATCCATGCGCTGTCGTCCTACATGATGGGAGATCCTGGCGATATCAAAATCATAGCCACGCTGTAACGACTCCCGATACACGCCCCACAGGTAGGTCGATATGGACTCCATGGGATCATCAGTCATTCTGAATCTGTTGAGCTGAGGATGATTTCTGTACCCACTGGTCTTGCCTGCCAATACCGCCTGAGCCAACAGGGCCTCCCTCCATAGGGCCACCAGACCCCTGGCATCAAGATATTTTGGATGGATCGACCACAATCTCATAATTTATATACCCAGCGGTGGTTTTGCATTGATCAACACATAACTGTAATAATGATTTTAGACAGCGAAATCCCCGGAGGTGCCATAATGTCTGTACTGTTAGAGTTCGCCATGTTCCCTACTGACAAAGGAGAAAGCGTCAGTGATTACGTAAGCCAGGTGATAAAGGTGGTTCGCGACAGCGGCATGAGCTACCAGCTTACATCCATGGGAACCATCATAGAAACAGATGATCTACTGCAAGCGCTTGGCCTGGTGCAGGTCGCATACAATACCCTGGAACTGGCCGGTTGCAACCGCGTCTACTCATCATTGAAAATCGATATACGCAAAGGCAAGGATAACCGACTACAGGGCAAGATGGATTCCATCCGAGAAAAGATCGGCGAAGTCTAAGTGTATCAAGAGTGTTTCCAAACCAGCACCCGCGGTCGTGGCACCTATGAGATCACCCGCGAGGTGGAACAGATCATAGCGCGCTCCGGGGTCAACACCGGCCTATGCCATATATTTATTCATCACACCAGCGCGTCTTTGGTACTGTGCGAAAACGCGGACCCCTCGGTAAGGACCGACCTTGAACAGTTTATGGCGAAACTGGTACCGGATGGTGACCCCATGTTTGACCACACCATGGAAGGACCGGACGACATGCCTGCACACATTCGCTCTATCCTGAGCAAAATGGATCTGACTATACCTATCAACAACGGCAGAAGCGCCTTAGGTACCTGGCAGGGGATCTATCTGTGGGAACACCGTACCCGCTCCCATAACCGGCAGGTGACTGTAACCGTTACAGGCGACTAGAAACCTGGCGACAGGCCAATTAAGTTCATAAGAATCCAGCAGGTTCACACGCCCGCCCGCATTTTTTATGGGCGCACAGCAAATAGGCCAGGAAGGCCTATTTTGATGTCACATTACAGTTCCATCACCCCATCCATCTCCACTGCTGCACCTTTGGGCAGGGCAGCAACACCCACTGCTGCGCGGGCGGGATATGGTTCAGTGAAATATTGCGACATCACCTGATTGACCAACGGAAAGTCTGCCAGATCTGTCAGATATACATTCAGCTTGATCAGGTCATGCAGATCTCCACCTGCGGCACGGGCCACCGCCTGCAGGTTATCGAATACGCGCCTTATCTGCGTCTCAACATCGCCTTCAATGAGTTCCATGGTCTCAGGTACCAACGGTATCTGCCCAGAGATGTAGACCCGGTTTCCGCTTTTCACTGCCTGGGAATAGGTGCCTATGGCTTGGGGTGCTTTGGTTGTGGTTATTATCTCTCTAGTCAAAGGGTACTCCTTCCAGCAAACTATCTCCCCCTCCCAAGATTAGGAGAGGGTTAGGGTTAGGATTGAATTAGTTTGAGATTACCCCTCATCCCCAGACTTTATGCCCTTTAGGGTACTTCTCCCCTAAGGGGAGAATGGAGCAAAACTTAACCCATCATGCGGGTTATACGCATCACCTCTGGCAATGCTCGCAATCTCTTGATGATACGCGCCAAGTGCTTTCTATTACGTACGCTGATGGTAAATTCCAGAGTTGACGAGAATCCATCTCTCTCTTCAATCACCAGATTCTCAATATTCGACTCCATCTCGGCGAAGGCTGCAGCCACAGTGGCCAGAACGCCACGCTTGCTTCCCACCTCTACCCCCACTTCGGTAGTAAACTCTCCCTCTATCTCGTTCATCCAGCGCACGTCCATCCAGTTTTCACCCTGCTTACGAAATTCTCCCAGGTTAGGACAGCCTTGACGATGTACCACGATACCTTTGCCCGGACTAAATACGGCAACGATGTCGTCCCAGGGGATAGCACGACAGCACTTGGCAAAGCTAACCACCATTCCCTCGGTGCCACTGATGACCAGCGGTTGCGCCTCTTTGGTCGGGAACGGCTCTTCGTCCTGCTCCACCTTGCGGTCACCGGCGATGCGTCGAGCTACCAGCAGGGCCATGCGATCACCCAGGCCGATCTTCTCCAATAGATCGTTCATACTCTTGAGCTTGAAGTCTTTTAGCAGACTCTTTATCCCGTCCGCTTCAGCCTCCTCTATAGTCATTCCATAGGCCTCAAGCCCACGTTCCAGCATTCTGCGGCCAAGCTCCACCGCCTCCTGGCGCTTCAGATTCTTCAAATAACCACGAATGCTGGCTCGCGCCTTGCCTGTTACCACAAAGTCGAGCCAGGATGGATTGGGCCTGGCCCCATCTGCGGTGATGACCTCTACGGTCTGTCCGCTAAGAAGTTTGGTTCTAAGTGGCACCAGTTGCCGGTCAACCCGCGCGGCCACACACTGGTTACCCACATCTGAATGCACGGCGTAGGCAAAGTCTATAACGGTGGCTCCCTTGGCCAGAACCTTGATTCCGCCCTTGGGAGTGAATACATGCACCTCATCCGGAAATAGATCAACCTTTACGTTCTCCAGAAATTCCATGGAATTTCCGGCCTCTTTCTGTAGATCCAATAGATTCTTCAGCCAGTCTGATGCATAGGTATTGGTTACGCCACCATTTTCCTCTTCGGTCTTATATTGCCAGTGAGCTGCAATACCTGATTCCGCTATCTCGTGCATCTCTTCGGTTCGAATCTGCGCCTCTATCAGGACGCCATGAGAACCGATTAAAGATGTGTGTAGTGATTGATAGCCATTGGCCTTGGGTATGGCGATGTAGTCTTTAAACCTGCCGGGAACAGGTTTGTAAAAGTTATGTATTATACCCAGGGTGCGGTAACAGGTATCTACCGTGTCTACTATGATGCGAAAACCGAACAGATCCACCACTTCGGTAAACGAACGTTTCTTATCTCTCATCTTCCTATAGATGCTATAGAGATGTTTCTCCCTACTCTGCACCATGGCGGGAATGCCCTCTTCCTCCAGACATTGCTGTAGAGAGTCTTCGATCTTCGTCATCACCTCTTTGCGGTTGCCACGCATGGTCATCACGGATTTGTGCAATACTCTGTGACGCATGGGCCAGGCTGAGGCAAAACACAGCTCTTCCAGCTCCAAACGAATGTGATTCAGACCAAGACGATTCGCAATCGGCGCATAGATTTCCAAAGTCTCGTGGGAGATGCGTCTGCGTTTATCGGAACGCATTACATCCAATGTGCGCATGTTGTGCAAACGATCAGCCAGCTTGATCAGTATGACCCGGATATCCTTGGTCATCGCCAGCAACATCTTGCGCACATTATCCGCCTGGGCCTCGGCGTGGGAAACGGAATCCAGTTTTGTCAACTTGCTGACACCATCAACCAGTTCCGCAATTTCGGCATCAAACTCTTTAGTCAGCTTTTTCTTGGTGGCAGGAGTGTCTTCTATGACGTCATGCAGTATGGCGCCTATGAGACATTTATAGTCCATTTGCATCTCCGCCAGGATGCGCGCCACCGCCAGAGGGTGGCAAATGTAAGGCTCTCCGGATTTTCTTGCCTGGCCAGAATGATGTTCGGCCCCGTAGAGATATGCTCGATAGACCTCCTTGATCTGATCCTGTTCAAGGTAGGTCTCAAGATAGTCGCAGAGATCGGCTATGCGCGAGTCCACCTCTTTGGACCACACGTCCTTCTTGGTCGTCTGTTTTGCCTTTTTAGCCTCTACTTGCGCCATTTAATAATTTAGCCTCAACGCCACGCTTTTTTGTTCCCCTAAACCAAGTGACTATTAATATTGAAGACGGTTCCAGAAAGCCACTATATATCTCCATATTAGTCAAAATAATCCGCATAAACCACTGTTATTATTAGAAACAAACCCAGACAAGATAGGGCATTACACATAGTGGTAAATAAAAAAGGTGCAGACTTACGCCATGCACCTTTTGCAAAAACCTGACGGAAAGGAAGAACTATTCGGACCCTTGCCCCTTAGGCTGATCCACGGCTGATAGCTCTTCACCGGCAGCCATCAGGGCCTCTTCAGCGGCCTCTACATCGGATATCTCTTCTTCCTTAGGATTGATGTTATCCGCAGTGATAAGTCCCTCTGCAATCTCGCGCAAAGCCATTACGGTCGGCTTATCGTTCTCCCATGGCAGTAGCGGCTCTACACCATTGGCCAACTGTCTTGCGCGCTTAGTGGCCAGAACTACCAGGTCAAATCTGTTATCGACATGTTCCAGACAGTCTTCAACTGTTACTCGTGCCATTCTATAGTACTCCGTGGACCCCAAATCCGCGTGACATCGGCAGGGGAAGGTTCAACCCAAGGCGGCCGGTACGGGACCAGTCCGCAGCAAAACGCTGTATATTATACTATTTCCCACCCGGGAACCAGCGTTAGGAGATCATGCTCCCCAGGCGTTTTTTTATAACTTCTGACATCCTCTCCTGGTGCAGACGATTTGATTTTACTATCGATCTCAGTTCATCCAGCGCCTGGGAAAAGTCATCATTAATAACCAGGTAGTCATATTCCGAATAGTGCGAGATCTCGGCCTTGGCCGCGCTCATACGCCTTGCAATCACCTCATCATCGTCCTGACCCCTGCCCTCCAGGCGATGACGCAGGGTATCTTCTGATGGAGGCAGAATAAAGATTGATATGGTATCAAGCATCTGGGAGCGTATCTGCTGGGCCCCCTGCCAATCTATCTCCAATATGACATCGAAACCCTGTTCCAACTGTTCACACACCTCTTTCCTGTCCGTTCCATAATAATTATCGAACACCCTGGCATGTTCCAGGAAAGAGCCGTCTTCCACCTTGCTCAGAAACGCCTCATGGTTCACAAAATGGTAATCCTTGCCATCCTCCTCTCCCGGACGCATTGGGCGAGTTGTATATGATACAGACACATGTAACATTTCGTCTTGCTCAAGCAGCTCCTTAAGCAGACTGGTTTTCCCGGCTCCGGATGGAGCCGAAACCATATACAGGGTTCCTTTTGACATCTGTTACCTTTGATTGACTATAAAGTTTTATAACTCTAGCAGACAGAGATGCCTTTACTCTATATTTTGCACCTGCTCGCGCATCTGTTCTATCAACACCTTCATCTCAACAGCTACCTTGGTGGTCTCGGCATCATTTGCCTTGGAGCTCAGCGTGTTGGCTTCCCGGTTTAGCTCCTGCATCAGAAAATCCAATCTACGCCCTACCGGTTCGTCGCGCTCCAACACCTGCTCAACCTCTTTTAGGTGTGACTCCAATCGATCCATCTCCTCGTCCACATCCAGACGCTGGCATAGGATGGTCATCTCCTGTTCCAGCCTACCTTCATCCAGCCCACCTGCCAACTCGTCGAGTTTAGTATGCAATCGATCACGTATCCCAGCCAACACCCCAGGCATACGCCCTCTTACCATTTCAACCTGCTCTTGTAACGAGGCACAGCGTTGTTTAATCAGCTCCGCAAGCCTCGCGCCCTCCCGCTCACGGTTCTCGACCATACTGTCCAGCGATTCTGCAAGCAACTCCTGAGCCTGTTTCTGCAGAGGGGTAAAATCCTGCTTCTCCACCTCCAGCACGCCTGGCCAGCGCATAACATCAATGGTGCGTGGCGGCACTGCCTCATGTAGGAGATGCCCTATCTCCTTAGCCACCTCTATAACCTGTTCTGCCAGTCGCTCATTTACCTTCAACCCGGCAGTTCCTTCCGACCCAGGTTCAAATCTAAGGTTACAATCCACCTTGCCGCGACTAAGTTTTTGTGAAACCAACTCACGCACACTCAGCTCAATTGCCCTAAACTCTTCTGGGAGACGAACAGCAACCTCAAGGTATCTATGATTTACCGAACGCAGTTCCCAAACCAAGCTACCAAGTCCATCCCGATATTCCTGGCGCGCAAATGCCGTCATGCTGTTTATCATTGTGTATTCCTTAACTGATTAATCCTGGACATAAAACACCAAGAGAATGAAAATTGATCACAAATTCAGTGTATGATAACCGGCTTGAACAGAGCTTGATAGAGACAATATGGAGAAAATGAGAGAACCCCTCCCGCCGGGGACAGTTATTGACTGCTACACGATCATTAAGCTGATCGGTAGCGGCGGCTTCAGTCTCATCTATCTGGCCGAAGATGAAGATACTCAAGACCATGTTGTCATAAAAGAGTACATGCCGAAGAAATTGGCTGCCCGAAGCGGTAATGACTTGCGGGTACATGTAATCGATGAGGAGCAGCATACGGCCATGAACAATGGCCGCAAACTTTTTTATCAGGAGGCCAAGACGCTAGCCTCACTAAAACATCCAAACATAGTCAATGTAAGAAACTTTTTTCTCTGCTATGACACTGCCTATATGGTGATGGATTATGAGCATGGCAAGAACCTTGGGCACTATATAAAACGGCGTAAAGGCGGACTCAGCACTACATTTCTCAAGACCGTCTTCCCCCCTATCCTTGATGCCCTAAACCTGGTCCACAACAAAGGGCAATTGCATCTGGATATCAAGCCTTACAACATCCATCTGCGACCGGGAGGAGACCCTCTACTACTGGACTTTGGCGCCGCCCATCGAATAGCCACCACCAGAAAGCGTCAGAGCTCCCAGGTTGTAACCGCAGGATTCTCACCAATCGAACAATATTATGCAGCTGGTTATGTGGGGCCCTGGAGTGATGTCTACTCCATTGGAGCCACTATGCGCGCCTGTATCGATGGTAAATCGCCGCAATCGGCTGTAGAGCGTCATGCCAAAGACAATATGCGTCCAGCTGCAGTGGCGTTCAAAAAGCGCTATCCAGCATATCTTCTCGAGATAATCGACTGGGCTATGGAGATCGACCCGCTACTACGTCCGCAAAACGCCGGTGATATGTTGCAGGCACTGATCAGTGAAACCGGTTATAAAAAGATAGAGCCTGATGGAGAGTCATCATTAAGTCAGTTAATTCAGGCTAAGGAAAGCAATAGATGAGCAATAGCTTCATAGCGCAAGCGACCCAACTGGGTGACCGTAGAATCAACCAGGATAGATACATCTCAATCGAATCTGATGGAAGTATCTTGCTGGGATTGGCCGATGGTATGGGAGGGCACCCCAAGGGAGAGGTTGCGGCACAGATCCTAATCGATACATGTAAAAGCTTTTTCAATCGATCAGACAAACCGATACATAGCCCTAAGGAGTTTCTCCATCGTCTGCTGCAAAAGGCCCATGAGAATGTCACGGCATTTGGATTGGACCACGATCCACCGATCAAACCACGCACCACCGCAGTGGTCGCCTTGATTCAGGAGGGAATGGTACGTTGGGCTCACGCGGGTGACAGCAGGTTATATCTATTCCGCAACAACGGAGTACTACACCGCACAATTGACCACTCCTATGTACAACATCTGGAGAATCAGGGAATCATATCTGCGGATAAATTGGGAACGCACCCTCAACGCAACTATGTGACACGTTGCCTGGGTGGAAACATATCCTCTCCCGAAATAACCGTAAACAGTTCTGTAAGACTCAAGGACGGTGATATCATCATGCTGTGCAGCGACGGGTTATGGAGCCGCGTCCAGGAAGACAACATGGTAAACTTGATATGCGGTGACTCCCCTCTCAGCCAGGCCGTAGAGGCCCTGGTTAGAGATGCTGCTGAGACGGCATCACCGGAGAGCGACAACGTCTCTGCCCTGGCACTACGCTGGCATATGGATGAACAGGAAATAAGAGAACCATTAAGGAAAGATGTCCAGGAACCTCAGGGAGAGAACCTCTCGCAGGCACTGGATGATCTTAAGTCTGCCATTGAACAGTTCGAGAACGACAAGACTCAGGAGTAATAATGAGACCAAGCGGCCGTAACCCTGACCAGCTTCGCCGAATCAATTTAACGCGCAATTACACCATGCATGCCGAAGGTTCGGTGTTGGTGGAATTTGGCAACACCAAGGTGTTATGCACCGCTTCGATTGAAGACCGGGTACCAGGGTTCCTCAGAGGCCATGGGCAAGGTTGGGTCACTGCAGAGTACGGAATGCTTCCTCGTTCAACGGGGGAACGCATGGGACGCGAGGCCAGTCGCGGCAAGCAAGGTGGACGCACCCTTGAGATCCAACGTTTAATAGGACGCTCCATGCGGGCCGCTGTAGATCTGTCTGCCCTGGGAGAACGCACCATAACCCTGGACTGTGATGTTATACAGGCCGATGGCGGCACCAGAACTGCATCTATCACCGGGGCGTTTGTGGCGCTCTCCGACGCCATAAGCTCACTGCTTACCTCAGGTCAGATCACCTCCAGTCCAATCATCAACATGGTCGCATCTGTCTCAGTGGGGATATACCAGGGCACACCCGTGCTAGATCTGGACTACGCGGAAGACTCCAACGCAGAGACGGATATGAATATCGTTATGAACGATGCAGGAGACTTTATTGAGGTACAGGGGACAGCAGAGGGACACGCTTTTAATCAGGATGAGCTGAACGCCATGCTGAACCTTGCACAATTGGGCATAAGGCAGTTGATTGACGCACAACGGGAAACTTTGGAAAAACAGTAACAGCTATTTAGTCGACACTTTGCTCTGCTGCAGCAACCATGCTCTCAGTTCCGATTCTCGCATGGGTTCACCAAAATAGAATCCCTGCAGCAGATCACATCCGCGCTTGCGCAAAAACTGAAGCTGTTGCTTGGTTTCAACCCCTTCCGCCACAACCTTGAGATTCAGGCTCTTACCCATGGCCAGTATTGCCTCCACCAGAGACACATCACCAACATCATCCGGAACCCCGCGTATAAACGATCGATCTATCTTGAGTACATCAACTGGGAAACGCTTCAGATAACTAAGAGAAGAGAATCCGGTGCCGAAATCATCGATAGACAGACCGACCCCAAGTTCCTTAAATCCATTCAACCATTTTAGTACTTCCGGGCTATCGTCCATCAACAGCCCCTCGGTGATCTCAAGGGTCAACCATTCTCCACGCACACCATACTCCTTCAACATGCCAGAGAGTATCCAGGGAGAGAACTCTCTACCAAGTTGACGACTGGAGACGTTAACCGAAACATTAATATTTATGCCCTCATCCCGCCACTCTCGGAGTTGGCGACATGCCTCCTCCATCACGCAGTTGCCTATCGCAATTATTAGCCCTCCATCCTCTGCAAGAGGTATGAAGGTCTCCGGAGAGATCAGGCCACGCTTCGGATGATTCCATCTTAGCAACGCCTCGACGCTACGCGGCGTCCCAGACTGCGAATCAACAATGGGTTGGTAATAAAGCGTCAACTCTTCTTTATCTATGGCATGACGCAGATCCTGCTCCAGCTCCAAACGCTCCCGAACCTGTTCCTGCATGCCAACGGTAAAAAACTGATAACGGTTGCGACCACCTTCCTTGGCTCGATACATGGCCATGTCGGCGTTACGCATCATCTCTTCGGCATCGTTGGTATCTTCCGGATATATGGTGATTCCTATACTCGCGCCCAGAGCGACCTCCCGTCCACCAACATTGAACGGTTTTGACATCTGGTCGATGATCTTTTCCGCCACCAGAGCCGCATCGTTGACTTCACTCATATCGTGCGCCAACACCACAAACTCATCGCCGCCCAAGCGAGCCACTGTATCTGAATCCCGAACGCAGACCTTGAGCCTCTCCGCCACCTCCTGCAACATTTCGTCACCCAGCACATGACCAAAGGTGTCGTTCACCGCCTTAAAGCGATCGAGATCGACAAAGAGTAAAGCCAGCAGCCCCTCCTCACGCCGTGCAGATATGACCGCCTGGTTTAAACGATCGAAGAAGAGCGAACGATTTGGGAGTCCGGTCAGGGCGTCATAGTTAGCCTGCCGTCTGATCTGCTCTTCGTCCTGTTTGCGTTGCGAGATATCAGAAAAGACCGCCACATACTCTTTGATCTCATCAGTCTTATCATCCCTAATCACAACGACGGATAACCACTCTGGATACACACTCCCATCTTTACGACGATTCCAGACCTCGCCGGACCAGAACCCATGCTTCTTGATCTGACTCCACATCTGGCGGTAAAAGTGTGCTTCGTGTCTACCGGAACTGAGCACCTTCGGATCCTGCCCTATGATATCTTCAGGCTCGTACCCGGTGATGCGGGTAAAAGCAGGATTCACTGTCTTGATCCTGTTGTTGGCATCGGTAACCAGGATACCTTCACTAGCAGTATCAAATACAGTTGCATTCATACGCAACTGATCCTCAGCGCGTTTACGAGCGGTGATATCCTCCTTGACGGCGATGTAGTGAGTGATCTCGCCGTCCTCACCACGTAGCCCGGAAATAGATGCGGCCTCCCAGTAGATACTGCCGTCTTTGCGCTTATTGTGAAACACTCCCTTCCACTCCCCGCCAGCAGAGATAGTCTCCCACAGGTCCTTATACTCTTCGGGCTGCTTGTCCCCAGACTTCAGGATACGAGGATTCTGTCCAATCGCCTCCTCTGCCTTATACCCGGATATCTCTTCGAACTTTGGATTGACGTACTCAATGATGCCTTTGGTGTCTGTAATCACAACAGATGCAGGACTCTGTTCCAGAGCGCGGCTCAGCTTACGAAGGTCCAACTCAATCCGTTTGGATTCCGTAATATCGACCCGGACGCAGGCCTTCCCACCTTCACTGGTATCTGCGTCACTTGCCAGATACCAGCGGCCATCATCCAACTGCTCGTAATAGCTCTCCTTTATGTTTTCCAGATCTCCTTTATCGATCGGACCTCCATTCTCGGTCGCCTCGTAATGGATGTGATCTGCATTTGCCTTGCGCATCTCCAACAGAGTATTGCCAGGAGCCAACCCCTTCAGCCAGGGGTAGAATTCTTGCCACTTGCGGTTGAATAACATCAGCTTGCCGTTCGCACCAAACAGGGCAAAGGCTTCATTGACACTTTCCACCGCATCGCTCAATCGATCCCACGAATTCTGTGCCTCTTCACGAGCGGAGTCCAGATAGCGCAGCAACCACCCTAAGAGGGTCAACAGTAGCACTGTAGATACCATCAAACCCACGCTCAACCACTCAGCACGCTGCATATTGCTGGCATGGAAGGATCCGTAGACAGTGGTAAGCTCTGTATAACGTTGAGATGCAGGGATGGCCAGAAAACGATCCTTAAGTTTCGCTAAAGCCGTGCGCTCTCTAAGATTGGCCCGCATGTGCAGAAAGATATTATCCAGCAGCTGTTTGTATGGATGATTGACGGAACCGACTTCTAACCTCCTTAGCTCTTCTTCAATCAGCCTGCCTTCTTCTGTGCTACGAAACAGATTGTATCTATACAATCTATTCAGAAGATCAACCACCTCATCTTCCAGCTTGCCATCAGACTTATGCACCTCTTTTGCTACAGTAGGCAGATATTGCAACCCATTTCTGAGTACTGAGGCTCGGAACTTTATGCGCTCCAGTAATACCAACTTCAGTTCCAGCACCTCCAGATAACGTTCAATAGCTCGATCCACTGCCGGTTCAGTATGGGTATAAAACCCATACTTTGGATCGCGCAGGGTCTTGCTCATATGACGAATATCGTTAGCTGTCTCCACCAAAGAGTCATAATGACGCAAGATAAACGATGTAACCTGCAGCACGTCCCGGTCCAGCCGCGCGTCCAACTCCTTCATATGCAGCAGCGTACGGGAATGCAAAGTATGCTGCTCTACATTGGCCGACTGCATCACCAAAAACAGCCCAATCGCAACCGCCACCGCTGCTATCAAGAGGTGGCGCTTTCTTTGCCAGTAATGCAGATTCATGGCTTCATCCTTGGGTGTATTCCCACCAACGAACGAAGAAATGCCTCAATTGCGGAAATGTCATTTTCTGGTATCTCACGACCAAGCTGGAAACGCCCCATTATTCTAATGGCGTCTTTTAAGCGGGTCTGACTGGAGTCGTGAAAATAATACTTCTGACGCGCCGCAAGCCGCAAACTTGGTACTTTAAAGAAGTGTCTATCAATCTCGTCTCTCGTAACATTGAAACGACCCAGGTCTGCTTCGACTATCTCTTTCCCACGCTGACCAAAATAGTCTCCAATAGCGCCCATGGATGCGAAAAGATTACCTCCTACGTTTTGGCCCTGATGACAGCTGGAACAGCCATAGGATTTGAATAGGTCATAGCCCTGCAGCTCTTTTTCGTTCAGGGCAGAATCGTCCCCTTTCAACCAACGATCAAAAGGAGAATCCAGAGTGATGAGGGAACGTTCAAAATCTGCGATGGCGCTAGCGATGTTATCGGGGGTTAGGCCGTCAGGATAGAGATCCTCAAAGAGCTGAACCAACTCCCTATCCTTCTTCAGCTTACCCAGGACCTGCTCCCAATTGGAACCCATCTCTATGGGGTTGTGCACTGGTCCTGCCACCTGTTCCTCCAGTGTTGTGGCACGCCCATCCCAAAATTGAGCAAAATTATTGGCAGCATTGTATACCGTTGGGGCCTTTATAGGACCAGAGGCATCATCAATCCCAATAGAACTGGGGAGGCTGTCAGAACCGTTGGTGGCGAGATCATGACAACTGGCGCAACTAAGTGTGTTATCTGCCGACAGGCGTACGTCGTGGTAGAGCCGATCTCCTAAACTGACTTTACGAGGATCAAGATTTTTATATGGCTTGAGTGGAAGCAGAGGCTCACCAACGCGACCTTTGCCTGCATTTGCAGATAAGGTTCCAACCAGTAAACAACCGATCACAATAAAAAAATGCGAAGCTCTAGACAAACCCAAAACTCAAGCACCTCGAAAACACAAATAATCCACAAACCTGCGGACTTTAACCGCTATCAATATTATAGCGGCCAAAAGCGTCACATCTTGAATATAAATATCTTTCTAAATCAAGGAGTTTGTGTCTTCTCAGTCAACTTTTGTTCCAGCTCCGCGATCAATTGCCGGAGTTTTTGCTGTGCGCCTTTGTCGTCTGCCAGCGCAGGTTCTAACCGCCGCCAGCTATCCAACGCCTTTTTATAATTGCCTTGTTGACTCTCTAACAGGCCACTCATCCATAAGGCTGTCTTATCTTCAGGTTCCATTTCGAGGGACCTTCTGATCAGCTCTGCCGGGCGACCACGCATGCTGCCCTGTTGAGACATGGTCAGAGCCTCGGCCAAAGCAAGCATGATGGGAGGCTGATCTCCCGTGAGCTTTAGAAGTGTTTCGTAGGCCTGTACCGCATCTTTATACTTCTCCAACACCATGTAGGTACGACCCAAAAGAAACCAACCTTTAGCATCATCAGGATTCTCTTTTAGTCGCTGCTTAATGGCCACTAGCATCTCATCTACGGAGGGCGGCGGACCGGATCTATTAGAATCGTGGGATGTCTGTTTTGCAGCATCAAACCCTAGCATCTGCGGCGCACCCAGCATGGCGTACATTATGATCGCTATCACAGGTATAGCCACTGCTATTCCACCAAGAGTCAGCCTGCCAGGACCGTTGGTCATTTTATCCGGCCCATCTTCCTTTTTCAGATCAAGCAGCAGCGCTTGCTCCAGCTCCATCTTGGCCTGATCAAACTCCTCCTGACTGATCTTCTTTTCAACCAGATCGTTCTCCATCTCCTGTAAACGTTCACGGGCAATCATCACATTCTGTTCATCTCGATCAGAAGTGGCCATCTCCCGTTTACGCAAAAGCGCCGGAGCCAGTATGGCCAGGGCCAGCAAGATCATGACAACGGTAATTATGGTAAAGATCGTCATACTATTTCCAAGATAAGGCCCTATATTCAGCTATCGTTATCTAGCAGGCTTTGAGCCCGCGCATGTTCCTCGTGGGTCAACTCCACCTCTGGTTCCCTGTTACGGCGCCGGATAAATATGATCAGGACAATCAAGCCAATGAAAAAGATAATGAACGGACCTATCCACAACACCATGGTTGATGGCTTTAGCGGTGGACGATAGAGGACAAAATCTCCATAACGCTGCACCATGAAGGTAACGATCTGTTCGTTACTGGCTCCATTCTGTATCATTTCATAAGTCTGGCGACGCAGGTCCTGGGCCAGTTCGGCATTGGAGTCGGCGATATTCTGGCTTACACACACCACACAGCGCAGCTCGGTAATCAGCTTATGGTAACGCGCCTCTTTTTCCGGATCATCAAAACTATAAGCCTCGATATTGGCGAAGCAGTGCACGGGCAGCAGTAACAGTAATAGAAGGGATAGACGTCTCATCACTCCTTCTCCAGTTTCTGCAACAGGGGCTTAAGCTCATCATGCCACACCTGTGGGTTCAGAGCGCCGGTATGTTTCCAACGTATCATGCCTTTCTTGTCGATCACAAAGGTCTCTGGCGCACCATAGACGCCCCAATTCATTATGGCCTTGCTATCCAGATCGAAACCTACGGCGACAAACGGATTACCTTTTTCCGACAACATCCTCTTGGCGGCCTCGGCGTCATCACGCCAATCAATACCGAAGAACTTTACACCTTCATTCTTGGACAGATTGACCAGGTAGCCATGCTCGCGCCAGCATTCAGGACACCAGGTTCCCCAAACGTTTAACACCCATACCTGTCCCAGCAAGGATTTGGACTCAACTGTCTGATTCAGGTCAAACAGGTTTGGCAATACGATTTCCGGCGCCTTTTTACCGATCAATACCGAGGGGACATTGCGGGTAAAATTTGGATCCTCTTTCATCTTGTAGAGACCCAACACAAAGGTAGCCATGATAGCCATAAATATGCCGAACGGGATCAGGTATCGTGTCTTCATGCTGTCGCCTCGGTCTCATTTGTTTGCACGTCACGGCGCGCCTTACGGGCCAACCTGAAATATCTCTTATCCAAAGCGGCAAGAAGTCCACCCAGAGCCATCAACAAACCACCCAGCCAGATCCAGCGTACAAATGGTTTGTGATAGATGCGTAAGCTCCACGCACCCTCTTTCCCCAGAGGCTCCCCCAGAGCCACGAACAGATCGCGGGTCAGGCCAGCATCAATCCCAGCCTCTGTCATGGGCATACCGCTACTATAGTTTCGTTTTTCCGGATAGAGCCTGGTCACGACCTTACCGTCCTTGCTGATAACCACTTCTCCTCTATCCGCAAGATAGTTTGGTCCCCTGGTCCTCTCCGCACCTTTGAACAGAAAATCGTAACCCCCCAATTGGTAACTCTGTCCTTGTTCTATGCGCAGATCCTTCTCCTGGCTATAGATTGAGGTAAGGGCTAGTCCCACGATAAATACCGCCACCCCCAGATGACCGAAGAACATACCCCAACCAGCACGGCTGATGTTTTTGAATGACCCAGCAACACCGCCCTGTTCTTTTACCCATAACGCCGTGGTCAAAAATACCCATATAGCCAGCACCAGACCAAGGGTTGCTCCCCAGGTAAAGAAGGGTAAGGTAAACAGGGTAAGGGCCAGACCTCCGGCCACACTTATTATAAGAGGCAATATGAGTTTACGTGCCAGAGCCATACCGCTCTCCTGCTTCCAGCGCGCAAGCGCGCCCACGCCCACCAGGAAAGCCAAAGGCACAGCAAGAGGTATGAACACACTATTGAAATATGGAGGACCCACCGAGATCTTGCCCACACCCAGCGCGTCCAGCACCAGAGGATAGAGGGTACCCAGCAGTATACTGCTGGCTATAACCACCAGAATAACATTATTCAGCAGAAGCCCGGTCTCCCTTGATACCATGCTGAAGTGGACAGAACTGCGTATCTGGGAGGCCCGCCAGGAGTAGAGCAATAGGGAGCCGCCGATCACAAACGACAGAAACAGTAGGATAAATACACCTCGTGAGGGATCGGTGGCAAATGCGTGCACCGAACTCAATACACCGGAACGCACCAGAAATGTTCCCAATAGACTAAGAGAGAAGGCGAAGATCGCCAACAACACGGTCCAGGCCTTGAAGGCCCCGCGTTTCTCGGTTACCGCCAGAGAGTGAATCAGGGCGGTGCCCACGATCCACGGCATAAAGGACGCATTCTCCACCGGGTCCCAGAACCACCAGCCACCCCAGCCCAGTTCGTAATATGCCCACCAGCTACCAAGCACTATACCCAGGGTCAGAAACACCCAGGCCACATTGGTCCATGGCCGGGACCAGCGCGCCCAAGCCGCATCCAGACGACCGCTCAACATAGCGGCAATAGCAAAGGCAAAGGCCACGGAGAAACCCACATAACCCATGTAGAGCATGGGAGGATGGATGGCCAGACCAGGATCTTGCAACAACGGGTTGAGATCCCGTCCCTCCATAGGCGGATTCGGCAGACGATTAAATGGATTTGAGGTAAACAGCATGAATAGCAAAAAACCCACACTGACTATTCCCATCACCCCCACAACCCGTGCCACCATAACCTCTGGCACACTACGACTGAACAGTGTTACCACCGTGGTCCATAGTGACAGAGTCAACGCCCAGAACAGCAGCGAACCCTCATGGGCACCCCAGACACCGCTGATCAGATACAGGGTGGGCAGCGCGGTATTAGAGTTTGTCGCCACATAACGAATGGAAAAGTCATGACTCAGAAAGCCATAGGTGAGACAGGCGTATGCAATACCCATAAACAGCAGTTGCCCCATAGCGGCTGGCTGGGCCAGAGCAACCCATGAAGAAACGCCCCTGTATGCCCCCGCGATAGGAAACAGCGCCTGAATCAGCGCCATACACAGCGCCAGGATCAGCGCCATCTGGCCTATTTCTGGTATCACTTCATGGCCCCTTCTTTCTGTTTCTGGGCCTTCTCCAACGACTCAGCCACCTCCGGCGGCATATAGTTTTCATCGTGCTTGGCCAGCACCTCGTCAGCAACAAATACGCCATCAGGTCCGAGACGACCCTGTGCGATCACCCCCTGTCCCTCCTGGAACAGATCCGGCAGGATGCCAGTATAGCTGACGTTTACGCGATTCTGCATATCGGTAACAACGAAACGCACCGTCAGCTCCTGACCACGCTGCAGGGTATCTTTTTCCACCAGCCCGCCCAGACGGAAGATATGGTCCTTGGGGGCCTTGTTCTGGGCCACCTCAGTAGGAGAAAAATAGTATGAGAGATTGCTGTCCAGGGCGTTGAATACAAACCATGCAGCCAACCCAAGACCGATCATTCCAGCCACCAGAAACCCAAACCGCTTATGCCTCGCCTTCATCTACTTCTCTCCAGCATCAATCCTGGCCATACGGGCTATCCGCTTCAGGATATTGCGCCTGCGGCCTTTTAACAACATAGGCTCTAATATCATCAACAGCAGGACCGCGCCGAACGATCCCCACACATAGAGGGCGTAACCACCCATATAGAAGAATTCAGAGACGCTCATTTAAGGCCCCTCCAGCTCGCGCACCCAGGTGGTATCACGTTCCCGCTCCAGGATGATGCAGCGTACCCGGGCCAGAACCACAGCAATGGCGTAGGCCCAAAAACCCAGGGTCATTATCAGCATGGCCCAGAGCATAACCTCTTCCATGCTGGATTTGCCGCTAACGGCAACGGAAGCGCCCTGATGCAGCGTGTTCCACCACTGCACCGAATAATAGATGATAGGGATATTCACCACACCCACCAGGGCCAGGATGGCCCCGGCCCGATCGGCCCGGCGATGGTCGTCAATAGCAGACTGCAGAGCGATAAACCCCAGATACAGGAACAGCAATATCAGCTCCGAGGTGAGACGGGCATCCCACACCCACCAGGTGCCCCACATGGGCTTACCCCAGAGTGCCCCGGTCCACAGAGCTAGAAAGGTGAACATAGCCCCGGTGGGGGCTAGGGCGGTGGCCATCATGGAAGATACCCTGGTGTTAAACACCAGGCCCAGACCGGCCCAGGCCGCCATCACCACATAGATAAACATGGACATCCAGGAGACACCAACATGCACGAATATGATGCGGTAGCCTTCGCCCTGTTTGTAGTCGGTAGGGGCCACGAAGAAGCTCATATAGAGGCCTACGCCAAGCAACAGCACGGCCGCCAAAGTAAACCATGGGATCATGCGCCCGGCCAGGGGATAAAAGGTGGCCGGGGATGAATACTTGAACCAGTTTACGATGCGGGAACTCATTATACGTATATCTTTACTACTTCAGTTGATTATGATTATCGACAGCCCATTCGGTTCCGCTGCCGGTTAAATTAACATACCTACTCCACCGATACCCTTAGCGCTGCGGAGGCCGCCAGAGGCGCAAAGACTAGGGAGAATACCAGAATTGCCGCTAGCATGGATATATGCCCTTCCCCGCCTAGACCGGATACCGTGGCCTCCACCGCGCCGGCGCCGAAGATCAACACTGGTATGGTCAGGGGCAATACCAACAGGGAAACCAACACCCCACCGCCACGCAGCCCCAGGGTCAAAGCGGCGCCGATGGCGCCGATCAGACTCAGGGCCGGCGTGCCGATCATCAGGCTTATCACCAACACCCTGAGACCATCTGCAGAAAGATCATACTGTATACCCAGGACCGGGGCCATTAACACCAGGGGCAAACCAGTCACCAGCCAGTGGGCTGTGACCTTGCCCAACACCAACAAAGAGAGAGGCTGGGGGGTCAGCAGCATCTGCTCCAGGGCGCCGTCGGCAAAATCTATGGCAAACAGCCTCTCCAGCGCCAGCATGGAGGCCAGCAGGGCAGCCACCCAGACCACGCCGGGTGCGATCAGGCGCAGGATCTTCATCTCCGGACCTATTCCCAGCGGGAACAGACTCACCACGATGATGAAGAAGAACAGGATGGTAAGCACGTCGGAACGCCGGCGCATGGCCAGGATAAGGTCACGTTTTACTATGGCCAGGAAGGTCTCAAGCATGCCCCTGTCCTCCTGCTCCCAGTTGCAGCCGTTTGACCTGACCTTCGGTCAAGTCCACCTCCTGATGGGTGGTTAGCAGGGCCAGACCGCCACCGTCCACATGTTGCCTGATCACATCCTGCAGCATGGAAACCGCCTCCTTATCCAGGGCGGTGAATGGTTCATCCAGGATCCACAACCTGGCCTGATGGGCCAGCAGACGGGCCAGGGCCACACGCCGCTTCTGCCCCTGGGACAGCACCTGGGTCGGCAGGTCCTCAAACCCGCGCAGGCCGATACGGTCCAGGGCATCCCAGGCCTGCTCCTCGGTCATATGCACCCCGTCCAAGGTGGAGAGGATGCGCAGGTTTTCCAGGGCAGTGAGATCATCCTTGATGCCGTTCTTATGTCCTATATATAGAATCTCACGGGTGTACTCTTCGCTCAGATCTCGGATATTCTCGCCACCCCAACGAATCTCGCCCGCAGTGGGATGAAACAGGCCGCAGATGGCGCGCATCAGGGTGGTCTTGCCACTGCCGTTGTGGCCATATAGGTATAGCAACTCACCCTGCTCCAGAGAGAAGGAGAGATCGGTGAATAACCTGCGATCACCACGTATACATTCTAGTTCCGTGACTTCTAGCATCTAGCTCATTTACTTATTTGTGAATGGAGCAAGATTGTACACAGGAGGCGAGATGTTGCCCATAAGACTTATTCTAAAGAACCTCTGATTTTTACATTTTCGTCATCCCCGCGCAGGCGGGGATCCAGGAAAATCAAACAGATAGATTCCCGCCTACGCGGGAATGACGAATTAATCATGGATCCCATAAATCGGTCAAATATCTGATATTTTGACTAGAAGGACTGCCTGATACCGGAAAAACAGGTAGAATCCTGCAACTTTAAGAGAATGGAAAAGCGCAATGCCACAGACCCACCAAGGTGAAAAGATCGTCCTGGCCAGCAACAACGCAGGCAAGGTACGAGAGATCAATCAACTCCTGGCCGAACAAAAGATACAGGTAGTGCCGCAAAAAGAGTTCGGCATCGGGGATATCGATGAGACCGGACTTACCTTTGTGGAGAACGCCATCCTTAAGGCTCGTCATGCGGCCAAAGAGAGCGGCTTGCCCGCCATCGCTGATGATTCTGGATTGGAGGTAGACGCACTGAAAGGCGCTCCCGGTATCTATTCTGCCCGCTTCGCCGGGGAGGGGTGCAACGACCAGGACAACAACGCGAAGCTGCTGGAACAGCTACAGGGCGTACATGACGCTGAACGCAGCGCCCGATTTCAGTGTCTGATGGTATATATGCGTCACGCCGACGACCCTACCCCGATCATCTGCCAGGGTACCTGGGAAGGAAGGATCCTACACGCCCCCAGCGGAGAGAACGGCTTCGGCTACGACCCACTGTTTTTCGTGCCAGACCAAAACTGCTCTTCCGCCGAGTTGGCTCCGGAGACCAAGAATCAACTTAGCCACAGGGGACAGGCCCTACGCATGCTACTGGCCGCGCTTTCAGACTAGACATTGCCTTATTTACCCTTCTTCAAACTGTAAAAGACTAGACACACTATTGTAATAATGATCGGTTGAAATGGCGCCAACTCAAGGTTGGAGTAAAGCATGACAGCGCCATTGACCTATAGAAGTATATTTTTATCGGACATCCATCTTGGTCTGCGTGACTCCAGAGCGGACTACCTTATCGACTTTCTGCAGCATACAGAATCGGAGTACCTCTATCTGGTGGGGGACATTATCGATTTCTGGAAACTTCGCAAGGGCGGTCGTTGGACATCCATGCAGGCAAATGTCCTCAAGATGATTATCGAAAAGGCCGAGAGCGGAACCAAGGTTATCTATATCCCGGGCAATCACGACGAACTGGTCAAGGAGTATCACCAGACCTGTTTCGGCGGCATAGAGATCAGATTGGAAGCGGTTCATACGACAAAAGACGGACGCAGGATGCTGGTGCTGCACGGCGATGAGTTTGACTGCGTCGTAATGAACAATCGCTGGCTGGCCCATCTGGGGAGCGAAGCCTATGACTTCCTGCTGTGGATGAATCGATCGCTGAACTCTATACGCGGACGTCTCGGCCTGCGCTATTGGTCCTTGGCTAGATATCTCAAGCAGCGGGTCAAAGATGCGGTCAGTTACATAGGCAGCTATCAGGATGCGGTAATCAGAACAGCCAAGGAGAAGAAAGTCGATGGGGTCATATGCGGCCATATCCACCACGCAACCATCGCCAACTATGAAGACCTGGTCTACATAAACTGCGGCGACTGGGTGGAGAGCTGCACTTCCATTGCTGAGACCGAGGACGGAGAGTTTAAGTTGATCCGCTGGGTTGAAGACTCACTGACACTACTAGACCGGGAAGAGCTAAATGCGAATTCTGATTGTGACAGACGCCTGGTATCCACAGATTAACGGCGTTGTCCGCACCTTAAGCACCACCATAAACATCCTAAGATCCAGAGGGCATGAGATTGAGATACTGGAACCATCAGGCTTCAGGTCCATCCCTATGCCTGGTTATCACGAGATAAGATTGGCCATAACCTCAAAGTCTAAGATCAGCACTCGTATAACAGAGATCGCGCCGGATGTTATCCATATAGCAACAGAGGGTCCACTTGGCCTTTGGGCTCGTCTATGTTGCGCATCAAATGGCTGGAAGTTTACCACTGCCTATCACACACAGTTCCCGGAATATCTACGCATGCGTCTACCCATCCCGTTGGCGTTGTCATACAGGTATCTAAAGTGGTTCCACTCAGGGGCATGCCGCACCATGGTGGCTACAGAGTCAATGCGCAAACTCTTGCACAGCAGAGGTTTCAACAACCTGGCGCATTGGTCGCGCGGGGTTGATCTGCAACTGTTCAAACCGGATGCGCATAAACTAAAGATCAAAAACAGACCAATACTAGCCTATGTGGGACGGGTTGCCGTCGAAAAAAATATAGAAGAGTTCCTAAACCTTGATGTTAAATGCGAAAAACACGTGATTGGAGACGGACCCGAGCTAGAACAGCTTAAATTGCGCTACCCGGATGCAGTATTCCACGGTTTTCACTCCGGGCAAGATCTAGTAGACAGGGTCGCTGCGGCCGATGTAATGGTGTTTCCCAGCCGCACTGACACCTTTGGGCTGGTTTTGATTGAGGCCATGGCCTGCGGTGTGCCGGTGGCGGCCTACCCAGTACCGGGTCCTATCGATCTCATCATTAACGGTAAAAACGGATGGATCGATAATGATCTCAATAACGCTGTAAAGAACGCACTGAGAGTGAAACCAACAAACTGCCGCAGATTCGCTGAAGGGTTTTCTTGGGATCATTCGGTAGATCAATTCCTCTCCAACATCACCCAGGCAGATTTCGCTTTGGCGTAAAAATAATAATTCCATAATCAAACTGTAAACCAACTGCAACATAAAGCTTGTACTGTTCTCTGCAAACATAACGAGAGACAGTCATATGCTGAGTATCGAACAAGTAATAACCGAGCGATTCCCGACCTTAGTTGCAAACAAACCGAAACTGATAACCAGACCCACCATAAGTCTGCTGCGTCTTTTGTTTCACGAAAAAGAGACCAACAGATTTCTCGAGGAACATAAGGGTCTTGCCGGTCTGGATTTTATAGAAAAGGTATTGGAGTACTTTGATCTCGACTACACCGTATCCAGGAATGACCTGGAAAACATACCCCCGACCGGCAGGGTAGTGATAGTTGCAAATCATCCCTTAGGTGCGCTGGATGCACTGTCACTGATACGCATGGTAGGAAGTGTACGCAAGGATGTAAAGGTGATTGCAAATGACATGCTTGCCGCACTGCAACCACTCAAGGAGATGTTGTTAGCTGTAGACAACATTAACGGCGCTACCAAAAAAAGCAGCGTAAAAAAAATCCTTGCTTGCCTGGAACGGGATGAAGCCTTGATACTCTTTCCTGCAGGCGAGGTCTCAAGGTTGCGCCCCAACGGGGTACGCGATGGAAAATGGAAACATGGTTTTCTGCAGTTTGCCAAACGTACCGCGGCACCTGTCCTCCCGGTGCATATAGATGCGCGTAATTCCTCCTGGTTCTACAGCATATCCATGCTATCCAAACCGCTTTCCGCCTTGTTCCTGATGCAGGAAATATTTCGCCAGCGGGCAAATGTAATCGGATTTCGCGTGGGAGAGCTTATACCCATTAGATATCTTGAGCAGAGTGGCCTCAGAAATAAAACGGTGGCGCAGATGTTGCGTAAGCATCTGTATCGTCTGGCAGGGAAGAAGAAAGGACTTTTTCAGACCGAAAAGGGGATAGCACATCCAGAGTCACGTCAGACGCTAAAACAGGAGTTGCGCGCAGGTGAATTGTTGGGTGAAACCAGTGATGGCAAACAGATCATCCTGATTGACTGGTCTCCTGAGTCGAGTGTGATACGCGAGATCGGCAGACTACGCGAGGTAAGTTTTCGTAAGGTTGGAGAGGGCACCGGCGCTCGACGTGATCTTGATATTTATGACCAGTATTACAAGCAACTGGTGCTTTGGGATAATGAGGCCTTGGAGATTGTAGGCGCCTATCGTCTGGGCGAGGGTAACCATATATTAAATAAGATCGGTAAAGATGGGTTCTATTCAGCAACCCTGTTCCAGTTTAACCAATCCTTTCACGCATATCTGGAAAACTCCCTGGAGTTGGGGCGAAGTTTTGTCCAGCCAGGTTATTGGGGCACACGGGCGTTGGATTATCTATGGCAAGGTCTGGGGGCCTATCTAAGGCACCACCCGGAGATCAGATACCTGTTCGGTCCGGTAAGCATCAGCGCCAACTACTCAACTGCGGCAAGAGATATGCTGGTCTATTTTTATGGAACATATTTCAGACACCCACAGAAACTGGTTACCTCAAACAATCCATGTCAATTCAGCGAGCAGTCCCTGAAAGAGTTTCGAGATATCTTCAAAGGTGATGATTTCAACCATGACGTAAAAGAGCTAAAGAATAGGCTTTCCATGCAGGACATGAGCATTCCTACTCTGTATAAGCAGTACTCTGATCTGTGTGAAGAGGGTGGCGTCAATTTCCTGGATTTCGGGATAGACCATGATTTCTCCGGCTGTACGGACGGATTTCTTTTGGTCGACATCAGCAAGATCAAAGAATCAAAAAGAAAGCGTTATATAGAGAAGCATTAAGGAAAGTGCAATCAACATATTTACAACATGTAGCATTTAACATTACAGAAATAAGCCTGTAACACATGAACCATATGATAGCGACTCCTAAAAAAATATTTTGGAGTCAACAAATGAAAAAACAGCTTTTAGCAGCCACAGTTGCCACCGCAATTGCAGCACCTATGGCGGCAATTGCAGATGTAACCGTATACGGTAAGCTGCACTACAGTGTGGACAGCATCGACTACGATAGTGATTTCTGTGATACATATGTAACAGGCGCTACCTCCTGCTCAATTCCAGGTACTGGGAACGATAGCGAAGCTGACGGATATGATGGATCTGCCGTAAATAGCCACAGCTCAAGGTTTGGAATCAAGGGATCCGAAGATCTGGGTAACGGCCTGAGTGCCCTGTTTCAGATGGAGTTCGGCATTGCTGCAGATGATCTGGGTAACGTTCGCAATAACCGTAACACCTTCCTGGCCTTGGCCGGCAGCTGGGGTGTGGTCGGGATTGGTCAGGTTGATACTCCTTACAAGAGCTCAACCTCCAGCCTGGAAATGTTCGGTGACAGCATTGGTGATTATAATCAGCTAGGGTTCGATGATATTCGCACTTCAGATGCTGTATTCTATATGAGCCCGAACTGGAATGGATTCTCCTTTGTGGCAGCTATTGTTCAGCCGTCAGCCAGCCTGACCGCAGATGGTATTGAAGCTACTTCCATAGCAGCTAAATATGAGAACGGTCCCTTCTTCGCCTCTTTGGCCTACGAGGGTATCAGCGGTGAATATGTAAATGCTCTTTATGGTTTGGGTGCAATCACAGACGATTTTGACTATGACAAGTGGCGTCTTGGTCTGGGTTACACCGCTAACGGTTTCCACGTTGGCTATATATATGAAGCCCGCCAGATGGACGAACTTAGTGGTCTAGGGCTAGATGATGATGGCAAATCCTGGCAGTTGTCCGCCAGTTACACCGCCGGCAACAACACCTTCAAAATAGCATATGGCGAGATGTCTGATCTCATAAACAATGATGACGCAGTGGCTGCAGCCAACGTGTTTGTTGATGCTGAACAGTGGACTATCGGCGTTGATCATAAACTTAGCAGTCGCACAAAAGTCTATGCCACTTATTCAGATTTTGATAATGATGTTGTAAACAGAGATTGGGACGCATTTTCTCTAGGGATCATCCACAAATTCTAAATTAGTAGAATTTAGAATCTGAGTAATCAAACGGGGCCTTAGGGCCCCGTTTTTCGACTAAGGACCCATAGCCCATACATGATTACAAAAACACAATCCTCATAATCACGTCACATTGACGTAACGATTCATATCTATCATGGCCTCTCTGACTATTAAGGAGAAGCCAGATATGGAAAACGTCAAGACACAAAGACATGCTTTCCCCGCTTTTATTATGAGCCCTAACTTCTACACGCTAATGGTCAGGGTACTGATTGGAATATTGATGATATGTCTGAGCCTATGGCTAGCCACTGGTATCTTCAGTTTGATGAAACACCTCATAGCAGCCGTTACCGGAGAATGGGGGCATGAGGCGGAAAAGATCATCATCGACGTGGTGATCATACTGGCCATCCTGGAACTGGTCCGTACCCTGCAATCATACCTGGAGCTAGGCCGGGTAAAGGTCACACTGATACTTGATGCCGCCCTGGTGGTGTTGATCGGGGAACTAATCAGCCTCTGGTACCGTGATTATACCGTCACCGAGGTAGTGCTGAGCATGGGGGTAATCACTATGCTGACACTACTCAGGATCGTCACCGTCAAATTCTCACCCGAACTCTGCACAGAAGACGAGTAACTTGGGACTGGGGTCACATAACAAAATCTTCACTGAGATGTCATATCACTGAAACAGTAATGAATCACACTTTATATTCAACAATAACCACGAGGAGAACCAAGAATATGACGATAGAGAAGCGCTTTCATCAACGCATGAATATAGAGGCCGATGTCGATATCCACATTATGCACCGTGACCGCCACATAATGTCCAAGGCCGAAAACATCACCCCGTATGGGATGCTGCTGAGTACGGACAAGCTGACCGTTCCCAACGGCATGCTACTGGAACTCTCAATAGATATTGATGGCTATATAAGTACGGTGCCAGGACTTGTTATCTGGAGCGACCAGCAAAATATCGGCATAATGTTCCCGCAGATACAGCCAGCGCTATTTACCGCCGCAGAATCACTGGGCAACAAAGATATCTCGAGAAAACAGCGGACGATCAAGGATACACACAGCCCAAGGATCACTCCCAAACATTTACTGTTCCAACCCGAACCACACTCATCCATATAAATCCGCGGTGCAACATATATAATGGTTTCACCATGATGAAACTGTTATTCCTCTGCACCGGCAACTCCTGCCGCTCCCAGATGGCCGAGGGTTGGGCACGCGAGCTTGCCGACAACCGACTCCAAGTGCAATCCGCAGGCATAGAGGCCCACGGCAAAAACCCGCGCGCCATTGCGGTGATGCAGGAAGCAGGGGTTGATATATCCAACCAGGAA
>JBNKEE010000059.1:0-46706 GCA_050288625.1 Sedimenticolaceae bacterium | reverse complement strand
CGGAGCGACCAGGTGCGGTACCGCAGACAACGTTGCCACCGGAATATTCATGGCTGGTAGGTGTTACACCGCGGCTCTCGCCACCGGTTATGTTGAGTACACAGACACGGTCTTCACGGGTAGCGAGTTCTGCCAGAGAGTCGATGCCTACGTAATAATGTTGAAACTTTTCTACGCCTTGGGGATGCATGCTTATGTCCTCTCTGTCTCTTTGGTTTCTAATTTTTCTGCACCGGCCCTGCCTAGGAAACTGTTCTCAAGTTCAGAATCCAGTTCAATGCCTAGTTTGTCCGCGACCAGCTTACGCCCAGCTTCTCGCATCCACTCGTCAGCCTTCTGGGCATAGTTCACCACCTCACTCATGGCGGAGTCGTGGCCAAAGATCTGATAGGGCAGACCCAGGGAGTCCAGGGTGTCCTTCATATAGCCCATGCCGCGGATCAGGTTGGGGCCGCCACGGCCTACCACCACATATAAAGGTATAGGACCGTTTTGATTGAAGTAATCACGCAGGGCGTCGGCCATGGCGCGGAAGGTCTCATATATGTCGGTGTTGTTGGCCTTACCGCCGATGATGAACAGCACGTTGGATTGCTTCAGCCAGTATTTGTAAACGATACGGCTGATGTCGTGCATCTTTTCGTAGGGTGGGTTGCCGCCGAAGTCGGATGAGATGGTGGCTGCATCTCCCAACAGTTCGGTCACTAGGGCGTTGGCGCCGCCGCCGAAGGTCATGGCGGTGATGGTTCCGGTCTCGTTGATGACGAACACATCTGATTGCCCCTGATAGGTGCGCAGAGAGTTTACCTCCTGTTCGAAATCGGAGTAGCTGGATGCGTCCAGGTCATCCGGCAGTCCCAGGCGGGATGAGTTGGGATCATCCCCGTCAAAGGCGCACTTGAAGTCGCAAGCCACTGGGAGCAGTCTACCCTTCTTGTTGCTCTGCATGCGGATCGGGTTCAGCTCCAGTGTGGTCATACCGTAGTTGTGGAACAGGTCCCACAGCTTTGGCAGGTTCTGTACCAGGGGGCTGACCAGCTCTTTCGGAGCACCGATCTTGCGCAGGGCGTTGGAGATGACGAAGCCCTTGAGTCCGGTCAGCGGATCAAACGGGATGCGGGCGATCTTCTCGGGAGGAAGCTCTTCGATCTCCATGCCGCCGTGATGAGTGAGCGTTATCATGGGAGCGCGGAATTCAGTGCTGTCGGTGAGAGAGAAATAGATCTCATAATCGGACGGTACGGCGCCTTCAAAGGTCACACCTTCAGCCTTGGAATAGGTGTTGTTGTGAAAGTGTTCGGCGAAGTATAACCGGGATTTCTCCCTCATAGCGGTAGAGAGGTCTTTGGCACGTCCAAGCAGTCCGGCCTTGCCCTTCTTGCCCACGCCACCCTTAAACATGGGCTTTATGAAGACCTCTCCCTTACGGGCGATAAGATCCTTTATCTCTTCGGCAGTGGCTTCTGGGCCCAGCACTTCTGAGGTTGGAAAGTCAACGTACTTGAGGAGCTTTGATCCCCAATACATTCCAGTAATTTGCATTATTGTTACTCCTGAATAGGTTTATCGCCGTTTATGTCTCAACTCCCGAAGGAGGCAAAGCACGGGCATCTTCCTGTGCTATAAGGCTGATTAATGTGCAATTGGTGTTGCCTGGTACCTGTCATTATTAGCAGTGGTTAATGGTACGGGAGATATTTAATTTTTAAATTTGAATATACTAATAGTATGTCTTTGCAGTGTACCGATTATTTAATGCAATATTAGATATTACTAATAAACAATTTCGATGCCATTCTTACTTTTCTGTATGAGTAGTGAGGGTTATTGAAATATGTTCGCTGGTATAGGTTATAAAGCGATCCCTATTCTTGCTTTATCATGCTCTTTAACTGGGTAAGAGAAACCCTCTTTTCTGGCTTTTGGTCTATTGCCGAAAGAGGGGGGTGTCCAATGCTCCCGGAAGGAAACCAGATTAGTTCCACCTCAGTTTCTCCCGAGTAGAATCTAAAGACAGGTTGCTTCTGTTTTCTACTTTTGGTGAAGAATAGTGTCTTGTCAGATTCCTGGTAAGGAATCCCACTATCTAATAAGTGCATGGCTATTAGCTCGGGGGATTCTGAGAACAGATGAAGCTGTATAGGGCTAGTTGAGTCAGCATCACCACCGAGGAGACCCCCCACCAATCGCGGCGAAAATTGACTTAGGTGTGTCATGGCCTCATGGGCGAGCTTGCGTAGATCATCGATAATGCGTGGTTGATCGTTGGCAAGGAAGATTTTTTGATATTCGATCAGTGCCTGCTGGATCTCGGTATTGCTGGGCAGTCTCTTCTGATCTTTACACCCTAGGCGTTGGGCAGCCTTTATGCGCGCTGTATTGTAATCACGTCGTCCGAGGTCATGGATAATACGGGCCGCCTCAAACGTGATGAGTGCACGCATCCTGTCTCCGTTTTTGGGTTGAGCCATGTGAGGTCTATTAGGCTAAAAGAGCTCTTTAGCGTCTTCCCTGTTTTCAGGAAGACGACTGAAAACATCGGGGTTGTCAAAGTTGGGGACATCAGGGGCATATTCTGTGCGGAAGTATTCGGTTATTGCATCCTTTTGCCATGGAGGGGCGGGCCGGCCCGATTTGGGGTCGATAAGGATGGCCGTCATGTCGGTCGGCATATCCAGGGGTTGTTCTTTAGTGCCTTTTAACACCACTTGCATATATTTTATCCAGGCGGGGAGCGCGGCCTCTCCGCCTACCTCCTTGTGTCCGAGTGGGGCTGATGAGTCAAAACCAACCCAGACAACTGCCACATGGTTGCGGTTGAAGCCGTTGAACCAGGCGTCGCGTTGATCATTAGTTGTCCCGGTCTTGCCGGCGATATCTTTGCGTCCCAGAATCTTAGCCTTGGTTGCGGTACCATGCTGAATGACATCGCGCATCATGGAGTTCATCAAAAAATAGTTTTGCGGAGAGATAACCCGTGGAGCTACACCTGGCGATGCATTAGCTGGGTAGATGGGCTTGCCTTGGTCGTTTAGTGTAGCGGATTGAGGACATTCTACACAGACCCGAAGGGGCTGGGCCTCAAAAATGGTTTCTTGTCTGCCATCTATTATCTTTTGGATGAAATATGGTTCTACTCTGAAGCCGCCATTTGCCAGGATTGCATATCCTTTGGCCATTTGCAGCGGTGTGACTGTTCCGCTGCCGAGGGCAAGTGAGAGTTTTTTGGGTAGGTCATCGGGATCAAACCCAAACAGCTTGGCATGATTTAGAGCGTGCTCCATGCCCATGGAGCGCAACAGTCGGATTGATACTAGGTTTCTGGAATTGGTCAGGGCATGACGCAAGCGAGTCGGGCCATAGAATCTCCCGCTGTAGTTTTGTGGGCGCCATTCGGTCTCCAATCGAAAGTCATTGATTACTATAGGGGCATCATTGATGATGCTTGCGGCGGTAAATCCTGCTTCAAGAGCGGCTGAATAGATGAAGGCTTTGAAGCCGGATCCTGGTTGCCGCTTGGCCTGTATCACCCTGTTGAATTTACTTAAGTAGTAATCAAAACCTCCCACCAGGGCATGTATAGCGCCATTGTTTGGATCCAGGGCTACCAGCGCGCCTTGTATGGCAGGAATTTGGGACAGCTGCCATTTGGTCTTATCCTTCTCAGAGATCCTTATTACGCGAATCAAATCACCGATCTTCAGTATGTCTGCGGTTTTTGTTGGGGCTTTGCCCTCTCGATTTTCATTTATATAGCGCCTAGCCCAGCTTAGGCCGTCCCATTCTATTTGGGCATGCACGCCTTCGCCGAGATATATATTGGCCGTCTTTTCATTGATGCCTGTGACCAGCGCCGGAATAAGGTGGCCTACTTCCCGTATATCCTGAAGGAACTGATCTAATATGGTATCTTCGGCCTCCTGGGGTATCTCAAAGTTCTGCTCGGCCCCCCTATATCCATGTCTGAGATCATATTCAATCAAGGTTTGACGTAGAGCGGAATCGGCGGCGATCTGGGATTTCTTATCTATGGTTGTATAGACTCGATAGCCTTCGGTGTAGGCTTGATCACCAAATCTTTGCACCATTTCAGAACGGACCATTTCTGCTATGTATGGCGCATCAACCTCGGTTTGAGAGCCGTGTAGCTCAGCAGTTACAGGTTGTTTAAGTGCTTCGGCCAGCATTTTCTCCGATATGTATCCCAGTTTTGCCATACGGTTCAAAACATAGTCTCTTCGCTGCAGGGCTCTGGTCGGGTTGACGATAGGGTTAAATCTTGATGGTGCCTTGGGTAGGCCGGCTATCATGGCTACCTGGGCAAGATTTAGTTCATGCAGGTGTTTTCCGTAATAGACTTCAGCGGCTGCTCCCACTCCATAAGAGCGATTGCCCAGATATATCTTATTAAGGTATAGCTCCAGGATCTCTTCTTTAGTTAGTTCCCCCTCTATCCTGAGGGATAGCAGGATCTCGTTTATCTTGCGAGTAAAGGTCTTCTTGCTGCTGAGATAGAAGTTGCGTGCGACCTGCATGGTTATTGTGCTGCCCCCCTGGCTACGCCTACCGGTTAGTATCAGTTGCACGGCAGCTCGCAGGATGCCTCGGTAGTCAACGCCTGGGTGATGAAAGAAGCGGTCGTCCTCAGCTGCCAGAAACGCCTGAATCACTGGTTGAGGAATTTGGTTATATATCAAAGGAGTACGTCGTTTTTCACCAAACTCAGCCATCAGCAGTTGATCTCTGGTGTAGACCCTTAGTGGAACTTGGAGCTCCACTTCCCTGAGATTTTCAATGGATGGGAGTTTGGGTTCAAGGTGCAGGTATACAGCAACTAGAGCGAATGTGCCGATAGTAAGTCCGAGCATTATTAGGCTCAGCAGGCCTTTTATGATCTTAAACAGCCATTTCATAGATACGAATTTCTATTATTCCCTGGGCGATAAAGGAACATTATCAATCATTCTCCAAAACTAAGCCAACTTGATTTTGTGAACGATGCAGGCTTTTATCAATAAAGTGTTTTACAAAAAAATCATTTACTGCTATATAGTTAAGCAAACTTGTTAAAGAGATTTATTTAAGTTATATTCTAGTATGGTAATTATTGGGGAAGGACAGCTATATGTTACCCTTTTTAGGAACCAGCCATAGCCCGGTTCTTGGTCTGGACATAAGTTCAACGGCAGTAAAGTTGCTGGAGTTGAGCCGTTCCGGCGGCAGAACTGGTACCCGTTTCAGGGTGGAGCGCTACGCGGTGGAAGTGCTTCCAACTGATGCCGTGGTAGAAAAGAATATTGCAGATGTGGATGCTGTTGGTGAGGCTATCAGGAATGTGGTGCGTCGTTCAGGTAGTCGTGCCAAGCAGGCTGCGGTAGCGGTTTCCGGCTCTGCAGTAATTACAAAGATCATCACAATGCCAGCTTCTCTCTCCGAGTCGGAGATGGAGAATCAGATTCAGCTTGAGGCGGATCAATATATCCCTTATCCACTGGAAGAGGTCAATATCGATTTTGAGGTATTCGGGCCTAATGAAAAGAATCCTGAGATGGTGGATGTGCTTCTGGCAGCCTCTCGTAGTGAGAATGTGGAAAATCGCGTGTCTGCCCTGGAGCTCGCTGGCTTGACCGCCGCTGTAGTGGATGTTGAGGCCTATGCTATGGAAAACGCCTTTTCTCTCATAACTGAACAGCTGCCAGATTTCGGTGTTGATCAAACAATCGCCATAGTTGATATTGGCGCAACCAATACTGCGCTGAATGTCATGCACAACAATAAGATCATCTATACAAGAGAGCAGAGTTTTGGCGGTAAGCAGCTTACAGAAGAGATTCAGCGACGCTATGGACTTTCTCAGGAAGAGGCCGGAATGGCGAAGCGGCAGGGTGGTTTACCAGACAACTATGTATCCGAGGTTTTGGAGCCATTTAAAGAGGCGTTAGCACAGCAAGTTAGCAGGTCTCTGCAGTTCTTTTTCTCTTCTAGTGCGCACAATAGTGTAGACCACATTGTACTGGCTGGAGGTTGTGCTTCCATTCCTGCGATCGATGAGCTGGTGGAGGAGAAGGTTGGTACGCCCACCATTATTTCGAATCCATTTAGCAACATGTCTGTTTCGTCTAACGTTAAACCACAGAGCCTGAGTAATGATGCGCCATCATTAATGATCGCCTGCGGTTTGGCATTGAGGAGCTTTGACTGAAATGGCACGGATTAATCTTTTACCATGGCGAGAGGAACTTCGGAAACAGCGCCAACGTGAATTTGGAGTGATGATCGCTGGCGCCCTGTTTTTTACATTACTGCTGGGTGTTTATGTTCATATACACATATCAGGGATGATTGACCATCAGAATGCGCGCAACGGTTTTCTTAAACAAGAGATTGCGTTGATGGACAGCAAAATCAAAGAGATTAAGGATCTAGAAAAGACCAAGGCAAAGCTACTGGCCAGGATCAATATAATCCAGGAGTTACAAAGCAGTCGCCCTGAAATCGTGCATCTACTTGATGAGTTGGTGACCAGGACCCCCGAAGGCGCATATTTGACAGAAGTAACGCAGAGAGGCAAGGAAGTGACAATCAATGGCAGAGCACAATCTAATGCCAGGGTCTCATCTTATATGCGTAATGTGGATGCCTCTAGCTGGCTAGGATTTCCATCTCTTCAGGTTATAGAGAATAAAGATAAAACCGGCACCGGATTTAGTCACTTTACCCTGCAAGTCAAGCAGATTAATAAGAACGCAGCGGCCGAAGAAGATGTGGCTCCAAAAGGAGGCGCGAAATGACTTTTGATGATCTGAATAATCTAGAACTGTCTGACATAGGGGATTGGCCTATTGCGGCCAAGGGTATAGTTGCCCTGTTGTTGTGCATCCTGTTGGGAGTAGCTTGGTACTATCTGGATACGGAAGATCAACTGCTTGCTCTGGAAAAGGTTGAAAAGCAGGAGCTTGTGCTAAGAAAAGAGTTCGAAGATAAACAGCGCAAAGCCGCAAACCTGGAGAACTATAAAAAGCAGCTTAAGGAGATGCGGCAGTCATTCAATGCCATGCTGCAGCAACTACCCAACAAATCAGAAGTGGCGGATTTGTTGGTGGACGTATCCCAGACAGGGTTGGCTGCCGGACTGGAGTTTGAACTGTTTGATCCCGCAGGCGAGGTGGCGAAAGAGTTTTATGCAGAGCTGCCAATCAATATTAAGGTGCTTGGGGATTATCATGAGTTTGGCGAATTTATAAGCGGTCTTGCGGCTTTGCCTCGTATCGTGACCATTCACGATGTACGCATTTCTCCTCAGGGGGGAGGTGGAAAGGGTGCGGCAATAGCCCCAGGCGGTAAATTGGTACTTCAAGCCGTAGCAAAGACCTACCGTTATCTGGACGAGGAGGGTGGAAAATGAGTAGGGCGTTATCTGTTAGTACAAGGATATTGCTGGCCCTTGGCGTGCTCTCTCTCGTGGTGTCCTGTGGCGATGATGGCATGCAGGATCTAAGGCAGTTTGTGAAAAAGGTTAAGGCAAGAAAACCAGGGCGTATTGAGCCATTGCCAGAGATCAAACAGATTGAAACCTTTGTGTATATACCTGGTGATCGACGTAATCCATTTATGCCTACTCAGGAGTCAGATGCTGAAGAGGTGGCGCAGGAGGAAGGAGGACTCACTCCTGATCCCAACCGCCGTAAAGAGGAGTTGGAGCAGTTTCCTCTGGATAGTATCAGGATGGTCGGTACGGTTGACCTGAACGATACGGTCTGGGGTTTGGTGAAAACTGCAGATAAGACTATCTACAAAGTTAAGGTAGGTAACTACATGGGGCAGAACCATGGCCAGATTACCAGTATTACAGAAGACAAGATTGAGTTGACGGAGATCATTCCAAAAAAACCTCGAGGTTTTACGGAAAGACAGGCGTCGGTATCACTGAGCGAATAAGTCAGGGGATCAATGATGAAACATTCATTCGTTAGTACATCATCGGAACAATATGGTGAAAAAGTTAGGATGAGGCCGAACCTGTTCAGGTTGGCTGCTTGGTTCTTGCTGGCAACTCTGGCTTTGAGCATGTCAAACTTTGCCCTTGCTGCAGGCAATGTATTACAGGACATAAGCGTTTCGTCTTTGCCTGGAAATGTTGTCGAGATAACATTGACCGCGCAGGATCCGGTGGCGCTGCCTAATAGCTTCTCTACCGAAAGCCCTGCTCGAATTGCGATTGATTTGCAGGGCATGAGGAGCGCACTGGCGAAGAAATCACAGTCCGTTGGAATTGGCATGGTAAGAAGTATAACTGCCGTTGAAGCAGGGGATAGAACTCGCGTAGTAATCAATTTGGCAGATGCAGCCACTCATGAAGTTAAGGTTGCAGGTAACCAAGTTATGGTGCGGATAAATGCGGGCAGTGCTCAGGTTGCTGCTGCAAAGCCAGCAAAAACCATGGCAGGGCAGGGACCTAGCAAGGCATTGCCTCCAGTTTCCAAAAAAGGAATAGAGCAAGTAGATTTCCGCCGTGGCGATGATGGGGAGGGAAAGATACTTATAACCTTAAGCGACCCGTCGATAGTAGCCGATCTGAGGGAAGAAGGTGGCAAGGTTGTATTGGACTTTATCGATGCATCTCTCCCGGAAAAATTTATGCGGAAGTTTGATGTGGGTGATTTTGCGACTCCAGTTAAGATGTTCGAGGTTACATCTAAGGATGACAACGTTCATATCGAGATAACATCGGATGGAGATTTTGAGCATCTTGCGTATCAGGCAAACAACCTGTTTGCTATTGAATTTAGGCCGTTATCACCAGCGGAGAAGGAACAGTTACAGAAAGAGCGCCTAGTCTACACAGGTGAAAGACTATCGTTGAATTTTCAGCAGATTGAGGTGCGGGCGGTCCTGCAGTTATTGGCGGATTTTACCAATCTTAATCTGGTGACCAGCGATAGCGTTACCGGTTCTATTACCTTGCGTTTGCAGAATGTTCCTTGGGATCAGGCTTTGGATATTATCCTGAAGGCCAAGGGTCTTTCCATGCGCAAGCATGACAACGTAATAATGGTGGCTCCTACAGAAGAGATTGCCGCGCGAGAAAAGCTGGAGCTTGAATCGCAAAAGCAGATAGAAGAACTGGCGCCGCTGCGTTCAGAATATATCCAGGTTAATTATGCTAAGGCCGCTGATATAGCTGCGCTTCTTAAGTCTGAAGAGAATCAGCTGTTAACCCCCGGGCGTGGAAATGTAACGGTGGATGAGCGTACTAACACCCTACTGGTGCGTGATACGTTAAACAAACTCGAAGACATCAGCCGTTTAGTTAAGAAGCTGGATATCCCAGTACGCCAGGTGCTGGTAGAAAGTCGCGTTGTCATAGCTAACGATGACTTTGCCAAGGATATCGGCGTACGTTTCGGGTTTAACCAATCATATACCGAGAAGCTGGCTGGAAATGAAATCATGGTTGCTGGCGGTATCAAGGGGACCGTGGCCGAAACTTGGGATGCCGGCGATTTTATGGGCGGTAACGGAAACGTAGGCATTTGGGATGCTGATGATGATACGCGAAATTTACTGGTTAACCTGCCGCAGACTTTAGGCGACAGTAGGGGAGGTGCAATAAACCTCTTCATGGGCAAGATAGGTTCATTTTTACTGCAGTTAGAGCTTTCCGCCATGCAACAAGAGGGTAAAGGTGAAGTTATCTCCAGCCCAAGAGTGGTCACATCTGATCGCAATAAGGCCATTATCAAGGCCGGCGTAGAGGTACCATATCAGGAGGCCAGCTCCAGTGGCGCGACTACGGTATCATTCAAAGAAGCGGTTTTACAGTTAGAGGTGACCCCACAGATCACACCTGATGATCATGTAATAATGGATCTTAAGATCAACAAGGATAATCCTGATTTTTCCAGATCTGTTTTAGGAGTACCTCCGGTTGATACTCGCGAGATAACAACCTCAGTTTTGGTAGATAATGGGGAAACTGTGGTTTTGGGTGGTGTATTTGAGCGCACACGCAGTAAGAGCTCCGAGAGGATACCATTCTTCGGTGATCTTCCTTACGTAGGTTTTCTGTTCAAACAGGAGGCTGAGCAGGATGAAAACTCAGAATTACTGATATTTGTTACGCCGAAGATCTTGAAGGAGACACTCGGAATGCGTTGATCTTGGCTAATTTGCTCAGCCAGATTTTGGGCCTATAAAAGGGTGTGTCTGCTGGCACACCCTTTTGTGTTTTGTCACAATGACGCCAATGGTTTTCTTCTGTTGCTGAAGTAATCTGTCATTTTCGTAATCAATGTTACCTGATAAAGATGATACAAAAACCCAAAAATATCTTTCTGATCGGCCCCATGGGAGTGGGCAAGAGTACTATCGGACGTCAGTTGGCTAAGTTATTGAGGATGGAGTTTGCTGATACAGATCACGAGATTCAACGTAGGACAGGGGTGGACATTCCCACAATATTTGATTTTGAGGGCGAAGAGGGGTTTAGGGATAGGGAAAAAGCTGTGGTTGAGGAGTTGACAAATAATACCGGTTTCGTGTTGGCAACAGGCGGAGGCGTAGTGTTAGATCCGGACAATCGACGATGTCTTTCTGCAAGAGGAGTTGTGGTCTACCTATCATGCTCACCAGAACAGCAGTACGATAGAACCAGACAGGATCGTAACCGCCCGTTATTACAGACAGATGATCCGATGAGTAAACTACAGAGCCTGATGGAAGAGCGCGAACCGATCTATCGTGAGATGGCCGACCTTGTGGTGTCGACGGAAAAGCGTAACGCAGTGGTAGTGGCTCGGGAGATAGAAAAGAGGCTGGGTGAAATAAACTGAATTATGCAAGCGAGAAAAATAAAAATAGTAAAGGTCGAGCTGGGCGATCGCTCATACCCTATATATATAGGAGCCGGAATCCTGGGTAGCCCCGAATTTTATTTAGATCATGTCCATGGCAAGCAGGTTTTGGTGGTTAGCAATAATACGGTAGCACCACTTTATCTGGATAAGGTGGTTGCCGCTCTCACGCAACTCCGGTGTGAGACAGTTATTCTGCCGGATGGTGAAAAATTTAAGACCTTGGATGTATGGCAGACTATATTTGATACCTTGCTAAATAACAGATTTAGTCGGCAGTGTACGATCGTGGCGCTTGGAGGAGGGGTTGTTGGTGATATGGCCGGTTTTGCCGCTGCTAGCTATCAGCGCGGAATAAATTTTATCCAGGTACCGACGACACTTCTGGCGCAGGTCGATTCCTCAGTGGGTGGCAAAACAGGGGTAAATCACCCTCTGGGTAAGAACATGATAGGGGCATTTCATCAGCCCCAGTGCGTAATTGCCGATACGGATTCAGTGAATACACTGGATGACCGACAACTCTCAGCTGGAATAGCAGAAGTAATCAAATACGGATTGATTGATGATCTTGAATTGTTCGAATGGCTGGAAGAGAACATTGAGTCCATGCTGGCACGCGATCCACACGCCCTGGCATTTGCTATCGAACGGTCGTGCATCAACAAGGCCAAGATAGTTGCTTCTGATGAGCTTGAGGCCGGAGCCCGTGCGCTGCTAAATCTTGGACACACCTTTGGGCACGCGATAGAGACAGGCATAGGATATGGCGGATGGCTACATGGCGAGGCGGTTGCAGCGGGTATGTGTATGGCGGCCAGAGTCTCGAAGGAGCATGGATGGATGACCGCAGAGGAAGAGGGGCGAATCGCTGCTCTGATAGCAAAGTCAGGTTTGCCCATCGCGCCCCCGGGTGATCTTGATCCAGATCGCATCATGGAGCTTATGGCCGTTGACAAAAAGGTTCAAGATGGCAATCTAAGATTAGTGCTGATGAAAGGAATAGGCAGATCTTTCGTCACAGACAAGTTTGATTTAGGCAAGTTACAAGCTACCCTGAACTCATACTGACAAAGAGATCAAAATCATGTCTCCGAGCGAAACGACAAATTTGATACATGATGATGGACCAGTCAAGACGGATACATATTTCGCTAGTCCTGAGCTTTCCCAAAGAGCGGATCTTCTAAGGCATCTGACTGAAAATAGCAATCTCATCCCTTTAGTAAGAGGCGCTGAAGGAATGGGTAAAACCACATTCATTCAGCATCTGTTGGATCTGGCCCCTGAAAACTGGATACCCGTAGAGATTTGCGCCGATGTAATGCTGCAACCTGATGCTTTGTTGGCTGATCTGGCCGATCTGTTCGATCAGGATGATACAAGAGATAGCCTGATGGATGATTTGATCAGGCATTTCGATACACTGCGGCAAGATGGGTTCCTGCCTGTGATAATAGTTGATGATGCACACCTGTTGCCGGAGGCCAGCATCATTACACTGCTGAGGTTGCATGAGAGGGGGCATGGCGATACGCCACTGGCGCAGGTACTGCTTTTTGCCGAGCATGAGATAGATGATCTACTAAAGACTCCGCAACTGCGGGTGATGAATCTACAATCACTTCAGTTGCTGGATATGCCAGAGTTTACACTGGACCAGACAGGTCTCTATCTGGAACACCTGTTGGCAGAAGATGGTTCAGATTCACTTCCACCTCTTACATCGTCCCAGATAGAGAAGATTCATTATGAAGCCGGGGGGTCTCCAGGGCTGATCAAGGATCAGGCCCAACACCTTATTGATTCAGCCAAGAAAACACCGGCAATCATCAATCTGCGTGACTACTTTTCCGCAAAGAGCCTTATTGGTGGTGTGATAGCCTCGCTTGTAGTGATGCTTATCTTGGTATATCAAAATGATATTAACGCAATATTCTCTGGTGAAGATAAGGTGCCTGTTTCAAAGCACGAGGATCAGGCTTCGACAGGAGACTCTGTGACCCTTCCTCTTCCAGATTTCGTTGAAGAGAATGATATCTCTGAGCATGAGGTTACCGAAGAAAAAGGAGTAAGCAAGGCCGCTCCCAGCGATTTGGAAATAGTTGAAGGCGAGAAGGCTGATCTAGGTTCTATTGCCGATGAAATGGAAAAGAAGATAGATGAGGTAGTAATAGAGCCATTAAACCACTCTCCTCAACCGGAAATGGTTAGCATACAGACCGAGCCAAAGCCTGCTGCAGAGTCAAAGCCCGATGAGAAGAAGTTGCCAGTAAAAGCAGATAGAACTGTGTCGCTGCCTGAAAGAAAGGCTGAGCAATCGGTAAAAGTTTTGGCTAATAAACAGAAGGTAGAAGAGCCCAAGATCGGCAAGGCTGTAACCACAGTTCCTGCGCTCAAGGCTGAGAAACCACAAGAGGTAGAGAAAAAAGGGCCAGGCACCCAAGTACAACAGGTTGAAAAACCTGATTTATCATCAAAGGTTAAAAAAGAGGTAGATAAAGAGGTAGATAAAGAGGTCAAGAAAACACCAGACAAACCTATAGCTATACCGGCCAAGTCTGTTCCGGCAATCAAAGAACCGCAAAAATCTGTAGAGGTTAACTCAGAATTATCCCAGAAAAAGCCTCTTCCAACGCCGGCGCCCGTGGAAGATAGGTCCACAATGTTGGTTCAAAAAGAGATTCCAACGCAAAAAGTAAACCAAGATTCCTCCAATAGTATCAAAGACAAATCGGCGGTCACTCCTAAGAGGCCAACTAAGGTATCATCAAAAACAGGATCGAGTGGATTTCTGCGGGAAGAGTGGCTACTTAAGCAGAGTCCATCCAGTTACACCATCCAGATTGTTGGTCTTCAGGATGAAAAGGGGGTTGCCGAATTTGTCAGGCGTCATTCCTTGTCGGGACATATCGCATATTACCGTACAGTGCGTAATGGTTTGCCGTGGTTCCCCGTGTTGTATGGGGCCTATTCGACGAGAGGCAGGGCCGTTGAGGCACGCGCCAAACTACCAGAAAGTTTAGTTAAAACAGGTGTTTGGCTGCGAACAATAGGGTCGGTTCAAAAAGATATAAGGTCTAGGTAAAATAAAATCGATTAAATCAGAATAAGTGAAAAAAGTTCCGTTGGCTCTGGCCTAGAGAGCTCAACTCTATTATCCTACGCTGTTCTGTGTGACTAAATTTGGCTGATTTCCAGGCTATTTGGTTATTGTGGCCGTGTGCATGGCTGCAGACGCGTATTGTATTTTTTAATATTGCCGGTATCTCACTATGTGGTAGCCGGCCCAGTAGAAGATGAGGTTTGCAATGGCCCCAGGGGTTTTACCAACCAAGCAAGGATTGTACGATCCGAATAATGAACATGACGCCTGTGGAGTTGGCTTTATAGCAGACATTAAGGGAGTAAAAAGTCACAAGATTGTCCTTCAAGGACTGGAGATACTTAAGAATCTGACCCACCGCGGCGCAGTAGGCGCTGATCCGTTGGCGGGTGATGGCGCTGGACTTCTGATGCAGATTCCAGATGAGTTTTTACGCGCGGAGGTTGGCTTTGAGCTTCCGCCTGTTGGCGAATATGGCGTTGGCATGGTATTCCTCCCGCAGGGGGAGTCTGCCCGTAAGCAGTGCGAAGAGAAGGTGGCATACTACATTGCAGCCGAAGGGCAGAAGTTCCTTGGTTGGCGTGATGTGCCTGTAGACAATGAAGGCCTGGGAGAGACGGTAAAGGAGTGTGAACCAGTAATCCGTCAGATCTTTATCGGTCGAGGTTCAAGCTGTCCTGATCAGGACTCCTTCGAACGTAAATTGTTTGTTATCCGCAAACAGATCGAGAACGAGATACGCGAGTCTGATAACAACAAGACCTTCTATGTAACATCCATGTCCTCGCGGGTTTTGCTATACAAGGGCATGTTGTTGGCCAACCAGGTGGGTGTCTTCTACAGTGATCTGGTGGATGAGCGCGTGATCAGCGCCCTGGCATTGGTACACCAGCGTTTCTCAACCAACACCTTCCCCACTTGGGATCTGGCCCAGCCGTTTCGCATGATCGCCCATAACGGCGAGATCAATACCCTGCGTGGCAATGTAAACTGGATGGCCGCTCGCAGGCACACCATGTTCTCCGAGGTGTTGGGCGAAGATCTGGATAAGGTCTGGCCCCTGATTCCTGAGGGTCAGTCCGATTCGGCATGTTTCGATAATGCCCTGGAGCTTCTGGTGCAGGGCGGATACTCACTGGCCCATGCCATGATGCTTCTGATACCTGAGGCCTGGCACGAAAATCCTCTTATGGATCCGGCTAGACGCGCCTTTTATGAATATCACTCAGCATTGATGGAACCATGGGATGGACCGGCAGCAGTGGCCTTCACAGATGGACGTCAGATTGGTGCCACCCTAGACAGAAATGGATTGCGTCCCGCTCGTTATCTAATCACCGATGACAATATGGTGGTCATGGCGTCAGAGATGGGTGTTCTTACCATTCCGGAAGAGAAGATAGTCAAAAAATGGCGTCTGCAACCTGGCAAGATGCTGCTCATCGATATGGAGAAGGGACGCATCATTGACGATGAGGAGATCAAAGCAGAGCTTGCGTCTAAACGGCCATATCAGCAGTGGCTGAATGAGACCCAAATCATGGTGCGCGACCTGCCGGTGACTGTTTCCCCCATGGCTCCGGATGACGAGACATTGCTGAAGAGACAGCAGGCGTTCGGTTATACCCAGGAAGATATCAAGATCCTTATGATGCCTATGGCGGCAACCGGTCAAGAGGCGATCGGCTCCATGGGAGCGGATAACCCGTTGGCGGTGCTATCCAGCAAACCTAAACCACTGTTCAACTATTTCAAGCAGACCTTTGCTCAGGTCACCAATCCACCGATCGATCCGATCAGGGAGGATCTGGTTATGTCTCTGGTGTCGCAAATAGGCCCGCGACCGAACCTCCTGGAACTAGACCAAACCTCCGCGCAGAAGAGGTTGGAGGTGACCAGCCCATTGATCACCAACACCAGTCTGGCCCGGGTACGCTGTATCGATGCCTTGACTAAGGGTGCATTCCGTACCTTTACAGCCAGTATCTGCTATCCCGCGGATCAGGGCGCTGATGGTTTAGAGCCTGCCCTGACTGGCCTGTGTGAGACAGCCGAGAAAGCCGTACGTGAAGGTTATAACATATTGATCATATCTGATCGCAACATGGATGCTGATCACATCGCCATACCTGTTCTATTGGCTACGGCAGCAGTCCATCATCACCTGGTGCGTGCGGGTTTGCGCACCTCATCCGGTCTGGTGGTTGAGACCGGTGCCGCGCGTGAAGTACACCACTTCGCAGTGTTGGCAGGTTATGGAGCTGAGGCCATCAACCCCTATGTGGCATTGGACACTATCGCCAAGTTGAGACATCAACTCAAAGACGAGGTGAGTGAAAGAGAAGTATTGATGCGGTATAAAAAGGCCGTGGGTAAGGGTCTGCTCAAGGTCATGTCCAAAATGGGTATCTCTACCTATCAGTCATATTGTGGAGCCCAAATCTTCGACGCCGTGGGCCTGTCAACAGAATTGGTGGATAAATATTTCACCGGCACCGCGACCACTATTGAGGGTATTGGCCTGAGAGAGATCGCTGAAGAGGCGGTGCGTTGGCACCGTAACGCATTTGGCGATGCACCTATATATCGTGATGCCCTGGATGTTGGTGGCGACTACGCTCAGCGCATACGGGGTGAGGACCATATTTGGACCTCTGATACCATCTCCAAACTACAACACGCCACCAGGGCCAACGATGCCAAGACCTTCGCAGAATTTTCCCGTTTGATAAATGAGCAGAATGAAAGACTGCTTACCCTCCGTGGGCTATTTGAATTTAAGTGGACCAGAGATCCGCTGCCACTGGAAGAGGTGGAGCCGGCATCAGAGATAGTAAAGAGGTTTGCCACCGGCGCCATGTCATTCGGCTCCATCTCTATGGAGGCACACTCTACGCTGGCTATGGCCATGAACAAGATCGGCGGCAAGTCTAATACCGGTGAGGGTGGTGAGGAACCAGAGCGTTTCACGCCGATGGAAGATGGATCAATAAACCCCAGACGTTCCGCTATCAAGCAGGTGGCGTCGGGACGCTTTGGCGTGACCGTGGAGTATCTGGTGAATTCCGACGATATCCAGATCAAGATGGCCCAAGGCGCCAAGCCGGGCGAAGGCGGTCAACTACCTGGACACAAGGTAAATCAGCAGATTGCCCGAGTGCGTCACTCCACCCCGGGTGTCGGACTTATCTCGCCTCCACCCCATCACGACATATACTCTATTGAGGACTTGGCGCAGCTGATACATGACCTGAAAAATGCCAACCCCAGGGCCCGTATATCTGTGAAGTTGGTATCCGAGGTGGGTGTGGGTACGGTGGCGGCCGGGGTCTCCAAGGCCCACGCAGATCATGTGACCATCTCCGGCTACGATGGTGGAACAGGTGCATCCCCCCTCACCTCGATCAAACATGCCGGTTCTCCCTGGGAGATAGGTCTGGCGGAGACCCATCAGACCCTGGTTATGAACCGACTGCGCGGACGTATTGCGGTGCAGGCAGACGGCGGTATGCGTACCGGTAGGGATGTGGTGATTGCCGCACTGCTGGGTGCGGACGAGATCGGTTTCGCTACCGCGCCCCTTATCGTTGAAGGTTGCATCATGATGCGTAAGTGTCATCTCAACACATGCCCAGTGGGTGTGGCCACACAGGACCCTGAACTGCGCAAACGTTTTACCGGTAAGCCGGAGCATGTTATCAACTACTTCTTCTTTGTTGCGGAAGAGGTGAGAGAGTTGATGGCGAAGCTTGGTTTCCGTACTTTCAGCGAGATGATTGGTCAGCGTGATAGATTGGAGATGCGCCAGGCCATAGAACACTGGAAGGCCCAGGGCCTGGACTATTCCCGTCTGCTGCATAAGCCGGAAGTGGGGCCGGAGGTTGCCATCTACAACTGCGAGGAGCAGGACCATGGTCTGGATAAAGCCTTGGACCATGAGATGATTAAGCAGGCCATGCCGGCCCTGGAGAAGGGCGTGGCAGTTCAGATAGAGACCGATATATATAACTACAACCGTACCTTCGGCACCATGCTCTCAGGTGAGGTGGCCAAGCGTTACGGCCATGCAGGTCTTCCGGATGACACCATCTACATCAAGGCCAAGGGCACGGCGGGCCAGAGTTTTGGAGCCTGGGTGGCCAAAGGCGTGACCATCGAGCTTGCCGGCGAAGGTAACGATTATGTAGGAAAGGGTCTCTCCGGCGGGCGCTTGGTTATCTATCCGCCAGCTGAGAGTAATCTGGTACCAGAAGAGAACATCATAGTTGGCAACACCGTTCTCTATGGGGCAATCAGTGGTGAGTGCTATTTCCGTGGCGTGGCAGGTGAGCGCTTCTGTGTGCGTAATTCAGGCGCCACTGCTGTAGTGGAGGGCGTAGGCGACCATGGCTGTGAATATATGACAGGCGGTATTGCGGTGGTGCTGGGTAGTACAGGACGCAATTTCGCTGCTGGCATGAGTGGTGGTATCGCCTATGTTCTGGATGAAGATGGAGGTTTCGGGCAGCGTTGTAATCTATCTATGGTGGAGTTGGAGCCGATCGCAGCCGAGGATGAGGCCATGGAGGTGATGGAGCATATGGGAGGTGATCTGGAGACTCACGGCAGAGTGGATGTCAGTCACGACATGACGCGTCACGACGCCATCAGGCTGAAACAGCTTATTGAGAAACATATGCACTATACAGATAGCAGCAGGGCTCGGGAGATTCTGGAGAACTGGAATGACTATCTGCCAAAGTTTGTAAAGGTTATGCCAGTAGAATACCGCCGGGCCTTGCATGAGATGCAGGCAGAAAGAAAGGCGGCGGACTCTATGGCCAAGGGGGAGCAGTAATCATGGGTAAGCCGACAGGTTTTATGGAATATCCTCGCCAGGATAGGGTCTATGCGCCGATTTCAGATCGGGTTACCAATTATCAGGAGTTCATGATACCGCTGACAGAAGATGCCTTGACCCTGCAAGGCGCGCGTTGTATGGATTGCGGAATACCCTTCTGTCATAACGCCTGTCCGGTGAATAATATCATCCCGGACTGGAACGACCTTGTATATAAGGGCGATTGGAAGCGTGCTATTGAAGTACTGCACAGCACTAATAATTTTCCGGAGTTCACCGGGCGCATCTGTCCCGCTCCCTGCGAGGCGGCCTGTACCCTCAATATTGATGAGGCGCCGGTCACGATTAAGACCATAGAGTATTCAATCATCGAAAAGGCATGGGAAGAGGGTTGGATCAAACCTGAGATCCCCACACATAAAACCGGCAAGAGTGTAGCCGTGATAGGCTCCGGTCCTGCCGGGATGGCCTGTTCGCAACAGCTGGCTCGCGCTGGTCATGGCGTGGTCCTGTATGAGAAGAACAACCGCATTGGTGGCCTGATGCGATACGGTATCCCTGATTTTAAACTGGACAAGAAGGTCATAGACCGACGCATGAGCCAGATGGCGACTGAGGGTGTGGTATTTCGCGCCAACACCCATGTAGGTGTGGATATAACGGCCGATAAGTTGCTAGAGGAGTTTGATGCTGTTGTGCTAACAGGCGGCTCTGAGCAGCCGCGTGATCTTTCCATCCCTGGTCGTGAGTTGGATGGTGTCCATTTTGCGATGGATTTTCTTCGCACCAACAGCCGTCGGGTGCAGGGTGATGAGATTTCGGAAGATGAGTTTATCTCTGCAAGAGGCAAGAATGTGGTGGTGATTGGCGGAGGAGATACCGGGTCAGACTGTATCGGAACCTCCAACCGACACGGTGCCCTCTCCGTTACCCAACTTGAGATTCTGCCTAAACCGCCAGAGAGAGAGGACAAGGGGCTTACCTGGCCCAATTGGCCTAACAAGCTGCGTACATCTTCATCCCACGAAGAGGGTTGTGAGCGTATGTGGTCTGTCACCACCAAAAAGTTTATGGGAGAGAACGGGAAGCTTACCGGTGTACTCTGTGCCAAAGTGGAGTGGAGCCAGGATGAGTCCGGCAACTGGAAGATGACAGAGATTGAAGGATCTGAGTTTGAGCTGAAGGCAGAGCTGGTGACCCTAGCCATGGGTTTCTTGCATCCTGTGCATGAGGGCATGCTTGAGCAGTTAGGTGTGAGCTTTGATGGCAGGGGTAATGTTAAGGGCAGTACCGAGGGACCGGAGGCGTACAAGACCTCCGTGGATGGTGTTTTTGCAGCCGGTGACATGCGTCGTGGACAGTCTCTGGTGGTCTGGGCTATCAGAGAAGGACGACAGTGCGCGCAAGCGGTAGACACATATCTCATGGGTAGCAGCCAACTGCCGAGATAGCATGCATGTACCACGCAGATATTTTTGTCTGCGTGATATTAAGCAACCTCAACAAAGGAATATTCTGTGGCAGAATTGAAAAACGATCGTTTTCTCCGCGCCCTGATGCGGGAGCCTGTGGATATGACGCCGGTCTGGATGATGCGTCAGGCTGGGCGTTATCTGCCGGAGTATCGCGCAACCCGCGCCAAAGCGGGTGATTTTATGAGTCTATGCCGGAATCCAGATCTGGCATGTGAAGTTACCATTCAGCCTCTGGACCGTTTCGCGCTGGATGCGGCCATCCTGTTTTCCGATATCCTTACCATCCCTGATGCCATGGGTCTTGGTCTCTACTTCAGTGAGGGAGAGGGGCCATGCTTCAAACGCCCGGTTCAGGACGAGGCGGCCGTTGCGGCTTTGGGTGTGCCTGATCCTGAAGATGATCTGGGATATGTGATGGATGCGGTACGTACAATCCGCCGGGAGTTGGACGGACGAGTGCCTCTGATCGGATTCTCAGGCAGCCCGTGGACCCTGGCTACTTACATGGTAGAGGGTGGGAGCACCAAGAACTTCGCCAAGGTCAAGGGGATGATGTTCGACCGTCCTGATTTAATGCATGCGTTACTAAGCAAGTTGGCGGATGCGGTAACCAGCTATCTCAATGGACAGATCGCAGCTGGAGCCCAAGCAGTAATGATCTTCGATACCTGGGGCGGCGTTCTAAGTCCACGCGACTATGAGGTATTCTCCCTCGCTTACATGGATCGAATCATAGGTGGGTTGACCCGGGAGAGCGAGGGGCGCAGGGTACCGGTAATTCTGTTCACCAAAAATGGTGGTCAGTGGTTGCAGCAGATGGCCGCGACCGGTTGCGATGCTTTGGGTGTGGATTGGACCACCGATCTTTCAGATGCGCGGGTACAGGTGCAAGACAAAGTCGCACTCCAGGGTAACATGGACCCATGCATACTCTACTCATCGCCAGATCGTATTCGCGAGGAGGTGGGCCATGTGCTGAATAGTTACGGTCGCGGCCCTGGACATGTTTTCAACTTGGGACATGGCATACATCCAAATGTGGATCCTGAAAATGCAGGAGCAATGGTGGATGCAGTGCATGAGCTAAGCCTTCCTTACCATAATTAGCTAATTTGGCGGCAACAACAAAAATATAAATTTCTCTTTTGTATATTCAGGAACTATTCAGCTAACAGGGTAGAGAATAGCAGACAGGAAACATGAAGTATGAGTTCTGTTAAGCGTGTCGGATTCATACGGAGATGTTTTTTTGTATCATGTAGATCATGGCTGTAAACGATCACTACTTTTATGCCACTAGGGAGAAAAGAAATGTTTAAGCGGATACAAATGATATGCCTTTTGTTGCTGACTATTCCAGTTGTCGCCTGGGCCGATCTTACCGGTGTTTGGAGATCTGATGATCATGGCACCTACTATTTGAGACAGTCTGGCAATCATCTCAGTTGGTATGGTGAGCACTCTAAGAATAATCCCGCCTGGTCTAATGTATATTGGGCCGAGATCAATGGTGACAGAATACATGGAAGGTGGGTTGATGTTCCTAAGGGTCATGTAATGGGTCGTGGAACCCTCAGACTACAGATCAGACACAGCGGAAATGTGCTGGTGGCCGAGCACAAGACGGGTGGATTTGGCGGTTCACGCTGGACCAGGGTTGGATATAATCCGGGACCTGCCCCAGCTCCGGCACCCTCACCACCAACCTCATTGAATGAAGACTGCATCAACTTTAATACCGCCAATGCCCAGGTTAGACGTATCAATGGAAGCTGGAAGATTGTAGATGGCAGTCACTGGATGTTTGATTTTGGCGGAAAAAGGAATGAGGCTCTAAGGTCCCTGCAGATAATTAAACACTATCGCATGAATAAGTCCTGCTTTGTAGGACGTCCAGGTCCGTCATTCACATATATGATGCGTGGCAACCATGCACCAGTAGGTGCTATGGCTGGTGAAGACTGTATCAGCTTTAATACCGCCAATACCCAGGTTAGACGTATCAATGGAAGCTGGAAGATTGTAGATGGCAGTCACTGGATGTTTGATTTTGCTGGTAAGGAAGGTGAAGCCAGAAAGTCGCTTCTTATAATCAAGCGATATGGATTTAATAAGTCATGCTTCGTTGGTCGTCCCAACGCTAGTTTTTCTTATCTTCGTAGATAGACAGTCAGTAACTGTAGTAAAGGAAACGGCGGGCTTTAAGCCCGCCGTATTTATTTGTTACTTAGACTGCGTAAGTTTTGCCACATTTACCGGATTGGTCACCATCTTTCCGTCAATCACACAAACCACCCGATCTGAACCAAACCTTTTAAGTAACCAGGCATCGAAGTCCTCGCGAAACTCGGACGATACGTCAACCTTGTCGCTAAGTTGTATTCTTGGCGCCTTTTCAGGTATGGCTGGGTTTTCTATAAGGCTCATTCCAGTAAAGGCACCGGAAACTCCCTCTTGTAATCTGTCATTTACCATCTCTTCCTCCTTAGCTGGCCGCTGTAACGGCCAGTTGATATCTATTATCGTATATTGCTACAGCCTGATATTAACCGGCACACCATGGAACTGTAACATCATGTCCTGAGCCGTCATGCCACAGGCTAGCCCCACCAGTTCTGGTAGGAACAGTACCGGCAGTTGAAAGTTCTTGCCGGTCTGAGCAAGGGCCTTGGCTTGGGATCCATCCATACTCTTGAAGCAAAGCGGGCATGAGGTCACTAATAGGTCTACATCTTTATTGTGGGCCCCAGACAGCACATTGCTGGTCATGCTCATATTTAGCTCATTATTGGGCCAAGCCAGGTGGTAGCCACAGCAGTCATCTTTGGTGTCGTAGTCTACGATTTCTACCCCCAGCACTCGCAGGATATCTTCCAGTGAAGTAGGGTTGTTGGATGATTCGTAGCCTTGGATGTCGGCGGGATTTCTGGTATGGCAACCGTAATAGGAGGCCACACGGAGTCCGTTTAATGGGTTGGTAACAGTCTGTTTAAGCCTTTCCAGGCCTACATCCTTTGCTATCACCCAAAGTGTATGGGTGATTTGACACTCGCCTTTATATTCAAGGCCCTGTTCCGCCAGGATTTCATTCACCTGCTTGTGAATTTCCGGACTCTCCCGCATACGTTTTTTTGCATTTGATATGACGTTAAAACAGGTTGAGCATGGGGTATAGAGTGGCATCCCCATGGCCTCGGCATGGGCCATATTTTTTGCGTTGACTGCTAGAGATGTCAGTTCAGATCTCTCCTCAATCACTCCTGATCCACAGCATACCGCATCATCGATCAGATGCAGTTCAACGTCTATCTTCTCGAAGACATTCTGCAGTATGTCGAAGAAGCGCGCATCGGCCCCCTGGAAACAGCAGCCTGAGTAGAAGCCGTAGTGTAGTTTGCCGTTATTCATGTCTTGTTTTCTCCTCTGGCCTCAAGCTCTTTAACCTTGTCATATATCTTTTGAGTGCTGTTTTGACCCTGTAACAGGCAGACCTGTCGTTCTGGTTCCATGCCGTGTTTTTTCAGAAAGTTATCTGCGGCCTCAACTGCGGCCCAGCCCTTGGGTCCGTTCACTATCACCGGTAACATGGGTTTATTTACCTGGCCAAATCTGCCTACATCGTCGGTATATGCCTTGGCGCGACGGGAGCCCTTGGTGTCATGGATACCATCGTCTATGGACATCTTTCTCAGGCGCTGAATGGATATGGCGGGGCGGGTATCTTTCGGACATACGTTAATACACTTGCGACATTGGGCGCATGACCATAGCCCCTGATCCACAGCGGCTTGCATACGCTCGCCTTTGAACGCATCTCGAACATCCGCGGAAAAGCGATAAGCCTTGCCCAGGGTTAGAGGGCCGGCGTAGTTGCGATCTGCAAAGACCGCAGAGCAGGCGGCATAGCATGATCCGCACAGGATGCAATCGGTTATATAGTCGAAGCGTGCAAACTCCTTCTTCGACATCAGCGATTCTCGTTCCAGAGTCTCAGGTATGCGTTCTTTATTCTCCATGATGTAGGGGTGCATCTTGGATAGTTTTTCGATCACCGGGTCAAGGTCTACCACCAGGTCACGCACTAGGGGCATATTTTTCAGCGGCTGAATCACGACCGACTCCTGTTTGAAATCCTCCAATATAGGCAGAAGCTGGGTACTGCATGCCAACACCGGTTTATTGTTGATGCGAACAGAGCAGGAGCCGCATATCTTGGAACGACAAAAAGAGCGGAAGGTGAGAGATGGATCCTGAGTATTCTTGATCAGACGCAACGCTTCCAGTACGGTCATACCGGTTTCGACGTTGATCTTAAAGTTATCAAAGTAGGGCGATTTGTCGCGGCCTGGAGTAAAACGCTGTATGCGTATATTGGCCAGAATCGTCTTACGATCGGGTGAGATTTTATCAATCATGCCAATACTCCTTAGTAGGTCCGTGCTTCAGGTTTAAACTCAGTGATGGTGACCGGTTCGAACTCCAGTTCCGGTTTGCCATCACCGCCCTGTACTGCGATCGTGTGTTGTAGCCAATCGTTGTCGTTACGTTCAGGATGGTCTTCACGCCAGTGCGCTCCGCGTGACTCGGTGCGTGCCAGGGCGCCAGCGGTGACCACCTGCGCCAGATCCAGCATGTTCTTAAGCTCCAATGCGGATACCAGTGCGGTATTGAACGATTTGGTCTTATCGCCGATGCGCACGTTTTTGAACTTCTCCTGCAGTTCAGCAAGTTCGGATTCAGCTTCGCTCAGGTCCTTCTCATTGCGGTAGACTCCAACCTTGTCCGCCATCAGGTTGCCCATGGCGCGGCGAATGTCCGGGATGGTTATCTCACTGTCGCCTTCCAACATTTGGACGATCATCTTTTCGTCTGTCTGGGCCTGCTCATCAGTGACCGGTTCGAACTGAGCTCCCTTGGCATACTCTAAGGCGTGGCGACCGGCACGGCGTCCGAAGACCAGGATATCAAGCAAAGAGTTACCTCCCAAGCGGTTTGCGCCGTGCACCGATACACATCCGGCCTCACCGGCAGCATAGATGCCTTCGATAGGTGTCTGGCCGTTCAGATCGGTGTGGATGCCTCCCATGGAATAGTGTGCAGTGGGTTTGATCGGTATGTATTCAGATATAGGGTCTACGCCCTCAAACTCGATACAGAGCTCGCGTATCTGAGGTAAGCGTTCGATGATGCGTTCAGAGCCCAGATGGGTCAGGTCAAGAAACACCTCGCCTTCAGGTCCGCCACGGCCTTCACGCACCTCGGTCTCGATGGAGCGGGAGACCAGATCACGAGGGCCAAGTTCCATCTTTTCAGGTGCGTAGCGGCTCATAAAGCGTTCACCGTTTCCATTCAACAGATATCCACCTTCGCCACGAGCGCCTTCAGAGACCAGGATGCCTGTACGACGCAGGCCTGTGGGATGAAACTGGATGAACTCCATATCTTTTACCGGCAGTCCGGCACGGTAGGCGAGGGCAGTGCCGTCGCCAGTGTTACCTAAGGCATTAGATGTGCGGGTCCAATAGATGCGTCCGTGCCCGCCTGTGGCCAGGATTACAGCCTTGGCCTGGATGGTGTGGATGCGTCCGGTTTGTATGTCCAGGGCTGTTACTCCTTGGCAACGTTCGCCGTTGTGCAGTAGCGAGAGGACCATCCATTCGTTGAGGAAGTTCACGCCGTGGCGTATGCCTTGTTCGTACAGCGTGTGCAACATCACATGCCCCACCTTGTCGGCAGAGTAACAGGCGCGAGGTTTTGATGCGCCGCCGAAGGGGCGTTGCGCTATCTTGCCATCATCGGTGCGGGAGAAGGGGCAACCCCAGTGCTCCATCTCGCGTACCACCATGGGAGCTTCCTTTGTCATAATCTCAGCCGCATCCTGGTCGGCCAGATAATCTGACCCCTTGATGGTGTCGAACCAGTGATCGCGTATGGTGTCAGTCTGGTCCAGATTGGCCAACGCGGCATTTACTCCGCCCTGGGCCGCACCGGTATGGGATCTGGTTGGGTAAACCTTGGTAAGAACGCCCACTTGCAGGTTTTCTTCCATGCGTGATTCGAGAGCTGCGTACAGACCAGCACCGCCAGACCCTATGATCAGGATGTCATATGTCAGCATCTAAAGCCCCTCCATTGAATATGTAATTATTAGTAGTTAAGAATATTACCTATGAGCATACCTATACTTAGCATTGGGTGACACAATAAAAATCTTAGGGCTGGTGTAGTTTTATTTATAGGCAAATACCGCAAATAATATGAGGTTAAACAGGGACTTAACCCCGTATGAATACCGGTATCTAATTGAATTAGCGCAGTATATATCGCTTACAGGCCATATTCAGGCTAATGGCTAAAGGTGATAAATGGGATCTGGGACATACCATTTTGGCCCAGGAAGATAATTTTTTTGGTTATCTATCTGTCGCTAGATTCGGTGCCAACCAACGTCTGACCTCTTCTTCATCCATTCCCTTACGTTGTGCGTACTCTTTTATCTGGTCATCACCAATCTTGCCTACGGCAAAGTAGCAGCTGTCGGGGTGGGATAGATAAAGCCCGCTGACGGCGGCGGTGGGCAGCATGGCCTTGGTCTCGGTAAGGGTCATGCCTATGTTGTTCTCCATATCAAGCAGTCGCCACAGGATATCCTTTTCTGTGTGATCGGGAGTGGCGGGGTAACCGATAGCTGGGCGTATGCCCTGGTACTGTTCTTTAAGCAGGGGTTCCAGATCAACCTCCTCTTCCGGAAATAGGGTCTGGGGTGCCTTGGCTTCTTCATAACCCCAGTGGTCGGCCCTTACCATGAGATGCAGCCATTCGGCAGTTGCCTCGGCCAGGCGATCAGCTAGGGTCTTAAGCAGGATAGCGTTATAGTCGTCATGCTCCAACTCAAACTCTGCAAGTTTATGTTCTATGTTAATGCCTGCGGTACAGGCAAAGCCTCCGATGTAATCAGGTTTACCACTCTCTCTGCTAGCGACGAAATCAGCCAGGCAGAAGTTGGGCTTGCCTTCCGGCTGCCTACCCTGCTTGCGTAGGAAATGAAAACGGGCCAGTTCTTTATTGCGGTTCTCGTCTGTATACAGGATTACGTCATCGCCATGACTGTTGGCGGGAAACAAGCCGATTACAGCTGCTGCTTGGATCCATCTGTGTTGTTTGATCTGCTCAAGCATGCGCTGGGCGTCGTCGAATAGCTTGTTTGCTTCATAACCCTTTTCTGGGTGGGCCAGGATCTTGGGGTAGCTTCCCTTTAGCTCCCAGGCGTGGAAGAAAAAGGTCCAATCGATGTAGGGGATGATCTCCTTGATCGGGATGTCCTGTATCACTTGTACCCCAAGCTGTTTGGGTATAGGTGGAGTGTAGCTACTCCAGTCGATTGCCACTGTATTGTCCCGGGCCTGTTGCAGGGAGAGCAGATCTCGGTTCTGTTGAGCGTTGGCACGACGCTCCCGGGCGGCTTGATACTGCTCGCTAATCTGTGCCAGATAGGAGGCCCTTTGGCCTGCTGAGAGCAGGTTGGATGCTACGCCCACTGCGCGGGATGCGTCAGTCACATGCACCGCTGGGCCTGAATACTCAGGCGCGATCTTTACCGCCGTATGGATCAGGGAGGTGGTGGCACCGCCTACCAGCAGCGGTATGTTCATACCCAGGCGTTCCATCTCTTTGGCGATGTGTACCATCTCGTCCAGGGACGGAGTGATCAGTCCGGACAGGCCGATTATATCCACCTCATGCTCTCGGGCCAGTTGCAGGATAGTCTCGGCCGGCACCATGACGCCGGCGTCGATCACTTCGTAGTTGTTGCATTGCAGCACCACGGTGACAATGTTCTTGCCTATGTCGTGCACGTCACCCTTTACCGTGGCCATCAGGATCTTGCCCTGGCTCTGAGCGTCTGCCTCTTTCTTCTCTTCTTGGATAAATGGCTCCAGCCAGGCTACGGCCTTCTTCATGACCCGGGCGGATTTCACCACCTGGGGTAGGAACATCTTGCCGGCCCCAAATAGGTCGCCCACCACATTCATGCCATCCATCAGCGGGCCCTCGATTACATCCAGGGAACGCTCGGCCTTCTGCCTAGCCTCTTCCGTGTCTGCGTCGATGAATTCGGTGATGCCCTTGACCAGGGCTTGTTCTAGGCGCTTTTCTACCGGCCATTGGCGCCAGGCCTTGTCTTCCTTCTGCTCTGTGCCGGCACCGGCCTCCCGGTATTTGTCTGCGATCTCCAGTAGCTCCTCGGTGGCGGAGTTCGATTGGTTGAGAATCACCGCCTCTACCCGCTCCCGCAGCTCTTGCGGCAGGTCATCGTAGATAGCGAGCTGCCCGGCGTTGACTATGCCCATGTCCAGTCCGGCCTGGATGGCGTGGAACAGGAATACCGAGTGGATGGCCTCGCGCACAGGGTTGTTGCCGCGGAAGGAGAAGGAGACGTTGGAGATGCCGCCGGAGATCAATGCATGGGGACATTGTTGCTTGATCTGGTGCGTGGCCTGGATGAAGTCCACACCATAGTTGTTATGTTCCTCAATGCCAGTGGCCACGGCAAACACGTTGGGGTCGAAGATGATGTCCTCGGCCGGGAACCCCACCTCCTCGGTCAGGATGCGGTAGGCGCGGGCGCAGATCTCCACCTTGCGTGCCTCGGTATCGGCCTGGCCATCTTCGTCGAAGGCCATGACTATCGTTGCAGCACCGTAACGTTTTATTAGTTTCGCCTGGGCTACAAATTTCTCCTTGCCCTCCTTCAGGGAGATGGAGTTGACGATACCCTTGCCCTGCAGGCTGCGCAGTCCGGTCTCCAGCACCTCCCATTTGGAGGAGTCGACCATAACCGGCACCCGGGCGATATCCGGCTCGGACGTGGTCAGACGCAGATAACGCTGCATGGCGGCTTGGGAGTCCAGCATGGCCTCGTCCATATTCACATCGATGATCTGGGCGCCGTTCTCTACCTGCTGTTGACATACCTCCAGGGCCTGTTCGTATTCCTCTTCCATGATCAGGCGCTTGAACTTGGCGGAGCCGGTCACGTTGGCCCGTTCACCCACGTTTACGAACAGCGACTCGGCGGTGATGTTCAGGGGTTCCAGGCCGGCCAGACGACAGGCCGGTTCGATCTGAGGCAGCTGGCGAGGGGTCAGACTAGTCACCGCCTCGGCGATGGCGCGGATGTGCTCTGGCGATGAACCGCAGCAGCCACCGATGATGTTGAGAAATCCACTCTCTGCCCACTCGGCCACCTGTTGGGCCATACCATCCGGTTCCAGGTCGTACTGGCCGAATTCGTTGGGCAGGCCGGCGTTGGGATGGGCTGAGACCGGAAACTGGGAGATACGGCTCATCTCCTCGATGAAGGGGCGCAGCTTCTCCGGTCCCATGGCGCAGTTCATGCCGATGGAGATAGGCCGGGCATGGCGCAGGGTGTTGTAGAAGGCCTCGATGTTCTGGCCCAGTATGGTGCCGGACTCGTCTGCGATGGTGCCGGAGATCATAATGGGCAGCTCATAGCCCTGCTGCTCGAACACCTCCTGTACCGCAAAGATGGCGGCCTTGGCGTTGAGGGCGTCGAAGATGGTCTCGATCAGGATGATGTCGGCCCCGCCCTCGATCAGGCCTCGCGTGGCCTCGGTGTAAGCACTAACTAACTGTTCGAAGGAGATGGGGCGCGAGGCCGGGTCATCTACGTCTACGGACATGGATGCGGTCTTGCTGGTGGGACCCAGCACCCCGGCTACAAAACGTGGTTTTGCTTCAGTCGAATATTTGTCTGCGGCACGGCGCGCCAGTTTGGCCGCCTCCACGTTGATCTCATGCACCAGCTTCTCCATCCCATAGTCGGCCATGGAGATGCTGGTGGCGTTGAAGCTGTTGGTCTCCAGGATATCGGCGCCGGCCTCCAGGTAGGCCTCGTGAATGCCCTGGATGATCTCTGGATTGGTTAGTACCAGTAGGTCGTTGTTACCCTTGAGATCGCAGTGCCAGTCGGCAAAACGTTCGCCCCGGTAGTCCGCCTCTTCCAGCTTGTGGCGCTGGATCATGGTGCCCATGGCCCCATCCAGGATCAGGATGCGTCGCTTAAGTAACTCTAGGATTTGTATTGATTTGTTTTCGGGGCTGCTCATGGGGTGACTCTAAATCAAAAAAGGGTGCAATTATAGATGGTTTCCAGCGGACATGCCTTATTTTCCCGGCATGTATGTCGCTACAACTCTTGATCAGTATCCATACGCCCTCCCCGCAAGGCCATAATTCCAGCTATGGCGATCAGCAGGGCACCTAAGATGAAGGTGGTGCTGAGGGTCTCACCCCAGATCAGATATCCGTAGATGGCACCGAAGACGACAGAGAAATAAGTGAAGGGGCTTACGTTGGAGGCCGAGGCTACTGCGTAGCCGCGGCTGAGTAGAAACTGCCCGATGGCTCCAAAAAGTCCAACCAGAAAACCCAGTCCTATCTCACTTGGTCCTAGTGGTTGCCAAGCCCAGGATAGGGGAATTGCGGAGATAGGTGTTGCGAACAGGGCAAAATAGCATACCACTCGAATGGTTGGTTCGCTGTGCCCCAATCGTCGAACTGTAACCTTGGCCAGGGCTGCCAGTGCGCCACCAAGGAGACCGATCAGGGCGACCCAGTTGAAGTCCCCCTCAGGTGATATAACGAACGCCACCCCGATAAATCCTACCGGTATGGCCCACAGGGTAAGGCTTCTTGCTCTTTCTCCCAACCAGAACCAGGCGATCAAAGGCATAAATAGGGGTGCTGTCATCTTAAGTAACATACCATCTGCCAGATGCAGGTTACCCAGGGCATAGAAGAAACAGTACATGGCCGAGAGACCGGCAGTAGCCCTTAGTAGGTGCAGATGGACAATTTTGGTTTGTAGTAAAGAGGAGCGAGAACGCAGGATCAAAGGAGATAGTAAAATGAGTCCAAAAAAATTCCGTAAAAAAACCACCATCTCATTAGGAAGGTTGGTAGAAAGTTCTTTTACACAGGCACCCATAGAGGCAAACAGTGCCTCCGAGGCTATAATTAGTATTGCGCCTAGCAATAGGTTTTGGCGATATAGCATCTGTATCTCAATTCTCTATTAAATATGTGTCAGCAAGTCGCTATAATCGCCGTCCATCTGAGATCGTTTAGCCGGTCTTGCTTGATGTAGATGGCTGGTACAGCTTGAGGGCAATGGTACGCAATCGCCAACGCCATTGGTACCTAAATACTAAAGGGGCATGTAATGGATATAAGAACCATCCTAGCCAATAAAGGCGGTGAGGTGGAAACTGTTGGACCTGATACTTCTGTAGAAGAGGTTGCAAAAGTCCTTACAGAAAAGAAGATTGGGTCAGTACTGGTTGTGGATGGAGAAGATATTCTTGGTATCGTGAATGAGCGATCGTTGGTCAAGGCGATATGTATTCATGGAGCGGATGCGATCAACCAACCGGTATCAGAAGTGATGGTCACCAATGTGATGGCCTGTTCTTCAGACAGTAGCGTGGATTCGGTAAGAACTCAGATGAGTAAGTTGAGCATGCGGCATCTGCCAGTGGTGGATAACGGCAAATTGGTAGGTATTGTCAGTATTGGTGATGTCATGAATTTCCGCATCAATGAACTCAAGCATGGTGGCGGTTCGCGGTTTCAGCACTGGTTTGAGACCAAAGGCGTACGCCCGTTGAGATCGGATCGCTAATACTTATTGATCTGGCATGTGGCAGTATCGCAACTATGCAATCATCTGCCTCCATCTCCACAGTAGTTACTTGGGTACAAGAATCTAAGCGTCTGGTTGTGCTAACCGGCGCTGGCATCTCTGCCGAAAGTGGTGTGCCTACCTTTCGTGGCAGTGACGGACTCTGGAATAATTTTAGGGCGGAGGACCTAGCTACACCCGAGGCCTTCAGACGGGATCCGAAGTTGGTATGGGAGTGGTATGACTGGCGGCGTGGCAAGGTGGCGCAGACCAGACCTAATCCAGGACATCAGGCCTTGGTTGAGCTGGAAAAGATCAGTTCCGATTTTACCCTTATAACCCAAAACGTGGATGGTCTGCATGATGTGGCAGGATCTCGCCATCCCTTGAAGTTGCACGGCGATATATGGGAGCTACGCTGCACCGCTTGTGATTATACAGGCGTGAACCGACAGGTGCCTCTGGGCCAGATTCCGCCAATGTGTGAATGCGGCGCCCTACTACGACCCTCTATTATCTGGTTTGGAGAGTCCCTGCCTTCCGCTGTGCTTGAGCGGGCCTGGTCGGCATCGGAACAGGCAGATCTGTTCCTGGTGGTTGGTACTTCGGCCCTGGTGCAGCCGGCGGCCAGTCTGCCCCTGGTGGCGAAAAGCGCTGGCGCGCGGGTGGTAGAGATCAATCTAGAGCCAACGGCGATCAGTGCTCAGGTGGATATCAGTCTCATGGGAGAATCTGGGGAGCTATTGCCGCAGCTCATAGTCGCCTGATGTATTCATACATGACGATGGATGCGGCTATGCTTACGTTCAGGCTCTCAATACGGCCGAACTGGGGTATGGTGATGTCTTTTATATCTGGGTAATTCCCCGGGTCGAAACTAAGCCCAAACTCCTCGTGGCCGAAAATAAATGCGCTTTTAGCAGGGATAGCGGCATCCTTTAGATTTTCACCTTTGTCCGCCTCCAGTGCGAATAGGTTGTAGTTACGTTCAGATAGGTATTGGTAACTCTGGTCGAAGTTATCGAAGAAACGGGCCGGAACATTCTTGAATGCCCCCTTGCTGGCTGCGGGATCAAATGGGCCTATATTCACCAGGTGTACTTCATGTGCCCCGAATATCTCTGCACTGCGCAGGATCTTTGGGATGTTGAAGCCAGCTTTGAGACCGTCCATGACGATGATAAATTCATGTGCTCCCGGTTTGGCCAGTTGGTTTCGCCTACGCTGCTTTTCGTAACGTAGTAGCGCTTGGTTTTGTGCTCGTTTGCGATTCTTCTTGCTGGCCATTTGGTGTATATGATAACGCACTCAGGGATGGCCGAAACAAAATTCCGGCTGAAAAGTCTTGCCCTATCTGAGACAATGACCAGATTACGGAGAGATGCTCGTTTATCTGTACGGTTGGCGTTATTTAGATCAGGAAATCTTCAACAGGCCACTGTCCGAATGGTTCTGGTAACCGTAGAATGTTATATGCTTTTTCCTGATTATCGTGGCACCAGTATTGTCAATCTCATGTCTTCGATAGAGCAGGGGATGGGGTCCGACTACGATCTCTATGAGCCTGCCGTGGATTTGACTGTATCAGAGTTAAGTCAATGTAAGAATGTAATCCTGCTGGTGGTGGATGGCATGGGTTATGACTATCTGACTAAACAGGGCGAGGGCAGTCATCTACATACCCATCTAAGATCAAGTCTCACTACGGTTTGCCCCTCTACTACATCGGCGGCGGTGCCAACGTTTTTGACCGGTGTGGCACCACAGCAACACGGATTCACCGGTTGGTTTACCTGGTTTCGAGAGGTGGGAAACATTTTGGCGATCCTGCCATTCCAGCCACGGCATGGTGGCAGTAGCCTCGGGCATCTAGACTTTCATCCTGGGGAGCTTTCCGGGCGTGAATCTATGTTTGAGCGCATTAATACCGGTAAACATGTAGTGATGCCAGAACGGATAGCGGAATCAGAATTCAATGTATCTTTTCACGATGGTGCTAGTATCTGGAAGTTCTCCGGACTCTCAGATTTTTTTGGTGTAATCAAAGATGCAGCTACTAGCCCGAACCAGCGTAACTATGTCTACGCCTATTGGCCGGAGTTCGATAGTATCGCCCATTCCAGAGGTGTCGCCAGCAAAGAGTTGTCACAACACTTTGCAGAGTTTGATGCGGCCTTTGGCAGGTTTGTTCAAGGTATGCAGGGAACGGAGTGCAAGATCATAGTAACAGCAGATCACGGCTTCATAGATATTCCAGCAAGTGGCGTGATACAGATGAGAGACCATCCAGAACTGGCGGACACCCTGGTGTTGCCGCTCTGTGGTGAGCAGCGCTTTGCATTTTGTTATGTGCATCCGGATAGGACTGATCGCTTCCAACAATATGTTGCTTCGGAATTATCCCATGCGGTTGAGCTGCATAACAGCTCTGATCTGATTGAGCAGGGCTGGTTTGGTTTGGGAGACCCGCATCCAGAATTGGCGTCACGGGTGGGGCACTATGCTATGGTGATGCGTCCAGGTTATAAAATCAGAGACCGGGTGCTGGGGGAGAAACCGAAACGACATATCGGTGTACACGGAGGTGTGACTCATGAGGAGATGTGTGTTCCGCTGGTAACTGTTGATTGTTAGGAGAGCAATCATGGATATAGATCTAAATGAACTGAGTCCAGGACAGATATATGCGATCATGACTCAGGCGCTAATACCACGTCCTATCGCCTGGGTGCTTAGTGAAAACGCGGATGCAAGTTATAATCTTGCGCCATTCTCCTACTTCACCGGGATAAGCAGCAGGCCGCCATTGTTAATGCTTTCGATAGGCAAGAAGCCTGACGGAACTCCCAAAGACACCCTGGCCAATATTGAAGCGCGAACCGATTTTGTGGTGCATATAGCCCATCGGGAGCAGATGGTGCCTTTGAATGAAAGTTCAGCCGTCTATTCGGCTGGGGTTTCTGAGGTGGATGAGCTGGGATTGGAGCTGGTTGAACTTAAAGGTTCCCGCTTGCCCAGACTGGCTGGTTGTCGTCTGGCCATGGTCTGTCAGCTATATCAAATCATAGAGATGGGAGAGGTACCGCAAGCCTTGATCTTTGGTCGGATCAACAGCATTTACGTGGATGATGCAGTGGGCGGTGTTGATGCCGGAGGGCGATATAAGATTGATGCCGATAAACTGGATCCCCTGGCTAGACTGGGGGTTGGTGAGTACTCGGGATTTGGTGAGGTTATGCCACTGGGCAGTCCTAATATAGATATGAAAGGTAAATAAATGGAAACAGTCATTTATCACAATCCGCGTTGCAGCAAGAGTCGTGCAACTCTGGAGTTGATCAAAGGCGAGGGAGTGGAGCCTGTGATTCATGCCTATCTGGATGCGCCTCCATCCAAACAGGAGCTTACCAGGATCTTGCAGCTACTAGGCAAAAAACCACAGGAGATTATTCGCTTTGGTGAGTCTGTAGCCAAGGAGCTTGATTTGTCTCCTAATGATGACCGCAGTGAGGAGGAGTGGATTGATCTGATGCTGCAGAACCCAATCCTGATAGAGCGTCCAATAGTGGTGGTTGATAATGCTGCGGCTGCGATTGGCCGCCCGCCTGAGAGTGTTCTGGAGATACTCTAAAAATTTAGCTGATATGCCAATTCTGGCTGATCGATAAACGGATTTCTTTTACCCTGAACCTTCTCAATAGCGTTATTTCTACGTCTTTCCTCAGCGTCAGGCGGATCTTCCCGATGCCACTGTTTTAACAGGGTAGCCTGCCGTTTGAAGATGGACAGTTCGTATCTCTGATGCATATAAAACATGGCTCGTGCGATGTTGCCGCGGCTCTTTGTGCGCGGCTCTGCTCGGCGCTTACGTTTATCAATTTCAAAGTCGCAGTTGCCAAAGTGGCGCCTCTCTCCCCTGATTATGTCGAAGGCATAACTGCTACGAGCTTGGTTTATCTCACTTATGGCAGGATAGAGATTGTGCATATCCGCCTCTACTCGGTTGAACTCCGGACTGATTCTGCGGCACTGCTCCCGATCGCGACAACCAAACTTTTTTAGGGTCCAGCTCATAGGAAATACATGTTCGATATTTATGGAGCGCCCCTTGTGTGAACCAAATCTGCGGCCGCAGTACAGGGTTTCGCCACCGTCAGGATATATTTTTGACCAGAACATCGGCAGAATATTGAAGTATTCTCCGGCCGGTTTTTTGTAGGCAGAGGCGGATGTGCTTAGGCAGATCCCGAGAGAGAGCGCGATAGCGATGATCTGCGTTCTTGTCATTCTACCCCTGCTGTCTCTTTGATAGAGGCCAAGTTGATGGCTGATCTGTACTCAGGTTTGGGGTCGGCTCTGCGTGTGAACTTCTTGATGATGCCCTCCAGATTGGCCCTCTTCTCCGCCGGTCCTTCGCCGCTTCCGATGCCGCCGCCGAACTCGATGAACAGGTTTACGCCGTCATCCATGATGCTCTGCATACAGCCCACCCAGTTCACCGGATGGAACAGCTGGAAGAAGAGACGGGAGCGGATACTGTCGGCGTCATCCGTATGGAAATCACCGGTGAAGTTAGATGGCACCTTGATCCTGGGGCTTGCGAACTCCACCCGGTTCAGCTCCTCGCGGAAGCGGCGTGCGGCCTCGACCATGTAATAGGTATGGAACGCTCCCTCCGTCTTGAGTCTAACTGCCTTCTTTTTCGGGTATAGCTCCGCCATCTCCGCGGCCAGGGCGTCCAAGTCTGGTCCCGCTCCGCCCACCACGGTCTGGTCCGGCAGGTTGAGCCCTGCGATGCCGCAGTAGTGTTTGTCTGATAGCGGTTTCGCGGTCTCTAGGTCTACTGTTAAGGCCAGCATCTCTCCTTCGCCGTAGGTACCCATCAGCTCGCCTCGTTTGGATACCAGGCGTAGGGCGTCGGCAAAACTGAGTGACTCTGCTGCCACCAGGGCCGAATACTCCCCTAGGCTATGACCGGCCGCGGCTGTTGGCTGTAGTGGGTTCTCTGCCAGTTCCCTGTAGAGTGTGAGACAGGCGATATGGTGTGTGAGAAGTACCGGTTGGGTGTAGCGGGTAAGATTCACCTGATCATTGGGATCCTTGAAGGAGAGCTCCGCCATGTCATATCCCAGAACGTCACTGGCCTCCTGATAGATCAGCCGTACAGATTCGAACTCTGCATGCAGGTCGCTGCCGATGCCTGGGTACTGTGAGCCCTGGCCTGGGAATATGAAGGTGCTGTTTTGCTCTGGATTAGACATATTTTGATCTCCTAAATGCTCGCCGGAGGAGGATAGACATTATCCGCTTCTGGGACAAGAGATAATCTTTACGAACAGCTAGTAAAAAATAGGGTTAATTATATTGAGCCGCGTCAAGGTAAGAACAGGCATTACTTGGGTAAACTGGGATATTGGATACTGTAATGGTATTGCATGGTTTGTTGAGGAGATGGTTATGGGTGAAAAACTGTTACTTTTGCCGAGCGAGGAGTTTGGCAAGATTCGTTTGGTAAGGGTCCCAGCTGATCTGGATGAACATGAAGCCTTTCGTAATGCCACCGGCGTGATTGCATCGGTGGAAGAGGGCAATCCGTCCTGCACCCTGGAAGATATTGAAGATGCCCTGGAAGAGAAGGGGTTTCAATTGGTGGATTATATCCTGGGGCCTGAATTGGCTTAAACATTCTGCTCTAATGTGCCAGTGATGTAGCTCATGGCCGCATCACTGGTTTTTTCTGGTCTACTATCTTAGAAAGATAGCTTGGAGAATCATGGGTACCACGCAACAGCGGGCCGGCTGGTTAGAAACTCTGCGCGCCTATCGTCATCCCAGGGTGCTGACCATGCTGTTTCTGGGCTTCTCCGCTGGACTACCTCTGCTACTTATCTTTTCTACCCTCTCGCTGTGGTTGCGTGAGGCCGATGTAAGCCGCTCTACAGCAACATATTTTAGTTGGGCCGCCCTCGGCTACTCCTTTAAATTCGTTTGGGCTCCGATCATCGACAAGATGCCCATTCCCTGGTTAACTGGAATCTTGGGGCGTCGCCGCGCCTGGTTGTTATTAGCCCAGATTGCCATTATCAGTGCGATACTGTGGATGGCCTTTACTAATCCTATACATAATCTTACTCCAATGGCTTTGGCAGCAGTGATGCTGGGATTCTCCTCCGCCACTCAGGATATAGTCATAGACGCCTACCGTATCGAGTCAGCCGAGCAGCGTATGCAGGCTCTGATGTCATCTTCCTATATCGCTGGTTATCGTATTGGCATGTTGGTGGCCGGCGCCGGCGCCCTCAAATTGGCGGCTTGGTTCGGTGCCGGCAGCGGTTATGATTACTCCGCCTGGAGGGATGCCTATATCTGGATGGCGGTCGCCATGGGAGTCGGTGTTGTGACAACAATGGTTATCTCTGAGCCGGCAATAGAACAGAAAGAGAGCAGATATTTGAACAGTCTGGTGGACTATCTACGGTTTCTAGGGCTGTTTTTTATCGCCGTTATGGGACTGGTCACAGCCTTTATATATTTAGCACCGTTTATTGGGAAGCTGAAACTGGGGTTAGATCACGTCATGGGTGAGCACGCCCTGACCGGGTTTATAGCTGAACTGGTGCGACTGCTTCTGGCCCTGCTGTTTGCGGGGGCCGTTGCCCGCATAGCCATCCTTATCGGGGTTGCCAGGCGCGAGGTGCTGGTAGAGACCTATATTGAACCGATGGCCGATTTCTTTCGTCGTTACGGCCGGCTGGCCATGTTGATTCTGCTTTTAGTGGGATTCTATAGGGTGTCGGATATCGTACTGGGGGTGATTTCCAACGTCTTCTATCAGGATATGGGTTTCTCTCTGGATCAGATCGCAAATATCACCAAGATCTTTGGGCCGCTAATGATCATTTTTGGTAGTTTTTTAGGGGGTGGCCTTGTCCTGCGTTACGGGGTGATGCGCATACTGTTTCTTGGTGCGGTACTCTCAGCAGCTACAAATCTGTTGTTTATGCTCCTGGCCCAATCCGAGGCCAGCATACCCATGCTGATCTTGGTGATAGCGGCTGATAATCTGAGTGCCGGGCTAGCTAGTGCTGCGTTTATAGCCTATCTCTCTGGACTTACTAACATCTCATTTACTGCATTTCAGTATGCCGTGTTCAGCTCAATAATGACCCTGTTCCCCAAGCTCTTGGGTGGGTACTCCGGTACTATCGTAGATTCCATAGGCTATAGCAGTTTTTTCCTGATGACGGCTGCCCTTGGAGTCCCCGTGTTGTTGTTGGTTTATCTGGCAGGACGCTATATGTCATCGGAACGAAACGACTGATTGCGGAACTTGTCGACACTTTAGTGCCACTAACCCATATTATTGTTGCATATTGGGCGTCTTAGGGGGAAAATCCCTCGCCTTTTGACGGGATCATATGTATTTTTTGTGTGTTGATTGGATAATTAGGGGTATAGGTTGATGGTAGATAACAAAATATTTCGTTCTTTGGTTGTCTTTGGATTGCTGTTTTGGGCTCAGTCAGTGTTTGCTGCAACAGATCCGCAAAAGTTGGTTATGCAGACAACGGAAAAAGTACTGGCCGAGATACAGGCAAAAAAGCAGGAGCTGACCAATAATCCGTCAAAGATATACCCTCTGGTTGATGATATTTTATTGCCGCGCTTCGATTTCTATCAAATCTCACGCCTTGCCCTGGGCGATCACTGGAAGAGTGCTGCTGAAGGCGAAAAGAAAAGTTTCATCAAGGAGTTTCGTGAGCTCCTGGTTAGGACTTATGCTACGGCCCTTCTTAGCTATTCTGGGCAGGAGATTGAGTATCCACCAATCAAGAGCGCCCCTGATGCCAAAAAGGTGAAGGTCAAGACCAGGGTTAAGAATGCCGGCTCCACTGCGGTACCGATTGACTACAGCCTGTATCTGAGTAAAGAAGGTTGGAAAGTCTACGATATTACCATTGATGGAGTGAGCCTAGTTTCAACCTATCGTTCAAATTTTGATTCTCAGATACGTCGTAATAAACTTGCCGGCCTGATCTCAGACCTGCAAGACAGGAACACCAAGGGTAAGTAATGCACCTCTGAGGCAGGCTATCACTTGGGTTGAGTGGGTCTGCAGGAATTCAACACCGACGGATCATTTCCCAGATCTAACCTGGGAAATGCTTTCCGTTTATGTCTCTTTTCTTATATCATAACCCGTTTTTCAATTGCTGGATTTCATTGGGGCAGGCCGATCGGCCATGTATATCTATGGATAAACTAATTATAACCGGCGGCGCAGGCCTGGAGGGTGATGTTCGTATCTCTGGTGCCAAGAACGCTGCTCTGCCAATTCTGGCCGCAACCCTGCTGGCCGATGGCGAGATTACCATCGGCAATCTGCCGCATCTACACGACATCACCACTACAATGGAGCTCTTAGGGCGCATGGGTGTGACCCTGACCATTGATGAACGCATGCGCATAACCGCAGATCCCAACACTATTAGGGATTACACCGCTCCCTATGATCTGGTAAAGACCATGCGGGCTTCCATTCTGGTTCTGGGTCCGCTTCTGGCACGCTTTGGTGAAGCCAATGTCTCGTTACCGGGCGGCTGTGCCATCGGTTCCCGCCCAGTCAACCTGCATATTGATGGTCTGCGCGCTATGGGGGCCAATATTGTGGTGGATGGTGGGTACATCAGAGCCAAGGCCGATCGCCTTAGAGGTGCGAGGATGATGATGGATCTGGTCACCGTTACCGGTACCGAAAACCTGATGATGGCAGCGACCCTGGCCGATGGTGAGACCATAATAGAAAATGCCGCCAGGGAGCCAGAGGTTGTTGATCTGGCCAACTGTCTGAATGCCATGGGCGCGAAGGTCAAGGGCGCCGGCACAGATACCATAGTTATCGAAGGCGTAAAACGTCTCACCGGAACCGAATACGATGTGTTGCCTGATCGTATTGAGACGGGCACCTTTCTGGTGGCGGGCGCTATCTCCAGCGGACATGTGCGGGTGCGTGATACTGACGCAGACCTGGTTGATTCCGTTCTAGGCAAGTTGCGTGATGCCGGGGCAGAGATCGAGATCGGTGACGATTGGATTGAGCTGGACATGAAGGGGAGGCGCCCCAAGGCTGTGGACATCCATACCGCGCCATACCCTGCCTTCCCAACAGACATGCAGGCTCAGTTTACGGCCATGAACTGTGTGGCCGATGGGGTTGGTACTATCACCGAGACCCTTTTTGAGAACCGCTTCATGCATGTGCAGGAGATGAGACGTATGGGTGCGGACATCAGATTGGAGGGCAATACCGCAATATGTACTGGGATCGAAAAGCTTACCGGGGCGCCTGTTATGGCAACTGACCTGCGAGCCTCTGCCAGTCTAGTGTTGGCAGGCCTGGTGGCAGAGGGAGAGACTATAGTGGACCGTATCTATCACATAGATCGTGGTTATCAGAATATCGAAGAGAAGCTGGCTGGTCTTGGCGCCCAGATTCGCAGGGTGCCTAACTAGCTGATACCAGCATGCCTAGGCCAATATGATATTTGAAAAACCTATCACTATCGCCCTATCCAAGGGGCGCATCTTCAAACAGACGCTACCCCTGTTGGCCCATGCTGGCATCATGCCGACGGAAGATCCTGAGACCAGCCGCAAGCTGATACTGGATACCAATCACCCTGAGGTGAAGCTGGTCACCATTCGCGCCACAGACGTGCCTACCTATGTACAATGGGGCGCGGCCGATCTGGGTGTGGCTGGGAAAGACGCCTTGATGGAACACGGCGGCGAGGGATTGTATGAGCCATTGGACCTGCAGATTGCGAAGTGCCGTCTCATGGTAGCGGGTCATCCCAACGCCAAGATGGATGGCAACAGGTTGCGTGTGGCTACCAAGTATGTAAATTCGGCCAGGAGCTATTTCTCCTCCCGTGGGCAGCAGGTGGAGATCATCAAGCTATATGGTTCTATGGAGTTGGCGCCATTGGTAGGGTTATCTGATCTCATTGTCGATCTGGTGGAGAGTGGCAACACCCTCAAGGCCAATGGCCTGGTGCCGCTAGCCCATGTGGCCGATATAAGTTCACGTCTGGTGGTGAATAAGGCATCATGGAAGATGAAACACAACACCGTGGTGCAGTTGTTGGAGACCCTGCGCGAGGCGGTCGATCAGCAGGACTCATCAAAGTAACAAATAGGAAGGATAATGGCAGAGATCCGAACGTTATCTACCAGTGACGAGGAATTCGCTAGCCAACTGAATCAGCTCCTGGCCTGGGAGGCGGTATCCGATGAGGATGTCAACCTGATTGTTTCCCAGATTATTGCAGATGTGCGGAGCCGGGGGGATGAGGCGTTACTGGAATACACCAGCCGTTTCGATGGCTGGGAGGCGGAGAATATGTCTGGGATGGAGGTTTCGCTTTCCAGGCTGGAACATGCATGGGATGGGCTGCCGCAAGGTAAGAGAGATGCACTGAAACATGCGGCCGATCGTATCCGCAGCTATTCTGAGCGCCAGAAAATGGAGTCCTGGAGCTACACAGACCCCGACGGCACCTTTCTGGGACAACAGATAACACCGCTGGATCGCGTCGGTCTATACGTCCCCGGCGGTAAGGCCGCCTACCCCTCGTCGGTGCTGATGAACGCCCTTCCTGCCAAGGTGGCTGGTGTCGCAGAGGTTATTATGGCGGTTCCTACTCCAGGAGGGATCCTGAACGAGCTGGTGCTTGCAGCTGCCCACGTCAGTGGCGTTGATCGCGTCTTCACCATGGGAGGGGCCCAAGCAGTCGCGGCTCTGGCCTATGGTACTGAGACCATACCTGAGGTGGATAAGATTGTCGGTCCGGGGAATATCTACGTTGCTACAGCTAAGCGTGCTGTCTTCGGCCAGGTGGGGATAGATATGGTAGCTGGCCCTTCGGAGATACTTGTTATCTGCGACGGTAAGACTAACCCAGACTGGGTGGCCATGGATCTGTTTTCTCAGGCCGAACACGATGAGGATGCTCAATCTATTCTGATCAGCCCTGATGCTGGATTTCTGCGTGAAGTACATGAGAGTATTGAGCGTCTCCTGCCAAGCATGGAACGTGAGGCGATCATAACCACCGCCCTGCGAGAGCGTGGTGCCTTGATCCTATGCAAGGATCTTGAAGAGGCTTGTGCTCTGGCCAACCGTATTGCACCTGAGCATCTGGAACTTTCCGTAGCAGACCCTAAAGCCCTGGCCGGGAAGATACGCCACGCTGGAGCCATCTTTATGGGCAGACACAGTTCTGAGCCTCTAGGAGACTACTGTGCCGGACCTAACCATGTGTTGCCCACATCCCGTACCGCCCGTTTCTCATCTCCGCTGGGAGTGTATGATTTTCAAAAACGCAGCAGCCTGATCATGGCTTCCGAGCGAGGAGCTGATACCCTGGGCAGGACCGCATCAGTGTTGGCAAGGGGCGAGGGATTGACCGCCCATGCGCGGGCAGCGGAGTATCGATTTCAGGACGCAGATGAGGACATCCCATGAGCAGATTCTGGAGTACGGTGGTCCAGCAGCTTTCTCCCTATGTGCCAGGGGAACAACCCAAAATGGATAATCTGGTCAAACTCAATACCAATGAGAACCCATATGGGCCATCACCGCGGGTGATTGAGGCAATCCGGGGCGAGTTGGGGGATGGCCTGCGTCTCTATCCGGATCCCTCCGCACTACTTCTGCGTCAGAGTGCGGCTAATTACTATGGATTGAATGTGCAGCAGGTGTTTGTGGGCAACGGTTCTGACGAAGTGCTGGCGCACACCTTTTGCGCCTTGCTTAAGCATGATAGACCATTGCTGTTTCCTGATATTACCTACAGCTTTTACCCGGTCTACTGTCGTTTATACGGGATTGATTTTGAAACCATCGCACTAAACGATGACTTTGGTATACAGATAGATGACTATTGCAGGCCTAACGGCGGCATCATCTTTCCCAATCCCAACGCCCCGACAGGACGCCTGCTTCCGTTGGATGAGATAGAGCGTCTGCTCCAATCCAATACTGAATCGGTGGTGGTGGTAGACGAGGCCTATATAGATTTCGGTGGTGAGAGTTCAGTTTCCTTGATCGATCGTTATCCTAATCTTCTGGTGATACATACCTTTTCTAAATCCCGTTCTCTCGCCGGTATGCGTATCGGGATGGCTTTGGGCAACGAGCAGTTGATCGAAGGGCTGGAGAGGGTCAAGGATAGCTTCAACTCCTATCCACTGGATCGTCTGGCAATTGCGGGGGCGGTTGCGGCTATTGAAGACGAGGCCTATTTTCATGATACCTGTCAGCGGGTGATCGACTCTCGGCAACAACTTGAGGCAGACTTACGTGCTCTTGGCTTTGAGATGACTCCTTCATTTGCTAATTTTATCTTTGTGCATCACCCTAGACGCGATGCGTTAGAGTTGGCCGCTGCTTTGCGTGAACATGGGGTGATCGTGCGTCACTTCAGACAGTCGCGCATTGATCAGTATCTACGGATAACTGTTGGCACTATGGAAGAAAACGGCAGCCTTATAGATGCCTTGAATCAGGTTCTTTAGCTGGAGGCGCTACTTTTTCTGCGGCCTTTCGGCGACAATCACCTCTATCTTGAACTCGCTGTTGCCGCGCCAGCCTGAGACCTCTGCCTTGCTGCCAGGGGTGAGTGTGGCGATGTAGTTGAGTATCTCATAGGCGCTCATCTGACCCTCGCCATTTATCTGAGATATGATGTCCCCTGGCTTGATTCCTGCTTGGTCAGCGGGGCCGCCTTCCAGTACCCCAGATATGAGCACCCCTGTAGTCTCTTTTAGGTTGAAAGACTTTGCCAGCTCAGCTGTCATGTCTTGTCCCGCAAGACCGAGCCATCCCCTAACTACCCGTCCGTGCTTGAGTAGTTGCTGCATCACTCCCTCGGCAAGCTTGACCGGGATGGCGAAGCCGATGCCGTGAGACCCGCCGCTCTTGGAAAAGATGGCGGTGTTGATCCCAATAAGCTCGCCATGGGCATTGATCAACGCCCCGCCTGAGTTACCTGGGTTTATGGCGGCGTCGGTTTGGATAAAATTTTCGAAGGTGTTTATACCTAGCTTGCTGCGCCCGGTCGCCCCTACAATCCCCATGGTTACGGTCTGGCCTACGCCAAAAGGATTGCCTATGGCCAGCACTACATCGCCTACCTGTAGATTGTTTGAGTCTCCTGCTTTGATTACCTTGAGCCCCGTTTTGCCGGTGTTCAGTAGGGCTAGATCTGTATCTGGATCGGTCCCGACGACCTGGGCCTTCAGGGCCTGACCATCAGCCAGCACAACCCATATTTCCTCGGCGTCCTGAATTACATGATTATTGGTCATGATCAGGCCGTTACTGCTTATGATTACACCAGAGCCCAAGCTGTTTTCCCTCTTTACCCTGGGTTTGATAGAGAAACGTTCACCGAAGAAACGCTGGAACGCCGGGTTATCAAAAAAAGATTGAGTGCGCTGTACTGTAAGTTTGGTGGTATATACGTTTACCACCGATGGTGATGCCTTTTTCACGGCGTCAGCATAAGATACGGGGCCAGCGGTCAATGGGAAGGTTTGAACTACAGGTTCTGGGTTTGGATTTGCCTCCGTTTGTGTTTCTTCATCTGTGTCCATAATAAAGGACATAGCCAGGAATGCTGCAGCCAACCCGGCAAGGATGGAGGTAAGGGCAAAGATGATGAATTTCTGGAATTTCATAGGCCGAGTATCCTAACATGCATTATCATTTTTCATAATAGCCCTTATGTTCGAGGACGAGAACTATGATTGAACTTAAACAGCTAGAGGTCTATTGCAAAGAGCTTTTGGCCGTGGATTCCATCAATGACTACTGTCCTAACGGACTCCAGTTGGATGCTGGGAGAAAGGATGTGCGGCGGGTCGTGACCGGTGTCACCGCTAGCCAGGCCTTGATCGAAGCAGCGGCAGAGATGGATGTGGATCTGCTGCTAGTGCATCACGGTTACTTTTGGAAAGGAGAATCGCCCGCCCTTGTGGGGGTGAAGGGTAGGCGTGTTGCAACGCTATTTCGAAATAACATTAGTCTTATGGCCTACCATCTGCCGCTAGATGTGCATCCAGAGCTCGGAAACAATAGATTATTGGCGGATCGTCTTGGGTTTGAGAATGCAGCGCCAGTGGAGGAAGGTGAAGGCCTGCTTTGGGCGGCGGACCTGCAGCAGTCAGAGAGTGTAGAGTTGATAAGAGCCAGAATTGTTCAGGCCTTGGGTCGTGACCCTCTGTATCTACCTGGAGGTGGGCCGGATATAAAGCGTGTAGGATGGTGTAGTGGCGGGGCAGAAGACTATATCACCCAGGCAGCAGACCATGGGGTAGATGCATTTATTAGTGGGGAGGTGTCAGAACAGACCATGCACCTGGCCAGAGAGCTCGGCGTACATTTTTTCTCAGCCGGACATCACGCCACCGAGAGATTTGGGATACAGGCGCTGGGGGATCATCTGGCACAGCGTTTCGAATTGGAGCACAAATTTATCGATGTGCCCAACCCGGTTTAGGCCATAGATCCCGCCAAGTCACATATTAGTAGCTCTATCTTGACCTTGGTTGCACGTTGTTGGAAAATGCCCCGTTAGTTTTTTATGACAAAATCAGCATATTCTAAAGAATCTTAGGTGGGCAGCGATTCTGAATCAGAATCCCATATGCTGGCCAGCATGCA
>JBNKEE010000058.1:0-6751 GCA_050288625.1 Sedimenticolaceae bacterium | reverse complement strand
GGACTCTTAATCCATTGGTCGAAGGTTCGAATCCTTCATGGCCCACCAATTAAATCAAGGAGTTACGTGTTTAGCGTAGCTCCTTTTTTCTTGGTGAGGTACAATTTCGGTACACTAGACATGGAGAGCAGTACCGATGGCAACAATCGTAAAGACCCCATCTGGCACCTGGAAGGCCGTTATTCGGCGCAAAGGCTGGCCTACCTCATCGAGGACCTTCCGCACCAAACGAGATGCAGAAGACTGGTCCAGGCGCACCGAGGACGAAATGATCCGGGGTGTCTATGTCAGACGCTCCCCCTCCGAGAAAATGCTCCTCCAGGACGCCCTGGAGCGCTACCTGAAGGAAATAACTCCCACCAAGCGGCCATCCACCCAACGGGCGGAAAAGATGCGTGCAAAGCCGCTGATCGCCCAGCTTGGGAAATACTCCCTGGTCTCCCTTACCCCGGATGTAATTGCGACCTACCGTGATGAACGGTTGGAGGAGGGGAAGAGTGTTTCCACGGTCAGGTTGGAACTGGCGCTTCTTGGCCATCTCTACACCACGGCCATCAAGGAGTGGGGATTAGGGCTGGTCTACAACCCGGTATCCAATATCCGCAGGCCCAAGCCTGGAGAGGGGAGAAACCGGCGACTTTCCTGGAGCGAGGCCAAGAGGCTGCTGAAGGCCTGCGATGCCCACTCCAATCCAATGCTGGGCTGGTCCGTCCGGATCGCCCTCTACACGGCTATGCGCCAGGGCGAGATCCTCTCACTGACAAAAGATCAGGTGGACCTCCAGAGGCGTATAGTGCGGCTGAATGAGACCAAGAACGGCAGCGCCAGGACCGTCCCGCTGTCAAAGCGAGCTGTACGGGTCTTTCGTGAGGCTGTGGCGCATTCAATCAGGCCAAAAGATGTAGATCTTATCTTCTTTGGAGAACCAGGCCGTGACGGTCACAGGCGCCCATACAGGACAAATAAGGTCTGGTCAGATGCACTGAAGCGTGCCGGCATCACCAACCTGCGATTTCACGATCTGCGTCATGAGGCGGTCTCCAGGTTGGTAGAAAAGGGACTGAGTGACCAGGAGGTGGCTGCAATCAGTGGGCATAAGTCTATGCAGATGCTGAGGAGATATACGCATCTGAGGGCGGAAGATTTGGTGGAGAAGATGGGATAGTTTTCCGAACAGATTGTGCTTCTAGTTGGTTTATTAACACCTAAATAAAAATTAAGAATATTACTATGTTTGTTTGGTCTTGATGCAGAGCACGTACGTGCTCAGGACCATTGCAAAACGTCCCCTCTTGTAAATATATGGTAATGCCACAATATATAGCTGTTGATAACTTTACTATGGGCCAAATATGGGGAATTTAGCTCCATTTCGAATTCTTTGCCTTGATGGTGGGGGAATGCGTGGTGTCTATCAGGCTTCCTACCTGAATACGTTCGTTCAACGGATTAAAGTGTCAGAAGGTTGCGAAAGTGATCCGGGGCGAGCTTTCGATTTATTAGTGGGGACTAGCACTGGTGGAATTGTAGCCTGCGCGTTAGCAGCAGGTGTGTCACTGACAAAGGTATTGAGTCTATATCACGTCCATGGAAGAAGGATTTTTCCACGCCAGTTTCTACGCTCTATCCCGATTTTGGGTATGTTTGTCCGCAGTCAGTTTTCCGCGCTCAAGTCAGGCAACGATGCATTGAGGAACGCGCTCACAGATGCTTTTGGAGTTGAAACTATTGGGCAGGTTTATGCGCGTCGTGGAATCGGTTTAGCTATAACTGCTGTGGATTTAAATCGCCATGCCTCGACGGTCTTTAAGACACCGCATATGGATCGCCTAAACGGGCGGGACAACCACCGGCTGTTGGTAGATACATGCATGGCAACCAGTGCGGCTCCTATTTTGCGGTCTATTGCACGATTAACCGAACCGGATGGTGGAGGAGCAACTGTCGACTATGTGGATGGTGGGCTTTGGGCTAATAATCCCGGGGTGGTAGGGATGATTGAGGCTAATGAGATTCTTGAGCGGCGAGGTGAAAAGGATCGTCCTATTCATTTGTATATGCTCGGCACACTTCCGGTTCAGGGGGGTGAAGAGATAGAGCCTAGGAAATTGCACCGTGGAGCTTGGGGGTGGGGTGGTGGTATCAAGGCAATCACCGTTAGCATGGACGCGCAAGCTGTTGCTTATGACTATATAGCGAATAAGATAGCTGAACTACGAGGTGATGGCAGTTTTGCCTATCGTATGCCTGCGCAATGCCCATCAAGAGAACTACAAGATTACTTGGAGAACATGGATGATGCACGTCCAAAAGTACTTAACGCGCTCGCACGACAAGCAATTTCCGACGTTGATTTCGCATGGGCTACGACCGAATCAGATAGTCGAATGATGGCGTTCCGAGAAGCATTGGCGGACGCATTGGTCAACGGTCACCAATAAAATGAGGTGATAGGTTATGAGCACTATTGATTGCAATAAGGAAATGAAAGGGTATCACTCAAATGAGGTGAATCTTTCGAACGACAATCAGAAAGAGATGCGCGATCGTCGAGATAATGGCAGGAAACGTTTACTTAACGGGCTGACCAAGCTTGACCAACTACATCCATATGAATTTAGCTCACAGGGATCATATGCTATGAGGACTATGGTCCAAGATGACGATTCAGACTATGACATTGACGATGGTGTATATTTCGAAAAGGGTGATCTCAAGGATACAGATGGCGATCCTTTAGAAGCTAAAGATGCTCGTAAACTTGTTCGTGGCGCATTGAAGGATGATCGTTTGGCTTACGACGCGGTCGTTAAGACGAACTGCGTACGCCAGAAGTATCCAGAGGGCTATCATATTGATATCCCGGTCTATCGGACGATCCGTTCGCAGGATATTTGGGGCAATGAGATTATCGAGCACGAACTTGCAAGCGGCGATAGTTGGGTAAAGTCCGATGCACGCAGAGTAACGCGTTGGTACACAGACGCTATTGGGTCGGAACTTAAGATGGGTGAGGCTGATACAAGCCAGCTGCGCAGGGTCACAAAGTTGACTAAAAAAATGGCTCGCAGCCGCTCCACATGGAAAGGGAAAACTACTAGCGGTATTTGCATTACAAAGCTGGTCGTTGATAATTTTGTTTCGGTTCAGGATCGTGATGACGATGCCTTACGCGATACCTGGGAGGCCATCAAATCTAACTTAGCACTGAGTCTACGGATCGTCCATCCAGTATATCCAGACATGAACTTAGCGGATGAGGATGATAATGGAGTGGGATTTTTCCGTGATTGTCTCAACGATGCGCTTGGGACACTTAATGTGCTTGATGAGTATGACTGTACTCAAGAAAAAGCGTGTAAGGCCTGGGATTCGGTATTCAATACAGACTATTTTAGCGACAATGTCACTAAGGGAGAGTCTACCGGAAAATCGTTGTTGCATCAGGCGACCCCGGCGACAGCTGGACTTACATTTCCTGACAAACCAGTAACTCCGAATAAATCATCGAGTTTTGCTTAATGAAGTGGGTCATAGACGATCCGGCGCGGTTTCTGCGGGAGCAAGCTGAGATAGGTAGTCTTGAGGCAGAGGTAGATTGGCTAACAACGGCTTGGTCCATCATCGATGGGAGCTTAATTTCCCTTGATCTCGACATTTCCGTCCATGGGCGTACATTCTCTGCGCGTATGGCATATCCGGATATGTTTCCGAGTTCTCCTCCGTATATATATCCACGTGACTCATCTGAGCGTTGGTCGGAGCATCAATATGGCGCTGGTGGTTCCTTGTGTTTGCAGTGGCGTGCTGACAACTGGCAAACAGAAATTACGGGCGCAGACATGATACGTAGCGCGTATGAGTTATTGAGCACTGAGCAACATCCTGAGCAGCCACAGGAAGTGCCGTCTGCTCATCAGCTTACATCTGGTCAGGATATGAGCGGCGCAAGACTGAGATTTGTTTCCACTCCCGAACTTATATGCAAATGGTTGGAATTTCCTTTGTCATCGGTGGCTACATTTAAGACGGTAAAATTGTATAACTATGGATCAAATTTAATGTCCGTCATGTTCGTAGCTGAAGTTTCTGATGTAAATATGGCTGTGCACAAGGTGTCAGATCTTCCGTCGGGAATTTCTAGCTCAATACACCTGTTTAATCCTGTGGGCGATGGGTATTTTTACAGGAGCGATTTCTTCGATCGTAATATAACAGTTGCATCTGTTGATGAACTGATTCATGTATTGGCTGATGCTGGTCTGTCGTCTGATGGTGTTTTTGCGCAGGAAGAGGGGAAGTACAAAGCCAGGACAATTGCTCTGCTAGGAACTGAGCCTGACTCGCTTCGTATATTCATGATCGAAGCTGGAGATTGCCCAGCGCTGAGTGAGGTTGCAGTTATTTTACCTGAGACTGCTGAAATACGGCTGCCAGAGAAGGATGCCGAACAGTTATCCAAGTGTCGAGTTGGCATAGTTGGTATGGGTTCTATTGGTAGCAAGATCGCTATTTCTCTGGCTAGATCAGGTATTCGGCGTTTCCTGCTTGTAGATGATGATTATCTTATTCCCGGTAATATGGTTCGCCATGAGCTTTCTTGGGGGTACGTGGGTTTCCATAAGGTTGATGCGGTACACGATATGTTGTCGTTAATTGCATCTGGGATGCAAGTCGATAAGCGAATGACACGGGTAGCAGGGCAGGAATCTGCGCTGACTGCAGCGACTACACTAAAAGATTTATCTAACTGTGACTTATTGATTGATGCAACAGCTAATCCAGAAGTTTTCTTGTTATTGTCGACTATAGCGAAACAGTATAGAAAGCCGATTTGTTGGGGCGAGGTGTTTGCTGGTGGCTATGGTGGATTGATTGCTCGCGCGCAGCCGGGCCGTGATCCTAATCCTCTCGCTGTTCGTGATGCAATCCATGCGTATCTTGCTAAGTTACCACCTGCTCCTTATCAGGATGCTGTAGGGTATGATGTGGGGCAGGAGGTGCCACTATTGGCACATGATTGTGACGTGGGATTTGTTGCAACCGCGCTGACGCGTTTAGCATTTGATACAGTTAGGCAATATCGTCCCAGCGATTTTCCATACTCTGTCTATCTGCTCGGAATGCGCAAAGAATGGATATTTGATGCACCTTTTGATACCCGTCCGATCGATGTGCAAGGGGAAGGTTGGGTAAATACTGATGTGGCGGTGAGCGATGAAGATCGTAATATGGCAATTATGGCATTGCTAGAAATATTCAAAGGAACAAATAGTGTTGACCGTGATTCTGCCACGTGAACAAACCGCGATAATCCTATCTGCACTGACCAAGGCAAAGCATCGGGAGGTTGGTGGAATCCTGATGGGTGAGCATATTGGCCCGAATGAGTTTGTTATTCGTGATATTACGGTTCATCGGCGCTGTTCATTTCGTTCGTTCTTGCGGCGTATTGAAGATGCTCTAGGTCAGTTGCATGCCTTTTTTCAGAAAACTGAACATAACTATCTTAGGTTTAACTATATAGGTGAATGGCATTCTCATCCGTTGTTTAAACCAGTGCCTAGCTGGAAAGATGATGTATCAATGCTGGAGATTATTCAGGATGACTCTGTCGGTGCAAACTTTGTTGTATTATTGATTGTTAAGATGGATGTGAGTGGGAAACTTATCGCAACGGCGAATGCCTATTTCCCGAATGGTGTGCGATCTTCGTCGCATGTAAAGGTAGAATATTGATAATTTACACTATTCATTACCTAGTGATATGCATTCATCGTTCCTGAGCTATTTTTATGGAAGAACAAGGGACAGAGTTATTGAGAAAGATTTTAAGTACTTTGACCCTCCCTTGGAGTCAGAACTGGAAAGCCAATGAAGATCATGAAAAGAGTAAAAGTAATATTCGGTATCGTGGCAAGTGTATTCGGTATGGCCTGGGCGGTTGTTACTTACATCTATCCTCCATTTCATGATGATACTAATCAAAATATTTACGGAACTTGGTTAAGCAAGTATAGCTACCCAGTATCTATTGGAACTGTGGATGTTCGAGGAACAACCGAATACTTCAGTAATGGCAGATATAATTTCCAAGGACAGTGGGGATACTCGGTGTTTCTTGATAATAAACCCATAAGAGCACTATATAACCTTCATGGAACTGGTCAGTGGCAATCTGACTCAAGTAATTTAATTACAAGATTGGATGATTTGAAGTCTGATCTAGTTTCGCTACGGTACAATAATCAAGATGTTGACGTAAATGAAATGAAAGAACTTTCTTTTATTTCTGGTAAGAAAATTCCTGGCTTGGAGGATTCAATTCCGCAAGGCCTGTCCGAACAATGGAAAATTATCAAGATAACGAATAATTCTGTTCTACTAGAGGTTGACGATCCTGAGGGGAGAATGCTGAAAATTACTATGATTAAGCAGGACAAGAGGTTTCAGTTCTAAATTTTCCTTGCAAGTAGCGCCGCATAGAGTATGGAAGTCCTGATTCGATATACCTTTTTATTGTGTGGATCGGTGTGAATTCGGTGAAAGCTCTAGCCAGCGGTGCACAGATTGAATTGTGTGTTTAAATCTATTCGTTTCATCGGCTATATCTGAGATTGTATATCCCTTCGTGTGTAGGTCAATTACTTGCTTAACCAAAGGTGAGTCTATCGTTTTTTGCCAGCTTTCCTCAGAGATAGGGCAGATGAATTGCTCATTTTGTCTCTTTTGTAGCAGTTCGTTAATTTTA
>JBNKEE010000057.1:0-31909 GCA_050288625.1 Sedimenticolaceae bacterium | reverse complement strand
ACAATCAGACATATTGTTGCCATATATTAATATTTGGTGACGTTATGTCCGTCCGTAAAGAGAAGGCATCCCCCGAAACGCTCTTCCGCCAACATGGTGGGCAGCTTCGCATGGGTGAAGCTATTGCGCTGGGTATGTCACGCTATAGCCTGTATTCACTGCGGGACAAGGGGATTATCGAACAGGTATCCCGCGGCGTCTATCGGCTGGTGGAGCTGCCACCCCTCAGCAATCCAGATCTGGTGACGGTGAGCCTGCGTTTCCCCAATGCCGTTATCTGCCTCATTTCCGCACTGGCGTATCACGAAATCACTACACAGATCCCCCACGCAGTGTCTGTCGCCGTTCCGAGGGATGCACGCATGCCGTCGCTTGATTCCCCGCCGGTACATGCCTACAGGTTTTCAGATGACGCATTCAGGGCCGGGATTGAAAAGCATGAGATCGACGGTGTAACAGTTCGGATTTATAGCGCGGAAAAGACACTGGCAGATTGTTTTAAATATCGCAACAAGATTGGGATGGATGTCGTTCTGGAGGCGCTGAAATTCTATAGGTCACAAAGGCCGTTTAATCTGGATAATTTGCTCAAATACGCCAGGATCTGCCGTGTTGAAAAGGTGATGAAGCCCTACCTGGAGGCAACGGTATGAGTGCGCAGAAGATTAGGAATATTGCGGCATCTATCCGTCAGCGCCTCTTGAACCGGGCTCGCTCAGATCAGCGGCTATTTAGCGAACTGCTACAGTATTATGCGATGGAACGGTTCCTCTACCGTTTGTCACAATCACCCTATACCACACGGTTTGTTCTCAAGGGGGCCTTGATGCTGAGGGTGTGGCGCTCGCCGGATGTTCGCCCCACCATGGATATCGATATGCTGGGCAAAACGAGTAATGAGGAAGCTAGTATTATTGCCCAGATCCACGAGATCCTTTCCGTGGAGGTAGAACCAGACGGATTGGTGTTTGATCCAGATTCTATTCGCGCTGAGAGAATCACAGAAGATGCCGACTATGATGGTATCCGGATTCGATTTACCGGCACATTGGATAATGCCAGGGTGCATATGCAGGTTGATATCGGTTTTGGTGATATTGTGCACCCTGAACCGGAGAAGTCTGATTTGCCTACCATGCTGGATTCTCCAGTTCCCAAGGTACTTTGCTACAGCCGTGAAAGTACCATTGCCGAAAAGTTCGAGGCCATGGTGAAGCTAGGCGCACTGAACAGTCGGATGAAGGATTTCTATGATATCTGGTTACTGTCCCGACAGTTCGACTTTGGGGGTGCAACACTGGCCGAGGCTATCAGGCTCACTTTTGATCATCGAGGCACCGAATTGCCCAGGGTTATTGAAGCTTTCTCACAAGCATTTATCGATGCCAAGCAGGCACAGTGGTCGGCATTCCACAAGCGCCTGGGACAGGAACACGTACCTGCCTTTTTTTCTGAGGTGGTTAATGATGTGAATACATTCCTCGGGCCGATAGCTGCTGCGTTATTATCCGGAACTCCCATACCCTCTAAATGGAACGCACTTGGTCCCTGGAAAGATGCTGGAGATTAAGCTTAGCAGGTTATCTTGCGGTACTTTTGCGGGAGTCAGTTATGCATTGTTGTGCTTTGCGGGGTAAAATGGGCAACGGGCGCTCCGTATTAAGTTAATAAAAACAACAAGTTAAAGTTTATAATGCTAACTACGAACCAGGTGGTCGGAGGTTCGAATCCTTCCGGGCGCGCCATATATACAAAAGGCTCCCACAGAGTGGGGGCCTTTTGTATATTCGATGTACTGAATCATATTCGAACCTCCGACATCAAAAAAGGTTGTTTCGACAAGCGCCGAAGGCGCGCAGAATGAGCAAAGCGAATAATCCTTCCGGGCGCGCCATATATACAAAAGGCTCCCACAGAGTGGGGGCCTTTTGTATATTCGATGTACTGAATCATATTCGAACCTCCGACATCAAAAAAGGTTGGTTCGACAAGCGCCGAAGGCGCGCAGAATGAGCAAAGCGAATAATCCTTCCGGGCGCGCCATATATACAAAAGGCTCCCACAGAGTGGGGGCCTTTTGTATATTTGATGTACTGAATCATATTCGAATCTCCGACATCAAAAAGGTTGGTTCGACGATCGCCGAAGGCGTGCTGAACGAGCGTCGCGAGTAATCCTTCAGATTTTTTGATCTGAATCTCAGAATTCAAACATGGCCTGGAGTAATGCGAGTTTAATTCCTAGAGATTGGATCTGTTTCTTATCAAGCGAATATAACAAGATATCCTAATTGTCCGTTTTTATGGAATATTATTTTGCAGGCGTATTTATGGGTCTTTGGGTCGCGTTGTATTGGTCGTTGACTGCATGACTAGATAAGGATATAAGGGGCGGCCGAGGTTGAATTAACTTAGAATAAACGAGTAATTCTGTGATCCTTGAAAGGAATAATATTAAACAGCGTGGATGCATAGTTGTTGAGTAAAAAAGTCTGTTACTCAAGGCGTGTGCCACTATTTTTCCTAATGAACACCAATTGCTATATGCGCATGATCGTGACACACCACTCATAATGTTTATTAAGTAAGGATGAACATATATATGGGTGTACAGGAGCCATATCGACGGGGCTATAGATAGCAGTTTACTGAAAAACACAATAATCGAGTTAATAAAACAATAACTAAGCAAATGGACGATTGTGGTGAGGGATACGCAACAATATAAAAAAGAGTATGCAGGAATGCCAGGTTTTGATTTAGCCCAGAAAATTCTCTACCTTGCTGTTCACTTATCACAAGTGGAAGAGGCGGATTATGCCGTTGAGCTGTTTACTGATGTGATCAACGGCATGGGCTTAGGTGTATCTTTTAGTCATAAGAAAAGCGGGCACAGGCCGGAAACTGCCCATATTTCGCTGCGCACGAAACACGACCACTATGGTTACCTCGTGGTAGAACAAGGGTCGTTGGGTGAGCTGCCTGAGGAACAGTCCAGCATTATTAACAGCGGAGCCAGGCTGCTTGCTGTGATACTTGAATACCATTTCAATAAAAAAAAACTAAAACCAAGCAAAAAACTATTTCATAAGATGGCTGCCAGCAAGGCTGTAGAAGTAGCTAAGGCGCAGTCACTGGCGCATGTAGGAAGTTGGAGTATCAAGATTCCCAACAAGGCCATTGAGTGGTCAAGTGAAACGTATAAGATTTTTGGCGCTGATCCTGATTTAGTTACCCCAACCGTAAGGTATTTTCTTTCACACACAAGCTGTGAAGATAGAGTCGCCGTGAAACAATATCTAAGGAATGTGTTGGTGGCTGAACCAGGTAATGAACTGGAAAGCTTGTCATTTGGGATTGTCAGGCCGGATGGTGATATGCGATACGTAACCGCATATTCTGAGCCTGTGTTCGATGCTAATAATAATCTGATAAGGGTTTTTGGAACCATACAGGACATTACAAAACAGAAATTGGCAGAATTGGCGTTGTTAGAGAATCGTAATCTTCTACGTTCAATATTGGATACGGCGCCAATGTGGATAGCAGCATTTGATACGGATGGTGGCTATCTGGCAGCGAATAGGCATTTTGAAGAGACATGCGGCTTACCGTTGAGTGTGATTGAGAATAGCACTATAGATCATGTCCTTCCTGAGACATTTTTGGAGAGACATATGGATTTGATTCAGAAATGCATAAGTGGAGATGTTGTTAGATTTACTGACAAACTATCTGAGAATGAGTTTGATGGTGTGCATTATATAACAGGCAATTATGCCCCGTTAATGGACGCTCAAGACAACGTAATTGGGGTTGTGGGCGCCATAAATGATGTGTCCGATTTAGTGGAAACGAGAGAGGAACTCCAGAAAGCAGAGAGTGAATTGCATCGGCGGTTGGATGATCTGCGGCTTTATGGTGAGGTCTTTGAGCATACAGCAGAAGGCATAATTATCACTGATGCCAATAAACGTATTCTGAAGCTTAATAAGGCTGCTGAAGATATGCTTGGGTACACCAAGGATTACTTGGTTGGAAAGGCACCAAGTATCTGGAGATGTTGGAAACAGGGAGAGCCATTATCTGACAGCATTTGGGAGTCCATTAGGGAAACTGGCGAGTGGCAGGGCGAGGTGTGGAATAGGCGTGAAGATGAATCTTTATTGCCTGCCCTGGTATCAATCAATGCGGTAAAAGATACAAGAGGTGAGGTGGTCAATTATATCTCGATATTTTCCGACATAAGTGACATTAAACAGTCGCAGGAACGATTGGATTATCTTGCGCATCACGATCTGTTGACGGATCTTCCTAATCGATTGTTGTTTAACGCGCGGCTCGAACATGCGGTAAAACATGCATTCCGTAATAAGGTAAAGCTTGCGCTTCTATTTCTTGATTTGGACAACTTTAAGATAATTAATGACAACTACGGGCATGCGGTTGGGGATGAGCTGTTACGTGCTGTGGGGAAAAGGCTCGCAAAAACAGTGCGTATTGATGATGCTGTTGCGCGAAATGGAGGTGATGAATTTACCGTGTTGGTGGAGGGTATAGAGGGGCCGGCAGATGCGGCCTTGGTGGCTGAGAAGATAATAAATTCATTCACTGAGCCTTTTAAACTTAGCGATGCAGAATATTTTATCACGGCCAGTATTGGAATAAGTGTCTATCCAGATGATGCCGACACCCCGGATGGACTTATTCAGAATGCTGATATAGCGATGTACAGAGCTAAAGAGGCTGGTAATGACAGCTACGCATACTATACAGAGGATATGACTACTATAGCGTTCGAAAGAGTGTTGATAGAGTCTAGTTTGAAAAAGGCGCTGGATCATGATGAGTTTGTATTACACTTTCAGCCGCAAGTTGAAATTAGTAGCGGCAGGATTGTTGGAGTGGAGGCATTATTGCGCTGGGAACATCCGGAAATGGGGACTCTTGGCCCATTGCGGTTCATACCGCAGGCAGAGGACACTGGACTCATCTCTAAATTGAGCGAGTGGGTATTGAAGAAGACGCTATCTCAAGGAAAACTATGGATTGACCAGGGGCGTTATAACGATCGAATATCTGTAAATATCTCAGAAGTCGAGTTAAATAGCGATTGTTTTGAACAAAGGCTATTGGCGTTATTGGAAAAGACCGGGTTTCCGGCATCTAATCTGGAACTCGAAGTCAAAGAGTCGGCATTTATAAACAACTCGGGCCAGGCGATTACGGTATTGGAACGTCTAAAGATGCGAGGGATAAGTATAGCCATCGATAACTATGGTCTTGGTTATTCGTCCCTCTCTAAACTTAAGCTCCTACCGGTAAATAAGTTAAAGATTGATCGTTCATTCATCAGGGATATACCAGGTGATGAAAGTAATTTTGCTCTGACTCGCGCTGTTATCAGCCTGGCTTCCAGTCTGGGGTTGAAGGTCACTGCAGAGGGAGTTGAGACGGAAGATCAAAGAGACTTTCTGTTGGACGATGGCTACTGCTCAGGGCAAGGCTTCTATTTTCATCGGCCAATGTCTAAGGAAGACCTGGAGCGCAAGTTTGATGCGTGAGCGGTAATGCTATCTCTCTTGCTGTTCTATTTGTTTTCCCCTGCGTTTTGCGGTGTCCATGATTACTGATTCAACCTCTCGGGCTCGTTCTATAGTCTTAGTTTGCTCTTTCCATATGTGATCATTCTGTATCTTGGATGGAGCCCTTTTTTCGGAGTTGTCTGAGCAGCCGGAAAAGATAATCAGTAACAATACTGTTAATAGCTGTTTACTGAGGTTCTCGTTTATAACAATCACTGGGATGCCTCTATTAAGCGCCGGTATTGCCGAAAGTATAGTCTACCCGGTAAGCTGTTTTCATCGGGCTTTGCAGTAACTTGGTATAGAAGCTATTGTTTAGATACATCAAGCGGTTAGATCAGGGAGTGCGCAATGGTTACAGAGTTGATAAATCCAACAAAACCACAGATCCTGGTGGTGGATGACTCTAAGGTAGTACGCTGGAGTATTAGTAAAATACTTGGTGATAAATATCTCGTGCATGCAGCTGAAGATGCTGAGTCAGCCTTGGCGATGTTGCATGCGGAAGATAGTATCGCGTTAGTTTTCTGTGACCTGCAAATGCCTGGTATGAGTGGGCATGAGTTTCTAAAGAAACTAAGGGAGGATGGAAATCCGAGGCTTGTCAATCTTCCGATCATAATAGTTTCTGGTGCGGAGGATACGGAGGCCCTCAAAAGGCAGTTATTGGGGGATGGAGCAACTGACTTTGTACAAAAACCTTTTGAAGAGTCTGTTTTGCGTGGGAGAGTCGCTGCTTATGTAAATTACCAGCAGCAGGTTATGCGGCTTGAACAGGATGTCGAGCTTGATCCCATCAGCGGGTTGGCAGGAAGGAGCTATTTTCAGCTGCATGTGGAGCGTAATCTAACATTATCCACTCGACATAAAACAGAGTTTACCCTTGCCGTGTTGGAGATAGATAATTATCAGATGCTGTTAGATAAACTTGGGAGCAAGATTTTTAATCAACTCTTATTCCAAATCGGGAAGAGAGTAAAAAATGTAATTCGCACAGAAGACCTTGCGGCACGCATTGATCAAGCCAGAATTGGTTTGGTTTTACCGCTTACGAATAGGGTTGGTGGGCGCTTAGCGGTAGAGAGAATATGTGAAGATATTGATAGTATGGTTCTGAAATATGCGGGTGAGCGCATTAATGTGAGTCTCAGTGCGGGTATGTCAGCGTTTGATATTGGCTCTGCCCTAAGCACTCATGGACTCATAAGTAATTCAGAAGAAGCGCTGCAGAAAGCTATTGATGCGGGGGGTAACTGCGTCGTGGGCGCCGATCAATTGAGTAGACAGAGCGGTGCGGCAATTGAGCCGCCGCCGGTCTGGGTTGCTGATGATCCATCCATAGAGCTAATGAGAGAGATACAAGCTGGGGTGACTGATACCGTTAGTGATCGGGAGCTCAGGCAGCTTCTCTCAGATCTTCGGCCTGTACTAGATCTGGCAGACCAAAGGTTTAACCTGGGTTTCGGTGTGCCATTGCAGCAGGCGCTGGATAATTAGCGATCCGAGACCGTCGATTCATCGGGTGGCTTGTCATCCCTAGATCTGGGTTCTACTGGCCCCCAGCAATCGATCGTAGTGTGGTACAGTCCACGGTATAGATCATTACCCCATGGGTCAAGCTCGTCCAGCCAATCGTTTATCTCAAACAGAAACGGATTGAAGGCAAAGGTGGTAAGCCAGGTATCCATGGTCCAGATGGTATAGTCTTTATCGCCAATCTGAGTCTTGTCTCGATATTTTTTGATGAAATCCTTATCTTCGGTTCTGAGTGTCGCTGTCCAGTGAGGCCTAAAAAACCCCCTGCCATAGGGACGGTCTACTTTCCAGTATTTGAATGGCTTATGCTTCTCCATTACATGCAGCAAAGAGTTAGTGTTGCTTGAGTTATCAACGCAGTCCATGGCTCCCTCTTTCAGCTTGTCCAGCTTATTACCGGCAACATCGTTCACCAGGATCTCATGATCAGCTAGAATCTGATTTTCTGCATCTCTTACGGCGTTCCTTATGGCTAGCAACTCCTGTTCAGCCGATGTGGCGCAATGGGCAATCTTCTTGGCTAGTTTATTCAATAATTTTATGTCCAGACGGACATCCATCATCTCGTTGCAGCTCCAGTTGTAACAGAACTCAAAAGTAGCCCCTTTTTCATCCAAAGAAAATTTCTCCGGCTTGGTACGGGCAAATTGCGCCGCAAAAGAACTGGTTACATGGATAAACAAAACGGTTATCAGGAGGGTAATTCTGGTTGTCACTAACAAATACCTGCGAATCTGAATGGCCACCAGTCAAGATGCTGGAAACCTTAGCCCACGAAAAAATTGAGGTGGCATTATACCACCAGTTTTATTTTTTTCTTGTTATTATCATGGTTTCTGGCCAAGAAGAGATATCCTTTGGAGAGTAGATGCAGAAGTTGATAGAGATAATGGGACGGTTGCGTGATCCAGTTTCTGGGTGCCCCTGGGATAGGGAACAGACCTTTGCCAGCATTGCTCGTCATACTATTGAGGAAGCATATGAGGTTGCTGACGCGATTCAGAGAAACGCCATGGATGGGCTGAAAGATGAGCTGGGTGATCTGCTGTTCCAGGTAGTTTTTTATGCCCAGATGGCCCAAGAACAGTCCCTGTTTGATTTTTCAGAGGTGGTTGAATCAATATGCTCAAAGATGCTGCGGCGCCATCCCCATGTGTTCGCTGACGAAAAGATAGACACGGCGGATCAACAGACCCGGGCCTGGGAACAACACAAGGCGGTTGAGCGCAGTCGTAAGAAAAATAATGGAGAATTTGTCGGGCAGTTGGATGACATAGCATTAGCGTTGCCTGCCCTGATTCGTGCAACCAAATTACAGAAACGTGCTTCCGAGGTGGGTTTTGACTGGCCGGATATTGAAGGGCCGCTGGAAAAAATCAAAGAAGAGTTAGACGAGGTAAAGACAGAGATTAGAATCGCTGGCGATAAGAGTCGTCTGGAGGCTGAGATCGGAGATTTACTCTTCTCCTGCGTCAATCTGGCAAGACATGCCGAGGTGGATGCAGAGACCGCATTACGCAGCGCAAACCGGACCTTCGAAACAAGATACCGGATTATGGAGTCTATGTTGAGGGCGAGCGACAAAACTATGGGTGACCTGAATCTGGATGAAATGGAGGTATTGTGGCAACGGGCTAAGTCGACGGTAGAGTAATGGGGTTTTTACGGCACATCATCGCATGTAATAGATATGATAGGGGCAACTTCATCCCGTTCCGTGTGGATGGGGTGCGGGTGGGCATGATCAAACCGGAATTTGCATCCAACTTGGCCCAATGGCCCAACATCTTTCAGGTTACACTGGACGCGGTGGATCTGCTCCTACCTGGGATGAATATAGATGATCGTAGTTCCCTGGTTGCTGAGGTATTATTTGATCTGGTCGAAAATGGCGTAATAAGCCATTTGCATGGGGAGCAGTATGCAGCAACCCCATCCATCAGGGAGAAGGCCGTACTATTGATTGATCGTGCAGCTGCGCCATATTTTGGGATCAGGGCCTTTGGTCAGCACATTAACGGATATGTCTTGGATGATGGCGAAATGAAGTTATGGTTGGGGAGACGTTCCAATGATCGTGTCCACTATCCCGGCAGATTGGATAATCTGGTTGCTGGGGGGCTACCATCCAACATAGGGTTAAGAGAAAATATACTAAAGGAGTGTTGGGAAGAAGCAGGGATAGATAGTGATATGGCCGCTCAGGCTAAACCGGTTGGTGTTATTACCTATAACATGGAGTCAAAGAACGGCATGAAGCCGGATACCCTATACTGCTATGATCTCTGTCTTCCTGCATCTTTTAGACCCAAATGTAACGATGGAGAAGTGGCAGGGTTCGAGTTATTACCCGTCAGGGATGTAATGAAGATAGTACTCGATAGCGATGAGTTTAAGCTAAACTGTAACCTTGTGGTCATAGACTTTTTTATTCGTCACGGGTATTTAGACCCTGATAGTGAGGAGTACACTGAAGTTGTGACCGGGTTGCATCCTCCTTTAATCGTGTAATGGAGTATGTGCCAATTGAATCTTTGTGAAACCTTAGGCTTAACAGTGAGGTCGAACAACTAACATCATCAGGGATAATGTACGTTTTTCAGCGGCCAAGGCTGCTTCTATAAGGTATTATTTAGTCATATGAAGATAGGAATAAAAATCCTGTTACTCGTTCTATGGGCGGCTCCTTTATTTGCTGCGCAAAATGAGGTTCCGCTCAAACAACTGCAGCCGACCAGAGAACAGCGTCAATCCACTTTGATTATCAATAATGTGGTCAGCAAGTATCACTATAAGAGGAGCGTTCTGAACAATAAGATGTCAGCCGCCATTCTCGAGAGATATCTTGAATCACTGGATGTAAATAAAAGGTATTTTACCCAGCAGGACATAGATGGGTTTGCCGAGAAATATCGTAATAAAATTGATGACTCACTGCGTGGAGCGGATCTGAAGCCAGCATTTGAGATATTCAAGGCTTACCGCATACGATTGGAAGAGCGTCACGCCAACGCATTGAAGATGCTGGACAAAGATTTCAACTTTGATCTGGATGAGAACTACCGTTTTGATCGGGAAGATGCGCCATGGGCCTCCAGCAAACAAGAGTTGGATGAGCTTTGGCGTAAACGCATTAAGAATGACATCTTGGGATTGATGCTTTCCGGTAAAAAGATGAAGGATATCCGGGAGACTCTGAGCAAGCGGTATGAGAGCACCTTGCACCGAACAAAACAACTCACCTCCAACGATGTCTTCCAGATATTTATCAATGCCTATACCCAGACTATTGAGCCGCACACCTCATATATGTTGCCGCGTCTGGCTGAGAATTTTGACATCAGTATGCGGCTGTCCCTGGAGGGTATAGGAGCGGTTCTTACGACTGAGGATGAGAACACCGTGGTTATCAAGACTGTACCAGGAGGTCCAGCAGGGTTGAGTGGCATGGTACATCCAGGGGATAGAATAGTTGGCGTAGGTCAGGGAAAGCGAGGCGAGATTGTGGATGTGGTTGGATGGCGTCTGCAAGATGTCGTAGATAAGATACGCGGACCTAAAGGTTCGGTAGTGCGCTTACAGATATTGCCGGAAGAGAGTGGATCTACAGGTGCGGCCAAAACCATAGAATTGGTACGCAACAAGATAAAGCTGGAGGATCAGGCAGCAAAGAAATCCATCATAGAAAAGCCTGACGGTAAGACATCCGTACGGATCGGCGTGATTGAAGTGCCGGCCTTCTATCGTGACTTTGACGGCGCATCCAAAGGGCAGGAAGATTTCCGTAGCACCACCAGGGATGTACGGAAAATACTCGAAGAGTTGGAACAGGAAAAAGTAGACGGTGTAGTGATCGATCTACGCCAGAACGGCGGCGGTTCATTGACAGAGGCTACTGAACTAACCGGCCTGTTTATTCCATCAGGTCCTGTGGTACAGGTGAAGGACTCCACCGGATCGCTTGAGATTGAGAGAGATACGGATCCGGAGCAGGTTTACTCAGGGCCTCTTGCGGTGTTGGTAGACCGTAACAGCGCATCTGCGTCAGAAATCTTTGCAGGCGCAATACAGGATTATGGCCGTGGCATCATAATAGGCGAGCCCACATTTGGTAAGGGTACGGTGCAGACTCTGATTGATCTGGATCGTTTTGTCCGCAATGATGGCAAAAAGTTGGGGCGCCTGCGCCTTACCATGGCTCAGTTCTTCCGGGTGAACGGAGGGAGCACACAATTTCGAGGTGTGGTTCCAGATATAATCTATCCGACTGTCTCCGATTCAGATGATGAAGGTGAGCGATCACTGGATAATGCCCTTCCCTGGGCCGCCATATCAGCTGTAAACCACACTGTAAACACATTAGGCCCCATGGATGTATTTCGTAAGAAACATCAAGAGAGAATAAAGTCTGATGCGGGCTTTAATTATCTGGTCCAGGAAAGGGATGTGCTCAGCGAGATTAGAAAAGAGAAATTTGTTTCTCTAAACAAAGACAAGCGTAAAAAAGAGTGGGAACAGCGCAAACAGGCAAAGAGAGAGAGGAAGAATCGCTTTTTCGCTTCTGTAGGCCTAAAGCCTGCAGATGATGGAGAGGAAGATTCAATCTTCAGTAGCAAAAAAAGGAATGCGTTAGAGACAGACCAAAAGGTGATTGAAAAGATAGGAGTTGCCGAGGCTGCACGCATACTATCAGATTACATTACAATTACTGCTCCGCGCGCTGCTATGAACCATCAGGCAAGATAGGTTTATAGGGGATAGCAAAACAGTCGTCTTTATATCGAATCGATAACTAGGTGTTCTTTGTATTCCAGTCTCGAAAAACGTTTGAGGGGATTTATCAACGCTGGGAACGCGGGATTGCTTCCAGGTGGAAATATAGGTTTGGAAAAGGAGAGTCTAAGGGTCACCGCTGGGGGCTGCATATCTCGAGTAAGGCATCCCCAGGCTCTGGGTTCCGCTCTGACCAATGGCTATATCACGACTGACTATTCAGAAGCGCTTACTGAAATAATTACCCCTCCGTTTGCCAGCAGCAGGGAGGCGTTGCAATTTCTTGGTGATGCCCACGCATTCGTCTATTCAAGACTAAAGGACGAGATTCTTTGGTCCACAAGTATGCCATGCGTACTTGAAGGCGGGGCCAATATCCCGATAGCACAGTATGGCACATCCAATGCAGGACTTATGAAGACCGTATACAGAAAAGGATTGGGCCATAGATACGGTCGGGTAATGCAGGTTATTTCAGGTGTCCATTTCAACTATTCGCCTACCGATAAATTTTGGCATGCGTTGCAGGATCTGGAGAAGGACCGCGCCGATCAAAGAGATTTTGTCGATGAATGGTATTTCGGCATGGTGAGAAATCTAAAACGTTATGGCTGGTTAATACCATATCTGTTCGGCGCATCTCCAGCTGTGTGCAAATCCTTTATTGGCAGTAAGGATACGGGGTTGTCAGAGTTCAATGAGAACACCTACTTCGGGCCATACGCAACCTCTCTGCGTATGGGTGATATTGGTTACACCAACAGCCGTGAGAAGGGGGCGGGTATAAACGTAAGCTACAATTCGTTAGATGACTATATCAGCAGCATGAACTACGCGATAAATACCAGTTGTCCCGAGTGGGAGAGCATAGGTGTCATGGTTAACGGTGTATATGAACAGCTAAATACCAATATCCTGCAGATCGAAAATGAACACTACTCAACGGTTCGACCTAAACAGATAGCCGGAGCACTGGAAAAACCTACGCTCGCGCTGCAAAAGCGTGGAGTTAGGTACGTTGAGCTACGTTCCATTGATGTAAACGCTGTTCATCCTCTAGGTGTAAGCCAGAAACAATTGCTGTTTCTGGAAGCATTCATGTTTTTTTGTCTATTACTAGAGAGTCCACCCATAGATGATAAAGAGCAAATAGAGATCGACCGTAATCTGGAGCTGGTCGCCCATAGCGGCAGAGATGACCGGCTGGTGCTATTGCGCAATGGAACTGAGGTAAAACTTCGAGATTGGGCTAATGATATATGTGAGAACATGCGTGGCATCTGTGAGCAGTTGGATGGAGATGACGCAAAAAGACCATATTCGTTTGTTCTAAATAGACAGTTAGAGGTTATTGCCGATCCTGAGAAAACACCTTCCGCCAGAATGCTGGCCGAGATGAAAGACAAAGGCGAAGGTTTTTTTCATTTTGCGCAGCGTATGTCTTTACAGCACAAGACATTTTTTGATGAGTGGAAACTAAGCGCAGAACGGAAACAGTTATTTGAGACTGAGGCAAGCCGATCCATTGAGCAGCAGGCAGCCATGGAAAGTATTAATCAGGAGCCATTTAGTCGCTTTCTCGATACCTATTTCAATCAAGTCTGACTTAGCCGGATACCTTAAGCAGCACTGTATCTAACATGCGTGTCGTTAGAATCCTCTTCAATACCGCGAATAGGTAGGTAGGAAAGGTAACAAGGTAGCGCGCCTTAGGGCGCGCGCTTTCCAATGCGTGTATCACGCGTTTCAGCACAGCTTCAGGTGGCAGGGTAAAGGGGACGGGAGCATCCGTTGCCGTGAGTCGCTCTTCCATCTTGCGGTATATATCTTGGTGTACGCTAGGTTCTCCGGACAGGGTGTGTTGCCATTTGCCAAAGGAGTTTTCGCGAAAACGACTTGAAATGGGACCTGGTTCGATCATGCTCAGATGTATGCCGCTGCCCTGCAGCTCCAAGCGCATGGTGTCTGTAAGTCCTTCCAGGGCATACTTGCTGGCGTTATAGGCTCCGCGAAAAGGGAAAGTAACAAATCCGAGTATGGAGCTGTTCTGGATAATACGACCAAACCCCTGGCGACGCATTACTGGGATGACCTGCCTGGTTAGTTCATGCCAGCCGAACAGGTTGGTTTCGAACTGTTCCCGGAGTAGTTGGGTCGGAAGATCTTCCACCGCGCCTGGCTGGCCAAACGCCCCGTTGTTAAATAACGCATAAAGCCCTCCACCGGACATCTCAAGCACATTTGCAAGGGCGTTTGTGATGCTCTCTTTCTGGTTCAGATCAAGCTGTATGGATTCAAACCCCTGCTCGATTAGTTTCTTAACATCTTCCATTTTACGGGCGGTTGCAAATACCCGGTAACCCCTGGCGCGCAGCCCTCGGGCGACACAAAGGCCGATACCGCTGGAGCAGCCCGTTATAAGGATTGTTTTCTCTTCTTTATCAGCCACTTAATGAAATTCCTATGATCGATTGATGGGAGGCAAATACCGGTTTTTTTAAAGCTTAAGCGCTACCTGTGTTGGGTAAATAAGAACTAAAGTTTTTAACACAGAGACCGCTATCAGATACAGCAATTGTGTATTTTAGTAGATGTTCTTAGGTTAAAGGGGAAGTGCTTAGTGGATATTGCAACACTCATCGGGTTGCTGGGCGGCTTCGGCATCATCATAGGTGCGATCGCGACCGGTGGCGATATGATGCTTTTCATCAATATTCCGTCTGTTTTAATCGTGGTCGGTGGCACTTTTATGGTAACTCTGATGGAGGTATCACTTAAAGACTTTCTTGGTTCCTTCGGTATCGCAATGAAGGCGTTTTTTTATCAGACATACGATTCACATCAACTGATCGAAGAGGCTATACAATTAGCTGATGTGGCGCGTAAAAACGGCCTGCTGGCCTTGGAAAATCAGGAGATCAGCAACGATTTCCTGCAAGAGGGAATCAGTCTTTGTGTGGACGGTCATGATCCAACGCTGGTACAAAAGATGTTGACGCGGGATATCGATCTGACCATTCAACGCCACGAGGTGGGTCAGCGAATGTTCAAAAATATGGCCGTAATGGCGCCGGCCATGGGCATGATCGGTACTTTGGTGGGTCTGGTACAGATGTTGGCCAACATGTCCGATCCGGCCAGTATCGGCCCGGCCATGGCTGTGGCCTTGTTGACCACTCTATATGGAGCCATTATCGCCAACGCTTTTGCCACTCCACTAGCCATTAAGCTGGAAAGGGCCAGCGAGCTTGAGAAGACCAATAAGCATCTCATTCTGGAGACCATCTCAGGTATTCAGGAAGGCATGAACCCAAGGGTTCTGGAGCAGTTGCTATCAACTTTCCTGCCTTCCGCAAAGAGGGGCAAGGAAGAGGAGCAGTAGGTCGGTGGCCAAAGAGTGCCCAAAATGTCCAGATGGCCTCCCTCCCTGGTTGGCGACCTTTGCCGATCTCATGTCACTGCTGATGTGCTTTTTCGTGTTGCTGCTCTCGTTTGCCGAGGTGGATGCTACCCGCTTCAAGAAGATGGCAGAAGCCATGAAAGACGCATTCGGTGTGCAGCGCGAAGTACCTGTTGTAGATGTGGTAATGGGTACCAGTGTCATCAAGCAGGAGTTTGGCCCTTCTTCAATTACCGAACCGTCCCCCATAGACACGATCAGGCAGCAGACTACTGAGAAAGAAAAAGAGCAACTGGATGTACCGGATAAAAAAAAGGGCGAGATACCGGAGGAGATAGATCAGCTGTATGAGAAGCTGGAACAGATGGAGAAGGTCATAGAAGAGCAGCGCGAGGAGTTGGGAAAGGCCGATCCGACAAAACTTGCTGAATTGGAAAAGGCCATCAAGGAGTTGAAAGAGCAACTAGAAAAGACGCAGCAGGATCTGTTGGCAAAAATAGATGAATTGCTAGAGAAAATCGCGGCCCTGGAAAAGATCATAGAGGAACTACGGGATAAGTTGGAACAGGTGGTAGAGCCGGAAAAACTCGCAGAGCTGGGAAAGGCTATGCAGGAGATCAAAGATGAGCTGGAGATGGTTAAGAAGGAGCAACCGCAGGATTTAGAGCCCGTTAAAGGAAGGCCGGATGATGTGAAGAAGGCGGAGCAGGATAGGTTGCGGCAGGAGGAGATACAGCAGCAGGCCCAGGAGTTACAGCAGATCCTGAGCAAAGAGATTGCGGATGGTTTGATTACGGTCGAGACGGCCAAGGACAAGATCATCATTCGCATTCAGGAGAAGGGCTCATTCCCGTCCGGCAGTGCTGATTTCAATCCCGGGTTCCTAGATGTAATAGATCGTATCAGTGACGCGCTGGTCAGGTCCCCCGGCCGTATTATCGTAGCTGGCCATACGGATAATGTACCAATCTATACTGCCAGATTCCGTTCTAATTGGGAGCTCTCTTCCGCTCGAGCGGTAACGGTGGTCCATGCGCTCCTTCTGAACCCGGGGATTTCGGATGATAGGGTATTGATTGAGGGATATGCCGATTCCCATCCGCTGGTTCCAAACGATAGTGCTGAGAACAGGGCCAAAAACCGCCGAGTTGAGTTGATTATCGTGCGCGGAGATGATGAAGAGAAAAAAGAGGTTATGGGAGTTGGGCAATAGGTTCGCAATATAATCGAAGGTGTAATCATGGGTGACAAACTAAAAATGGCTGATGATGCTGTTGAGAGAAGGAATTTTTTCCGCGTAGATGACTCGGTAAGTTTGAGTTATCACGAGATATCACAAGATGAGTTGGAAGAACGAATAGACCGGGTTGACCTGGAACTGGAAGGAAACTTCACGGTCATGAGCGGCATCGCCTCCATAAATCAGAATATGTCCGGAATTATGCATAGGATTGAGAGTGCAGAGCCGGATATTGCCGAATATCTCAAGGCCATAAACAATAAGATAGATATTCTGGGCAGGGCACTGCTATCAAACAGTAATGATTTGGTAGAACAACCAGCTCAACCAGTAAACCTCAGCGCATCTGGGCTTGCCTTCTATTCTGCTGAACCGGTGGGTAATGGGATGTTATTGGAGTTACGTTTACTGCTGATACCATCATTTACCGGGATAATTACCTTCGGTGAGGTGGTTGGCTGTGACCCGGTGGATGACGTGGTCGGGGGGTTTGGGTATTTTATTCGGGTCAATTTTATGCATATGCGGGAAAACGACCGAGATCTGCTTATACGTCACGTGGTGAAACGGCAGGGCGAGTTTTTGCGAAAGCGTCGGGAGAGCAGGGAGGCTGAGTAAGCCAGGTCGGACAAAAAGGGGATGGTTGTTATTTAAATGGTTCGAGCCATTAGGCTCTGTTGTGATAGAATCCCGCCATATCTATTAGCAATTTGCCGTAACTGGAAGCCCTTCCAATCAGATTAACCACTCGGGTAAGATAGACGTCAGGTTTTATAATCTGGTTTGTTTTTTACATCTGCGCCCCCATGTGTAGGTTGATTCGGTGAGTTGTAAACAGAAGTTTTTGACAGAGTTGGGAGTTTTTTTCCATGCCAATTTACGAATACAGATGCGAGTCATGCGGTGAACATCTGGAGAAACTGCAAAAGTTGAGTGATGCCCCACTCGAGATATGCCCTAGTTGCGGTAAGCCCGAGTTGAAAAAGTTGATTTCTGCTGCAGGGTTTAGGCTTAAAGGTTCCGGATGGTACGAGACCGACTTTAAGAAGGGTAAACAGAAAAATCTACATGACAGCGGAAAAACAGAGTGCTCGGCTGCACCTGCCTGCAGCGCTGGTAAGTGTTGTGCTGCCGGGGAATAGCAGGCTCTAAATAATGCCGACATTCAGACGCTACCTTATTGCCGGTCTGCTTATCTGGGTGCCACTCGGCATTACCATCATAGTGGTGCGGCTGCTTATCAAGTGGCTAGATGGAAGCGTCTTGCTGATACCTGAGGCGTATCGCCCGGAGAACCTCCTGGGTTATGCGATACCCGGTCTAGGGGTCTTGATCTCTTTTGTCGTGGTTATGCTGACCGGTCTGCTAGCCGCGAACCTGTTTGGGCGCAAACTGGTCAAGCTGTGGGAGCAGTTTGTCTCCCATGTGCCGCTGGTTCGATCCGTATATTCTGGGGCCAAGCAGTTGGCGGAGACCATGTTTTCCGATTCTGGGCAATCTTTTCGCAAGGTGTTGTTGATCGAGTTTCCACGCAAAGGGCTCTGGACCCTGGCCTTTCTCACCGGGACCGATCAGGGTGAGGTGCAACGTAAGACCGGGCAGGACGTGATAAATGTCTATGTGCCCACTACTCCTAACCCCACTGGCGGATACTTTGTGATGGTCCCGAGAGAAGATGTGCAAGAGCTGGATATGAGCGTGGACGACGGTTTGAAGATGCTTATGTCCATGGGTGCTGTGGTGCCGGATGCGGTTAAAAAGTCATCAGAGCTTGCGCAAGAAGAGCCCAAACCTTAACATTCCCGCCTTTGGCCCCTTACATCAGTAAATGGTAATAGTTTCATGCGCACACAATATTGCGGAAATCTAAACGCATCGTTCATAGATCAGGAAGTCGAGCTCTGTGGTTGGGTACATCGCCGCCGCGATCATGGCGGGGTTATCTTCATTGATTTGCGGGATCGGGAAGGCCTGGTTCAGGTGGTATATGACCCTGACCTGCCGGAGATGTTTTCTCTGGCGGAACAGGTGCGCAACGAGTTCGTGCTGCGTGTAAAAGGAAGAGTGCGGGCGCGTCCAGAGGGAACGGTCAATCCTGATCTGCCTACTGGAGAGGTTGAAGTTCTGGGTCTTGAGCTGGAGATCCTGAATAAAGCAGACACTCCTCCGTTCCAATTGGACGAACATGAGAACGTATCCGAAGAGATACGCTTGCGTTACCGTTACGTTGATCTACGTCGTCCAGAGATGCTGGAGCGAATCCAGATGCGCTCAAAGGTCACGCGACTTTTGCGTAACTATCTTGATGATAACGGTTTTCTTGATATAGAAACCCCGATGTTGACCAAGGCAACACCGGAGGGTGCTCGCGATTACCTGGTGCCTTCTCGCACCCATCCGGGTCAGTTTTTTGCCCTGCCGCAGTCGCCGCAGCTGTTCAAGCAGTTGCTGATGATGTCCGGCATGGACCGCTACTATCAGGTGGTGCGCTGTTTCCGTGATGAGGACCTGCGCGCTGATCGTCAGCCTGAGTTTACCCAGTTGGATATAGAGGTCTCCTTCATGGATGAGGACGAGTTGATGAACATGATGGAAGAAATGATCCGTCAGATCGTGAGAAAGGTTCTGGGTAAAGACCTACCCAATCCGTTCCCTCGTATGACATACGCAGAGGCCGTTCAACGCTTCGGCACAGATCGTCCAGATCTGCGCTGCCCACTGGAGTTAGTTGATGTGGGCGACCTGATGCAGGATGTGGAGTTCAAAGTATTCTCCGGGCCGGCCAAGGATAAAGATGGTCGGGTGGCTGCACTCTGTCTGCCTAACGGCTGTGAACTCAGCCGCAAGGAGATAGATGATTACACCAAGTATGTGGGTATCTACGGGGCCAAGGGCCTGGCCTACATCAAGGTTAACGATATAGCTCAGGGACGTGACGGGCTACAGTCCCCGATCCTGAAGTTCCTGCCGGATGAGGCGGTGGAAGAGATCCTGGCCCGCACCGGCGCCAAAGATGGAGATCTGATCTTCTTCGGAGCGGACAAGGCTAAGATCGTAAACGAGGCTTTAGGCGCCCTGCGTGTCAGACTAGGCGAGGATCGTGGTTTGCTTGAGGCAGAGTGGCGCCCTCTATGGGTAGTGGATTTCCCTATGTTTGAAAAGGACGATAAGTCTGGTCGTTGGACCTCATTGCATCACCCCTTTACTTCTTGCAAGGCGGAGCATGTCGAACTGCTGGACAGTGATCCAGGTGCATGCAGTTCACGGGCCTACGACATGGTCTTGAACGGTACCGAGCTGGGCGGCGGTTCTATACGTATCCATCGCCAGGAGGTGCAGGAGAAGGTGTTCAAGCTACTTGGAATCAGTGATGAGGAAGCCCAAGAGAAGTTTGGCTTTCTGCTAGATGCCTTGCGTTTTGGTTGCCCACCACACGGTGGTATCGCTTTCGGTCTGGATCGTCTGGTGATGTTGATGGCCGGTGCCGACTCCATCCGCGATGTAATGGCTTTTCCCAAGACCCAGACCGCCGCCTGTCTGCTTACCTCTGCGCCTTCGAATGTAAGCCAGGAGCAGTTACGCGAGCTCTCAATCAGGGTGCGTAAGCCGCAGACAGAAGAGAAGACAGGCAGCTGATCAGAGAATATCCGAAGCGTAATCCGCCAGCCTGGAACGTTCTCCCCGTAGAAGGGTTATATGCCCGCTATGCTTCCATCCTTTGAAGCGATCTACCGCATAGGTTAGTCCAGAAGTAGTTTCGGTCAGATATGGTGTATCTATCTGGGCCACGTTGCCCAGGCAGACGATCTTGGTTCCTGGGCCGGCGCGGGTTATCAGGGTCTTCATCTGTTTCGGAGTCAGGTTTTGTGCCTCGTCCAGGATAATGTACTTATTCAGGAAGGTGCGTCCACGCATGAAGTTGAGGGAGTGGATACGGATGCGGCTGCGCAGCAGATCATCGGTGGCTGCGCGTCCCCACTCACCGCCTTCGATCTGGGTCAGGACCTCCAGGTTATCCATCAAGGCCCCCATCCAGGGTGTCATCTTTTCCTCTTCGGTGCCTGGTAGGAAGCCGATGTCCTCGCCTACAGGTACTGTAACCCGGGTCATGATGATCTCACGGTAGATGTTCTGATCCAGGGTCTGGGCTAGTCCGGCGGCTAGAGTCAGCAGGGTCTTTCCGGTGCCGGCTGTGCCGAGCAGGGATACGAAGTCTAGTTGGGGGTCCATCAACATGTTTAGGGCATAGTTCTGTTCGCGGTTGCGAGCGGTTATGCCCCAGACAGAGTGGTTCTGGTTGGTGTAGTCGTTTACTATCTCGATGATTGCAGCGTCTTCTTCCTTGCGCCTGACGATAGCGTCAAAGCCGGAATCTCCTTCTATGAATATACACTGGTTTGGATGCCAATCGTCGATATCAGGACCGGTAATCCGGTAGAAGGTGCGCCCTTCCTCCTGCCAGGATTCCACATCCTTGCTATGGCTATCCCAGAAATCATTAGGCAGAGACTGCTCTCCGCTGTACAGAAGGCTTACGTCATCCAGCACCTTGTCGTTGAAGTAGTCTTCTGCCTGTATGCCAAGCACGGCCGCTTTGATGCGCAGATTAATATCCTTAGATATGACGACAACGCGAGTATCAGGGAGCGTTTTTTGTAGCGCCAGGGCGGTCCCAAGGATGGTGTTGTCTGGGGTGTTTCCTGGCAGACCTGTAATTACCTCATTCGGCATGTCCCTGATTTGAAAAAACAGTCTGCCTGGGTTTGGCAGCTCCGGACTCTTGCCGTTGGCTGGGGTCGGTAGTGGCAGACCCGCTTCTATTTCGGATTTGGTCGCACCATGCATCAACTCATCCAGAAACCGGTTTACCTGGCGCACGTTGGTGGCTACTTCGGACATGCCTTTTTTTGCCTTGTCCAACTCTTCCAACACCACCATTGGAAGGAATATGTCATGTTCATGGAACCTGAATATGGCCGTAGGATCGTGCATCAGGACGTTGGTATCGAGGATGAACAAGGTTTTTTCTTCAGACATGTTGCGGTCTCTACAGGTTACTCTCGTCTAATCTTAGACGATTCTGGTTAAGATTATCTTTAGGGTCATCTTGTGGTTTAGTTTTTGATGGGTTCAAGCACTGCGTCCAAATTCATGCTGTCACAAAATTCCATAAACTCGTCGCGTAGGGTCGAGATATGTTCGGTGGATGGGATGCCGACCGTCATCTGCACTGAGAACATCTGGGTGCCGGTGTGGGCCGCGGCATAGCTACTGGTAACCATGTCTTCTATGTTGATGTTGCGTTGAGAAAAGAAGCTGGCCAGGTGGTGAACTATTCCAGGGTGGTCCAGGGCTACAACCTCTACACCATACGGCAGCAAGGCGTCGTTGGTTGCTCTGCCTCCGGTGCGTTTGGCGATGATGGTCAGGCCGAGTTGCCTCTCCAGCTCTGGGACAGAATCCTCCAGCTTGGTCAGGGTGTTCCAGTTGCCCTCCACCATAAGCATAATCGCGAACTCTCCACCCAATACGGTCATGCGACTGTCTGCAATATTACACCCTTCATTAAGGATGGTGCCGGATAGTTCATCCACAATGCCCGGCCTGTCTTTGCCGAGCGCGGATATTACGAGGTAGCTGTATTGTGCCGACATGTTGGTAATGCTGCTCCTGATAAAATCACAGATAGAAGTTTACCTATCATGGTACCCGATGGTCCATCAAAGATTTTTGGAATCTATTTGATAGCCGCATTACTTGTCAGCGGAGTGAGGCGGGGTTTAGAATCACAGGTCCCGTGAAATTCAGGTTGGTATTTGGAGTTTTTTGATGTTTCAAGGCAGCATGGTCGCACTAGTGACCCCTATGACAGAAGATGGTCGCGTTGACGAGCGGTCCATGCGTGCGCTGATTGATTGGCATGTGGGGCAAGGCACCAGCGCCATAGTTGCAGTAGGCACCACGGGGGAGTCCGCCACCTTGGATGAAGAAGAACACTGTAATGTGATCCGTCAGGCGGTAGAGTTTACTGATGGACGCATCCCCGTTATCGCAGGAACCGGGGCCAATTCCACCACAGAGGCCATAAATCTGACCAGATGCGCCCAACAGGCTGGGGCGGATGCCTGCCTGTTGGTGACCCCCTATTACAATAAACCAACCCAGGAGGGATTGTATCTACACCACAGAAAGGTGGCTGAAGAGGTTGATATCCCACAAATTCTGTATAATGTGCCAGGCCGTACCGCCTGTGACATGGTTCCAGATACGGTTGCCAGGCTGGCGCAGATCGAAAACATCATCGGCATCAAAGAGGCGACAGGGGATGTTTCTAGGGTTGCCGAACTGCGGGCAGGTTGTGGAGATGCATTCGCACTCTTCAGTGGTGATGATGCCACCTGCTGTGAATTTATCCTGGCCGGAGGGCAGGGTGTAATTTCAGTGACGACAAATATTGCACCTAATAAGATGAGTGAGATGTGTAAGGCGGCTTTAGTTGGAGACAGAGATGCCGCGGTTGCAATCGATCAGGAGATATCTGTTTTGCATCGAGATCTGTTTTTGGAGGCCAATCCAATCCCGGTAAAGTGGGCCCTGGCCGAGATGGGCCGCATTCCGCGCGGGATCAGACTGCCCCTTACCTGGCTATCTGAGAAGTATCAGGGAGAGTTACGGAACTCAATGCGGCAAACCGGACTCATATAGGGGTCCAGAGTACGTCCGATCCCAACAATGGGAATACATTAAAAAACTAATCGAACAGGCTATAAGCGAAATGTCATTGAAAGGTTTAAAAGTTGTATTACTCTCCCTCCTGCTTCCGATAATGGCTGCTTGCACCAGCATCGAGGAGATAGAAGGGATGCTCCCTGATCGCAAAGTTGAATACAAGAAATCGAGACAGGCTGGTGAGAACCTGGAAGTGCCGCCGGATCTTTCCAGCAGTTCTATAAGCGATACCTTGGTTATCCCTGGAGAGGCAGGCCTTGGTTCAGCAACCTATTCTGATTTTGCCAGTCGCGATATGACAACCTCAGGATATGCCAGGAGTAGTGGGGTGATCCCGAAGTTAGAGGATATTAGGGTACAACGCGATGGCGACAAGAGATGGTTAGTTATAAAAGGCAGTCCGGATGATGTTTGGGCCAGAACAGTCGATTTCTGGCAGGAGAGCGGAATCTTGATGACGGAGCAAGATCCTTCCATCGGCGTTATGGTGACGGATTGGATTGAGAACAGGGCGGATATCAAGTCAGATTTTATAACCGATACGGTGCGCAAGGTCTTTGATTCTGCTTACTCGGCAGCAACCCGCGATCAGTATCGAGTGCGGGTTGAGCGTGGAGTAGAGGAGGGAACAGTAGAGCTATTTCTGACCCACCGTGGCATGCAGGAAGAGATGATGAACTCTGCCGGCAGCTCAAACGAGAGGCCGGTATGGGTGCCTCGCCCAACAGATCATGGTCTTGAGGCTGAGATGCTGCGCCGTTTGATGGTGCATATGGGCGTTGCAGACCAGAAGGCTAGTAGTTCTCTGGCCAGAAAAGGAGTGTCAGCAAAATCTCGCTCCCAGCTCAACCGTTCGGCCGATAGTGTTTCTCTCACAGTTAAAGATGATATTGCTCGGGCCTGGAGATTGACCGGAGTCGCCTTGGATCGTGTTGGGTTTGCAGTGGAGGATCGTAACAGGTCTGATGGTGTCTATTTTGTGCGATACAACGATCCTATGAAAGAACAAGAGGATCCTGGTCTGTTGTCGAAACTAGCCTTCTGGAAGGGTGATGACAAAAATATCGATAAGGAAAATCGCTACCAGGTCAAATTGGATCCAGATGGCGATATGACTAGGATTATGATCTTGAATGAAGCGGGTGCCAGGGATAACTCTGCCACTGCGGTACGTATCCTAACCCTGCTGCACGAGCAGATGCGCTGACTGCCTGTTGGGTTAGGGCATGAAGTTTGCCTCACTCGGTAGTGGTAGTAGAGGAAATTGCGCCCTGATCGAGGCGGGCGATACCAGGGTTCTGTTGGATAGTGGCTTCGCAGCCAGGGAAGTGGAACTGCGTCTAAGGCGGCTTGGGGTAGAACCGGATAGCATACAGGCTATTGTCGTCACCCATGAGCATCATGATCATATCAAGGGTGTGGGTGCCTATGCCCGTCGTTATAATCTCCCGGTCTGGATGACTGCTGGCACTCATAGACAGGATCGTTGTGGTGAACTGCCGCAAGTGAGATTGTTCAACTGCCATGAAGATGGTTTCTCAATCGGAGACCTTGTTGTGGAACCATTTCCCGTTCCCCATGATGCCAGAGAGCCTGCTCAGTTCGTGTTTTCACATCAGGGGAGTAGGCTGGGTATGCTAACCGACATCGGCTTCTACACTCCCCATATCTTCGATACCCTGAAGAATTGCGATGCGCTGTTTCTTGAATGCAACCATGACGCGGATATGCTGGCCAATGGGCCTTATCCACCTGCACTGCAGGCGCGAGTGGCGGGGAGGCTGGGGCATCTGAGTAACGTCCAGGCAGCAGATTTCCTGCGTCAGTTCGATTTGTCGCGACTGCAACATATTGTGGCCGCCCATCTGAGCGAGAAGAACAACAGGCCGGAGCTGGTATGCGAGGCCATGGCGATGGTGTCTACCGTTGTTGTAGATCGTCTCTCAATCGCCGGTCAGGATGAGGTGACTGAACTGTTTGAGATATGACCGCCATGGCTATGATTGCTCCAGGCAATCATATCGCATTCCCTCTATCCCTGGAGGTCAGATGGCGGGAATGCAGGTTTTGCAGGAGCAAAAATCTGCTCTCTGCGCCACTCTTACGCCTGGTTAAAAGTGTCAACAGACCTCAGCATAGAGTATCATTATGCCTTTAGGATTTTAGTATTTAAGGTAAATAAGGTTACACATGCTCATTCTGCGCGGTGCCCCGGCCCTCTCTAAATTTCGTCTACAAAAACTTGAACAACGCCTTGGCTCAGAAATGGGGCAAAAGGTAGATATCTATGCGGAATTCGTTCATTTTGCTGAGCTGGAGCAGTCTCTAAACTCAGATGAACAGGAGGTCCTGGACAAGGTACTGCGCTACGGCCCTCATCTCACTGAACACGAACCTCAAGGCACTCTGTTTCTGGTAGTGCCGCGACCTGGAACCATATCGCCCTGGTCCACCAAGGCTACAGATATCGCCCACAATTGTGGCCTGCACAAGATAGAACGACTGGAGCGTGGCATAGCTTACTATCTGGCGCTCGGTTCTGCTTCTGACCATGGTCTCGGTGAAGAAGAAATGGCTAGGGTCGTGCAGGCGCTGCATGACCGCATGACCGAAGCGGTCTTCTTCGATCTGGAAGATGCTGCCTGTCTGTTTGCCCATGCAGAGCCCAAGCCGGCCAGCAGTGTGGATGTGATCGGTGGCGGCAGGCCGGCGTTGGAAAAGGCCAATCTGGATCTAGGTCTGGCCCTTTCTTCGGGGGAGATCGATTATCTGGTGGAGAGCTTCCAGGGGCTGGGCCGTAACCCCATGGATATTGAACTGATGATGTTCGCTCAGGCCAACTCTGAACATTGCCGCCACAAGATATTCAATGCCGACTGGGTCATTGATGGTGCTGCCCAGGAGCGTTCCCTGTTCAAGATGATCCGCAACACCACTGAGACTTCGCCCGATAACGTGCTTTCCGCCTACAGTGATAATGCGGCGGTGATGTCCGGTCACAGTGGAGAGCGTTTCTATCCGGACCCAGAAACCAATAGATACGGCTATAATAGTGAACCGATCCATATCCTGATGAAGGTGGAGACTCACAATCATCCCACAGCCATCTCACCCGATCCTGGAGCAGCTACCGGTTCCGGCGGAGAGATTCGGGACGAGGGTGCAACCGGCCGTGGCGCCAAGCCCAAGGCTGGCCTGACCGGGTTTTCGGTATCCAACTTGCGCATACCAGGCCTGGAGCGGCCCTGGGAGACCGATCACGGTAAACCGGATCGAATAGTATCCGCCCTGGATATCATGTTGGAAGGGCCTACGGGTGGCGCGTCTTTCAATAATGAGTTCGGGCGCCCCAACCTCTGCGGCTACTTCCGTACCTTTGAAGAGGATGTACCCGCCGCCGGAGGTACCGAACTGCGTGGCTATCACAAACCGATCATGCTGGCTGGTGGCCTGGGTAATATCCGCGCCGAGCATGTGCAGAAGAGCCAATTTCCGCACGGCACACCGCTGGTGGTTCTGGGCGGTCCGGCCATGTTGATCGGACTAGGCGGGGGGGCGGCCTCCTCCATGGCCAGCGGCACATCGGCTGAGGATCTGGATTTTGCCTCGGTGCAACGCTCCAACCCGGAGATGGAGCGGCGTTGTCAGGAGGTGATAGATCGTTGCTGGGAGCGTGGTGAGAACAACCCGATACTCTTTATTCATGATGTGGGTGCCGGCGGCCTCTCCAACGCCTTGCCGGAGCTGGTGCACGACTCGGCCAAGGGCGGACGGTTTGAATTGAGACGGGTACCCAACGATGAGCCTGGTATGACACCTATGGAGATCTGGTGTAACGAGTCTCAGGAACGCTACGTGCTGGCGGTGGCGGCGGAACGTCTGGATGAATTCAAGCAGCTGTGTGAGCGTGAACGTTGCCCCTATGCCGTGGTGGGAGAGGCAACGGACGAGGAGCATCTGCTGTTAGGCGACGCCCACTTCGGTAATAACCCAATCGATATACCCATCCCGCTGTTGTTCGGCCGGCCGCCGCGCATGCTGCGGGATGTGAAGCATCTGCCCTTCCATAAGCCGGAGCTGGATTTCAGCCAGGTCGATCTGAAAGATGCAGCCATACGGGTATTGCGTCTGCCCACCGTGGCCAACAAGACCTTCCTGATCACCATCGGCGATCGCTCCATCACCGGGCAGGTGAATCGGGATCAGATGGTGGGACCCTGGCAGGTGCCGGTGGCCGATCTGGCGGTGACTATCTCTGATTATGTTGGATACACCGGCGAGGCCATGGCCATCGGCGAGCGTACCCCATTGTCTCTGATCGACGCCCCGGCCTCCGGGCGCATGGCTATAGGTGAGGTGATCACCAATCTGGCGGCGGGGGCTATCGATAATATTGGGGATATCAAGCTGTCTGCCAACTGGATGGCGGCGTCCGGTCACCCCGGCGAGGATGCCAAACTGTATGAGACGGTCAAAGCGGTTGGAATGGAGTTGTGCCCGGCCCTGGGTATATCTGTACCCGTGGGCAAGGACTCCATGTCCATGAAGACCGTATGGCAGGATGGAGAGGAGCAGCGTGAGATGGCGGCGCCGCTCTCCCTGATCATCTCCGGTTTTGCCCCAGTGAGAGATGTGCGCCGCACCCTGACGCCACAACTGCGTACAGATCTGGGGGAGAGCGAGCTGATCCTGATCGATCTGGGCAAGGGGGCGAATCGCCTGGGCGCCTCGGCCCTGGCCCAAGTGTACAAGCAGGTCGGCCATCATGGTCCGGACCTGAACGATCCGATCGCGTTAAAACACTTTTTCTCCGCTATTCAAAGGCTGAATAAGGATGGCCTGTTGTTGGCCTACCACGATCGTTCCGACGGCGGCCTGTTCGCAACCTTATGTGAGATGGCCTTTGCCGGCAGATGCGGTCTCAACGTGGATATCTCTGAGCTGGGTGAGGACGTACTGGCGGCTCTGTTCAACGAGGAGTTGGGTGCGGTTATACAGATAAAAACTAGCGATGCTGCTACTGTTGTCCAACGTTTACACGATGCCGGACTTGCTAAATATAGCCATAGGATCGCAACCATAAGCGGAGATGATCGTGTCACTGTCAGTCGTGGTGAGCGGGCCTTGCTCAGCACAAGCCGTGTTGAACTACAGCAGGCATGGTCTGAGACCACTCGCGAGATGCAGGCCATGCGGGACAATCCGGAGTGTGCCCATGAGGAGTTTGAACGCATCGCGCAGGATGATCCAGGTATTCAGGTAAAACTGAACTTTAACAGGAATGAGGATGTGGCCGCCCCTATGATTGCGACAGGGGTCAGACCACCGATGGCGATCCTACGCGAACAGGGTGTAAACGGCCAGATTGAGATGGCCAACTCGTTCCATCGTGCCGGATTCGACAGTGTGGATGTGCATATGTCTGACATACTCGCTGGCAGGGTGACCCTGGACGGTTTTCGCGGTCTTGTGGCCTGTGGTGGCTTCTCCTATGGCGACGTACTGGGGGCGGGCGAGGGTTGGGCTAAATCGATTCTGTTTAACTCCAGAGCCAGCGATCAATTTCAGGCATTCTTCGAGCGTGAGGATACCTTCGCCCTGGGGGTGTGCAATGGCTGTCAGATGCTGTCTAACCTTCACAGCCTGATCCCAGGCACCGGACACTGGCCACATTTTGTACGTAATCGCTCCGAGCAGTTTGAGGGCAGGTTTATCACAGTTGAGATACAAAAGACCCCGTCTATCTTACTCAAAGGCATGGAGGGTTCGCGTATTCCTATCGTAGTGGCCCATGGCGAGGGCAGGGCGGAGTTTCATGACCAGGCCCATCTGCAAAGCGCAGAACAGCATGTTACGTTGCGCTACATCGAAAACAACGGCGAGATAGCTGAACTCTACCCGGCGAATCCCAACGGATCGCCCCGAGGAATCGCGGGGCTTTGCAGTGCGGACGGTCGGGTGACCATTATGATGCCTCATCCGGAACGTGTGATACGCAGTGTGCAGAATTCATGGCATCCAGACGACTGGGGCGAGGACGCGCCCTGGCTGCGACTGTTTCGTAATGCGCGGGTTTGGGTTGATTAACCGATCCGAACTGCCAGTACGTCACAGGTCGCCAGATGTAGTATGCCGTTGGCTGTTGAGCCCAGTAGTAATTGCAGTCCATGACGGCCGTGACTGCCGATCACTATCAGGTCTGCGTCAATCTCTTTAGCAAGGTCTATGATCTCATGCTTGGCCGTGCCGGAACGTACGTAACTTTTTGTGTCGTTGATCTTATGATTTTTCTTAATAATCTCCAAACGATCTATGGCTCGTGCGCTCAGATCCTGCTCAATACTGGGTGGTTCAGGGAAACCCATCTCTGCGTCGTAGATGGATGTAATGTGTTCTACCACGTTGACCAGGGACAGCGAGGAATCGTTCTGTTTGCTTAGTTCGATGGCCTGCTCCAACACCTTTTCTCCCTCTGGTGTCAGATCTATGGCAACGAGAATATGTTTGTATTTAGCCATATTGCCGCTCCTCTCCTTGTTATATCAATAGTGTAGGGATATCAGAGAGGTTTTTCTACGCTGGCTTAGTGTTCGGCAAGTACCCTTTCTACGGTATCCACAATGGCCTGGGTTTGTGGGTCTATCTCTATGTTGATGTGGTCCCCAGGTTTGCGGCTGTCCATATTGGTACGCTCAAGGGTTTCCGGGATCAGGTTGACGTTGAATTCATTACCCTCCACATCCCCTATGGTGAGGCTGATGCCGTCGATGCCGATGTATCCCTTGGTGAATATATAACGCATCAGGTCATGGGGAATGCGGAACCAGATCTGGCGGTTGTTTTCGCTCTCGATGACTCGAGTTACCTCCGCCATGGCGATGATGTGACCGGACATCTGATGTCCACCGATCTCATCTCCAAAGCGGGCGGCGCGTTCGTAATTGATCTGGTCGCCTACTTTCAGTTCGCCCAGATTGGTGACGCGTAGGGTCTCCCGCATCAGATCGAATCTGACCAGGTCTTCTTCTATGCTTACTACCGTTAGACAGCAGCCGTTGTGTGCTATTGACGCGCCTGGTTTTAGTCCTTGCAGTTCATCTTTGGGTAGTCTTATGGTGTGGGTGCGGAAGTCCTCTTTCTCAATGATCTCTACTACCTCCGCGGTGCCTTGGACTATCCCAGTGAACATGAAGTTAGCCCCTATTTTATATTTGGCACGCCATGTATTTCCCGTGCCTGCAGGGTGTTCTGCAACAGGGTGGCGATGGTCATAGGACCAACTCCACCAGGCACTGGGGTGATCCAAGCGGCCTTCTCTTTGGCTGAATCGAAGTCCACGTCACCACATAGTTTTCCGTCATCCTTGCGGTTCATACCAACATCTATCACGATAGCGCCCTCTTTGATCCAGTCGCCAGGGACGTACTCGGCACGTCCGATGGCTACTACCAGGATATCGGCGTTGCGTGCCTTCTCTGCCAAGTTTTTGGTACGGCTGTGACACACGGTGATGGTGCATCGGGCCGCCAGCAGTTCCATGGCCATAGGGCGTCCTACTATGTTGGATTGTCCGATGACTACGGCATCCAGACCCTCCAGTTTTTGACCGGTGCGTTCCAGCAGGGTCATCACGCCTTTAGGGGTGCAGGGACGCATGATAGGCATCTTCAGGGTCAGGCGGCCCACGTTGTAAGGGTGAAAGCCGTCTACATCCTTGGTTGGAAGGATGCGCTCGATTACGGCCTCTTCATCTATATGCTTAGGCAGAGGTAGCTGTACCAAGATGCCGTCGATCTCGTCCCGTTCATTCAGGTCGTCGATCAGCTTCAGAAGGGCCTTTTCGCTTATGTCTGCGGGCAGCCTGTGTAGCTCGGAGAGGAAACCGACCTCTTCGCAGGAGCGTTCTTTGTTACGTACATAGACTTGCGAAGCGGGATCATCACCCACCAATACCACCGCCAATCCGGGTGGGCGCCGGCCCACGGAGATCATCTCCTCTACTGCGGATTGGACATCTTGTCTGATTTCGGCAGCTATCGTCTTGCCGTCAAGGATTTGTGCGCTCATGCCTTTTCCTGCTCCATTTCGAAACTGTTACAGCGAGTGGGGAATGATACTTAAATGATTGTTTATGTCTAGGAAAAACTGCACTAAAATTACTCAATCGCCGTTGACGCGGGAGAATACACTGCGTATTATTCCGCACTTCGCGCGGTGCGAAGCAGTTGAAGCACGGGGTATAGCGCAGTCTGGTAGCGCGCCTGCTTTGGGAGCAGGATGTCGGGAGTTCGAATCTCTCTACCCCGACCAGTTTTAGATCGACCATGCGCCCGTAGCTCATTTGGATAGAGCATCGGCCTTCTAAGCCGAGGGTAGCAGGTTCGAATCCTGCCGGGCGTGCCAAATTCGGCCCGTTGTGACGATTTGATGCTTTAGGAATCTAAGTCGTTAAAAGCAGACCTAAAGAAGATGTAGTATCACCAGTTTATGGTGGGTATAGCTCAGTTGGTAGAGCCCTGGATTGTGATTCCAGTCGTCGTGGGTTCGAGTCCCATTACCCACCCCAATCATGGGCCATTAGCTCAGCTGGTAGAGCAGTGGACTCTTAATCCATTGGTCGAAGGTTCGAATCCTTCATGGCCCACCA
>JBNKEE010000056.1:0-5513 GCA_050288625.1 Sedimenticolaceae bacterium | reverse complement strand
CAAATGGTCTCGTAGCCTACGAAGCCCTTTTCGTTAGCCGCCATCTGACGGGTTGTAACAAAACGTGCCTTGCCTTCTGGCACCTTAGGTCTGGTTTTGGCTGGTCCGCTCATAATTCACCTTTCTCTTAGCTCTCGAAGTATCAACTACCTTATTTGCAGTTTAACCTTCTCAAGTCACCATAATTTTTTCGAGCTTGGATTATATAGCAGCAGTATAGAGGAGACCAGCAATCAGAGGCTTATCGGGATTTCTATTTTTTTTGCTGCTATTCATACCGCTTATCCCTGTTTTTGGCGCCCATTTCAGATAAAATCTCTTATTCACACAACTTATTACTTCTAAAAGAGAATTACCCGGAATGCCACAATATATATTTGTTTATCTAGGGGGTGAATACCCTTCCAGCCCGGAAGAGGGACAAAAGCATTTTGAAAAGTATCAGAGATGGCTTGCCTCTCTAGGTGATGCGGTTGTAAGTCCGGCCATACCCTTCAAGGACACCCACTCAGTTCAGACCGATGGTACTGCCTCCCCTGGAAGCATGACTGGTATGTCAGGACTCAGTATTCTCCGCTTAAACTCCATGCAGGAGGCCCTGGAAGCTGCTCAGTCCTGTCCCTTTTTAGAGATCAATGGCGTCCTGGAGGTATCAGAGATGATCGAAATGTCCAACTCAGATGCGGGTGGGGGCCAGGCAGTAAACTAGGGCCTGTTAGCACCGATTCTAGTGATGGAGTTTGTCTGTTACGACCATTGGGATCAGTTGCCGCATGACGCCGGTGAATTTTTCGCCGTAGCCGGGAGGGAGAGCGCCTTTTTCTCCCTGCCATGGCTGAAAAATCTTACAGATAACGGGCTTGATGAAGATCAGTCAGCATTTCTGGCTTGCGTCCTTGATAGAGACAGTCTCCTTGCGCTGCTACCCCTGACCAGGCGCGGTGGAAATCACTATTATTCACTTAAGCACCTCTATACCTCACTCTCCAGCTTACTGATTTGTGAAGATCGCCAGGATCAGATTATTGAGTGTTTGGTTGGGGGCCTGACGCTCCTGCCAATTGACTATCTGCAGATAGACCCCATCGCAGAGGATGATCCCAAACTGCTCCTATTACAGAGGGCGCTGGAAGCTTCCAGTTATACATGTCAACGTCACTATCGATTCTATAACTGGTTCCACCGTACCGAACAACAGACATTCGCCGACTATATCTCCTCCCGTCCAGCTAGAGTACGCAATACCATTGCCCGCAAACAGCGTAAGCTCGAACGGGAACACGGATACCGAATCTCGCTGTATACAAAGAATGATCTACAAAAAGGTATGGCGGACTACCGTTCTGTCTATACCGCCAGCTGGAAGGCCGAGGAACAGTTTATTGAATTTATCGATGGACTGGCAGCGCGATTTGCACAGCAGGGCTGGCTAAGGCTGGCAATCCTCTACGCCGGGGAAGCCCCTGCTGCGGCCCAGTTCTGGTTTGTCGCCCACGGCAAGGCCAGTATCTTCAAGCTGGTCTATGATCAGGCCTGGATGAGATATTCGCCCGGCTCCATCCTTACTGCATATCTCATGCGACATGTGATAGATATAGATAAGGTTGAGGAGATCGATTTTCTTACCGGCAACGACGCCTACAAGCAGGAGTGGATGTCTGAACGCAGGGAGCGTTTAAGACTGTGCTGTATTCCAACAGCCTCACCCATGAGCTGGACCGGCAGAATAAAAGAGGCTCTTGGCGGTTTGCTGAAATGATTAATAGGGTGAGTGTATAATCAACCTTTGCAAAATATGAAGAAATCCCAATGGAACAGATAATTGATATACAAAAATATGAAGCCTTCCAAGAGGTATTTGTCAGTGAAATTATTCAACAGGTACGCCTGAAACTTATGGGAGCCGGGATAACAGGGGATGAACTGATTCACCTAACAGGCGAAATCGCCTTTAGTGTTACCAGCACAATTGATGGCAATTCGATTATAGAAAGGGATGGTATTGACGTTCATCCTTATCTGGTTTTTTCCGGTGAAGATGATCAGATTATCCATTGTGGTGAAAACTCTTTTACCCATGAATTTGTCGCCAGTGAGATGGATAAGGCGTTTAGCAAATGATAGGTCAATGTGCGCAATGACGACGAAACTGACACAAAAGCACTTTTTTAAAGGCACCCAGGAATTGGAGTTGATAGAGGATTACGTCAATATTCGAACTAAAGCGCCATTTAAAGATGAAGAAGAGATCAGGGTAGGACTGTCCGTGCTGAAACCGGAACCGGTAATCAGCAAGTCGCATCTAGTATTTAATAGCCGAGTCAATGGCTGCCCCTTGATCTCTCTGTACTTGGGGAAGCCCAACACTGAAGAGTTCAACGCATTTGTTGGCGAGCTAAGGCAGAGAGCGCTTGAAGAGTTCAGTGCATTTGCCGGTCTCAGAGCTCCCGGCAATTCTTCAGGAACAGAACACGGTAATGATGGGTATCCCGAAGACGGAGAGTCCGCAGAAGAACACATCATAAAAACAAAAAAGAACATCGATGCCGCAAGGGTGGAAGAAGCTATGGAAATGCTGGCGGCACAGATGGATTTGCATGATATCGAGCCTTTTGTTTCGGCTCTGGAGGCACTAAAAGAAGAGCCAAATAATCGAACTCTTCTGGTCCAGGTGCTGCATGCATTTAATGATTTGGGACCGAGACAAGGTCCTGTTTTGGCCTATGCGCCCTATGTTAGTGTCCTGTTGTCTGACGATCCGTTTGAGAAAAGATAACCGGATTAGATCGGAACTACATTTTCGCCATCTATATCCGGACCCTCTACGATTTTGGTTCCGGCCTCTATCTCTTCCTGGGTTGCATCCCGCACGGACAGGATCTCCAGGGTGAAGATCAGATCTCTGCCGCAAAGCGGGTTGTTGCCATCGACGGTGAGGGTTTTATCATCCATGCGAGTAACGATAAACTCCTTAGTTTCGCCCTTGTCGTTTTCCATCAGGATCTTGGTGCCGATTTCGCGGTAATCTTCCGGTACGTTCTCGATGTGGTCGGTAAATACCAGGCTCTCATCGCGGGCACCGTAGATCAGATTACCATCAATAGGGACCTCAATAGTCTCACCTGCGGCACGGCCGGCAAGCTCGTCTGTTACTTGGGTTGCCAACGTCTGGCCAGCGCCATGCACATAGCTTAGAGGAAACTCGATGGTTGAAAGGATATGGCCGGTCTTTTTATCCGTGACCTTATAGGTCAGCTCAACCATCTTATTGTCTTGAATAGTATCTTTCATGGCCAATCAGAAGATGGATGCCGCAAAAATCTTAGGTTCACCCCGTTCGTAACCTAGCACCATCCTGCCCAGCCATTCGCCCGGCTTCTTGGTGCTGCGGACTCGAAACAGAAAAGAGACATGCTCGCCGCGACGGATAAAACCCAGGAAATCGTAGTTAGAATCAAGACTGCGGGTCAGTTCGCTATGGGCAAACTGATTGCCCACTTCTACCTCATTCAGCCCCAGCATCAGGTCATAGGAAAAATTACGGATAAACTTTCCGTACGCGCCTTCGTTGGAATATTTAATAAGGTCTTCCCACCAGGGGATACCCATCTCCAGAAGTTCTTCGTCTGTCTTGTCAATAATGTTCATCTGTTGTTCTTTAATCTTGAAATTTAGATAGCATACAAAAAAAAGAGGCCAACATAAATATTGGCCTCTTCAATCCTGCAAAGCCAAACAGAAGCCCCGGTGGGGCTTCTGTTTGCTATTTACTACTATACAGCCGCTTTCTCTTTAGCCTTCAGTTCAGCCAGAGCCTTATCTTCGATATCTCCGACCAAATGATAGAGAGGTGCCTTTTCCATGGTGTATTCGCCAGTAGCAGGGTCACGGCGAGAAACGGTCAATACATGCCAGTTCTCGTCATCCACCTTCATGGCGTCACCGCGGTAGTAGTAGCCCGGCCAGCGAGTCTCCTTGCGGAAAAGGGTGTGCTGGAATACAGACTCTGCAGCAAGATGACGATGCTTCAGTTCCCAAGCACGTAGCAGTTCGTGCACGTTCTCTGCGGCAACCTTCTCCAGATCCTCTTCCAGGATCTTCATCTTTTTCAGGCCGATGCTCAGCAGCTTCTCGTTGGTTACGTAGTTAACCGTTACACCGCCGCAGTACTCGTCCATCAGCTTCTGCAGACGGTCCAGACCCTGACGCGGGTTGATGTAGTTCGGGTTAACGCTACCGGCAACGATCTCGTTGCGGTAAACTTTGTAATGCTCCATCGGCTTGTAGATCTCTGCCTTGCGGCGGTCGATCTGAGCCTGTGAAACGCTAATACCCTCGGCCTTGCCGTCGTCGATGTACTTACATGCGGCCTTGGCAGCGATACGACCTTCGGTGAAGGAACCAGAGGAGAATGCGTGCGGAGTACCGCCGATAGCGTCGCCGGCACCGAACAGACCCTCTACGGTGGTCATACGGTTGTAGCCCCAGAAGTACTCTGGTGGGGACAGGTCTTCAGGACCTGAACACCAGGCGCCAGAACCGGTGGCGTGGGAACCCATCACATAAGGCTCAGAAGTGGTGAGTTCTGGGTTCTCGTACTTCGGGTTAACGTCAGTAGCGGCCCAGAGTACGGCCTGACCAACGGTCATACCCAGGAAGTTGTGCCATCCGATCTCTTCCAGATGCGGATCCTGGAAGGCTTCCATGGTGACCATGTGGATCGGACCACGACCGGCATTGACCTCATTGATCAGCGCGTGGTTACGCAGGCAAGTCGGGATGGGACGGTGAGTTGCATGAGACAGCTCTGGGTCCAGATACTCCTTACCAACCATCTTCTGCAGTTCAGGGAACCACTTAGATTCGTACTCTTCACCGTTGCAGTTCTGGGTGTAGGTCTTCAGATGCAGGAAGTATGCACCAACCGGACCGTAACCGTCTTTGAAACGGGCCAGAACGATCTTGTTCTCCATCTGGGTCATCTTGGCGCCTGCGCCGATCAACAGACCATAGGCAGAACCGGATGACCAAGGAGCGTACCAGACACGACCAGCACCCTCACCAACAGAACGTGGCTTGTAGATGTTGGAGGCACCACCGGCACCAACGATAACGGTCTTGGACTTGAATACGTGGTAGTTACCGGTACGTACGTTGAAACCAACAGCACCGGCTACGCGGTTCTCTTTGGAATCGTCCATCAGCAGATGGGTTACGCAGATACGGTTATACACCTTGTCCGCGGACTTCTTGGCGGCTTCGGCTACCAGCGGCTTGTAGGATTCACCGTGGATCATGATTTGCCAGCGACCTTCACGCAGATAGGCTCCGGTCTTCGGGTTGCGCATGATCGGCATACCCCAATCTTCGAACTGGTGCACGGTTGAGTCAACGTGACGCGCCATATCAAAGGCCAAATCCTCACGCACCATGCCCATCAGGTCGATACGGGCGTAACGCACGTGATCTTCCGGGTTGTTCTCGCCGAAGCGGGTGCCCATGTAGCAGTTGAT
>JBNKEE010000055.1:0-51869 GCA_050288625.1 Sedimenticolaceae bacterium | reverse complement strand
GTGGCCAGGGCATCAGGATGGGAGAAGGCCTTGATGGCATAGTAGAGATCCACACCAGGTAGCTGTTCCTGCAGCAGGTGATAGCGCTCACGCAGGACGGCGCAGTCCAGGATCAGTAGGGGAGAGCCATGCTTGGCTACCAGACCGCGATAGTAGGCCTGCTCCTCGTCACTGCCGCCAAAACGAATGACACGGTCACTCAAGGATCAACCCTCGACGAGGGCCTCGGTGACATAACGGGGCAGGGCGAAGCTGGCCTGGTGGATCTCCGGGGTGTAGTAGCGGGTGGTGATGCCGGAGGCGGCAAAGCGCTGGCGTAGAGTATCTATATCGATCAGACGTAGTGAGGAATCATCCGTACCCCAGGCGAAGGTCATGATTCCACCATAATAGGTGGGGACAGCCGCTGAGTAAAAGGTCTGATCGGCAAAGTGCTGTCCCATACGCCTAGTGGTGTGTATAACCTCATCGATCTGAAAGAAGGGTACCCCGTTCTGGGTGGCGATTACACCACCTTGGTTCAGGATACGCTTGCACTGGCCGTAGAAATCTTCCGTAAACAATACCTCACCAGGACCGATCGGATCGGTACTATCGGAGATGATGACATCAAAGCGCTTATCGGTCTCTCGTACGAAATCCATACCATCTGCGATGACTAGGTCCAGACGCTGGTCGTCGAATGCACCGTCAGAGTGCTTGGGCAGATAAGTCTTGGCCATATCCACAACGGCACTATCTATCTCCACCATGGTGATCTGTTCTACAGACGTATGTCTTGCCACCTCACGCAACATGCCACCATCACCGCCGCCGATGATCAGTACGCTACGCGCGCTGCCATGGGCTAGGATAGGCACATGGGCCATCATCTCATGGTAGATAAACTCATCCCTTTCCGTGGTCTGTACCACGCCGTCCAGGGTCATTACACGGCCCAGGAAGGCGTTGTGAAAGATCATCAAGTGCTGGTGATCTGTCTTCTGCTCAAAATAGAGCTTGTCTATGCGAAAGCTCTGATTTAGGGCGTCATACAGTGTTTCATTGAACACTTTGGTCATTTTTCCACGACTCCGCGCAAATGTTCACTTATCACCATGCGCTCTGGACAAAAGGCACGTTTTAAAACCGGTATGGCCATCTCCGGCATGGCATCTCCACACATAAAGATATCAAAAGCAGCGAAGTCGCGCTCGGGCCAGGTATGGACGCTAATGTGTGACTCGGCCAGTACCGCCACACCAGATATGCCGCCATTTGGAGTAAAGTGGTGTAAGTGGATATGGAGTAGGGTGGCACCAGCAACCTGTATGGCCTCACGCATGGCCTGTTCCATTCGGTTCAGGTCATCAAGTCCCTTGGCACCCCAGAAATCAATGATAAGATGTGTACCGGCAAACTCTATGCCATTGCGGGTGGTAAAGTGATCTTCACTCTCAGTGCCAACAGAAAAACCTGTTGCATTAGCTGCGACAACACCGGTAGTTGGAATAGGTATAACGCTATCAAGCGCCCCAGAAGCCTTTTGCCTCATTTAAGGTACTCTCCAAGTAATAAACAACGTCTAATGAAAATGCTAGCGTCGCTACCTACTGGAGAGACGCGCGTTTAGCGAGAAAACATAAACCCTCACGTGGTTAAAAATGTGGTGGGGATTTTATGCATAAATCGAGGAAATGCAAGTATTAAATTGTGGCGTAAAACAGGTTTAACTAAGTGTTTAAAACTTCGATTCTCAGACACGAGAACCAATCTAATATCAGGGGAGACAAGTATAATATATGTTATTTAACATAATATATATTATGCGCAGTTATATATGTACCCAAAACAGCAAGATTTGATACATATATATGGGAAAGTATACATATGATTTAACATTAAGAATGATACGTTACTTAATGTTTTCATTGAGTTTATTGTCTGCTGACATCTATGCGCATGTGAAGATATATTACACTTTATAATCTAAAGAGTTACTTAAGGTTAAAGTAATTAAGGCTATACGTCGCTATTTACTTTATAAATTACTTAGTTAGAAATTGTTTTTGAAGAGAATGATACGAAATAATGTGCCACCTTAAGGATAATGAAAACTTCTCTGAACAAGATTATTGAAATCAATGCCTCTGGCATGGTCTTGATGGCATGTAATACGCATGAGATCTGGGATCCAAGAGAGATTGACACGCATAAAATCTGGGTTATGGAGAGAATTATTGACCAGATGGAGCGTGATCATGTTGGTGTGGAAGCCCTCTCCACTATTCTTGATGAGCAAATCGAACTATTAAATCAGAAATTGGAAAGTGGTATAGAACCTCCACAGGTTTCTGAATCAACGGAGGAAGTAGAATATACCAGGTCAACAAAACAGGTTGAAGAACCCAAGGACACTGATCTTTACACCAGTAAAAAACAGCAGAAAGAAGAACCACATGCTTCTGAGCAAAAACAAAAGAAAGAAGAGCCTAGCAAGCCCAAAAAGGATAAGCACTTCGATATGCCGACAAAATTGGCCCATGAGAGAAAACCAATAAAGAAGCTTATCTTGGAAGATTGCGTCCAACTTGGTTTAATCTCTAAAAAGAGAGCTGAATACGTGGTTACTCAAATGGCTGGAAAACAGCCGACCGAGGCGGAACAAGAGGTAGTGGTAGAGCTGCGTGAAAACCTGCATAAACAGGTTCGTAAACTTATAAGAAAAGATAAGGACAATCCCTGGTCTTCCCCCAAGGCTCAAGAAGATCTTAGATTGGAGATAACTCAAACACCCACAGTGCGCTCTGTCCTTTTTCTTACTAAAGATATTCTAAGGGAACGCGAAGAGTGGCTAAAGCGCAGTCATAACAGCATTACAGGCCGTATCTTCGGTAGCAAGATGGCACTGGATAAAAATAAATAAAAACCGCAATCTAATTGAACCAATAAGTACCGTTTAACTCATACATGTAGAATCTATAACTACATAATACAAGGTATCAATGAGTTATTTTTACAGAATCCTTTTTGTAATTGCGTCTACATTATTGATCTCACATAACCTGCTGGCCGCTTCTCCTCCATTATTTAACCTGGAAAATGCTATGGCGTGTGAGGCTACTCTACGTTCACTCAATGTTAAATTTGAGCTAGAGAATGCCATTGAAGAGACTGACGGATGCGGCTACCCTCGCCCGCTGAGCATCAATTCTCTCATGGGCGGCATCAAGATCAAAAGCAACACAGATATAAAGTTAAGATGTGAGACAGCCCTATCCTTTGTACGCTGGATTTCACAAGTGGTAACGCCTTCTGCAAAACTTCATCTAGACACTAGTCCGGCCACCATCTACCTATCGACGACTTATAAGTGCCGGCATAGAAATGGAAAACCAGAAGCAAAGATCAGTGAGCATGCGTATGCCAATGCGATTGATTTTCTGGGTATAGACTTTGATAACGGTGAATCTATGATGGTTATGATTCGCAAAGGAGATTCTGATGCAATGCGGGCCTTCCAGGCTTCAATCCGTGGTGGTTCTTGCGCATATTTCACTACGGTGATCGGTCCAATGACTAACAACTATCATTCTGATCATTTTCACCTTGATCTAGCTCAACGCAATGGCGGATATAGAGTCTGTGAGTAGTTAGATCAATGTTGGCTTAAATTAAACAACCGTTTAAAATTCTCTTTTGTCGTCATAGCAACTTCGTCCATAGTGATGCCACGGGTCTTGGCTATGCATTCGGCGACATGACGTACATAGGATGGATAGTTTGGCTTACCCCTTTTTGGCACTGGAGCCAGATAAGGCGCATCGGTCTCGATCAGTAAGCGATCTTGCGGTATTTTTTTTACTACCTCACGTAGATCATTTGCGCTATTGAAGGTTATTATTCCTGAGAAAGATATATAGAAGCCCATATCCAGAGCATTTCTAGCCATCTCCCAGTCCTCAGTGAAGCAGTGCATCACACCACCACACTCTTCTGCACCTTCCTCTCGCATGATCTGGATAGTATCTTCACGTGCATCTCTGGTGTGAATTATAAGTGGCTTATTGCAAAGTCTGGCAGCCCTAATATGACGTCTAAATCTATCCTTTTGCCACTCTAGATCGCCTTCACTGCGAAAATAATCGAGTCCTGTTTCGCCGATTGCCATATTTTTTGAGTGCTCTGCTAAGGCAACTAACTCTTCAGCTTCAGGTTCGTAGCGGTTCTTATCGTTTGGATGAACGCCTACTGAAATGGATATGCTGGAATATGATTCTACCAATGAACACATGGATGAGTAATTTTCGATATCTATACAGACACACAGCATATGCTCAACACCTGAAGCAACAGTGTTCTGTACCAGTTGATCAAAGCTGTTGTTGAATGGAACTAGATCCAAGCGATCCAGATGGCAGTGCGAATCTACTAAACCTGTCATAGAAAACTACATGGTGTGCGTCGGCCTGTCTGTGGCAAGTGAACCTGCTAGATAGGTCTCTATCTTATTTCTTGCAATACCGCCATCCTGGTCACTGAACTGGACACCGATACCTGCTGCACGGTTTCCTTCAGAACCCATAGGGGTTATCCAAACTACTTTACCTGCAACAGGAATGCGTTCGCTCTCTTCCATAAGGGTTAGTAGCATAAAGACCTCATCACCAAGTTTGTATTGCTTGTTGGTAGGAATAAACAACCCGCCATTCTTTACATATTGCATATATGCAGCGTAAAGCGCGTTCTTGTCTTTAATAGAAAGTGACAAGATACCCTGACGCGCACCCGGAAGATTAGTGTTTTGCATCTTACTACCTATCAACCTCTTCTGCTTTTAACTGATGCCAATAAAAGTCGTTCAAGCATCATTTGATTATTCAGTGTAGCATCTATGTTGATTCTTGCATCGTAAATATGGCTGAGAACCTCATATAGCAGTTTGGTATTTATCTCTTTAGCAGCACTCAATAGTCGTTCTTTCTGATCCCTATTTATCAGTGTTGGTGGATCTACTACTTGTTGCAAGCGAAGCATATCAATCACCCATCCGCACATCCAGTGCAGTATCTCCTTAAGATCATATTTGATCCAGCGTCCGGCGGTAACAACAGGATCCTTCTCTATAAGAATTACATCCAGAAAATCATCCAAAAGTTTCTGATGGAGATCCTGCTTATCTCGAGAGGACATCTGCAAGGCCTTTAATGGAGAGCCGGCTACAGATAGTAGTATGGTTGCGGCGTCTATGTCAGGGATTACCGATTCCAGCCATGCTGTTGCAATGTCAGTCGCCGGGACAGGTACATTTATGAGGCGGCAGCGGCTTCTAATGGTTGCCGGCAATCTAGATAGATTAGCGCTTATCAAGAAAATGATTGTACCACTAACAGGCTCCTCCAAAGTCTTCAGCAGGCTGTTGGATGCTGCCTGATTCATAGCATCCGCAGGCCTTATCAAAACTGGTTTATATCCTCCTGCATGGGCCGTGATGCTTTCCTGTTCAATAAACTCACGAATACTATCTATCTTGATGGCTTTGCCTTCCTCTTCCGGCTCAATCACTCGATAATCCGGGTGGCTTGAAGCCATCATGAGATTGCAGCCGCTGCATTGGCCGCATGGCTTGCCATAATCAGAGGAAGATTTACACAAAAGTGACCAGGCAAATGCTTGAGCTAATTCGTACTTTCCAACTCCATCAGGCCCTGCAAACAATATCGCATGGGGAAGTTGCTCACGCATTCGTAGTTTGTGCAGCTGCTCCCATAGGTCCTGCTGCCATGGATAGGGTGGAAATGTGGTAATACCCTGCATATCTTTCTATTTTAATTGATAAAATCTTGCATCACATCAGAGATGCGCGCCTGAACCTCATACAGTGGGTTAGATGCGTCCACAACCTTCACCCGGTCTGCCTCATCCCATGCTATCTGTAGATAGGCTTGACGCACCCTTTCGAAGAACTGCATCTCCTCCTTTTCAAATCTATCAGGCTCTGACCTTTTGCCAGCCCTCTCCAGGCCTATCTGCACCGCCAGATCAAGCAAAATGGTCAGATCTGGGCGTAACGCCCCCTGCGTCCATTCTTCCAGAGTGCGGATGCGTTCTTTATTTATGCTACGCCCTCCTCCCTGGTAGGCGTATGATGCATCAGTGAAGCGATCGCATAGCACCCAGATACCAGCATCCAAAGCAGGTATTATCTTCTGTTCAAGATGCTCTGCACGAGCGGCGAACATAAGCAACAGTTCTGTATCATCCGCCATCCCGGTGTGTCTGTGGCCCAGCAATAGATCTCGCACCTCTTCTCCAAGTGGCGTACCTCCAGGTTCCCTGGTGTATAAGACCTCTTTTCCAGAACTCTCCAGAAGGTGCTTGATGAATTCCAAATTACTACTCTTACCTGCCCCTTCTATCCCTTCGACAGTTATGAACTTGCCTCTATTTGTCATTCTTTAATATTCTCATCCCGTATGATCTGGCAAGTCTATAGTCACAGTAATGAATCATTGTTTCAATTGATATTTTTGAACTGCTCGGTTGTGTTCTTCCAAGGACTCGGAAAAATGATGGCTACCATCACCTCTGTTTTTGGCGACAAAATAAAGGTATTTACCCTGAGCAGGATGCATAACAGCCCTAATGGCATCTTTGCCTGGCATACAGATGGGGGTAGGCGTTAAGCCACCACGCGTGTAGGTATTGTATGGGGTGTCCGTTTGCAGATCTTTACGTCTAATATTGCCCGAATATTCATCTCCCATCCCGTAGATCACGGTAGGGTCGGTCTGCAGACGCATATTTTTATTAAGTCTACGGACGAACACCCCCGCGATTTCTGGTCGCTCTTCAGCCAAGGCGGTTTCCTTTTCAACTATGGATGCTAATATCAGGGCTTGATATGGATCTTTAAAAGGCACAGAGGGATCTCTGTTCTCCCACTCTCGTTTCAGTAGTTCTTCCATGGCTCTATATGCCCTCTTCAACAGGGCAAGGTCAGTAGTACCTTTGGGAAAATTGTAAGTATCTGCCAAAAACCTTCCTTCTGGATGCATACCTCTACGCCCCAGTCTAGACATTATCTGTTCATCTGAAAGCCCTTCCAGCGTGTGTGACAGTGCCTTGTGAGCATTTATTAGACTTAACATCTGGCGGAAATTAAGCCCTTCTACAAGGGTGATGTTGTATGTAGTAACCTGACCAGCAACTAACTGGTCCAGTAGTTGGGTAGGGGTTGTTCCAGGTTGGATATGATACTCGCCCGCCTTTATTTGTTTGCCCTGACCTGTCCAGCGAGCCAAGATTCTAAGATATATAGAGTTGTCGATATATCCCTTGTGTTTCAGGTCAGTGGCAAGCGATCTTAGAGTAGTCCCAGGATTTAGGGTGTAATCCGTACCTGCATCAGGTAGATTCATGGGCGTATCGGCAAACTGCTGTAGCTCCATCATGATCCAGCCAAGTGCTAGACTTCCACAAATTATGATTATGCCTAGTAACTTGTTAAACATATGCCCTACTCATAACCTCTGAAATCAACACCTGATTCAGGTAATTCAGATCGTATTCCTTCTCCTCCAGACTCGATACTGGCCAGATACCAATGAGTGAATTGGTTAGCATGATCGCGTCTGCCTGAAACGCAAACGGCAGACCTATCCGTTCTACATTCACTTCTAACCCCAGTTCTGAAGCAACGTCTAAAACAACTCCCCGCATGATTCCATCGATCCCACAGCGAGTTAGATCAGGTGTATACATGATACCGTCTTTAAGCATAAATATATTGCTCATAGTACCTGCGACCACGTTGCCTTGCGCATCCAACATCAGTCCATCCTTTATTTCCGGATCATCCCACTCTGCGCGCGCCATAACCTGCTCCAGACGATTTAGATGCTTTATTCCAGATAGTGCTCGATTTGTTCCAAGCCTAGTACTGCATATCCTCACTTTTACGCCATGTGCGCAGAGATCTTCTGGGTAATCAGGCCATTGGGAGAACTGCACGATTCTATTTGTTATGGGCTCCTGTGGAGGGCAATACCCTCTGGCTCCATCACCGCGGGTTACTATAACCTTTATAACGCCTTTGGCATTTGAGCCTATCTCTTGATCAATCTCGTTGAGTAGGGTATCAGCTGCAGGTATAGGGATTCCAAGACGTCTTCCACCATCTTGTAGGCGCCGGTAGTGTCTTTCCCACAGACATGGGAGCGAGTTGGAGACTGCGATAGTCTCGAATAGTCCATCACCATACTGTAGACCACGGTCTGCAGCAGAGAGATGGTAGCCAGGTTCCCCGTTTATCAACAAGGATAGGCCTCTCTTGTCGACTAGTTTTGCAGGCGGCTAAAGGCCAACGTCCCGTTAGTGCCACCAAAACCAAATGAGTTGGAGAGAGCCAGATCTATCCTCATCTCGCGCGCTGCATTTGCCACGTAATCGAGGTCACATTCTGGATCCTGATTCTCTATATTGATGGTAGGCGGTGCAATCTGATCCCTTATCGCTAGTATAGTGAATACCGCCTCAGCACTGCCTGCAGCACCCAGCATATGTCCGGTCATGGACTTGGTGGAACTTACACATAGTTTATGGGCATGATCACCAAATGCGGCCTTGATACCCAGGGTCTCAGCAAGATCACCTGCAGGAGTAGAAGTACCATGGGCGTTGATATAGTCGATCTGATCTGCATTTATTCCGGCATCGTTCAGGGCCAACAACATACAATCCCTGCCACCTTCACCACTGGGTGATGGAGCAGTCATGTGATATGCGTCTGAGTTCATGCCTACACCGACAACTTCTGCATAGATGTTAGCGCCTCTGGCCTTGGCCATTTCATACTCTTCCAGTACGACCACACCGGCGCCATCACTTAGTACAAAACCGTCCCTATCCTTGTCCCATGGGCGACTGGCGCGTTCCGGGTCATCATTGCGGGTAGAGAGGGCGCGGGCAGCGGCAAAACCGCCTAGTCCTACCGGTGATGTGGCCATCTCAGAACCACCAGCAACCATGGCATCCACATAACCGTGTCTGATCAGACGTGCGGCCTCACCAATGTTGTGACTTCCGGTGCTGCAGGCAGATACTATGGAGTAGTTGGGACCCTTCAGACCATACTTTATGGATATATTACCGGCGACCATATTTACTATATTCGCGGGTACGAAAAAGGGCGATATCTTGCGTGGCCCACGTTGCAGGTAGGTACCGTAGCTGTTTTCGATACCGGTAATACCACCAATGCCGGCACCGACGGCAACACCGATGCGCGCTGCATTTTCCTCAGTAACCTCAAGACCTGAATCTTCCATGGCCTGACAGCCGGCAGCAAGCCCGTAGTGGATGAATGTATCCATCTTACGTGCCTCTTTCTCAGAGATATATTGAGTAATATCGAAATCTACGATAGAACCACCAAACTGGGTGGAAAACTTTTCAATATCTGTAATATGAGTTATGGGACGGATGCCGCTTTTACCTGCCAGGATATTGCCCCAGGCAACATCAACTGTATTACCCACAGGCGCAACCATACCCAGTCCGGTAACTACTACCCTTCTTCTAGCCATCTTAAGATTTAACCCTCTTACGGGATTGAGAAAGTATTATGGGGCAGCTAATGTTGCCCCATAACCAAGTAAAACTATATCTGTAGCTATTAGGTGTGTGAGTTGACGTAATCAAGAGCCAACTGAACTGTAGTGATCTTCTCAGCTTCCTCATCAGGAATTTCAGTCTCAAACTCCTCTTCCAGAGCCATTACCAGCTCAACTGTGTCAAGAGAATCAGCACCTAAGTCATCAACAAAAGAGGCCTCAGGAACAACTTCCTCCTCTTTAACTCCCAACTGTTCCATGACAATCTTTTTTACCCTTTCTTCAATAGAGCTCATGTTATTAGATTCCTCCGAGTAAATTGAAGATCACTTAAAAGCGACCGACCGATATTGTATTCACATTCAGTCAAAGTTAAAAGCCCAAATTCCATAAATTTGGACAAAAAATAAATAACTAATTAAATATATATTACAGTATGTTATTGATGTTTTTTAACGTATTTTATTAACTATATGAAATATGCTTTAACCCATAAACATACCGCCATTAACATGCAGGGTCTCCCCTGTGATGTAGCTGGAGTCATCAGAAGCAAGGAACAAAACAGCTTTTGCGATCTCATCCGCACTACCTAGACGTCCTAATGGTATCCCTCCCAACAAGGCATTTCGTTGCTCTTCCGACAATTCCCTGGTCATGTCTGTGTCTATAAATCCTGGCGCTACGGTATTCACAGTAATGTTACGGGAACCTACCTCTCGCGCCAAGGATTTAGTGAATCCGATTATACCTGCTTTTGCCGCTGCATAGTTGGCCTGTCCAGGATTCCCCGTGGAACCTACTACTGAGCCAACATTAATTATCCGGCCTTTTTGCGCCTTCATCATCCCACGCAGGCAGGCCTTGGATACACGAAAAATCGATGTAAGGTTAGTATCGATAATATCTGCCCACTCATCATCCTTCATTCGAAGCATCAGATTATCGCGGGTAATGCCAGCATTATTGACCAGAATGGTGGGCGCGCCGAATTCTGAGCTGACCTCTTTGATAACTGAAGTAACTGACTCAGGATCAGTTACGTCCAATACCATGCCCTTGCCTTTTACACCTGCAGTTCGGAATCTGTCTGAGATGGCAGCTGCCCCAGGCTTAGATGTGGCTGTGCCGATTACTGCTGCACCACTCTTACCAAGTGCGTCTGCTATAGCAGCGCCTATACCTCTGCTGGCGCCGGTAACCAGCGCGATTTCACTATTTAGCATTGATGACCTCATCTAGTATGTGAGCAGTACCGATCCCCAAGTAAATCCACCACCAAACGCCTCCATCAGGAGTTTCTCTCCGCGTTTGATACGCCCATCTCTTACCGCGACGTCTAGGGCAAGTGGGACTGATGCAGCTGAAGTATTTCCATGCTCACCTACAGTTACCACCACCTGATCCATCGACATCTTTAACTTCTTGGCAGTTGCATTGATTATACGGATGTTAGCTTGATGAGGTATCAGCCAATCTAAATCCGATTTCTGCATATTATTCGTATTCAGGGTCTCATCAGCAATACGACCCAGAGTCGTCACTGCGATTTTAAACACCTCATTACCCTTCATCTGGGCATATGCCTTACCTTCCTGCAACTGATCAAATCCTTTGGATATACCAATCGGCACTGACAGTAGATCTTTAAATTCACCGTCTGCATGCAAATGGGTGGATATAATGCCAGCTTCATCAGATGGCTGTAATACTACAGCACCTGCACCATCGCCAAACAGCACACAAGTGTCACGATCGGTCCAGTCGATTATTCTAGAAAACGTTTCAGCACCAACAACCAGGGCATTCCGTATACCTCCTGCTCGCATGAATTTTTCAGCAACGCTGATTGCGTAGATAAAACCTGTGCAAACCGCCTGTACATCAAAGGCAGGACAGCCATGAATATCCAGACGTTGTTGTAACAAGCATGCTGTACTGGGAAATACCTGGTCTGCGGTTGTTGTGGCCACGATTATAAGGTCGATCTCAGATACATCGATTCCGGCTGCATCAATGGCATTACGTGCGGCCTTTTCCGCGAGATCACAGGTGAATTCATTATCCCCAGCAATATGGCGCTTCTTTATACCAGTGCGTTCTTGGATCCACTGGTCAGATGTATCGACCATCCGTTCCAGATCATGATTTGTCAGGATTTTCTCCGGCAGATAACTACCGGTTCCAATAATGCGGGCATATTTCACGCTGCACCCCTATTGGCAAACTGGTTCCCTATCCCCTCGACAATGTGCTCAGGCACATGTTCCATAATTTCCTTTTTTGCCATGCGAATAGCATTTTCGAATGCGTGAATATCGGCCCCACCATGGCTCTTTATCACGATACCATTTAACCCTAGCAGGGTAGCTCCATTGTAGTTTCTTGGATCAAAGGAACTTTTAAAATGTTGTAATACCGGCATCGCGATGAATCCGGCGATTCTGGTCAGTAGGCTCTGTTTGAAAGAGTTGGTCAGAAAGTGCCGAAACAATTTTGCCACTCCCTCACTACTCTTGAGAGAAACGTTTCCAACAAAACCATCACAAACAATCAAATCAGCACCACCGGTAAAGATCTGATCGCCTTCTATATATCCAATGTAGTTGAGTGAGCTGTTAAGTAGTAGTTCATGAGCACCCTTTACCTGCTCATTTCCCTTGATCTCTTCCTCTCCGACGTTAAGCAAGCCTACCCTGGGTGTTTCGATTCCATCTACGGATGAGATCAGTTCACTCCCCATAACCGCAAACTGAAACAGATGTTCGGCGCTACAATCAACGTTTGCACCAAGATCCAACATCCAGGTGTGTCCTTCGATGTTGGGTAGTGCTGATATTATTGCTGGTCTGTCTATATTAGGGAGTGTCTTAAGAACAAAACGCGCGGTTGCCATCAGCGCCCCGGTATTACCGGCACTGACGCATGCGTCAGCTACACCTTCATGCACCAGGTTTATAGCTACACGCATGGATGAATCTTTTTTGCTCCTAAGGGCCTTGGACGGAGGCTCATCCATAGCCACTTCCTCTGAAGCATGTTTTATGGTTAGGCGTTTACCATCGTGGCCATTTAGATGCTGTCTGATAACATCCTCTTTGCCAACTAGGATCAAATCAACATCATAGTCATGATTCAGAAAATCCAGGGCTGCAGGCACTATAACGCTTGCACCGTGGTCTCCGCCCATAGCATCCAATGCGATGGTGATTCGGTTAGATCGTGCCATCGAATTTACACGCCCCAAAGATATTAGAAGGTAATTGTTTTATCACCTCTGGCTAGTGGGGATCATAATCCCACTAGCCGAAGAGGTATATTTATATTTATTGGTTACTCGCCCTTGTCGGCGATAACCTTACGGCCGCGATAAAAGCCATCAGCTGTTACATTATGACACAGATGTATTTCACCTGATGTTGGATCAGTTGAAAGCGTCTTGCCGGTTAACGCATCATGCGAACGGCGCATGCCACGTCTTGAAGGGGTTTTTCTACTCTTTTGTACCGCCATGGTTCAAACTCCTAAATAATAAAACTTAATTCTGTTCTGATTTAAGGTCTTCCAACACTGCAAACGGGTTTGGTTTCTTCTCACCAGTCTTATCGTTAGCCTGTTCAGTAGACCCGGTAAAATTTTCGTATGCAGTTCCACACCCGTTTCCCTGATGCATCGGCACCTGGGGTAAAGCTAGTAACAGCTCTTCTTCTACAATCTCGTTCAATCTTAATCGTTTATCTCCTGCCAACATAGGATCTTGATTATCCGGTAGCAGTTTTGCCTCGTCATATCCTTCAACTACCACCACATCCACTTCTGAAGCTATGGATATATCTACAGATTCCAAGCACCTCTGACACTCGACCGTCAAAGTTGCTTTTACATATCCTGTGATATGAATACGATTTTTCTCTCCCTTATAAAACCTAAGCAAAAATTCTGCTTCGCCCTTCGGATCAAGTAACATCCCCACAAGACGCGGCAAATTCGTTAGTCTGACTTGGCCAGATAACTCTTTCCCTATCTCTGCGAAATGCCATGGATCAATGAATTCAGGCAGGCGAACTGACATAAGCGGGGAATTTTATTACGCAGGATGTTGGCTGTCAAAGAAAAACCAAGTCAGTTTCCAGGATAATACACCCTGAATTTTGTTTAGATCCAGAGAAAATGAGGTGGTTATAACCGCCTGATTTTATTGACCTCCAACAACCGCGAGGAGTACGCCTGCGGCAACGGCTGAGCCGATTACCCCGGCCACATTAGGCCCCATGGCGTGCATCAACAGGAAATTGTGGTGATTACTTTCAAGCCCTACCTTGTTGACCACTCGTGCAGCCATAGGTACTGCGGAGACACCTGCGGCCCCGATAAGAGGATTTATCTTCCCACCGGTAACCCTATGCATGACCTTTGCCATCAGCACGCCCGCTGCAGTACCTATGCAAAAGGCCAGGGCTCCAAGTGCAAGTATGCCCAAGGTCTCGATACTGAGGAACTTGTCTGCAGACAGTTTGGATCCAACAGCCAGTCCCAGGAATATAGTGACTATGTTGATGATCTCATTTTGTGCTGCTCGGCTTAGACGTTCCACCACCCCGCTCTCTCTAAGCAGATTACCGAACATCAGCATACCGATCAGGGGTGCGGCAGATGGCAAGAATAGTATACATAGCACCAATACCGTGAAGGGAAACAGGATCTTTTCTAGCTTACTCACATGCCGTAGTTGCTGCATCTCTACGTTACGCTCTTTTTCACTGGTCAGAGCGCGCATTATTGGTGGCTGAATAATCGGCACCAGAGCCATATAGGAATATGCAGCCACAGCGATTGCCCCCAGTAGATCCGGTGAGAGACGTGAGGCAAGAAATATGGCCGTTGGACCATCTGCGCCACCAATAATAGCGATGGCAGACGCATCAGACAGACTAAAATTAAAACCAGGGATGGCGTTAAGGGCCAGGGCTCCAAGCAATGTGGCAAATATACCGAATTGAGCGGCAGCGCCAAGCAGCAAGGTGCTAGGCATAGCTATTAACGCTCCGAAGTCGGTCAGAGCCCCCACGCCCATAAATATGAGCAGAGGAAATACACCAGTCTCTATACCCGTATGGTAGATCAAACCTAGAAGTCCATCCGGACCAGCGATACCTGCCACAGGGATATTACTCAAGATGGCACCAAAACCGATCGGTAACAGCAGTAGTGGTTCAAACTTCTTATTGATAGCCAGATAGATGAGTAGACAGCCCACCAGCATCATCAATAGCTGGCCCCACTCCATATTGGCGATCCCCATAGATTGCCATAGCGCTTCAAATCCGTTCATTACCTACCCCAATACAATCAGGGTGTCACCGACGTGTACGGCATCGCCCTCTTTAACGGCTATTGAAGCAACGGTGCCGCTCGCGTTTGCACGCACCTCGGTTTCCATCTTCATGGCTTCCAAGATCATTACAACATCTCCTTCAGCAACATTTTGACCTGGAGTCACCTTGATCTTGAATATATTACCCGTAAGCGGTGACGCAATAGCGGCTCCACCTGTGGCTGGAGCCGGAGTCGCAGCAGGCGCTGCAGCCGGAGCTACACTACTGACTACTCCACCTGCCGATACAGTCACATCATAAGATTTGCCATTCACCTGTACGGTGTAGGCCTCTGCACCACTTGCTGTAGCCGCCGGGGCTGTGGCTGCCGTAGCTGGTGCAGGCTCCTCGGTACCAGGCGCCGGTTCAAAGGCATCTGGGTTATTACGATTCTCCAGAAATTTCAGGCCGACCTGAGGAAACAACGCGTAGGTGAGCACATCATCAATGATATCCTCAGCCAGATCCAATTTCTTCTCCTGGGCAATAGTCTCAAGTTCTGCGGTAAGCTTATCTACCTCAGGCGAAAGCAGATCTGCTGGACGACATGTGATGGCTTCTGCACCTTCCAACACTTTTGCTTGAAGATCTTTGTTCACTGGAGCCGGAGAGGCACCATACTCACCTTTAAGCACACCGGCAGTCTCCTTGGAGATTGATTTATAGCGTTCGCCAGTAAGTACATTCAGTACGGCCTGTGTACCTACGATCTGTGAGGTGGGAGTAACTAGCGGGATAAAACCAAGATCTTCGCGCACCTTCGGGATCTCTTCGAGTACTGCGTCCAGCTTGTCGCTCGCGCCCTGCTCACGCAGCTGGTTCTCCATATTGGTCAGCATGCCACCTGGCACCTGAGCAACCAATATACGGGAGTCTACGCCTTTGAGTGACCCTTCAAATTTCGCATATTTTTTGCGTACCTCACGAAAATATGCCGCTATCTCTTCCAGCAACTGAAGATTAAGCCCGGTATCACGGTCTGTTTCATCCAGGATGGCCACCACCGATTCTGTAGCAGAATGACCGTAGGTCATACTCATGGAGGAGATAGATGTATCCAGTAAATCAATCCCTGCCTCAGCTGCCTTGATATTTGTGGTGGTGCTCATGCCGGTAGTGGCATGACTCTGCAGAGCTATGGGCACCGATAGATTCTCTTTCAGGCTTGTTACCAGTTCGAAGGCCACATAGGGCTTGAGCAGGCCGGCCATATCTTTGATACATACGGAATGACATCCCATGTCTTCCAAGCGTCTTGCCATATCCAACCAGTATTGGAGGTTATGCACTGGGCTTACAGTGTATGACATTGCACCTTGGGCATGTTTATCCACAGCCAATGTGGCCTTTACCGCCGTTTCAAGGTTACGTACATCATTCATGGCGTCAAAGATGCGAAAAACATCCATGCCGTTTACCGCAGCTCGTTCTACAAAGGCCTTCACTACATCATCGGCATAGTGGCGGTAACCTAGGATATTCTGGGCACGGAACAACATCTGCATAGGAGTGTTTGGCATCGCGGCCTTCAAACGGCGCAGGCGTTCCCACGGGTCTTCTCCAAGGTAGCGAATACATGAGTCAAAGGTGGCGCCGCCCCAGGTCTCCAAAGACCAGTATCCGACTTTGTCCAGTTTCTCTGCAATAGGCAGCATATCTTCAATACGCATACGTGTAGCAAACAGAGATTGATGCCCGTCACGAAGGACGAGTTCTGTGATTCCTAAAGGTTTTTTATTGCTCATAGGTCTTCTTTACTTTGGCAAATGTTAAAAATGGTGTACTGATCATGTCAGACTTACAATCTGTAAATTCGGTCTATTTTCTTGTTCTAAATTTATTTATAGCAGCAGAAATAACGGCGATTAATTCCGCATCCCCCTCAGTTGCTGCCTTTATAGAGGTCGCCTCAGCCTCTTCAGGACCGGATATTGATGTGGCCAGACGGGACATGCCATTTAGTGCTACAACCAGTACGGCCAAAAATGTGAATACCATACCCATCCCGAGCAGCATCAGGTTTATACCTTGAAGTAAAAGGTCAGAAACTGCCATACACTGTATCCTCTATGTCAATCGACTTACTTGCGGGTGAAACCTGGGCCAAGATTAAGCTATAACCAGGCAAGAGCGTATTGAAGCATGCCTTTCTATTAGAATCCACTAGGCATGTAAAATAATCTTGTGCTAATAAATGGGTAACCTGCTGTTTTAAGTATGATTAGAAGATCCATTAATAATATGTATAGTTTAATTTAACATTATGAATGATCGACATAAACTCAGATATTTCTACTAGAACTATCGATGATAGAATGGTTTTATTTATCGCCAAACGAATAAGCATAATGATATGAAATTAATCCTTGGTTCTACATCCCCTTTTCGTAGAGAGCTTCTGCACAAACTAGGGCTTAGCTTCGATGTGGATACGCCTGATATAGATGAGTCCATGCAGCCTGGTGAACAACCGGAAGAGTTCGTACAGCGTCTGGCCGTGGAGAAGGCCAAGGCTGTCGCTGTAAGACATGCCGATGCCCTGGTTATTGGTTCCGATCAGATCGCATGTCTCGGCTCAGATATCCTGGGAAAGCCTGGAACCAGAGACAAGGCTACTGCCCAACTTACTATGGCCTCAGGCAAAAAAGTAACCTTCTATACCGGCCTGTGCCTGTTCAATAGCTCAAACAGAAATCTACAAGTAGTCTGTGAGCCATTTCATGTCTATTTCAGGGATCTGTCCAGAGAACAGATCGAACGCTATTTAGATGCCGAGGAACCATACAACTGTGCCGGCAGTTTCAAATCCGAGGGTCTTGGCATCTCCCTGTTCGAAAGACTGGAGGGTGATGACCCCAATGCACTGATCGGTCTTCCCTTGATCAGGCTCATCACCATGTTGCAGCAGGAAGGCATAGCGGTCCCCTAGACAGATGAGCAAATCGCCTGATCTCCCCCACACCAGGAATATTGGCATCGCGGCCCACGTGGATGCTGGCAAGACCACGCTTACCGAACGCATCCTGTTCTACACCGGAGCATCCTACAAGATTGGCGAGGTTCACGACGGTGCGGCCCACATGGACTATATCGAGGAAGAACAGGTCCACGGAATAACCATCAACTCAGCCGTTACCCGGGCCAATTGGCAGGATCATCTGATCCAGATCATCGATACCCCGGGGCATGTGGACTTCACCATAGAGGTGGAGCGCGCCATGCGTATCCTGGATGGCTGCATCCTGGTGCTGGATGGTGTGCGTGGAGTGGAACCCCAGACGGAAACGGTATGGAGACAACGTAACAAGTTCGATCTACCTGCCCTATTCTTCATCAACAAGATGGATCGTCCCGGTGCGGACTTCGACCACGCGATGGAGAGCATTCGCAAGAGACTGCGCGGGGAGCCTGTGCCAATAACCGTGCCACTCCCGGAACAGCAGACGGTAGTACATCTGATTGATAAGACTATGATCCATTTTGACGGGGAACACGGTGAAATGGTCAGGCTAGAACCCTGCAATGAGGCCGTATGGAATGATCTGTCAAACTATCGCGAGTCCCTGCTGCTTGCGGCGGCAGAATTTGATGAGGATGTTGCAGATCAGGTACTCGCAGCGGAAGAACCGGAACCGGATGCAATCTGGTCCGCTCTGCGCATCGGGACATTGGCGGGCAGGATCCACCCCTGCTTTGGTGGCTCCGCCCTGCGCAACCAGGGAGTGCAACCAATACTTGATGGAACCATCCGGCTTCTGCCGTCACCACTGGATCGTCCGCTTACCAAGGCCAGATCGACAGATGGCGTAGAAGAGAATATATCCTTGGGACAGGACGGACCTCTTGTTGCCCTCTGCTTCAAGGTACAACTGTGGGAAGGACGCCGCCATGTCTATGCCAGGATCTATCGCGGCACACTCAAACCGGGCGCCAAGATTGCAGCCATACAGCCTGACGGTACCCAGATACTGGAGACAGTAGCCCGCATCTTCGAGATCGATGCTGGAAAAAAGAGCAAACTGGATACCGCCAGCGCCGGTCAGATAGTGCTTTTGGCCGGCCTGAAGAATGTAACAACGGGAGATACCATCTGCGACCCGGAACACATCCTTATGCTGGAACGCATAGATACCAGGGAGCCGGTGCTAAGCCTCGCTGTGGAGCCACAATCCAGCGAAGATGAAGAGAAATTCCTCGATGTCCTGGATAAGGTACAGCAGGAGGACCCCACCCTACTCTTGGAAGAGGATAAGGATACCGGTCAACGTCTGCTCAGGGGCATGGGTGAACTACACTTGCAGATCGTCCTGGAGAGATTGAAACGGGAATTTAACCTGAATATCCGTTCCGGCAAACCGGCAGTGGCATTACGTGAGGCCATTACAAAACCGGCAACGGCAGAGTGCCTGTTCCAGCCACCCTATGACCCAAAACTGCATGAGCACGAAATCAAGGCACTAGTAGAACTGAGTGTCACACCATTGGAGCGCGGCACTGGAAGGAAGGTCATACTCGAGCCGGAAGTAAAGCCAGAGGGACATAAACTCTCCCAACCGCAGTTAGATGCTATCAACGATGCGCTGCAATTGGCCTTGGCCAACGGTCCCATCGAATCCGCTCCACTGGAGGACCTTGAACTCAAAGTAACTACAGTTGAAACATTTGGAAAATCATCTACCCCTGACGCCTTGCATGCAGCAACCGCCAAGGCCTGTATTAAGGCGATAAAACAGGCGGAGCCATGTCTGTTACACCCAATCATGGCAGCAGAGGTGGTAGTGCCGGAAGAAAATCTTGGGCAGGTACTGGGCGATCTGCAAGCGCGCCTAGGAGTTATTCAGGACACCAGCAAATGGAGGGACACAGCTACCATCAGCTGTGAAGTGGCCCTGGATAAACTGCTGGGATACACCACCGATCTGCGCAGCATGACCCAGGGTCGGGGGCATTTCAGTACCATCTTCAAGAGATTTGATCGGGTTTGATGATTTCCTAATTGAAGAATGTCATTGCAGACATCTTCTAAAACAGCATATAAAACCCGCTCGCTAGATACTATTTAGAAGGATAGCGCTATGGGAAATTCACTCTGGTTTATCACGATATTGCAGACAAAACCCTGGTTAGGGTTTTTGATTGGATTATGTTTTATAACCGTCATGTTCTTGGCCAAGAACCTGGTTGTTTACCTGTATTCCAAGAACCAAGAGAAAAAGGCGTTGTTAGAGGAAGCAGAATAAACTAATCCCCCTGGTGTTCTTCGCTCACCGCGAAGATCCCAGGGGCATTCCTTAAATATCCTTTGTAGTCCATTCCATAGCCGAATACGTATCTGTCTTCCACCTGTAGACCCACAAAATCTGACTTAAAACCATTGCTCCTGTCATGGATTTTTTCCACCACAACTGCAGTAAGGACACTGGACACCTCCATTTCATGGCAGAAATCCACTATAGCCTTGAGTGTTATACCCTCATCCAGGATGTCATCAACAATAAGGATATTTTGTCCTTTAAGCTCCTGATGATTTCTTTTCAGCCAATTGAGTTCTCCAGCTGATGTCTGACCGTGGTATCTGGTTGCGTGTAGATAATCTACCCGAAGTGGAAAATTGAGTTTTGGAAGCAACTTACCGGTTGCTATCAGACCACCGTTCATTATGCACAAAACTATCGGATCACTATTTTCCATTTGTTGGGAAATGTCACCCGCCATACTGTCTAAGGCAGCTTCCACATCCTGCTCCGAATAAAGCATATCCGCCTGATCATATACCGTCTGCGCCGTTTTTGCGTCTATAGTCATCTGTTACCTATTTAAATATCAAGATTCAGGGACGGTGACTCATCGTATCGTGCTATGGCATCAACCGCCGCTTTCCAGCGTGGATCCAAATGCATCTCATCTCTATTTACATGCCCACGCCCATGCATTCTTACCATCCGCACCTGAGATGCGGGGTCTCTATAGTCCACCAATTCCTCCAACACCTGCGCCGCCCCATCTTGATTGTTACACACTAAGATCATGTCACATCCAGCATCCAGCGCTGCCCGGGCGCGCTCCTTATAATCACCGGCGGCATCCGCCGCTGCCATGGTCAGGTCATCGCTGAAAATAACACCCTGGAATCTTAACCTAGTCCTCAAAACGTCTTTCAGCCAAAAACTGGAAAATCCTGCAAGATCGGGCGATAGATTTTCAAAGATCACATGGGCAGGCATGATCGCCTCCAGACCATTGGAGATCATGCGTTGAAATGGTACCAGATCTGCTGTCCAGATATCCTCTTGTGGTCGCCGATCGATGGGGAGAGTTAGATGGGAATCCTCTGCAACGCCACCATGTCCAGGAAAATGTTTGCCAACTGCAGCCATCCCCGCTTCATGCACCCCGCGCATCCAGGAATATGCCAATTCTGATACCACCGTGGGCTTTTTATGGAAAGCGCGATCACCGATAACAGTGCTGGCGCCGTACCCTAAGTCCAGAACCGGGGCAAAGCTAAAATCTACACCCACAGCCCTTAGCTCAGCCGCCATTAACCACCCCACCAACTGGGCGGCAGCCCTAGCCTCCTTGCTGTTGCTTTCATGCAGTTCACCAAACCAGGACGCCGGAGGTAACTTGACAAATCCATGTTTGAAACGCTGTACCCTACCTCCTTCCTGGTCTACCGCAATCAGCAGTTCCGGTTTTCTGATTTCGTGAATTTGAGTGATAAGTGTTTGTATTTGCTCAGGTGATTCAAAATTCTTACTAAACAGGATTATGCCACCCGCAGCTGGATGCTCCAGCATCTCGCGCTCTTCCAGGGTTATCTCCAAACCAGTCAGATTAAACATCAATGGTCCGTGGCTCATACTATAAATTTCCGATTAAGTTTTTAATTCTTGTGCCGATAAGGTCTATAACGATTGTTATAACAGGATTTTAAGGAAAATGTTGCGATTAATCTCCCTTCTGATGCTGACTTATTCTGTTCTATATTCTGGCTTTGCCGTCGCGGAAGATGATGAAAAGAAGCAGGCTGTTTACTATTCTCTCTCGCCCTCTTTAATCGCAAATGTAAATGGTAAGGCCAGATATGCCAGATGCGATATCCAGTTGATGGTTACTAATCAGGGTAGCCTTCAGGATGTTCAGCTGCATGCGCCTGCATTGCGCCATGAATTACTCTTACTGCTAGGCGATCAGAAGGGTTCAGATCTACAGGACCCTAAAGGCAAAGAGAGATTCAGACAGACAGCACTTGCCGCTGTAGGTAAGGTAATTAAAAAACAGACCGGGAAAAACAGTATAAAGGACCTTTTCTTTACCAGCTTCTTTGTACAGTGAACAATCTATTCCATACTTGTTACATCTAGTCGGTCCCGCATCCCGTCTCCTAGCAGGTTTATCGACAGCACCACCAGCATGATACACACGCCTGGCGCCAACACCAGGTGTGGCGCCACAAGCATGTATCTTGCCCCGTCTCTAATCATGCTACCCCAAGAAGCTGTCGGAGGTTGTACCCCAAGCCCCAGGAATGACAGTCCTGCCTCGGCTATCACTATCCCGGCGACTCCGAAGGTGGCCTCAATGATCAATGGTGCAGAGATCAATGGCAACAGATGTCTTCTGATTATTGGAACAGTGCTCTGCCCAAGTGCAATTGCTGCTAATATGTGATCTCTGTGTTTCAGTGATAGCACCTGAGCTCTGGCTAGTCTGGCATACCCCACCCAACCAACTATCGAAAGTGCGATGATTACGTTATCTATGCCTGGACCCATAACTCCAGCCAGGGCAATCGCTAGCAGAATACCAGGAAAAGCAAGGAATATGTCGATCACCCGCACCAGTAACAGATCTGCTAAACCACCTGTATATGCTGCAAATGCACCTATCATTGTGCCAAAACATGAGGAGATGAGTACAACCCAGAGCGCCACCAAAAAAGAGGTCCGAGCCCCCACTATCAGACGATCTAACACTGGCCTGCCCAGCTCATCGTCTCCTAACAAACTTTCTGTTGATGGCGCAGAAAGGATATGTTGCAGGTCGATATGGTTTGGACTCAACGGTAGCAGTGGCCCAATGATAGATAGCAGCATCCAAAACAGCAGTATTGATCCAAATATCCTGTATCTCATCGGCTATCACCCAGGCGGATACGCGGATCTATGGAGACATAGATCAGGTCGGTAAGGGTATTGACCACCACATAAGCCAGACTGATCAACAGCACACACCCCTGCACCACCGGGTAGTCGCGTTTCTGGATAGATTCCACCAGGAGTGAGCCAATTCCCGGCCAGGAGAAGACTGTTTCGGTGATAACCGCTCCGCCCAGGAGTGCACCCAGTTGCAGTCCCAGCAGGGTGATAACTGGAAGCCAGGCGTTGCGCATGGCATGGCGCCAGATCACGATCCCCTCCGGCATCCCCTTGGCCCTGGCCGTGCGGACAAAATCCTCATTCAGAACCTCCAACAGGCTACTACGTACCATGCGCGCCAGTATAGCGGCCAGGGCAGTACCCAGGGTTATGGTCGGCAATATCACACTTGCCGCTCCGCTGCGGCCACTGATCGGGGTAAGTCCAAGCCACAACGAAAAAACCAGGATAAGGATAGGCCCCATCCAAAAATTGGGGATGGATATGCCAAGCATGGAAAGACCCATGGCGCCAATATCCGCCATGCTGTCCTTTTTCAACGCGGCCAGGATACCCAGTGGAACAGCCAGAACAGTTGCAAAAACCAGGGCATAAGCGGCAAGTTCCATGGTCGCTGGCAATCTCTCCGCCAGTATCGCGACGATTGGCCTCTGGGTATGCAGTGAACTTCCCAGATCCAGATGCGCCAGGCCATTAAAGTAGTTGAACAGTTGCTCATGCAACGGCAGATCCAGTCCCAGGGTAGCTCTAAGAGCAATCCTGTCTGCCGGTTGCGCCGACTCCCCCAACATCACCTCAACCGGGTCACCCGGAACCAGATGGATCAGCATGAACACCATGCACACCACACCTATGATCACCAGCAGAGCGCTCGATAGCCTGGATATAACAAAGCTCATCAGACCACCTCTACCAAGGTATCTGTATCCACTAGCTCGAACAGCTCCAGCAGGTCACTATTTCTCATCCTGACACAACCATGGGAGGCGGGTATGCCCATCGGTTCCTTATCGGGGCAACCATGTATGTAGATGAAGCGGCGCAGGGTGTCTTTGTTGCCGCCACGGTTCTTGCCCGGCTCCAGACCGGTCAGCCAGAGTATGCGGGTAAGTATCCAGTCACGATCCGGGTTGTCTTCTCCAAGCTCCGGGGTATATATCTCCCCGGTCGGACGCCGCCCCACAAACACACTGTTTTCAGGCTGCCCTTCGCCTATCTTGATCCTGACGCGATGCAGACCCCTCGGGGTACAACCGCTACCCATCTCCTCGCCGGGACCCTCCCTGGATGTGGATACAGGATAGGACTCCAGCAGTTCATGCCCCAGGTACAGAGACAACATCTGCTTATCCAGTTCTATCCTGATGATTCGTTCCATTTTCATCTCTTTCTCATCTGTACCTGTTCCAGACCATCATAGTTGCCGTCACTGGCCAGTCTATAACCGATAATGGAGTCCCGACATATGAACACGTGATCCTCGTACCATAGCGGTACATATGGCAGGTCTCTCAACAACTGTTCCTGGACCCTATGATAGAGTCTGGTCTTTTGCGTGAAATCTGCCGTCGTTTCCGCCTGATCTATGAGAGCATCTACGGTCTTACTGCTATAATGCCCCCTGTTGGCCCCATCAGGTGGAATAGAGTCACTGTGAAACACATAGCGGAAGATATCCGGTGTCTTTATCCCCACCCAGGAGAGACTGTACAGCTGAAATCTTCCCTGTTTTACATCTCCATAGAATGTGCCCCAATCGTTGCTCTGCACTTGTACCTGGATGCCTATCTGAGAAAGTTGGTTCTGCATCAGGGTGGCCAGCCTCACCCGGAACGGATCGGTGGATGTCTTGAACTTGAGCCTTAGAGGATCGCGCAGGGAATAGCCGAGCCCTTTAAGTATGGTCCTGGCCTGTTCAGGATCGAACGGAATTGGCTGCAGACCCTTGGCTCCGGCCCAGTGACGTGGAGGGAGTAGTGCCTGTGCAGGTCTGGCACCACCCTGCAGGAAGTATTTTATTATCTCCTCTCTATCTATTCCCAGTGCGATGGCGCGCCTTATCTCCCGTTGTCCGGTGATCCGGTCTTTGAGATTAAATCCGAGATAGGAGAAGTTATTGCCCGGCTTCCTCAGAATGCGTATCCCTTCTTTGCCAGCAAGATAGTTCATAAGCTCCGGCGGCAGATCATTCTGTAACATATCGATCTCGCCACGCAGCAGTTTGAGTATGCGCACGCTGGGGTCCGCCACCGGGAGAAACTCGAACGCCTGTCGATCCCGTAGGCGGATAAGCCTCGGTATTCCCTGTTGCGGCCATCCATCAAAGACAAAGGGGCCGCTGCCGATTGGGTCGGTATTAAAGGGGTGTCCCTGCACTATCAGGTCAGATGGGAGTACCCCGATGTGCAGATATCCGGGAAACAGGCTGTCCGGACGTTTCAGGTAAAAGTCGATATGCTCTTCACCCTCTGTCTCGATATGTTGGATGACCTCTACGGTGGAACGGTGCGGTGATCCGTTGCTTGGATCAAGGATATAGTCATAGGTAGCCTTTACGTCCTGTGCCACCAGCCTCTTCCCATGATGGAATGATCGACCGTTATCACCCAGGGTAAAACGGTAATGGGTGGGGGTTATCTGTTTCCAACTGGCCAGGGATGGCACCGGCATGCCGGTTTCATCGAACTTGACCAAATGCCGGTAGAGCAGTCGGTTGATCCTGGATGAAATGGCGTCGGTGGCGAATCTGGGGTCGAGATTGGTGGGGGCAGTGGTAAGGCCCATGCGTATAACACTGTCTGGTTTTGGTGCGTCGCAGGACGTTAAGGCGAGTGCTATGAAGAGGGATAAGAGGAATTGATAGATACCGGATCTCATCCCAGGGCTAACTATCCTGCCAGTTACAATATGGTTCTTCCGCCAGGTGCGAATTTGCGTACCTGCGATCTCCCGTGACCTCGGCGCCGGCCCACTCAGGTAATTCAAACTCCTCAGATTCTGCTTCCAGCTCCACCTCAGCCAGCTTCAGGCCGCTGTTCTCGCCATAAAATATATCCAGGTCCCAGGTATGTTCACCACATCTGACCTTGTGGCGCGTCTTCTCTATGACCACGCCGATTTTCATACTCAGCAGGGAATTGGCATCGTCAACCGGGATGGTGTGTTCATATTCATCCCTGGATATACCCGAGGTGGGGCCCTTGATGGTCAGGAGTGCCTGATCAGCGTAGATACGAACCCTGACGGTAGCGTTTGTGTTATTGGAGATGTAGGCCTGTTTAAGATCACTGCTGGATATTATCTGATCGCGCCAGAGATCATTATCAACCAGAAATTTGCGTTCGATCTCAACGGCCATCGCAATACTCCTTATTTTGCCTCGAATACGGCTATGGACTCGACATGGGCGGTATGGGGAAACATATCCATAACGCCCGCGCCAAGAAGTCTATATCCATGGACGTTCACCAGTTCTCCAGCATCTCGTGCCAAGGTCCCAGGGTAGCATGATACATATACTATACGTTTAATCCCCAGCTTTGGCAGGTATTCCAACACTTCAAATGCCCCTGAGCGCGGCGGATCAAGCAGCGCTTTATCAAACCCACCCTGCAACCAGGGCTCATGTTCCAGGGACTCATAAAGGTTTGCTGTGTAATAACTGACATTATCGATGTGGTTCATCGCAGCGTTTTCCCTCGCCCTGGCAACCAGTAACTGGTCACCCTCCACCCCCACTACCGAATTGGCCCTGGTCGCCAGGGGCAGAGTGAAGTTACCGATTCCGCAAAACAGATCCAGGATACGCTCATCACTCTGCGGGTCCAAAAGTTCCACCGCACGCGCGACCATGAGCCTGTTCAACTCATAGTTGACCTGGGTAAAGTCGTTGGGCAGAAAACGCAGGTCGATGCCAAAATCCGGCAGCGAATAGCTGAGATCAGCGGCGTTGCCCTGCAGCGGCCGTACACTATCCGGACCCGCCTCCTGCAGATATATGTGCATATCATGCTCTGAACCGAACTGCGACAATAAGGCCATGTCAGCGGAGGATAACGGCTCCAGGACCCGGAATACCAGCGCGCATGCCTTATCACCCATGGAGACCTCTATTTGTGGCACCTTGTCTCTTATGGACAAGCCACCGATCAAGTCACTCAGTGGCATTAGAAGCTGCCCTACCCTTGGATGCAGTACCTCGCAACTGTGGATATCGGCCAGAAAGCTGGAACCTTTCTCTCTGAAACCTACCAATACCCTCCCTTTTTTCGGCACATTCCTGACCCCGAGTCTGGCCTTGCGCCGGTAGCCCCAACATGCAGTAGATGTGAGAGGTGGAAACACCTCTTCCGGTTCTATCTTGGCTATTCGCGCAAAGGCATCCAGAAGGCCCTTCTGTTTTAACACTATCTGCGCCTCTGGTCTAAGATGTTGCAGACTGCAACCACCACAGATATCGAAGTGTCTACAAGGCGGCTCGACCCTGTCTGGTGACGGCATCAGGATGTCGGTCGCGACCCCTTCATCATAACTTTGCCTCTTTCTGGAATAGGTAAACATCACCTCTTCCTGAGGCAATGCCCCCTGAATGAATACTGTCTTTCCATCCAGATGAGCTACACCACGCCCATCGTGACTCATCGAGTCTACTATTGCCTTAACCGGTTCAGCCGGTAATCTCTTTTTGCTTGATCGTGCCACTTTAGATAATATCCGGCCTATATTGAGGAATGATTATTATAATAAACAACTTTAATAAAATACTATATCTTATTGATATTTAATATTTTAAAGTCGTTTGTATTGTCTGATAATGCTGATTTCTAATCGGCAGGAAAAACGCCGGTAGATAGGTATCTGTCACCACGGTCACACACAATTACCACTATCACAGCATCGGTAAGCCCACTGGATAGCTCCAGGGCCGCGGATACGGCTCCGCCAGAGGAGATGCCTGCCATAATTCCTTCAGTTGCCGCCAGCGCCCTGGTTGTATTTTCCGCATCTTCCTGGTTAACGTCTATGATCCTATCTACCCTACTGGCATCGTATATCTTTGGCAGATACTCCTCTGGCCAACGCCTGATTCCTGGTATCTTGGAACCATCGGTAGGTTGGACTCCAATAATCTCTATGTCAGGATCTTTCTCCTTAAGAAATCTGGACACCCCCATAATGGTGCCCGTAGTCCCCATTGAACTAACAAAGTGAGTTATCTTTCCATCTGTTTGTCGCCAGATTTCAGGACCTGTTCCATTAACATGGGACATCGGGTTGTCCTGGTTGGAGAATTGGTCCAGAATCAGCCCTTCACCAGCAGATTCCAACTCCCGCGCCTTATCAATGGCTGCCTCCATACTGCCCTCTTCCGGTGTGAGAATAATCTCTGCTCCATATGCCTTCATAAGGGACCTGCGTTCCAGGCTCATGTTCTCAGGCATCACCAATACCATGTGATACCCTTTTATGGCCGCAGCCATGGCCAGGGCAATCCCGGTATTACCGCTGGTGGCTTCAATCAGGGTGTCTCCAGGTTTTATATCCCCCCTGGATTCTGCCATGCTTATCATGTTTAGAGCCGGCCTATCCTTCACCGACCCAGCCGGGTTGTTGCCCTCTAATTTGAGCAGGATAGTATTGGTGGTATCACCAGGGAGGTGTTGCAAGCGTACTAGCGGGGTATTGCCAATGCACTCTTCAATAGTCGAATAATTCATATAATCTATTCTACTCAAAACATGCGGTAAAAACGATGTTAGTATATAGTGTTCTACTTGTATTTACTTCAGGGAATGCTCTAGTCAATAGCACTAAGCAAAGCATATTACACAATTGTTTTAGGGATGCATCATGCATAGAAACAATGCTGAAATAACCAAACATACTGCCTTGTTTGTCTGCGCAATCTCCATGGCGTTTCTGCCCGTATCGTATTGTTTAGCCAGCGGCGAAGCTAGCACTGAAACTGTCACGGAGACAGAGTCTAAAATTAGCGCTGAATCTAGTGCAGCAACAGAGCCAAAAACAGGTGCTGAAACGACCACTGAAACCAATAAAAATGTCAGTTACACCGACATAATTACCGAAGAGTATTTTTTCGGAGAGCTGCCGATAGTATTCACCGCCACTCGTTTGGAACAGCCAGTTTCAGAAACTCCGGTCTCAATGACCATCATCGATAAAGAGATGATCAGGGCATCAGGCGCTCTAGAGATACCTGAGCTAATGCGCTTGGTACCAGGTATGCAGGTAGCCAACTATGGCGGAGATGATTATTTCGTAACCTACCATGGACGCGCAGATCTTTATTCCAGGAGTCTACAGGTCCTGGTGGATGGACGTTCTATATATAATCCGGTTATCGGCGGTGTCGCCTGGTCAGATCTTCCCCTGGCCCTGGAGGACATAAAACGTATCGAAGTCATCCGTGGTTCCAATGCAGCAGCCTTTGGCTCAAACTCCTTCTCCGGCGTAATCAACATCATCACCGAAGAACCTTCACAACAACATGGAACCCTAGTCAAAACCACCATAGGAGATAAAAATACACGCCAGACCCTGGCGCGTCATGCAGATAAAATAGGAGATCTCAATTACCGCTTAACCATAAACTACGATGAAAAAGATGGGATTAAGACCAGGTATGATGATGCTACCAACAAATGGCTAAGCTTTCGGGGAGATTATAAGTATGATTCAAGCAATAAGATAATGTTTCAGACCGGATATTCCAGAGGTACACAACAGGATGACTGGTTTGCTCTAAGAGATACGGTTAATACTAGCAATTTTCAACAGATCAAATGGATACACACCATTGATAAGGATAGCGAATACAGTCTACATTTTTTTCATAACTATAAAGAGTTGAATGACACGCTTAGCGTAACAATTGCGCCATTCAATGTGATTTCAGGGTTCAGTTACGAATCAGACAGGTATGAGCTGGAATTACAGCATCTGCTTAAGCCAGCGCCTGATCTACGCTTGGCCTGGGGCGCCGGTTTACGTCATGACAATACCATAAGCCCTGAGACATTGGACCAGGATTCTGCCGCAACCCGCAACCAATTGCATGCATTTATTAATGCCGAATGGAAACCCAAAGATGACTTAACCGTGAATCTCGGCGCCATGCTGGAGAAATATGAAGGTTTCAGCAGCATGTTCTCACCACGAGTCGCATTAAACTACGCATTGAAAGAGAACCACATATTCCGCATATCTCATTCTAGGGCTTACCGTATGCCTAACGTATGGGAAGAGCAGATAGATATGAAGGCCCGCACATTGGGTGGAATATTAGTAGACCAGGTGCACAAAACCGTCGGAGTACCGGACCCAGAGGAGGTCAACTCAATAGAGCTTGGCTATATGGCCGCGTTTAAAGATATCCCACTTACTATGGATGTAAAGCTGTTCAAGGAAAAAATAAACCCCGTAATCAACTATGCTTGGGACCATAGTACAAACTTTGGTGATCTTAGTAACAATGGAGCAGGCAATTTCAATAACGATGGGGAAGTAACGATCAATGGGCTTGAATTACAGCTTGATTATAAGCCCACGCCCAATACCGACATTCATGCCGTATATAGCCATCTAAACGCATCCGGATGGCAAGTTAGCCGCTATGATAACAGCGGAGCTCAGGATGAATTTATTGACGTAAGCGAAATCGTACCGAAAGAGACGTTTGGTATTTTAGCCAGCCACAGATTTGATAATGGAATACAAGTAAGTTCAGGATTTTACCACACAGGAAGGATCACTTGGCTCGATCCAGGTGACGAAACCGATTCCTATAACAAATGGGATTTTCGCATTGGGAAAACATTCACCCTGCCTGATGCAACCATAGATATTGCTGCCATTTTACACAACATAGAAAACAATAATTACCAGGAGTATTACGACATAAATGAGGCACAAAGAGAATTCTATCTACAAGTTGGAATAAAGTTTTAAGGATGCATCACTGTTAAGGATGATCGGCGATATCTATGGATACGTATAAGCTAACCAGAATGCTTCATGCTGTCTGGCATCAATCGTGTATGACAGACTACTGCCATTACCCCACTAAACGAAAAATCAAAAAACTTATATGGATGTTACTTTTCTTACCTGCCATATTCTCAGTAGCAGAGATAACTGAGGCAGCAGAATCAAAGATACTTTTCATAAAAAGCGGATCAACATCAGTTTATAAAAAAATTATCGATGTAGCGCAAAACCGACTTGAAGATATATGTCAACATCAAAATACGAATTGCACCAAGCCTTCAGTATCTATAGCATCAATCAATGACAAAAAACTGTATCGTTTGGTGCAACATGATAAATGGGATCTAATAATTACTGTTGGCACCAATGCCGCAAAGCAGTTAAACACCTATAAATCGAAATCGCCTACACTGTATTCACTAATACCAAGCCACAGTTATCCCGCCATAAGAAGAATGAGCAGTAGCAGAATAAAATCTGCAATATATATTGATCAACCAATAGAGAGGCAATTACGATTAATCAAGTCCGCCTTACCAGATAGAGACAAGGTTGGCGTCGTATTGGGAAGCTATTCCGGGATTGGGAAGCAACGACTGCAACAGATAATGCGAAAGATGGGATTGAGACCTGTAATACATAACTCCACACCGAATAACATAGGTTCTACGCTCGAAAAGATATTTAGAGAAGCAGATGTTCTTATGGCTCAACCAGATCCTAGCATTTACAACAAAAATACTGTATTGACGGTTTTATTATCGAGCTATCGTCACAATGTCCCTGTATTTGGATACTCAGCCGCCTTTGTTAGATCAGGAGCTACAGCAGCCGTATACTCCTCACCAGTAGATATTGGGAATCATATAGGTGATGAGATAAATAAATTTTTTACCTCAGGTAATAGGAGACTATCACAGCCAACATATCCAAAATACTTTTCGGTAGATACTAACAGAAGAGTTATTCAATCTCTAAACATTAGAATACCATCCAAAACAGAGATTAAGTCAGAGATAATGAAGGCAAAGTAATGAGTATACGGCGCGCATCAAGGCTTAAAACAAAGCTACTGCTTCTTATCCTGTTTCCAACGGCCATTGTTGCTCTTTCACTGGCCGTATATATAACTAATGCACAGCTAGATACACTAAAAAATTCATTTATTGAGCGTGGAAACGCTGTAGCAAAAGAATTGGCAGCAGTATCTATGTATGGAATATATTCCGGAAATCAAGACGCTTTGATACTTAGCACAAATAACATTTTTATCCGTGAAAATATTATCGCTATCTATCTATATGATCAAAATGGAACAGTATTACTCAGCAAAGAAAAATCTCATCTGAACAAAAAGCCCAAAAGCAAGCTTAACTCTCAACTATTCACCGCCAAAATCGCATATGACGCTTCTGCATCAAGACTTGATGACTATCCTGAGCAAGCAAGCATTACACAAAACACCAACCAGATTATCAGTCTCGGTACAGCAAGTGTCGTAATGACAAACAGCACTGATCCAACCAATCAAAATGAGATCATACGAAACAGCATGCTACTGGTTATTTTTGTCTTGTTAGTTTCAGGGATGATCGCCAGTTTACTAAGTCAACGTATCGTATCCCCAATTTTACGTCTTACCAGGGCCGTAATAAGAATGAAGCATGGAGATTTTTCAGCAAGGGTGCCTGCACGTTCTAAAGGTGAGATTCGCACCCTTGAAGAGGGTTTCAACGCTATGGCATCTGAATTGGAAAACGCACATGAATATCTGCAAAAACAAGTAGACCAAGCCACATCCGATCTAACTCAGACGCTGGAGGAACTTGAAATACAAAATGTAGAGCTTGTTCTAGCGAGGAAAAGAGAACAGAAAGCCAACAAAGTAAAATCAGAATTTCTTGCCAACATGAGTCATGAAATACGTACGCCTATGAATGGTGTAATCGGATTTACCAACTTACTTCTAAAAACCGACCTCACAGCAGAGCAGAGAAATATGGTCCAAACTGTATCAAAGTCGGCCACTGATCTTCTCGGAATTATTAATAACATTCTGGATTATTCAAAACTCGAATCTGACAAACTCAAACCTGAACACAATGAATTCAACGTAAGAGAGTGTTTCGAGAATCCAGTTAATTTCTTGGCGCCAGCAGCCCATGATAAAAATCTAGAACTGCTGGTTCTTATATATTCTGACGTTCCAGCGTTGTTGATTGGTGACGAACTCAGAATACGACAAATTCTTGTGAATCTTATAAGTAACGCCATTAAATTCACTAGCAAAGGTGAAGTAATGATACGCGTCATGATCGACGACTACGATGGCAATAATGATGTCATTTTAAAATTTACCGTTACTGACACCGGAATAGGAATCAATAAAAAGTCACAGGAATACCTTTTCAAATCGTTCCACCAAGCTGACTCTTCCACCAGCAGAAGGTTTGGCGGCAGCGGTCTAGGTCTCAGTATAAGTCAGAAATTGGCCCACGCAATGGGAGGGGAAATTTCAGTCACCAGTAACGAAAATGAAGGATCAGAATTTACCGTTACATTAAAACTGAAACAATCCAGCAAGGATCATTTGAACAACAAGGACTCTTCATATTTTAACAACACTAAATGCGGACTCATAGATGACTACAGGTTGTCTAAGTTGGTCACGCGCCACAATCTAAACGCCCTTGGCATAGATGTTATAGAAATAGATCCCGATAACCATAACTCTAAAAATGATGGAAAATTAGATTTTGTGGTCGTAGGGTTTGCCGCGATAGAAGTAGATGAAAAAAACATTATTGAAAAACTTAAATCTATAAAAGCTAAGCTACATATTCCAATACTTGTACTTCTAAGTTCATCGGATCACGAAATATTACACCACATAGAAAATGACGCACAGGTTTCATGTCTATCAAAACCACTTAGCAACAGTGTATTGGAGCGCGCTATCCGAGATGTATTAGCTTATAAGTCTTCGCCAAAGCTCAAACTTAAATCAAAGAATAAGCCAGGAGCAAAGTCCAAACATAAAAAAGCCAATGCCAAAAAAAAATCAAGCAAACAGTTCAAAAACTCTCATATATTGATTGCTGACGACAACCCAATAAATCTTGAACTAGTAGCCACACTCCTACATCTGCTTGGAGCCACTATAAGTTCAGCTACAGACGGAACTCAAGCTATTGAACTTGCATGCAGTCATGACTTCGATCTTATATTGATGGATATACATATGCCCAATGTAAGCGGACTGGAGGCAGCGCAAGAAATAAGAAAATATGAAGCAACAACATCAAGGCACACTCCCATAGTTGCGTTAACAGCAGACATAATGCCAGAAACAAGAGAGCATGTTGAAACGTCTGGCATGGATGATTATCTGGTAAAGCCTGTAGATGAAACCATGTTAATAGATATCGTCAGAAAACATTTGACTAAATCTACAGAAAATCATGAAGCAATGCCTCAAAATAATGAAACAGAAAAAGATTCAAATGACACGGATGTTGTACGTGATATTGAGCAAGCAATTAATATCGCCGGTGGCAACTCGGAACTGGCACAGAGACTATTCGAAAGATTTTGCCTTGATCTGCCTCAACAAATTGAAACCATACAAAAATCCGCCAGCGCGCGTGACTGGGTGGAGCTACAGGAATCAGCCCATTCTCTACGTGGCTCAGCATCAATATGTGCGGCTACCTCATTAAAAAATATCGCCCAAAAATTAGAACATGACGCAGCAAGTGAAACGGATAATAACATCGATGAGTTGTTATCTAGATTGAGCATAGCGGCAAAATCAATACTGAATTAGATTTTCCACTAGCAAAAAAATTTGTGTTGCTTGTTCTATATTTGTTCTATATTATTCTTCCATTGTTAGATGCCGTTTATTTCATCACTATGAATTTCTCCGTCAATCCATATAGCCACTGGCCAAGGGCCATCATACTGGTGGACATGAACGCCTTCTTCTGCAGCGTAGAGCAACTAGACAACCCAGAGTTGCAAGGGCGTCCGATTGGCATTACGAATGGTTCTCAAGGCACCTGCATCATTACCTGCTCATACGAGGCCAGGGCCTTTGGCATACGCACCGGCATGCGTCTACGCGAAGCACAACGCCTCTGCCCTGATTTTATTCGCATTCCGTCTCATCCCAAGCGTTACGCCGAGGTTTCATCCAACATCATGGATGCCCTGACCATGTTGACCCCGGATTTGGAGGTATTCTCAGTGGACGAGGCATTTCTGGATATCACCCACTGCCAACGACTCATGGGGTCACCGGAACGGATCGCAATACTCACAAAGCAGGCTGTTCTGGAGGCATCAGGAGGCGTTTTGTGTTCAATCGGACTTAGTGGAGACAAAACCACCGCAAAGTATGCAGCAAAATTCAATAAACCCAATGGTCTGACCATAATACCACCCTGGAAATCAAAAGCGGCTTTGGCCACCGCTCCGGTAACTGAACTCTGTGGCATAGCCAAAGGTATAGGAAAGTTTCTATCCGATAGGGGTGTACACACATGCGGAGACATGCAGAAACTTCCCATAGGTGAGCTGGGGAAACGCTTTGGTAACTTAGGTAGGCGTATATGGCTCATGGCCCAAGGACTAGACCCAGATCCGGTCAAGATATCCGTGCCTGAGCCCAAGAGCATAGGACATGGCAAGGTAATGCCGCCTGATACAACAGATATAGGCGTAATCCATGCATTCATGCTGCACATGTCTGAAAAGGTTGCCGCACGCCTGCGCCGACACAATTTTCTGGCCGGACACTTTTTTATAGGACTACGCACTGCTAACGGATGGATATCCGGCAAGTACCGCCCCGCTCTACCCACAGATCATGGACCAGATATTATGGCCCTGTGCCACATATTCATATCTCGTAAATGGCATGGTGAACCAGTATTCCAAGTTCAGGTTACGGCACTGGACCCTCGCCCCAAAAACATACAGGTAGAGATGTTTGCTTTGGATAGAGGACGACTGGAATGCCTAAATAGAACCCGCGACGATATAAACCGGCGCTACGGTGAGTTTACCTTGGCGCCAGCGCGCCTGTTACTGCGTTCCCGCATGCCAAACGTAATAGCACCGGCCTGGAAGCCGTCTGGACATCGGGAAACAATACTCTAACCATCATGTGCGGTGGAATATATTATACGGTTGACGGAAAAGAGGTGCGCGTCTACTTTCCCAACCCCATGGCCTGCCTACCAGTGAAAAAACGCACAGGCGGAATAGCCATTTTACCTTGGGGACGTCGCAAGAATCAGGCGGGACATCTACCCTTGGGTGGATGGGCACGGCTTGATTCTATTTATGCTGGACGCTGGGATAGATGGTTTCCCACCCCGGTCAAACTTATGGTAACCCAGTTTATGGAGAAGGATATTGAGGGCCAAAGTAGCTGGTTTGATATTACTCCGGGAAAATGGATCCAGGGTCTGATAGCCCGATCGAACAACGAACGAAGAGTCTATGTAGTCACCATTACACCGGAATTGGAGTATGCGACACACGAACGCTGGCCACGGATATTGAGCGGGTAATCAATATATAACTGATTGATAACTAGTTGTTTTTTATGGCGATATAATTAAGTATCTTTAGATGCTACTATTTAATGTATCACGCAAGCTCCTGGGAGATGTAAGTTGAGAATTCTATTGTGCCTTATACTTGTGTTTGCTTTCTCCAGCATGGCGGAAGCCAAAGAGATAAAAAGAAGCACGTCTACTCCGGCAAAAAAACTGTTCAGTCAAATAAAGGATCCAGCTCCGATGGAACCGCACGCCATTGGGGGGTATGCCAAGGGTTGCCTTGCTGGCGCAGAGGCACTACCAGCAAACGGCATAGGTTGGCAGACCATGCGCCTTAGTCGCAATAGATACTGGGGACACCCGGAGCTTATAGATTTTATTGAGAGATTAGCAAAAGACACCAAGGAAAAAGACGGGTGGACCGGGCTGTTGGTGGGAGACCTGACCCAGCCAAGGGGAGGCCCCATGCCGGGAGGACATGCTAGTCACCAGGTAGGTCTGGACGTGGATATCTGGCTCAAACCCGCGCCTAAGAAAACGCTCACCAATAAAGAGCGTGAGAATGTAAGCGCTGTGTCCATGATCAAGAGCCGCAGCGAGATCAACCCAAAAACATGGACAACCAAACACGCAAAGTTACTACGCCGTGCTGCCTCAGACAAGAAGGTCGCAAGGATATTTATTCATCCAGCTATTAAAAAACAGATGTGTGACTGGTCTAAAGGACAAAAGGACAGTTCATCTTGGATGAGCAAGCTCAGACCTTGGTATGGACATCACTACCATTTTCACGTACGCCTGAGATGCCCCCAAGGCGATCACAGTTGCACAAACCAACCCGCACCTCCACCTGGACCAGAGTGCGGAGCAAAATTGGCCTGGTGGCTATCTGACAAACCTTATCGGCATGTACCAAAACCTGGTGAAAAGGTTGCTAAAAAGCGAGACATAAGACTTGCAGATCTACCTAAGCAATGTACCATCGTCCTGAATAAGCAAGACATTGACAAGAAGGGGGAAAAGGTAGCCGCCAAGATAAACCAAGAAAACAAGAAATCCCCTCCTACAGCTGGATATCTTCGTTAGATAAAAAAGCCCGCTATACAGCGGGCTTTTTATTTATTGCTTCTGCTAAACCGAGATTAAAACAACCAAGAGTAGCTAAGTTCTACCTCGTACTGGTACATTTCAATCTCTACATTTTGAGCACCGCCACTAAACGGGTTTGTTCCATGAACAGATTCACGTGGTGAATACATTGCAGCAAAGTTCAACTCCTGATCCTTACCCATCTTACGCGTAAAACCAATTGTATAATGCTGTTCCATTACCCCAGGAGCAAGTATATTAAACGTCACATCATCCGAATCAATCGGTTGTTTCCCATAACTGTATCCGAGTCGCACAGTCCACAAATTGTTCGGTTGGTACTGCCACCCAAGTTTATAAACAGTCATATCATCCCAGCCAAAACCGGCGCCATTATTGCCGCCGAGACAACTTTCCTGATCTGCACCGCCAAGAGCTGGACAATTGAATAGATCGCCCATCGGATTAGCTATGGAATCCACACTACCATACCAAATGCGTTGGACGTCGAAGGTCAGGGTATGGTTAGGTGCTGCTTTCCAAGCCAGCCCGATAGTAGCTGTTGCAGGTATATCGAAGTCACCATCTTCGGCAAACAAATCTTTATAATCGTCAAACTCTGACATCCTAATCTTGGACTGGTAGGATCCTGCCAAGGTCAGACCGTTTGCAATTTCGCCTTGGATACCAAACTTGAGACCCGCACCGTACGAAATGTCATGTCCATTATCAGTCAGATCAGATGCTGGTGGATTTGCGACAAAACCAGCAAATGTTCCAAGTCCATATGCCTTGAATGCCTGTGCCGCCAGAATAAGGCTAGCACCCCAGGACGCATTCCCATTGAATTTTCTGGCATAGCTCAAATTAACAAACAGCTGTGAAAGGTCAACGCCTGCTGTCCCGGCAAAAAACACACCTCCTCCCTGATTTGTATACTCGGTATTCATACCCCCATTGCCGTAGACTGTCACACCGTAAGAGCTGTTCTCATCCAGCATGTAATTCCAAGCAAAATGTGGGATCAGGAAGAGTGTATTGTCACTGTCGTGATTTCCACCCATCACATTGAACGCACCAGTATCAGCCGTATATTCACGATGTGGAGAAAATAGCGCGGCACCCAAATCCATCCTGTCACCTACCCAAACCATACCGGCTGGGTTAGTTGCTGCAGCCATAGCGTCTTGTGGGAGAGCGATACCACCTCCTGCCAAGCCTTTGCTCTTTGTCCCATAACCATGGGAAAAATAACCGTTGGTAGCCATAGAGGACGCAGGTATAGCCAGAAGTAAGGCCGCTGCCCAAGCTAGGTGTTGTTTGTTTCGCATATCCCCTCCAGGTGTTGATGTTTATGATACATGCCATAGTAACAACTATATCCATGCCTCAATCGCGTTAGCACGTAATTTAACCCACATCCTGCTGAATTGGTTGATATTTGTCAATCACTAATCACAAAAAAATCATTATATGTTTATATATTACTGACTGTTGTAAAAAACACACACTAAACACTGGCATCCACAGCTACACTTTGTGCAAAGTAATCAAGTTTTACTCCTGAAATGTCATGAGAATTTCTTTAAATTCATCCCTGTTCCTATCCACTATGGATACACAATCAGGATCAAACATTGAATTGGCATTCTCGCAGAGATAATTTACAGACTCATCAAATCCCCAAGCCCATTTGTACTGTCTCCTGGCAGTAAGGGCGTCTAAAACATCAGCTGTTGCAACAATGCGCCCTTCTAGAGGGATTTTTTCACCCACAAGCCCTTTAGGGTACCCTGAGCCATCGTAGCGCTCATGATGGCTACTTATAATATTTCTCAGTATTTCTAAGTGAGCCAGGTGTCCCAGATCGAATTCATCTATTATGGCATCGATAATTTCAAGTCCCCTAGGTACATGTTCCCGTGCCACCTCGTACTCATCTAAGGTAAGGGGTCCAGCCTTTAGCAGAATATAATCTGGTATCCCAATCTTTCCAATATCATGTAAGGGTGAATAGCGCAGTATGTACTCAATATAATCATCGGAAAGATCAAGCTTATCCGCCAGCTTCATGGCTATGAGATGAGAGTAATGAGACATTCTTTGAATATGGCCAGACGTCTCTTCGTCGCGTTGGTAGGTGAAATGCTTTGCGGTGTTCAGGATGCCTCGTAAGGTGTGTATTGGGGCAAACTCATTTATCAGTAAGGCCCCTATCAACTCGGAATATACCGAAAGGTTATTTACAATCAGGTCAACAAAATAGTCTGTTTTATTTGCATCAAAAAACAAAAAACCAATTAAACTTTCATGTCCGTGTATTGGCACTGTATAACTGGATTTAAATCCTTGTTCTAACAACCATTTTGTATGTTGGGAGTTAGATGAGGACAAAACCTCAAGATCGTTAATTACCCTTGGTTTACGAGTTTCGGCTAACTCTTTGAGTGACGGAACAGAATCTAGCTTTACACTATAATGAGAAAGAGCTTTCGCGCCATCAGTGCTGTTAACAAATGTTTTTAGAAGATCTGTTTTATCATCATATATTGCAATAGCGATGCGACAGAGATGTGGCCAAACACTACGCATCTGTTCATGCAAGTTTACTATCTTATGGCCAATATGATTTTCATTCCCTTCCACCAGATAATCTCCTTTCATGTAGGCTGATTCGTTGTCCCTTATATTATGGTCTATGTTCCAATGCAAGGTATGCTTCTGATTGCATCTCTAACAAGCGACTCTTTACTCGCTTAAAATCGAACGCCAATCTCTTGCCTTGATACAGAGACTCAGGAGGAACTGCTGCACTCAGAATTAGTTTTACCCCTCTATCATAGAACTCATCTATCAGATAGATAAAACGTCTGGTGGCATCATCCAACGATGAGTCTAAAATAGGAACGTCAGAGATAATCACAGTATGATAACAACGGGCTATTTCTAAATAATCTGCCTGACTTCTAGGTGGGCCACACAGGGCCATAAAATCAAACCAGATAAGATCATCCGCTACTCTTCTTATTGGGATATCTCTGCCAAAGACATGAACTGACCCACCTTCACACCCATCCTCAGGTGCAAGCCGATCAAATTCCTCAGCAAGGTGTTTTTCCACATCCGTTCCTAGTGGTGTGTGGTACACCTTGGCTTGCTCGAGATAACGTAATCGGTAATCGATTGCGCTATCGAGTTTTATAACCTGAGTATGTTGTTTCAGCATCTCAATTGCTGGGAGGAAATTTGCCCGTTGCAGGCCATTCTCATACAGATTATCTGGCATGGTATTGGAAGTTGTTACTAGAGTTACGCCACGAGCAAACAGCGCCTTTAGCAATTGCGCCAGGATCATAGCGTCAGTTATATCTATGACGATAAACTCATCAAGACACAGCACCCGTATCTTGCGTGCAAGCTGTTCTGCATAAACTTCGAGAGGATCACGCTGCCCCTTCAGCCTATCAAGCGCCTCATGTGTCTCCCTCATGAAGTGATGAAAATGGCTGCGCATCTTTGCATTTATGGGCAGTTGATTGTAGAAGATATCGACTAACCAGGTCTTACCACTCCCTACCCCACCCCATATATATAAGCCTGTTTCTGGGGCGATATAATTGTTCTTCTTTTTGAGCAATTTTCTAAACAGGCCAGATGCCTGCTGTGTTTCTGAACTAAGCAAACGTTCGTATAGGTTTTGCAGGGCATTCACTACATTGGCTTGGCACTTATCCGGCTGAGCTACCCCGCTAGCAATCCTGACCTGGTAGTAATCTATTGGCTTCATCACTAAAATGTATCGCTATCAACCATGGGTTATACTCTTGCCTGATATGACGATGATCCCATACATGTCATCAGATGCAAACATAATTACACATTATTTTACTGTGTAATTCTAACTATAGAATACACTTATAGATTAAACATCACGGGAATGAGAAAGTGCGTATAAAAATCGTCTCCTTCAACACTAATGGAATCCGTACCAGACAACATCAATTGGAAGCACTAAAACAGAGATATAACCCTGACATAATAGGAATACAAGAAACTAAGGTTCAGGATGATGACTTCCCTCTGCACATGATTTCTGATCTCGGTTATATACCGCACTACTTCGGTCAGAAGACCCACTATGGGGTTGCCCTACTTTCCAAACAAGCGCCAGCAACAGTGCAAATGGGATTCCCCTCTGATCCTGATGATGCCCAGCGCCGTTTTATAAGCGCAAGATATAATCTAGAAAATGGCAGTGAGATAACAATCATAAACGGCTATTTTCCACAGGGCGAAGAACGCAACCATCCAACTAAATTTCCCGCCAAAGAGAAATTCTACTCTGACCTATTGAGCTATCTGAACGACAATTTCACTCCTGATGATCAACTTCTGGTTATCGGCGACATGAATATTGCGCCAGTAGACAATGACATAGGCATAGGCAAGGAAAACGCCAAACGCTGGCTACGCACAGGAAAGTGCAGCTTCCTACCAGAAGAACGAGAGTGGATACAGCATCTAAAAGAGTGGGGATTAAAAGACACCTTTCGCAGCCACTATCCTGACATTGATGACCAATTCAGTTGGTTTGACTATCGCTCGCGCGGCTTTGACAGAGAACCAAGACGCGGATTACGTATCGACTTGATACTGGCTAGCAAAGGACTAAGTTCACGCTGTATAGGTGCAGGGATCGCCTATGATATACGAGCCATGGAACGTCCATCAGACCACTGCCCAATCTGGGCGGAGTTTGATATATAAAACAACTAAATTCTATAACACAATAAAATCCTGCGATTGACGTACCAAAGTTTCTCACAGCAGCATAAAATAAAAAAATGTTGATATGGAGTGCCCGTGATTCTGGCGGTCAGTTGTACAACCAAAGAGAGGAAGCTTTCATGAAGTCATATCAACCACTTGCCGGTGCTTTAAGAATTGGGGTTATTGTAACTGGCTTCCTTCTCTTATCTAGCGTTTATGCAGCGGATGTTGAAAAACTTGTTTCAGTATGCACTGATTGTCACGGTAATGCCGGGGCCAGTAAAGAATCTGACATACCTATCATAGGCGGTTATTCTGCCGAGTTCATAATAAATAATTTAGGATACTATCAAACCAGTGAACGCGACTGCCCTGAAACTAAATATCGTGCTGGTAGCAACAAAGGCGAAAAAACAGATATGTGCCAAATCGTCAAAGACTTTAGTGATGAGGACATAGAAGCAATAGCGGGATACTTCTCAAAACAGCAATTTGTTCGAGCTGATCAGGCCTTTGACGCAAATCTAGCTAAAAAGGGTAAAAGTGTACACGATAAATACTGCGAGAAATGTCACTCCGAGGGAGGCACCATGTCGGAAGATGACGCTGGCATACCGGCCGGACAATGGATGCCTTATCTGAGGCATACTCTCAAAGAGTTTAGAACCGGAAAGAGACCCATTTCCAAAAAGATGAGGCGTAGGTTGGAGAAAGTGCAAGACAATGACATCGAAGCCTTGGTAAATTATTACGGCAGCTTCAAATAGACAGTTTCCTCTGAATTATTCCATAAAATATCTATGCGGAAATAGATTGTGTTCCTGTCTATCAGGCGAATGAACTGAGGAGCACTTCTGCCGTTATTCCTTTGTTTCCTGGCAAAATACTAAAGTTTTTCCGATAGCAACCGCAAATATATAAACTAAGTGCATTGTTTGTTACTTCAGGGGATATAAGAATAAATGAAGCCAAGTATATTAAGGAACCTATTTCTATCTTATCTGGCCTTTGGTTTTTTGATGGGGTTGATATTTCCATTTTACGCCAACATTTTTGTAGAGTGGCATCCGGGTGCAAAGACTTGGTTCACAATAGGTTGCATCGTTGCCGGCCTCTCAATCGGACTAGTCAACTACCTTCTGTGCAAGCAAATTCTTCTACGTCGTCTGAAACAAATCTACGTTGTAGCTCACGCCATCAGCGAAAAAGATATATCACATGACTGTGTACTCAAAAGCAATGATCTAGTAGGTGAGATCATATCCAGCTTTAATCTGATGACCGCCAACCTGCGGAGCATGATCAGCCAGATCGGACAATCAACTATTCAACTTGAAGATAGATCCAAAAAACTATCTACAGTGTGTGACTTTGGGATGGAATGCGCCGCCCGTCAGAATTCAGAAACGGACCAGGTGGCAAACACCATTAATGAGCTCAGCGAGACTGTACGGCAGATTGCAGAGTCTGCGACCGAAAATGCCGCACTTACCGAGAACGCTGATAGCAAAGCACGTGAAGGTGCACTAATCGCCACCGAGGCGATCGGATCTATATCCTCTCTATCCACCAGCATTCATCATGCATCTGATGTAATCAGCAAGTTAGAAGAGAAAAATGACAGCATCGGCAGTGTGTTGGACGTTATCCGCAATATTGCCGAACAGACCAATCTGTTGGCCCTGAATGCGGCCATTGAAGCGGCCCGAGCCGGAGAACAAGGACGAGGTTTCGCGGTAGTCGCGGACGAAGTGCGTACCCTGGCCACACGCACCCAACAATCAACCGGAGAGATTGCGGAGATAATCAATGAACTGCAGCAGGGTTCAGGTGACGCGGTACAGGCGATGGAAGATGCACGCTCCCAGGCTGAAGGCACGGAAGAAAAGTTCGAGCACACTGCCGAGTTGCTGGCCGAGATCTCCGGCGACATTAGAGGTATATCCGAGCGCAATCGCTCCTTTGCCGAAACCGCATCCTTTCAACACTCTATTGTGAACGACGTAAATAAACACGTACAGGCGATAAGCAGGGACAGCCATCAGATGACAGAAGGATCAGAGCAGATCGTATCATTCACGCGTGATCTGAATACCCAGGCAGGCAAACTAAAGGAACTAGTGAATCAGTTTAGGCACTAAAAATCTTATGTCTTTACGCCATAGGCTGCCTGATAATGGTCTTCCATTTTTCCGGGGCGGCCCGCCTTATATCACTCAGGTATATTTCGTGATGTTTGCCGCTTAGGCTTGATCCGTTTTCTGCAATAAACGCATGCACCCTTTCTATAGTCGGACCCTCTTCCGAAAACGGCCCGATATGCATGGTCTGTGCGGCCCTACCCTCTGCAAACTCTTCAAACCTGATCAGGGGTAAGGCTGCCGGGTTTTTCTTCACCTCAACCTGCTCTATCGCGTCCTTAACAATATCTGCCGTAATCAGATCCGGCTGCATGATCATCAGCGTCCACTTCCATTCATCTTTCCTGCCTGCAACAAATGCAGTGATATCATCTGCCCACCACAGACCTTCCAGGGGCATAACTCCATAATCGATACCTATCTCGCCCTTCTTCACCATAAACTTCAATGTATACGCGAGCGGATAGAGTGCGCTAATGGCATCCTCGAATGACTTAGATGTGTTCGGATCGCCCTCTCCATCGATCATGAGGAAGTTCATCCTTGCCACCTCTACCATCTCCACCTTATTAGCAGACGGCTTATACAGATGCTTGAGCTCTTTTTTGTAATCGATCTTTTTCATGGCTATACCAGCATGCCCCTAAGAGTCAGACTGATAATAATGGCATTGAACACGCATGACCAAACCTTCTTCGTTCAATTCGAATACCTCAGCCGCAACCTGGTGATTGACACTCTGATAATGCAAAGTAATACTGTGCACGCCTGTAAAGACATGCAGCAGATTGAAATGAAGATCTGGATAGACCGCTAGCCCGTTGGTAAGATACTCCTTAACATTGTCTCTACCCTGAAGCATCCCTGTTTGGTTATCAGTGAGTCTAGCCACAAACGGAGAGAAATACTCCACATCCGCTGTATAGTGCTGCATGATCCGGTCCAGATCATGGGCGTTCCATGCCTCGATCCAGTCTTTGGCGAATCTGTTAGCTTCCTCTTCTGTTATCATCGACCTTAATCCTGTATTTTCCTGAGTTGCGTATCATGCACCTTGGACAAAAGCACAAGAGAACAGATCGCCCCGATCAATGCCATAAACATATCAGACTGTGTATCCCATACGTATCCCTGCGTGCCTAGGAATGCCTCGGCATCATCATCGGTAGCGATAGCAACCCACCACTCTATCAATTCATAAAAGGCGCTGAACGCTAAACAAATAGAAATAACAAACAGATTCAGCCACCCTTCTCCATTTACAACACCCTTACGGATCAATATCTCCCGAGCCAACAGTGCTGGTACAAACCCCTGTGCGAAATGGCCAACCTTATCGTAGTTGTTTCTCACTGCACCGAACAGATTATCGAACAACGGCACTTCGGCATAGGTATAGTGGCCGCCCACCATAAGGATGATACAGTGCACAAGGATGAAGAAATAAAGCAGCGGTGTCAGCCGGAACGACCTATAGGTGGCAACGATCAGGACAATACCAATAAGTGCAGGCACCACCTCAAGAAACCAGGTGAACTGATCCTTGGGGTTGATACCGGACCATATCAGGACCGTGAAGTAGATTGTTAGCCAGAGGTATTTTATTTTTTTGCCCTTGTGGTATGCGATGATTTCTATTGTGTCAACTTTTCTCTACTAAACTCAACCGTCCGTAGACGTCTGGCTAGAACACTTTTTCTTTACCCCATATGGCACTACCCATCCAAATAATATTGCTTCACCTAACATTCTCAATTTTGATGTAAAATCTAATGATTCAGATTGGATTACATAATTATCTCGGAAGCTATTGATAAGATTAATTGCGTCCTGATAGCAGGATGAGGGTACTCTTATTGCTCTTTCGTTGTACCATGGTACTTGCATACCAGGATATAGCCCGCCGAAATACTGAGCATTTATAAAATATGGAATACCAGCATATTCCAATTCAGCAACTAATAACATTTGCTCTATTTCATCTACAGGGTGACAAACTGTAATCATAAGTATTCTATCTTTTACAAAAGACCAATCGACTCTGACTCTTTTGATATGCTGATCTCCTACCCCACTTCCACACTAAACTCAGGCGGATTATTTATATAGTATTTCACCTTGCACTTCTCGATAGATCTTATGATGCTGGGACGATACTTTTCCGGAAAATCTTTAGGCAGAGTCACACGAAATATCACCTTGGCGGCGAATGGTGGCTTGTCATCGTTCTCCCAATCCATATCGATGGCCAGCCCTTCAGTGGGCAGTTCTCTTGATTGACAGAAACCCAGGGCGAATATACCGGCGCAACTGGCCAGGGATGCCAGAAACAGAGCGAAGGGTTCAGGCGCTGATCCATCCCCACCGTGTTCCGGGGACTGATCAGTCTCTATCTTTACATTATCGAGATCGACGTCTACTTTTTTGCCACCAGGAAAACTGACTGCCAGGGTTTGTTTCATACTATTTCCTTAATATTATTAATATGTTCTGATTTTTCTTCTAAGCACAGATTGCTCCTGGCAATTCATGTGCATTCCCCTCATCCCTGTGGATCAGAGCCCAGTCCTCTGGGCGATTGATTATGTATGATTTTCGCCCGCAGGAGCTGGCTCCTACACTGTTTTTCTAGGCATGTATCGCCCTGCCATCCACATCCAACGCCGCCTCTTTTACCGCCTCACTCAGGGACGGGTGGGCGTGACAGGTGCGCGCGATATCTTCTGCGGAACCTCCGAACTCCATGACGCTGACCGCCTCAGCGATCAGTTCACCAGCACCGGGGCCGACCATGTGTACGCCTAACACCTTATCTGTCTCGGCATCGGCCAGAATCTTAACAAATCCATCGCTATCGCCATTGGCCCTGGCCCTGGAGTTTGCGCTGAAGGCAAACTTTCCTACTGTATAGGCGATGCCGTCTTGCTTCAGCCCATCTTCTGTGCGTCCTACGCTTGCCGCCTCTGGCCATGTGTATACCACACCTGGGATTACCGCATAGTTCACATGCCCAGGCTTACCTGCAAGCAATTCAGCAATGGCAACACCCTCTTCCTCTGCTTTGTGGGCCAGCATAGCTCCTCCGATCACATCACCGATGGCATATATGCCATCAATGTTGGTCTTGAAGTTATTATCCACCTGGATAAACCCTTTATCGTCCGTAGCCACCCCAACATCTTCCAGACCCAGTCCATCAGTATATGGGGTACGCCCTACGGCAATTAGCACTACATCCGCCTCTATGGTCTCGGTACCTTTTTTAACCGACTCTATAGTTAGGGTTACGCCATCTTTATTCTTCTCAGCGCCCACCACCTTGGTGGATAGCTTGATATCCATCTTCTGCTTTTTCATACTGCGCTGCATCTGTTTGCGGATATCAACATCCATCCCTGGCAACAATGTGTCCATAAACTCTACCACTGTGACCTGTGCGCCCAGACGTCGCCACACCGAACCCAATTCTAGTCCGATCACTCCACCACCGATAACGATCATTTTGGACGGAATCTTATCTAGAGCCAAGGCACCTGTGCTGGATATAATCTGCTTCTCGTCGATACCAATCCCAGGCAGTTGTGCCACATCTGAACCTGTGGCAATCAATATACTTCCTGCTGTTAATTGTTGCTCGGCGCCATCCAGCAAAGCTACTTTTATCTGTCCGTCTCCTGTCAACACTCCTGTTCCCTGGATATAGGTGACTTTATTCTTTTTAAATAGAAACTCTATACCCTTTGTTAGATCGTCCACCACTTTATTCTTACGATTAAGCATTGCTTCCAGGTCAACTTCCAGACCGGAGGTTTTAATACCATGGGCTGTAAACTCATTGGTTGCAACTTCAAAGTGATGGGATGACTGCAACAAGGCTTTGGATGGGATACATCCCACATTGAGACAGGTACCGCCCAAGGTTCCTCGCTTTTCCAAACAGGCCACTCTCATTCCAAGTTGTGCCGCACGAATGGCAGCGACATAACCTCCAGGTCCGCCTCCTATCACTACCAGATCAAAACTACCTTCGCTCATTAATTCATTCCTTAACTTATGCATCCAACATGATGCGCCTAGGGTCTTCGACACACTGTTTTACCCGTACCAGAAAACCTACTGCCTCTCTTCCATCTACTATCCGATGATCATAGGTAAGGGCAATGTACATCATAGGCCTGGCCTCTATGTTTCCATCTGGCATCACCATGGGGCGCTGTACGATGTTGTGCATTCCCAGTATTCCGGATTGCGGTACATTCAGTATTGGCGTTGACATCATAGATCCATAAACACCGCCGTTAGTTATTGTAAAAGTACCTCCCTGAAGCTCGTCCAGAGATAACTGACCATCACGTGCACGCCTTCCATAATCTCTGATCTGAGACTCAATTTGGGCAAAGCTCAGAGCGCCCACATCACGCAGCACTGGAACTACCAACCCCTGCTCTGTGCCAACCGCTATGCCGATATCATAGTAATTTTTATAGATGATCTCATCATCACTGATCTCGGCGTTGATTGCCGGGTACTCTTGCAACGCCACAACGCAGGCCTTGGCAAAGATGGACATGAACCCAATCTTTACACCATGTTTTTTTTCAAACGCTTCGTTATAGTTGCTGCGCATCTCCATACTTGCCGTCATATCCACCTCGTTGAAGGTAGTAAGCATGGCTGCAGTATTTTGTGCATCTTTGAGTCTTTCAGCCACACGTTTGCGCAGACGAGTCATACGCACACGTTCTTCCCTGGGACCTGCTACAGCAGGTGGCATTCGTGCAGATGAGCTATCAACATCATCTATAGTTTTTTTGTTTTCTTCTGTCGAGGAAGCGGGATTACGCTCTTTCATTCGAGCTTTGTTTGATTTTATATTGGCTAGGATATCTCCTTTGGTCAAGCGCCCATCCTTCCCAGTCGCTTCTATAGTTGAAGGATCTAGATCATGCTCTTCCACCATGCGCCGTACAGATGGAGCCATTGTTGGTTCTTTATCCTTAGCCGGGGTTGCTTTTTCCTTATTTGCATCAGGATCAGGTTTATCCGCAACAGATCCCTCTGCAATGGTACCCAGGACGGCACCTATCTCTACGTCCGTCTCTTCCGGTGCTACTATGTTCTCAAGTACCCCTGTTGCCGGTGCATTTACCTCAACTGTAACCTTATCGGTCTCCAGTTCTACCAGTGGTTCGTCAGCGGTAACACTATCACCCACGGATTTTAGCCATTTGAGAACGGTAGCTTCGGTTATGGACTCCCCAACGGTAGGTACAATTATCTCGGTTGTCATAGCTTCCTCGATGTTAGTTATTACTCTTCTAGGAACACTCTTTGAAATAGTTCTGTGCCAATTCGCTCAGTTTCGCCTCCCGCTTAAACGGCTGCGGCAAATCGGATATATCCCATGTCAGGGCCTGTTCCACAAGCAGTTGCTGTTCCTTGGCATGCGCCGCCATATAACCGGTGGCCGTGGAGGCGGATGCGGCCCGACCTATGTATATGGGACGTCTGTTCTCGCAACTTATCATATCCAGGATGTACTGCAACCTGGGAAGGACAAATTGCCAGGCCCCCATGTTGGCAGGCTCCTCCTGACACCAGACCAGATCCGCATTCCGATACTGTCCGATCTGTTCTACCAGCAGGTCGCGTGGCCATGGATAGATCTGTTCCACCCGGATGATGGCTACATCGTCGATCTTGCGTTCTGTCCTCTCCTGCAGCAGATCGTAGTAGACCTTGCCGGAACAGAGCACCACCCGTTTTACTTTATCTGCATCGACCAGTTGTTGCGTCTCGCCTATGACCCGCTGGAACTGGGTATCCGGCGCCATATCATCCAGGGAGCTTACGCATAGTTTATGCCGCAACAGCGACTTGGGCGCCATGACGATCAACGGCTTCCTGAAGTTTCTACGTATCTGTCTTCGCAGGACATGGAAATAGTTGGCCGGGGTGGTGATGTTCACCACCTGCAGGTTGTCCTGAGCACAGAGCTGCAGATAGCGCTCCAGCCGGGCGGATGAGTGTTCCGGACCCTGGCCTTCATAGCCGTGGGGCAACAGCATCACCAAGCCGGACATGCGCAGCCACTTGGATTCGCCGGAAGAGATGAACTGATCGATGATCATCTGGGCGCCGTTGGCGAAATCACCGAACTGGGCCTCCCACAGCACCAGGGTCATGGGATCGGACAGGGTATAACCGTATTCAAAACCGAGCACGGCTGCCTCGGACAGAGGGCTGTCTATCACCTCGAATCTGGCCTGGCCCAGATTTATATTATTAAGGGGTATGTAGCGTGACTCATCCTCCTGATGTACCAGGACCGAATGACGCTGGGAGAAGGTGCCACGTCCCGAGTCCTGTCCGGATAGCCGCACCGGCGTGCCTTCGCTCAGCAAGACACCGAACGCCAGGGCCTCCGCGGTGGCCCAGTCTATGCCCTGACCGGAATCGATCAATTCACGCTTGCTCTTCAGCTGGCGTACCAGTTTTCGATGTACGGCAAACCCATCCGGAAAAGTCGTAATGGCTTTGCCCACCTGTTGCAGGATATTGGCCGGTACCGCAGTGTCGTACTGCTTGAACTCCTCCTCATCCTGTAGTGTAGAGAGCCCTTCCCATTTACCTCCCAACCAGTCGGCCCGGTCCGGCTTGTAGCTATCCACCTGTGCAAACGCCCGCTCCAGGTGGGCGCGAAAATCGGAGGCCACCTGATCCGCACTCTCCTGAGTATGCAGCCCCTCCTCTATCAGACGTTTGGCGTATATCTCCCGGGTGGTCTTGTGCTCGGCAATGGCCTTGTACATGATGGGCTGAGTGAATGAGGGTTCATCGCTCTCATTGTGGCCATAGCGTCGGTAACAGAACATGTCGATGACCACATCGTGTTTGAACTCCTGACGATACTCGGTGGCGATCCTGGCAACATGCACCACCGCCTCCGGATCGTCGCCATTCACATGGAAGATCGGGGCCTGGATCATCTTGGCCACATCCGATGGATAGGGTGAAGAACGTGAGTGCGCCGGGCTGGTGGTAAAGCCGATCTGATTGTTTACGATGAAGTGGATGGTGCCGCCGGTTCTATAGCCATGGAGCTGGGACAGGTCCAGGCTCTCCGGCACCAGGCCCTGACCGGCGAAGGCGGCGTCTCCAT
>JBNKEE010000054.1:0-36375 GCA_050288625.1 Sedimenticolaceae bacterium | reverse complement strand
ACAGCGGGTGAAGTTGGTCTCGATCAACGGACCTATATTGATCTTGGGTACAACACGTTTATTCTCAACGAATCTTGAGACATCGCTACCGTAGGTGAGAGAGATATCCTGCAGTTCACACTCGCCGCCCTGATCACAGATTGGGCAATCAAGCGGATGATTGATCAGCAGGAACTCCATGGTGCCTTTCTGTGCCGCAATGGCCATTGGAGATTTGGTGTAGACCTTCATTCCATCCATCACCGTGGTCGCACAAGCTGGTATGGGCTTGGGCACCTTCTCGACCTCTACCAGGCACATGCGGCAATTGGCCGATACCGACAACTTTTTGTGATAACAGAAACGAGGTATCTCGATGCCTGCCTGATCAGTGACATCGATAAGGGTAGCACCGGCCTTTGCCTTAAGCTCCTGACCGTCAACCTCGATGGTAACCATTGATTCTTCTGTCATCGCAACTCAATCTCTAATTACTTAGCCCTTAACCAGGCATTTCTTGTGGTCGATGTGATATTGAAACTCATCCCTAAAATGACGCAACATGCCATTTACCGGCATTACCGCGGCATCCCCAAGTGCACAGATGGTGCGACCTGCGATATTGCCGCCGACACTAGCCAGCAGGTCCAGATCCTCCTGCCTGCCCTCGCCCCGTTCTATCCTTCTGACCGTGCGATAGAGCCAACCGGTGCCTTCCCGACATGGGGTGCACTGACCACATGACTCTTCGTGATAGAAGTAGGACATGCGCTCCAGCAGTTTGACCATGCAGACACTGTCGTCGATCACCACCACCGCGCCGGAACCCAGCATGGATCCAGCCTTGGCTATGCTGTCATAATCCATGGTAAGCCCCATCATCTCGTCACCCGGTATAACCGGAGCGGAGCAACCGCCGGGGATGACTGCCTTCAGTTTGCATCCATCCCTCATACCACCAGCCAAATCCAATAGCTCCGAGAACGGAATACCCATTGCAACTTCAAATACTCCAGGATTCTTTACCGCACCGGAAACGGCAAACAGTTTGGTGCCCGCACTGTTCTCAACACCAAGACCCTTGAACCATTCCGCGCCGTTCTTCAACACCATGGGCACGGAGCTCAAGGTCTCGGTATTATTGATAACAGTAGGACCACCATACAGGCCGTATAGGGCGGGAAATGGTGGCTTGAAACGCGGCTGTCCCTTCTTACCCTCGATGGATTCCAGCAGGGCACTCTCCTCGCCACATATGTAAGCACCTGCACCAAGATGCACATGCACGTCATAGTCGAAACCGGACCCGAGTATGTTCTTGCCCAGAAAACCGGCAGCGCGCGCCTCTTCCAGTGCAGCCTCAAAGCGCTCGTATGGTTCCCAGAATTCGCCCCTTATATAGTTGTAACCGGCGGTAGCATCGATAGCATAGCCGCAGATGATCATACCTTCGATAACTTGATGTGGGTTGTAGCGCAGAATGTCACGGTCTTTGAATGTACCAGGCTCACCCTCGTCAGAGTTGCAAACCACATATCTGTTGGCTTCCGAGTTACGGTTGATGAAGCTCCACTTCAACCCAGCAGGAAAACCTGCGCCTCCACGCCCGCGCAGTCCTGACTCCTTGACCTGCTCGATCACCTCTTCCCGAGTGATCTTCTCCTGCAGAATCTTGGTCAACACCTCATAGCCGCCACGTTCCTGATAGCTTTTTAGCAACCAGGGCTGATCTTGATCGAGATTTCTGAAACAGACATCATTCGCCATAGCGTCTACTCCAGACCGTCCAGAATCTCATCCACCTTCTCTGGATCAAGATTCTCATAATATTGTTTGCCGATCTGCATCATGGGTGCACCTCCACAGGCCCCCAGACATTCGACCTCTTTCAGGGTGAACTTGTTATCATTGGTGGTCTCACCCAGCTTCACATTTAGCTTGTTCTCCAAATGATCAACTATTTTGTCCGATCCGTTGATCATGCAGGATATGTTGGTGCACACACACACCTTGTGTCGACCAACCGGTTTAAGTTCATACATAGAGTAAAAGGTCGCAACCTCATAGACAGCTATTGGTGGCATATCCAGGTAAGCAGCTACGTCATTCATGATCTCTTCGGTGAGCCAACCCCCGTTCTCATCCTGCATGATGCTGAGTGCAGCCATCACCGCGGACTGTTTCCAGCCGTCAGGATACTTGGCTATCCACTTATCTATCTGGCCCCGAATCTCCGGAGTAAACAGATGACTCTTGTCATCCAGAGGGGTCACGGTGGTCATTGGTTCGCTCTTAAAACCCATTAGCGGTCTATCTCCCCAAATACGACATCCATGGTTCCTATAACGGTGACCACATCGGCCAACATATGCCCTCTGGTCATCTCATCCATGGCGGACATATGTACAAAACCCGGTGGCCGAATCTTAAGTCGGAATGGCTTATTGGCACCATCGGAAATTATGTAGCAGCCAAACTCACCCTTGGGGGCCTCCACCGCTGCATAGGCCTCGCCTTCAGGTACACAGTAGCCTTCAGTAAACAACTTAAAGTGGTGGATCAGGCTCTCCATATCCTGCTTCATATCATCTCGTTTTGGTGAGGCAAACTTGGCGTCTTCGATCATCACAGGACCAGGATTTTCCCGCAGCCACTGTACACACTGCTTGATGATGCGGGCGGACTGGCGGAACTCTTCCATGCGTACCAAATAACGATCATAACTGTCTCCATTGACGCCCACAGGTATATCGAAATCCAGTTTGTCGTAGGCAGCGTAAGGCTGCTTCTTGCGCAGATCCCACTCAATTCCGGAGCCACGCAGCATGGGGCCACTGAAACCTCTCTGTAGAGCACGCTCCGGAGAGACGATACCGATATCAACCAGGCGTTGCTTCCAGATGCGATTGTCGGTAAGAAGTGTCTCATACTCATCCACCATACCAGGGAAACGGTCGGCGAAGTCTTCGATAAAATCCAGCAATGAGCCCTGTCTGTTGGCGTTCAGACGATCCAGATCCTTGGCGCTGCGATACTTGCTTGGTTCATATTGCGGCATATCGTCCGGCAGATCCCGATAGACTCCACCGACGCGGTAATAGGCGGCATGCATACGGGCGCCTGATACGGCTTCGTAACAGTCAATCAGATCTTCTCTCTCACGGAAGGTGTAGAGGAGTATGGTCATGGCGCCCACATCCAGCCCATGCGCTCCCAACCACAGCAGGTGATTCAGGATACGGGTGATCTCATCGAACATGCAGCGGATGTATTGAGCCCTGATGGGCACCTCTATCCCTAGCAACTTCTCTATGGCTGCCACATAGCCATGTTCGTTGCACATCATGGACATGTAGTCCAGGCGATCCATGTAAGGTATAGACTGGTTAAAGGTCTTGGATTCAGCAAGTTTTTCCGTACCGCGGTGCAACAGACCAATATGCGGATCGGCGCGTTCTATCACCTCGCCATCCATCTCCAACACCAAGCGCAGTACACCGTGGGCGGCTGGGTGTTGTGGTCCAAAATTTATGGTGTAGTTTTGAATTTCTGGCATGGTCGGTCCTACTGTTCCTGCTCTGTAACCGGCGGATGGTTATCTTCCCGAATCACCCGAGGCTGCTGAGTACGCGGCGGGATGGTTACCGGCTGATAGATAACGCGTCTCTGTTCTGGATCATAACGCATCTCAACATGCCCGCTCAGAGGGAAGTCTTTGCGCATCGGATGCCCTACAAAACCATAGTCTGTAAGGATGCGGCGTAGATCTGGGTGTCCTTTGAACAGGATCCCATACATATCAAAGGCTTCACGTTCGAACCAGTCGGATGAACTCCAGATATCTATAACCGAATCCACGATAGGATGTTCAGTCTCGACAAACACCTTGATACGCAAACGGTGATTCATGGATATGGACAGAAGATGGTAGACCACAGCAAATCTATCAGCCCCCGACTCACCAGTAGCGGATTCGCCCTTCTCTACACCTCGACCAAATCCGGTTGCAGTTGCATCGGTAGTTACCCATTCGGCTTTTCCATAATCCGCATAGTCAACACCGCAGATATCCATCATCTCTTCAAATTGAAATCTTTCATCATCGCGCAGCTGGGTGGCTATATCTGTAAGCTGTTCACGCGGCACCAGCATGGTGATCTCACCCAAAGCGATCTTCAGCTCGCAACCCTTGGCCTCGAACTCGTCCCGCAGATTACTAGCTAACGCGTCTAATCTCTCTTCTGGTGTTGTCTGGACGGAATCATTCATGAGGATCTAAACCTGCCGAGCAATAGTGTTTGTTCGTTTTATTTTTTCCTGCAGTTGGATTATCCCAAATATCAGGGCCTCAGGAGTCGGCGGGCAGCCTGGAACGTAGACATCAACAGGTACCACTCGGTCACAACCACGCACCACTGAGTAGGAGTAGTGATAATAACCACCGCCGTTAGCGCATGAACCCATAGATATCACCCAGCGCGGTTCAGCCATCTGATCGTACACCTTACGCAGAGCCGGACCCATTTTATTGGTGAGGGTGCCTGCCACGATCATTACATCCGACTGACGAGGACTAGGTCTATAAATAATACCAAAACGGTCGGTGTCATAACGGGGTGTGGCGGATTGCATCATCTCAACTGCACAGCAGGCCAAACCGAAAGACATAGGCCAGAGCGAACCAGTTCGGGCCCAGTTGATCACCTTGTCGGCGGTAGTGGTTATAAAACCCTCTTTGAGAATGCCTTCAACGCCCAAGATACGCCTCCCCACTTACTAAAACATAAAACGTACGGACAGCGACTCGCGGCTGTTCGCATCCCCCATGCCCTGCGCCTAGTGCGGTCGGCCACATCGAATCACTTTTAATAGATGAGAGATGAAATGACCGACAGGCCGCGACTCGCGGTCGCTCGCATCCCCGCTGCGCGGGGGCCCTGCTCACTGCTCGCGCGGGCCGCACACCGGCGGTCACATCCCCACTGTTCCAGTGGGGCCCCTGCTCTGCGCCTCGTGCGGCTACTCCCACTCCAGCGCCCCTTTCTTCCACTCGTAGATGAAACCAACCACCAGGATACCGAGGAACACAACCATGGCGAGCATACCAACCATACCGATCTTCTCCAGAACTACTGCCCAGGGGAAAAGGAATGCTATCTCAAGATCAAAGATAATAAACAGAATGGCGACTAGATAGTAGCGGACGTCGAACTTCATGCGGGCGTCTTCAAACGCCTCAAAGCCGCACTCATATGGCGATAGCTTTTCGCTGTCTGGGCGTCTGGTACCTAGAATAAAGCCCAGGGCGATCATGACTGCGCCTACGGTCATACCAACCGCGAGGAACACAAGTACAGGTAGGTAGTTCCCTAACATATTCTACGTCTCCCCCCTCCGCGCCAATAGTTAATCTTGTAGTTTTTTATACTTGGGAAAAATATTCCAGGGAGTCTATTGTGGTACATCTGATGTGTCAAGTAACCATAAAAATATAAATATCTACTGTATTCAATTAGTTACATATTTTTAATATCTGTATAGATAATGTTTGCTAAAAGTGAATTATAGTTCACCGGCACTCAGTTTTTATGTAATTAACCCATTGAATAATTGGGGAAACAGTCGCTCACAAACGGACTTCCCAGTCCGTTCGCGACATTCGCACATCCCTGTGCATCAAAAAAAAACGCTACCCATATGGATAGCGTTTTATGTATGGTGCCGATGGACGGATTTGAACCGTCACGGCTTGCGCCACTGCCCCCTCAAGACAGCGTGTCTACCAATTCCACCACATCGGCAATTGTTAAAATTTATTCAGGAATCTTTGGAACATCTCCGCCTGTTTCTTCAGCTTTATCCGCTGCATCGGGAATTACCACAGGCGTCTCGGAAGGTTCTGCAGGAGCCTCTACCTTTTCCGTCTTAACATCAACCACAGAATCGGTTCCGGCACCCTCCATCAGGCTCTGCTTCTCTGGGGTCTGCATGGAGTACCAAGCCATACCGAGACTAGTCACAAAGAAGGCAGCCGCCAGCAATGCCGTGGTGCGGCTAAGAAAATTGGCAGAACCGGCAGCGCCGAACACGGTGGCAGATGCCCCGCTACCAAATGCCGCGCCCGCATCGGCGCCCTTGCCGTGTTGAATCAGCACCAGACCAATCAGCCCAAGGGCGATAAACAGATGTACTACTATAAGGATCGTTTGCATGTCTTATCCTACTATATGTATGGTCACCAGCTATATCCGCCCTGACCTATGAATTTGCCGCCTTGCAGATCTCAAGGAAATCCGCTGCCTTCAGCGCAGCCCCGCCGATCAATCCTCCATCTATGTCCGACTTGGAGATCAGCTCCGCCGCATTGGACGGCTTCATACTGCCGCCATATAAAATCTGAATATCCTCTGCTATCCCTTCATCCAGCTGCGCAATGATACCACGAATGAATGCATGGACCTGCTGCGCCTGCTCCGGTGTAGCGGTCTTACCTGTCCCTATGGCCCATACCGGCTCGTAGGCGATGACTCCATCTCCCAAGGCCGCAACCCCGCAGTGCTCAATCACCGCCTGGAGCTGCCTCTCGACCACACTCTCGGTAGCATCGTTCTCACGCTCTTCCAGAGTCTCGCCTACACAAAGTATTGGCTTTAGTCCTGCATCCAGGGCCGCCTGATATTTCTCAGCCACCTGCTGGTCGGTCTCTCCATGGTAACTTCGCCGCTCAGAGTGGCCAACTATCACATATTTACAGTCGAAATCTGCCAGCATATGACCGGACACCTCTCCGGTATAGGCCCCCTCTTTCTGTATTGAGAGGTCCTGACCACCCCAACTGATCCCAGTGCCATGCAGTTGGCCCTGCACCTCAGGGATATAGACATACGGGGGACAAACCGCAACCTCAGCATCTGTGACCTGAGAAATCCCCTCTCTGATCCCCTTCAACAGCTCAAAAACGCTCTCACGGGAACCGTTCATCTTCCAGTTTCCAGCTACCAGGGGTTGACGCATACAGTACTCCCTACCAGAAAAATCAAGCGCGCCATATTACCCGGCAACGCCTTTAAAATCAATGCACTCTGTATTATTGTAGCAAGATTCTAATCCGTTTAGATCACTCTCAGATTGCGCTAACTACTAAGCGGTTCTCATGATCAATCCCCATCGGGATATATCATAGAATTACGAATTTCTTACGAGGTGAAGGCATTGAGTAATACGAAAGGCCCCGTACATATCAAGTTTGATGCCCTTGATTTTAAGTGGAACAGTATCCCGGCACAAAAATACAATAACTTCATTAAGATGCGCAATATTGAGGCCAATCCCGACAACTTCACTGTCGACGGCTACCCTTATATGCTGCAAATCGAGCCTACCAATATGTGCAATCTAAAATGCCCTGTTTGTCCTGCTGGCACCGATAAACTGGAAAGGGAAAGAAGGCACATGCAGTTAGATGAATTCAAATCATTGATAGACGATATGAAAGACTACCTCCTATTTCTGATATTGTGGGAATGGGGTGAGCCATTTATGCATCCTCAATTACCAGATATGATCAGGTACGCTTCTAAACATGACATTAAGACACTGACCAGCACCAACGCCCACTTTCTACAAGATAATAACTACCTAAAAAGAATCCTAACATCTGGCCTCACTACATTGATCGTGGCAATTGATTCGCTCGATCAAGATATGTATGAGATCTACCGCAAAAAGGGAAGGCTATCAAAAGCAGTAGAGGGATTACGCAACCTTGTACAACTGAAGAAAAAGCTCAGATCAAACACAAGAATAAATCTTCGAATGGTCATAATGAAGCAAAATGAGCATGAACTGGAACACATGAGGAGTTTTGCAAAGAAGATAGGAGTTGATGTATTCACGGTAAAAACCGTGAACCCTAGTTGCGGTCTGGATGCCGAAGACGAATTATTGGTTCCAGACGATACGGAATATCGAAGATACAAATATCATAATGGCACCTTCGAGCGCGTGCGTAGAGAAGTGCAGTGCAGAAAAATGTGGTTTATGTGCAATATCTCTGCTAATGGTGAAGTTATACCATGTGGATATGATTATACTTCGGAATTAAAGGTAGGTAATATCTTCAAAACCCCACTTAGTCAGATATGGAACTCGTCTGAAGCCAAGAGTTTGAGAAAAAGGCTTTTCTACGAAAAAGAGTCTATACCTAAATGTAAAGAGTGTGGTATTAACTACGAGCTTACCGAGGGTGGGTGGTTCCCAGAGGCCATAAATTTTGACGAAGACTTTACAAGCAAGGCGCTCAAAAAAGCTCATGGATATTATTTGCGCAGCCCTTCGCTGCAGCGATGCGCAAGAACCTTGCCCTTCCTGAAAAAACTAGTTCGGGAAATCATTATTCGCCACACTTAGAACAACTATTACCAAATCATCCCAACAACAGCACACACATATGCGTCTTCTTTTAGTCCATTCTTGTTCTCTAGATTTCTCCGGCGGAGCTGAATTGAGTATACGAGAACACCTAGCTAATGCCCCGCATGATGTAGAGGTTGATATTATCCTACCGGACGATCCTGTTGACCTGGATAATTACGACACTGTAATACTGTCCAATCTACGTCCATTTGGTGGTCTTGGTGAAAAGGAAGAATACCGCTGGGCTCAGCTTTGGTCTGAAAAAATCCGTGGTTACCGCGGGTATGTCATCAGGTCTGAGCATGACGTACATCCATGTGCAACCAGGGACGGAAAATGCGTCCAGACGAAGCCATTGAAAAGGCTGAGTTGTAGTTGCGGGAGAAGCATTCCCAACGCATTTGAAAGGCTATACAACCTATGTGACGCGATACACTTTCTCTCGCCATTACATCGTAAAGCCATAAACACGATAATCAACATAAAAACACATCGCCAATACGTTATAGCCTGCCCAATAGATCTATCGTTATTCAAAAATACCAGGCCTTTTGATCAACGCAAGCATGCCGCCCTCATCACCGGAGACCCGGTGCGTGTAGCACCAGAGGCATTCAGTTTGGCTGAGGCTGCAGGATATCCTGTAGAACAAATAGAGTATCTCTCAGTTAACTATAACGATATGCCAGAACTGTATAACCAATACAAAGCTGTTGTTATTGCCCCGGTAATGCTGCACGCATTCGGCCGCATTGCCGTTGAAGCCCTGGCATGTGGCTGCCAAATCATTACCAATAATCGAGTGGGCGCCACATCCTGGCCAGATCCTATTGAGGCCAGTCAGGAATCAAATGAGCAGTTCTGGAAAATGATCCAGGACCGCCCAGACCGGCCTAACCCAAGGCGTCTTCACCGGCTTGCCTTCTGGAAAAGAACATGATGAGCCACCTGAAAAAGATCCTTATTCAATATTTGGGCTACAAGCATCGCCTGAGCGAGCTCCAGCAAATGGAGACCTTCCCGATAAATCAGGAACGCCTGATTTATCATTGCCCATTATCCAATAAAAAACGGAGAAACATCGCTCGTCAGGCAATAAATCGCAATCTACTGAAATATTATGAAATTGCATATCCACACATCCTTCATGTAGGAGTTACTACCCACTGTAATCTGCACTGCCCAGCTTGTCCCACCGGTACTAAATCACTGGGAAGGCCTGCTGAACATATGGACTTCGAGCTTTACCGCCAGGCAGTGGATGCGCTTAGAGATTCTTTACTGTTTATGTTGTTTTGGGATTGGGGTGAACCACTACTGCATCCACATCTCCCGGAGATGATCTCATACGCCACAGACAGCCAAATAAGGACTGTGATAAGCACCAATGGCAATGCGGGCAATACACAAAAACGGATCGATAGTCTGGTAGCTGCCGGGCCAAGCACAATTATTGTATGCGCTGATGGAGCGGATCAAGAAACATATCAGACCTACCGCAAAGGTGGTAAGTTAGAGCGGGTAATACAGACAATCAAACTGCTGTCAGAAACCAAACAAAGACTTGGTGTAAGCAGCCCATTGATTGAATTCAGATCATTGGCAACAAAGCGCTCAGAATCCCAACTTACAGAATTGCTCAAGCTAGCTCAGGATAGCGGAGCAGATCTGTTCACAGTCAAAACACTACGCCCATTCAACTACCGGGGGATAGATATCGATGATATTCTGGTTCCTGATCAGGAGGCTCTATCCCGATATAATTACAAGGAGGGTGAACGAAAGGCATCTGGCCGTAATGATCTTACCTCCAAAGGTGAACTGTGTTGCGCAAAGCCACTATATGCACCCACATTAAACTCAGATGGCACACTGGCATTTTGCAGTTATGCCCAGAACGAGACAGAGATTTTTGGAAGTCTGGCTGAAAACCGTTTTGACCAAGTCTGGAGAAATGCTCATAGCCGTTCTTTGCGCATAGATTTCCAACAAGCTGGCGGAACTATTTCATGTCAAGAGTGCTTCTTCCGTAACCAGCACAAGCCAACCATCATCTATCAAGTACCGTTGCGCCCTTTACCAGATTTTATCGAGATTGAAATGCCACTATCGATAGAGTCATTCCTGGAAGAATGCAGTCGCATATCGACCTGACAATATCACCACCTAAAGAAAGTTAAATCCTGAGCTTATGCTAGCTTTTAGCGAACGAAGTCAATATAGAAAACGTCCTGCCAATCATCCGCACTGATAGCTTTGCAAACATATCCTTGTAAAACAGCAACCAATCTTTTAAGGCTGGCCTAACCCAGTCATCTGGAAATGAGTAACCCATTTCCTTATAACTCCTACCATAAACAATCTGCACTCGCGAACGCATGCTTGGAGTGAAATATTGATAGAAGTCGCTGCTTTTTCGTTTGGTTTTTGTGCTATGTTGCGGAAGCTCACGTTTTTGTTCTATACCAATGGCCTCTAGAATAGCACTAAAGTCTTCTTGCAGATTCTCATACCTATACACGTAGTCCATTCGAGCCCGATCAACCTTTCTATATGATCTGTCGATCTTAACACTATGATATAGATTAAAATACTGCTCAAAACTCATATCATTATCGTTTATATATCTCCATTTAGCGATTCGCTTTGTCCTGTTCTTCCATTTTTCCAAGTTGGGATTAGCCTGCATCTTTTCGATCTTCTCATACTTCGCCCTAAAATACAGGGTCACCAAAGCATCCAACGGATTACGCTGACCAGTAAACGCAAAGTAATGTTTCTCCTCATCTGACGCATTTATTATGAAATCACTATAACGCGCATGTTTCTTTAAAATCCGCTCTCCATCGTATAGGTTGCAAAGCTCCATCCCCATAGAGCTACTGGCGGTCCTGGCATTCTGGATAAAAAGATATTTGTACTTATGACTGATGATCATCAGATTTTTGTAGTTGAGTTAAAGTATCAAAGGGGATAGTTATATTTATCCAGAGGGAGATTCCATCTATCCCTCAAAATTCTATTACCAGGACTGACATATTCACAAATCCTAGTTTTCCAGCAATCAGGTATCTCAGCTTCAGCCTTTTTGCTATTTGTTAGATTTTCAGTATCAACCAAACCAAGAGCTGATTTCCTTCCATCCCGAGAGTAGAAACGAAATATCAATGAATGAATAAATGAGGACTGTATCTCCCTGAGTCGATTTAGATGCTCTTTGTTCCAGCGAACATTATGTTGACGACTCCCAAGAATATCCACACTTGCATCAGCGCTAATTCCTGCAAAGGAACATATTCCACGCAAGAACCCACTTGGATTTTCTTTCAACTGTTCATATAGGAATACACCAACGTTTTCATCGCCAAATATCTCCGCATACGCTTTGATAGTGTGATAATAATCAAGATGCCATAATGGACCGGCTAGCTCGTTTTTCCAGAATCTGCCAAACCATTCTTCGATTGAGAAATAGATGTTATCTCTACTCCACAAACCTCTTTTTCTTAGCACGGATTCCTTCAATTTCTGGAAATAGAGCGACTCCATCAAATCTAACGGCTCCCTAAGCACGATAAGAATCTTACAATCGCCGAATATACTCTTGAAGTTGTTAGCCCTACGCATCCTACTTGCCATTAGCCCGCTCGATATTCCCTCCGAAGAAATCACTAGCAATTTATCTAAATCAAGATGCGGCAGTATCTTCTCATTAAGTAGCCGCCTCAATGCGCCCGCTTCTTCTACGTCGATCGGCCTTCTTTGAATATGCTCGAATATCTTCGTTGCAGCATCATTATAGAATTTTGGTCTTACATGCAGAGCCCCTGGGTTGTACTTGCCAAGATATTCTATCTCAGGATGTCCAGGAAAAAATCGATTCTGCAGAGATGTCGTAGCTGTCTTGCTCAACCCAATATGAATACAGAACCTTGCATCACTAGCCGCCATTGTTACATCCACATCTTGAATCATAGAATCTCACTTGCGTGAATATTGTATAAGCTTGCATATACCCCACCATTAGATAAAAGCTCACGATGGGTACCCGACTCAACAACCTCTCCTTCATCGAACACAAAGATCCGGTCCGCCATATTTACAGAAGAGAACCTATGAGTAATCAAGATGGTTGTCTTTCCTGCCGCGAGTTCTTGGAAACGCTTATAGATATCGTGTTCTGTTTTTACATCTAGGTTAGAGGTTGGCTCGTCAAGGATATAGATATCCGCATCCTTGGCCAAGGCACGAGCGATAGCTAGTTGCTGCCATTGCCCACCGGAAAGATCGTACTTTCCAAACGTTCTCCCCAGCATAGTTTCATACCCCTCAGGCATACCGGAGATCATATGATCAACCCCCGCCCTTACAGCGATATCCCTTACGGCTTCACTGTCATCCAGCAACCGTTCCCAATCTCCAAATGCAATATTTTCATGCACTGTAGCCTCAAATACGACTGGGCTTTGTCCGACATACGCTATATGTTTATGCAGGAATGCAGGAGAAATAGAGCGAACATCTGTTTGATCAATTCGCAAGGTTCCATTTGTAACATCATAAATCCGCGCGATCAGTTTAGCAGCGGTCGTCTTTCCTGCACCATTCGCACCTACAAAGGCAACCGTTTCTCCCTGCTGTATAGATAGAGTCAATTTTCTCAGCGACGATTCATCGCTTCCAGCATAACTAAATTCTACGTCTTCAAATATGATATTACCTCTGATTGCGGCAGGCTTCTGCCCCTTTGCCTGATCAATGGCAGGGCTGGTTTTGAGGAAATCCAGCATATTAGTTACAAACAACATACTGCCAAGACTTCCAGCTAGAGAAGTAACCATGCGTGAAAGCGTGTCACGAAAACGAAAGACTGCAGCCCAGAAGGTCACAAAGCTCTCAATTGAACTCTCTCCGACCAACGTCTTATATCCAATCAATCCGGTTAAAAAAATCAAAATAACGGACAGCGCGATTGCGGCAATAAAGCTACCGACAGCCTGTCTTGAATAGAATCTTCTATTATCCGATATAACGCTCTCCATGGTCGCTTGGAAACGCCTTAATAAAAGCGGCGCCAGTTTAAATAGCTTGGTCGTAACTATATTTATTCGGTTTTGGAGCAGACTCGAATAATAACGGATCCAGCGACGCCTAGTGGTATTTGATTGTGCGATCTTGTACTTCAGATTGGCCATCTTCCACTGATACAGCATCCAGGGAAGGCTAAACACAATAAGTAGCGGAGAATAAAAGGGCTCGATCCAAAACATCACTGCAAACAACGAACAGAATTGAATCAGCATAGATATGAGATTGGTTGTGTCCTGAACAAGCTTCAATAAATCCTTTCCAGAATTCTGGGTGGCACGAAATAGAATATTCTGAGACTCTGCATCTTCGAAGAAAGCAAGGTCCATATCTGCAGAGTGGTTCAGTATCCTGGACGAAACAGATAACAAAAGCTCATCATTCAAACGCTGAGTACAATAACGCCCGACAATCTCACAAATTGCGCCAATCAGTATGAATAGCAACGCAAGACCTAACCATAGAGATATAAGTGCGAAATCAGGTTGCACGGCCTCCATGGCGCGTTTGAACACCCCCACCAACATTCCGAATATGACTGCCAAACTGGCCGGCACGACTGAAGCAAGCAGAGATGACAGAATTAATCCCAAACATAACTTGGGAGATGCGCCGTAGGTGGTTTGAAGCGCCCAGCTGGAATTCTTCAACAGTTTTTGAAAATCAGGATTCATCGTAAAATGATAGATCTGGCGGCATGAATTACCCGCCTAACTGAACCGCGAAATATTTTCGTTGCCCAGAGCCGTGTCGTATCAAGCAGTTGCCTCCTTCTGAATCTCCTCAGATCATAACCGAACTCAGCACCATAAAGACCAATCTTTTCATCTAACAAGGCAACAGCATACTGATAAAGAAGCGTATCGTAATGATTGGCCTGTTGAATCATATCGATAATAGACGGATCAATATCGCTTAGTAACTCCTTACGCGCGGTAGTGTTTCTTCTTACGTAGGTGACACGCGGCAGACAGAACTCTTTTGAAAGTAACAGCAGAGACTCATCAAACCGCTCCACTATTCCTACAAGCGAAAAATATTCATCAATATTAGAACGCGCCTTCTGATAACATTCTTCAGGAGAGAGTGAGTTGGACTTCACCCCGCTAACAAAACGAGTCTGGTGATTATTAAGAACAGCTGGCTTCAATTCAAGAAACTGCTCAAAAGTAAGCTGATCATCGTCAAGCTCATTTGCCCTTACCATTCGTTGATGCTGGTGGTACTGCGATATCACGCGTTTGACCGGATCACGTAGGAAAGTGATGTAGCTAACAGGACGAGTTAGATGGTTATGCAGTCCAAAAGGAGCATGTCCGATAATACAACGAAACCTATTTCTCTCGTCAGGATCTAGTGCCGCAAAATCCTCGACCGATCCAAAATGCCTACTATAAGCAGGCCCACGCATCTGTTTAAGATTTCTAATATGATAGATATCTTCTTCTTCGAAGTTCTGCGCAAGTATAAACGAAAGAGTGGTTCCGGCTGTCTTCGGGATATGCTGAAAAATAAGCATCTCGTGAGCTTCGCGCAACTGCTCCATCAATAAATCTCTATTATGAAAATTCCGAATTCTACAGGATGCACGAGCACTACATCCCTGCTACAATTAGCTTTCTCGTAATTCATCCTTGGAACCTGCCTATTGTTATTGTATGTCAACGCCTAGGGCACACGCAATAAACCAGCATGCACTTTCAGACAAGACGCGATCAAGATACCCTCGTTTAAACCAAATATAACCATCCATATATGAATAAGAAGATTAAGGTTCTTGTCGAGGCCAATAAAGCACTTCCGGGCAACCAGGACGGAACAACCCGTTATGTATGCGAATTACTACTGGCAATGCTAAGCCTGATTGACCGCAATGACTCACGTTGGGATATAGACGTCTTATGGGAGCAAGGGATGTATTTCAAGATAGCTAACATCCATGACTTCACTAATGAGCTACGTAAATCATCTGTTCCAGCAAAGGCTGGCACTAAACCTGGCACAATATGGAAACTAAAGGATACGACCAAGAGGTTTATAAAAGGACATTCCCTAAAAAAGGTTATTCAGATACTAAGACATATCAAGTGGATTGCATTTAGAGTAGTACTTAACCACCATCCACGCCTGAGATTCGGAGGATATGATGTAGTACACCTAACACAACCGCAATCCCATATACTCTTCAACAACTGCGCAACCAGAATGGTTACAACCATTCACGATCTTACGCACCTACTCTTTCCGCAATTCCATACAGAGAATAATATTAAGAACGCAAATAGTGGCATGCAGCTTGTCATAGACAAAAAATCGGAATTTATCGCGGTATCAAATGCTACCAAACAGGATCTATTGTCATATTACCCGATGATTCACCAGGATCAGATACATGTCATATATGAAGCCTGTAACTATGACATGTTTAAGCCATGTTATGATTCAGAAGTACTTGCCAAGACACGAGCAAAATATGGGATACCTGATACACCATATCTACTATCTCTGTCTACGCTAGAACCCAGAAAGAATCTAGCAAACTCCATCGAGGCGTTCCTTCTCCTTATAAGAGAGCATCCTGACCTGAACATCAATTTTGTTATAGCCGGGAAAGTCGGTTGGATGCAAGATGAGATACTTGATATTGCCAAGAAGAATGGTGATAGACTGTATTTTATTGGTTTTGTAGATGATAACGACCTCGCAAATGTTTACTCTGGGGCCATAGCATTAAGTTACGTAAGCTTCTACGAGGGATTTGGCTTACCGCCACTTGAGGCTATGAGTTGCGGCATACCCGTTATATACGGCAACAACAGTTCCATGGTAGAGGTGGTTGGCGATGGAGGATTACCTGCTGACCCTGACAATATTAATGATATCAAAGAGAAATACGAAACCATGTTGCTGAATGAAGTAATTCGCGCTAAAAAAGCAAAAATCGCTTTAGAACGCACGCAAGGCTTCACCTGGACAGATACCGCCAGAAACACCTTGGAGGTATACGAAAAGATCGCCAACTCCTGCGCCAGAAACACGGAGTAAACATACCTCTGATTCAACACATACTCTTGCTGCTTTTTTCGTTACCAGATTATCGCAATCAACATAAACGATTGGCATAGATAGACCATATTTCAGATAAGATATCCATGATGCTAATGCAATCCTCTTAAATAAATAAAACACATGACTGATCAAACATTGATCAGCTCTGGCTCAAGCTAAATGGACTTTGGCGATAGGACCCCACCAGCATCTGCTGCGGACATTCCGCCGCTACCTGAAAAATCCAAGACTGCCATATTGCCGCAACGTCTTTAAAAGAAATTTGTTCGAACTGTAATTGGCAGTAATTAGCTACCGCCGGCAGTGTTGATAATTATTCCTGAAAAATTTCTTTACAAGTTAACGACACTGTATTTTTAGTTATCGGTCACAGGCAAAAGTAATCCAACCAATTCCAGATTCTCTCGACTGATGCCGACAATGGATTTATACGGGCCATATTCCAAGGGGTAAAAGGCATATTGTTCCACAGTACCGCCGTGATGCCGCAAGAATGCATTGAGCTGAGATTTGTTGCTCTCATTTTTAGTATAAACCGTCATATCCATTGCGTATTTAAGTGCCATTTTAGTATGGCCTTCCATTGGTAAATATCTTGCCACTTGATACTGGACGGGACGCCCAACTCCAGCATATATATCACGGATATTCTGGGCCACCTCACCCGCCTCAAGCTTGGGTATATATACTTGTTTAGGCCGCTGCCAGAAACATGGCATGCTTAGATCACCACCAACCTTTTCGCTAGATATGTCATTTCTAGCGACGGAATATATGGTATCGAAGTGAAAGACCAAAAAAACCGAGCGGGCTTTGTGCGTCATATAGCCACCCCAAGCCAGCGCAGACAGCTGTATAAATACAATAAATGATAAATCTCTAGCCAGCACTTTGCGTGACTTTCGAACATCAAAGACAATCAAAGTCATTAAGGGGCCAAGAATAAGGTCAACCCCGATAACCACTTTGATAGCATCCATGACCACATGTAAGTCAGATAGAGGGCCTGGATACCAGACAACATAAACAACCAGTAAAAATGCCGAGATAACGACAAAACTTGCTAGAAGATGGGTAGCAGATGCTAGAATTCTTGTTTTCAATCTACACCTCCCTCTTTACCGAACAACTGTGTCAAACTATTAACTTAATATGCATATACACTCAACCGCAGTATATTGTCAGTAAATTCTGCTAGTTCAATATATGTTTATTATTACAAGGTCCAGCTTGTTTATATAAGTCTAACCCAATAGGTGACTAACCAATCCGTCGGCCAGTTTGGGCTCAAACCAGGTGGACTTGGGCGGCATCACCTCACCGGCGTCGGCCACCGCCATCAGGGCCTCCATCGAGGTCGGAAATAAAGCGAAGGCCACGGCCATCTCGCCGCTGTCCACTCGCTTCTCCAGACCTCCCAGGCCGCGAATACCACCAACGAAGTCGATGCGTTCATCCCGGCGTGGATCGGAGATACCGAGCAGGGGCTCAATCAGCTCGTTGGCCAACAGACTTACATCCAGGCTCGCCACCGGATCGTCTTGAGGGATACGTGACTCATCCAGTTGCAGGCTGTACCACTGTCCATCCAGGTACATGCCAAACTCGGCAATGGTAGTCGGCTTGAACTGTGTATCGCTCTCTTTCAGGATGAAGCGCTCTGCGACCTTTTGCAGAAAGGTATCCCTGTCCATCCCGTTCAGGTCACGCACCACCCGATTGTAATCTAGGATCTGCATCTGGTTGTGCGGAAAGATCACACTCAGAAAATAATTGTAGTCCTCTTCGCCGCTGTGATTTGGATTAGCCGCCTTGCTGCTGGCCGCAACCCTGGAGGCTGCAGCCGAGCGGTGGTGTCCATCGGCCACATACAGGGCATCCATCTGGTCAAAGGCTTCTGTCAGTTTTGCAACCGTATCTGTATCCGATACCACCCAGATCTCATGGCGCACTCCATCTGCAGCGGTTACATCCATATCAGGGATAGTTGTCGCGACATGGGACAGGGTTGAATCCACCACATCATTACTGCGATAAACCAGAAATACCGGTCCGGTCTGGGCCTGCAGTGCCTCTATCTGGCGTACCCTATCATCCTCTTTATTTGGGCGGGTGAATTCGTGTTTCTTGATCCGGTCCTGGTCATATGCCTCGACCGAAGCTGCCGCCACCAGTCCGGTCTGCTGGTGTTCCCCCATGGTCAAACGATAGACGTAATAGCTTGGCTCTTCATCCTGGGCCAGGATCCCCTGTTCCCGCATATTAGCCAGGTTCTCTGCCGCCTTGGCATACACCTCAGGTGCATAAGGATCGGTATCAACCGGCAAATCCACCTCGGGACGGGAGATATGCAGAAAGCTCCAGGGGCGCCCTCCTACCATCTCTCTGGCCTCGGCGGCACTCATCACATCATAGGGCGGTGCAGCGACATCCGATTCACGACCAGGGGTTGGGCGCAGCCCACGCAAAGCTTTCACTAACGACATTTTTTAGATTTCCTGAGGATTATATTTCTAACTACAATTATTCAGCGGCCTTCCCGCAGGGCCTGGATTCGCTCATCCAGCGGTGGATGAGAGCGGAACAGGCTGGAGAAACCACCCGCTGTCTTACCAGAAACACCAAAGGCTGCCAGCTTGTCTGGCAGTTCCGGCTGTTCGTGTGCTGCCTTCAACCTTTCCAGTGCAGCGATCATACTGCCGCGTCCAGCTAGTCCGGCCCCACCGGCATCGGCGCGGAACTCTCTCTGTCGGGAGAACCACATCACGATGATGCTGGCCAGTATACCCAACACCAGTTCAGCCACAATGGTGGTGATCCAAAAACCTATCCCGTGGCCACGTTCGTTCTTGAATACCACCCGGTCCACTGTGTGGCCAATGACCCGAGAGAGAAAAATAACAAAGGTATTTACCACCCCCTGAATCAGGGCCAGAGTAACCATGTCGCCATTAGAGACATGGGTGATCTCGTGCGCCAGTACTGCCTCAACCTCATCCTGATTCATATTCTGCAGCAGGCCGGTGCTGACAGCCACCAGTGCGCTGTTGCGATTGGCTCCGGTGGCAAAGGCATTGGGTTGGGGGGAATCAAAGATAGCCACCTCTGGCATACCAATGCCGGCGCGTTGCGCCTGAGTCTGAACTGTATCCACCAACCACCTCTCCGTGCTGTTGCTAGGCTGTTCGATCACCCTGGCCCCAGTCATACGCTTGGCCGACCATTTGGAGATAAGAAGAGAGATAAAGGATCCGCCCATACCGAAGATCATGGCGAACACCAGGAGCGCATTTAGGTTTAGATCGATCCCCTGGGCATCCATATAGCCCTCGAATCCCAACAGACGCATGGAGATATTTAGTACGAATATGATAGCGATATTGGTAAGGAGAAACAGGGCGATTCTTTTCATCTTTCTAGCCTCTCAAGAAATAGGTTCAATCTCTCTCTTCGATCCACGCGGCCTGTATCGCCTCCAGGACCTTCTCGCCGCAGCGCTCCGGATCGCCTTCAAACCCCGGCAGTTCCAGCGCCCAGTTGCGCAGATCCACAAAGTTAACGGATTGTGGATCCACATCCGGATGCGCTTCATCCAGCTCAATGGCGATATCCAGTACATCCGTCCAGTTCAGTCCCATGCCAACCCTCCAGTCAGTGGTTTTCAGATACCATATTTATGGTGTATTTGGGGATCTCTACTACCAAGTCCTTATCCCCTACCTTGGCCTGGCAACTAAGACGTGATTCCGGTTCCAGACCCCAGGCCTTGTCCAGCATATCGTCTTCAAGCTCGTCCGACTCTTCCAAGGAATCAAACCCTTCCCTAATGATGACATGGCAGGTGGTGCAGGCGCAGGACATCTCACAGGCATGCTCTATCTCTATGCCGTGCTCCAGCGCAGCCTCACAGATGGTCTCACCGGACTCCACCTCGATGGTCTCTCCCTCCGGGCAAACCTCTGCATGGGGTAGAAATGTAATCTTTGGCATCTTGTCTATCCTAGGGTTGCACCCTATTCAAATTCATCGACCTTATGGCCTGACATGGCCTTAGTGACACTGGCATTCATACGCCGCTCCACATAGAACTCACAGGCCTTCTCCAGGGCTTCGATCTCCTGCTGTATTCGGATATGGTCATCCGAAGTGGAGATTTCAACCATCTGTGCCAATTGGCTATTCACCATCTCCCTCTCTGCCGCGTTCAACAGCTCATCGCCATCGGCCTCCAGGGCAGCACGCAGGGCCTCGATCACCCGCTCCGCCTCCACCTGCTGCTCGCGCAGACGTCGTGCCTCCAGGTCTTTTTGCGCATAGTCGATGGAGTCTCGCAGCATCCCCTCGATCTCACCATCGGTTAAGCCGTAAGACGGCTTCACCTCGATGCCGGTCTTCACACCACTGGACTGCTCTTCCGCTTCCACATGTAGCAGACCATCGGCATCCACAGAGAAGGTTACTCGGATACGGGCGGCGCCAGCCACCATGGGCGGAATGCCACGCAGTTCAAACCGCGCCAGGGAACGGCAGTCACTCACCAGCTCACGTTCACCCTGCAACACGTGAATCGCCAGTGCGGTCTGGCCATCCTTGAATGTAGTGAATTCTTGGGCCCGAGCCACAGGGATGGTGGTGTTGCGCGGGATGATCTTCTCCACCAGACCACCCATGGTCTCGATACCCAGAGAGAGTGGATTCACATCCAGCAGCAGCATCTCGCCGTCCGGCTTGTTGCCGGCCAGCACGTCTGCCTGGATAGCTGCGCCCACCGCCACCACGCGGTCCGGATCGATACTGGTAAGTACTTCGGTAGCAAAGAACTCACCCACCATCTGCCGCACCAGGGGCACACGAGTGGAGCCACCCACCATCACCACGTCTTCCACCTCTTCCGCCTTGATCCCGGCATCACGCAGGGCGCGCCGACAGGGGCCCAGGGTCTTGCGGACAAGTGGTTCTATCAGTTCGTTGAATTTTGCGCGGCTGATGCTCCCTTCCCAGAAGGTCCCGTCCTCCAGCTCCAGCTTGATATCGGCGCTATCGGATTCGGTAAGCGCCTCTTTGGCTGCACAGGCATCACGCATGAGACGGCGCAACATGGCGTGCCCTGCATCATCCTTTATACCTGCCTGCTGCATGATCCACTGCGCCACCAACCGGTCCAGATCGTCTCCGCCCAGGGCGGAGTCGCCTCCGGTGGATAGCACTTCGAATACACCACGATTGAGACGCAGGATAGATATGTCAAAGGTACCGCCACCCAGGTCATAGATGGCATGGATGCCGTCGGAACCGCTATCCAGACCATAGGCCACCGCCGCAGCGGTGGGCTCATTCAGCAGACGCAACACATTCAGACCGGCCAGCTTGGCCGCGTCCTTGGTAGCCTGACGCTGGGCGTCATCGAAGTAGGCCGGAACGGTTATCACCACACCGGTCAGTTCACCTCCCAGAGTATCTTCCGCCCGTCGTGCCAGGCACTTCAATATCTCGGACGACACTTCCACCGGACTGACATCACCGGCAGCGGTATGAATGCGCGGCACCGCCGTATCATCCTGTCGGAACTCGTAAGGCAGACGTTCGCCCAAACTCTTGATGTCATCAATGCCTCGACCCAGCAGACGCTTGGCGGAGACAACTGTATTCAGGGGATCGGTCGCGGCCTGCGCCTTGGCTGCGTATCCCACTACTATCTCATCCGGCAGATAACGCACCACCGACGGCAAGCGATGTCGACCTTCGGTATCCGGCAGGGTCTCAGCCTCAGCGGAACGCACACTGGCCACCAGGGAGTTGGTGGTGCCTAGGTCGATGCCTGCGGCCAGTTTGTGTTGATGGGGCGCAGCAGACTGACCCGGCTCGGAAAGTTGTAGCAGTGCCATTACAACGCATCCTCCAGTTCTGCCTCCAGGGATTCCGCATCCTGGTGCAACTTTTGTAGAAATTGCATCTTCAATACTGTATCCCGCGCCAGGTCCAGATGCTCGGGCACGGCGGAGGCGAACTGTTCTGTAAGCTGTTCGATCAATAAGCTAATCTTGTCATCGATATTGCCAATTATCTTTGCCACCACATCCAGTGGATCGGCCTGATCTTTTACTTCGGATAATTGTTCCCGTAACTCCATCTGCTCCATCAGGAACTCCATGTCTTGGGTTGCATCCTTACCATCTCCCATATCAATGCCATGTAGTGACAGAAGATACCTGGCGCGCAACATCGGATCCTTCAAGGTCTGGAAGGCCTCGTTGATCAGGGTGGCTCCCTGCATGGAGAGACGGCGCTCTTGATCTGAAGCCGAGGCAAATCTGTCCGGGTGCACCACCCGTTGCAGGTTCCGATAATTATCTGCCAACGCCGTGGCATCGACGGAATAATCCACCGGCAATCCAAACAGTTCAAAATAGTTTTTGGAGAAATCTAACATGGTGCTGTTATCGGATACCGTAAAATAATATCCCCTCACATTTTCAGGTGAGGGGATATCGTAATCAGAACATAAAATTAAACTGTGAAACTTTCGCCACAACCGCACTGATCCTTGGTGTTGGGGTTGTTGAATTTAAAACCTTCATTCAATCCCTCCTTACCGTAATCCAGTTCCGTGCCATCCAGGTAGGTAAGGCTTTTCTGATCCACCAACACCTTGACGCCGCGATCCTCAAAGATCACATCATCTTCATTCTGCTCATCGGCGAACTCCAGCACATAGGCCATACCGGAACAGCCCGAGGTACGTACCCCGAGACGAATACCCAAACCGCTGCCGCGGTTCTCCAGAAAACGCTGCACATGGTTGGCGGCAGCTTCAGTCATAGTTATTGCCATAGATATCTCTCTTTACTCACTCAGGACTCTTTCTGTTTCTGGGTATAGTCGTTGACTGCCGCCTTAATGGCATCTTCCGCCAGCACCGAGCAGTGCACCTTCACCGGTGGTAGCGCCAGCTCCTCCGCGATCTCTATGTTCTTGATCTGCTGTGCCTCTTCCAGGGTCTTGCCTTTCACCCACTCTGTCAGCAGGCTACTGGAGGCGATGGCCGAGCCACATCCGTAGGTCTTGAACTTGGCGTCCTCAATCACGCCTGACTCGCTCACCTTGATCTGCAGACGCATCACGTCACCGCATGCCGGTGCACCCACCATGCCAGTGCCGACATCTTTATCATCTTTATCCAGAGTACCTACGTTACGCGGGTTCTCGTAATGGTCTAAAACCTTATCACTGTATGCCATCATCTCTCTCCTACAAAAGCGCCCACCCTAATATGTTGACACTTAAAAAGCTCTGCGGGTTCTTGGTTGTTGTTTTAGTGCCCCGACCAATTGATCGATTTAAGATCAACGCCGTCTTGGAACATCTCCCACAACGGGGATAGATCACGTAGACGTGTCACTTCGCGCCTGATCTTATCGATCACCAGATCCACCTCTTCTTCGGTAGAAAAACGACCGAAGGTAAAACGGATAGAGCTGTGCGCCAACTCATCATCCCGACCCAAAGCACGCAACACGTAGCTCGGTTCTAGACTGGCCGAGGTACAGGCGGAACCGGAAGATACCGCTATGTCACGCAGGGCCAGGATCAGTGACTCACCCTCTACAAAATTAAAACTTACGTTGAGGTTACCGGCCACCCGCTGTTCCAGATCACCATTCAGGTATACCTCCTCCATATCCTTGATGCCGTCCCAGAGACGATTGCGCAACGACAATAACTTCTCGTTCTCTGACTGCATCTCTTCCTTGGCGATACGGAAGGCCTCACCCATCCCAACTATCTGATGGGTCGGTAAAGTACCGGAACGCATGCCGCGTTCATGACCACCACCGTGCATCTGCGCCTCAATCCGCACCCTGGGTTTACGTCGCACATATAGGGCGCCGATACCCTTGGGTCCATAGATCTTGTGTGCCGAGAAGGACATAAGATCGACCTTCATCTCTTTCAGGTCGATAGGCACCTTGCCCGCACTTTGGGCGGCATCCACATGAAACAGCACCTTTTTGGAGCGTGTCAGCTCACCGATAGCCGTTATGTCCTGCACCACACCGATCTCGTTATTCACATGCATAATCGATACCAGGATGGTGTCATCCCGTATCGCCGCCTCCAGCTTGGCCAGATCTATCAGGCCGTTCGGCTGCGGATCCATATAGGTAACTTCGAAACCTTCACGTTCCAGATGGCGACAGCTATCCAGAACCGCTTTGTGTTCTGTCTTGCTGGTGATGATGTGTTTACCGTTTTTCTGATAGAAGTGGGCGACACCTTTGATGGCAAGGTTATCCGATTCGGTGGCGCCTGAGGTCCAGATGATCTCTTTAGGATCAGCATTTACCAGATCTGCCACATTACTCCGCGCTTCCTCCACCAGTTTCTCCGCATCCCAGCCATACTGATGGGAGCGGGATGCCGGGTTGCCGAATGCGCCATCCGGTGTGAGACACTCCATCATGCTCTTGGCAACCCTGGGATCAACCGGTGTAGTGGCCGAATAATCCATATAGATCGGTAACTTCATTAATTCTTGCTCCAATAACAATTCGTAAATCTTTATAGCCTAGACTGGGAACCAGAAACCAAGTCTACTGCAGAATCCTGTTGTGGCGTATCTGTTATCAGATTCTGACGCTCACTCTCCCGCTGTAGACTATTTTTCAGAACCAGATCGTGCAGAGAGATTCCATGCAGATATTCATAGATACGGTCACTGAGATTTTGCCATAAGTCGTGGGTAAGACAGGGTCGATTCTCCTGACAGTTGTTAGAACCACCGCAATTAGTGGTATCGACGTTCTCATCCACTGCCGATATCACCTCGGCAATAGAGATATCCTTCGCCTCGCGCCCAAGCATATACCCCCCTCCCGGTCCACGCACACTGGACACAAGAGATCTTCTGCGCAAGCGGGCAAACAACTGCTCCAGATACGAGAGCGAAATATGCTGTCTGCTGGCCACATCTGCAAGGGTGATAGGACCCGAGCCTGCATGAATGGCCAGGTCAAGCATCGCAGTTACTGCATAGCGTCCCTTGGTGGTAAGTTTCACGTTGACTACTCCTTAGGGCCTGACTAATATATCTAATAATTCTAATATACTATACCAAGTAAATTAGTCAACTATTACGTCGGCTCTGTTATTTTGAGTCTGAATCATCTTCGGTGCCCCCCTGCGACTCCAGCTTACTAAGCTCTTCAGCCGTCGAAGATATCTCACATGAATCCAGACTGGGCAGCTCAATATCCAGCTGTTCGCCACTAACCGTTTTGATTGCGTTGCACATACTCTTCATGCGTTCATCCATTACATGAATATGATCCAGCATGCAGTTGATGGCATGAGCCACGGGGTCTGGGGCATCCTTGGTGGCACCGTATGCGTCAAAACCCATCTTATCCGCCATGGCCTTACGTCTGCTATCGTCGACCGGTTTGCTCGGCTCAACCAGTCGTCCTGGAACACCTATAACCGTGGCTCCGGCTGGCACAGGTTTTAGAACCACAGCGTTAGAACCCACTCTGGCGTCATCTCCAACGTTAATCGGCCCCAGAACCTTGGCACCGGCTCCCACAATCACATTGTTTCCCAAGGTTGGGTGACGCTTGCCTTTATCCCAGCTGGTGCCGCCTAAGGTGACTCCATGGTACAGGGTACAGTCATCTCCAACGATTGCGGTCTCTCCTATTACCACACCCATTCCATGGTCGATAAAGAAACGGCGCCCTATCTTGGCCCCCGGGTGGATCTCGATACCGGTGATCAGGCGCGCAACGTTAGATAAGACGCGCGCCAACAAACAGAACCCCTTGTTCCACAACGCATGGGTCATTCTATGCATAACTACCGCATGCAATCCCGGATAGGTGGTTATCACTTCAAAGGTGTTGCGTGCTGCTGGATCCCGCTCGAACACGCATGCGATGTCCTCTTTTATTCTGGAAAACATGTTGCTGGCCTCGGCCTATTCTGTCCATCTAGAAAGACTTAGCATTCTACTAGATTATTACTCATCCTGACCAGTTGTCTTCTTGGACTTGACGCCCTGGGCTGCACTCAGGATGCCGCGCAAGATATTGACCTCATCACGATCTGGTCTGGCCCGAAAAAACAGACGCCGCAAACGCCGCTGCAGCTTATCCGACTGACGTGGGTCGGAGAAACCTATATCCACCATTGCCTGGTCAAGATGCCGATACAACCCCTCCAATTCCTCGACGTTGGCCACATCCTGGCGTTCCGGCTGTGCTATTTCCCGCCCTAATGACGCCATGTGCAGTTCATATACCAGCACCTGTACTGCCTGGGAGAGGTTAAGGGAGCTGTACTCCTCGTTGGACGGTATATGGACCAGAAGATGACAACGATCCAGTTCAGAGTTGGACAATCCTGAGCTCTCACGACCAAATATCAGCGCCACATCTCCATGTTGTGCTTCGGACAGAATCCGCTGAGCACACTCCTTCGGGTCGACCTGGGGCCATTCTACGCTACGCATTCTGGCGCTGGCCCCCGCTACCATACGACAACCGTGCAATGCCTCATCCAGGGTCGCGCACACTCGCGCCCTTTGCAGCAGATCATCCGCCCCGGACGCACGGTCTGTAGCCTCGGCACTGGGATACCTCTTTGGCTGCACCAGATAGAGTTTCTCCAGGCACATGTTTTTCATGGCACGGGCCACAGCGCCGATATTTCCGGGGTGGGTGGTACCAATCAGGACTATTCTGATATTGCTAAGCATGGTGGCGAAGATTACAACACAAACTACACACCTGAAAAATGCTTTTAACTATCCTGCGCTTGCTGTATCTTTGCCGCCCATGCATCCAATGATCAACATAGCCATCCGTGCCGCCCGCAGTGCAGGTAACATCCTGATACGCTACTTCGAGCACACCGACACCCTGACCATCACGGAAAAGAGAAAGAATGAGTTTGTCTCTGAGGTGGATAAAGCAGCAGAAGACGCCATCATCGAAGTCCTGCGCAAGGCCTACCCGGACCACTCCATACTTGGTGAAGAGACCGGCAGCCATAAAGGTAACGACTACCAATGGGTGATAGACCCCCTTGATGGGACTACTAATTACCTACACGGACAGCCTCAGTTCTCGATCTCAATCGCCCTAAAACATCAAGGACAGCTGGAACATGGTGTGGTCTACGACCCACTGCGTGAAGAGATGTTCAGCGCCTCTCGTGGCTCCGGTGCTTTTATCAATGATCGGCGCATCCGCGTTACCCAGCGCAAGGGGCTGGATGGTGCACTGATCGGAACCGGATTTCCCTATAGAGACCACAGTCAACTGGACGCCTACCTAGGTATGTTCCGGGATATGATCACCGATACCGCTGGCCTGCGTCGTCCTGGCTCAGCCGCCCTGGACTTCGCCTATGTAGCAGCAGGTAGACTGGATGGGTTTTGGGAACTGGGACTCTCGGAATGGGACTTTGCCGCTGGCGCCCTGCTGGTACGCGAAGCCGGTGGAGTAGTTACAGATATAGGTGGCGGCGAGCGTTATCTTGAATCGGGAAATGTGATAACTGGCGGCATTAAAACCCATGCGGCCATGTTGAAGCTGATTAAGCCCCATCTAAACGAACACCTAAGGTTTTAAAACCATGTAGTAGGCCAGTCCTCTGGACGATTAGGGGTAGAAACCAATCTCTGTTGCCAGCAAGAGCGGACTCCAATTTCAAGTATCTAAAATCCTATTTCATTCCACGATTAAAGTTCACCCACGCTATGCCGCTAGCAGTAGTGAAGATCAGAAAATGATGGGCAGACAATCTCATGGCGAAAGAAATAACAACTCCAACTGTAATAAGTGACCCCGCACTGGAGATGGTAATGCGGGACGTTATCGACTCTATGTGTGAATTCTCCCTGGAGTCAGGATTCCAACCGACGGATGGCGGCTTTGAGATTTTAGAGATCTACCCTGCACATAAAGAAAGTGCCAAAACTCACAAGCAGAATGTCTCTGAATCAGAGGGCATGGAAGATAGCGAGATCATAGAATTTCCTGATCTACGTAGGGCAGCTGGCTGATACTAAATCACACGTGAAAAATTTCTCTGCTGCGCTGGCGGCAGATACTTATCAAACTCCATACAGATATTTCTAATCAACAGCCGCCCGCGCGGCAACACCCTGATACCTGTGTTATCCAACTCCAGCAATCCGTCCTGTTGCATGGACTCCAGCCTTTTCAACTCATCTGCGAAATAATCAGCAAAATCTATCCCCCAGAGCTGCTCCACAGTCGTGTAATCAAGCCTGAAATGGCATATCAGACGGGTGATAACATCACGCCGAAGACGGTCATCATCGTTTAGCTCAATCCCCCGAAAGATAGGCAACTTGCCAACTTCTATCTCTAGGGAATACTCATTTATGGTGCGTATATTCTGACTATAAGTATTACCAACCATACCTATGGAGGTAACGCCCATGGCTACCAGGTCACAATCGGAATGGGTGGAGTAACCCTGAAAATTTCGATACAAGGTACCATCGCGTTGGGCCTTGGCCAGCTCATCGTCTGGACGGGCAAAGTGATCCATGCCGATAAATACATAACCCGCAGCGGTTAGACGATCGATGGTCATTTTTAGGATATCCAGCTTCTCCTGGGGAGACGGCAGGTCCTCAGCATTGATCCGGCGCTGCGGCATAAACATCTTAGGTAGATGCGCGTAATTAAAGACCGAAAGACGATCAGGACCTACCTCAATAATCCGATCCAGGGTCTTGGCAAAGCTGTCTACTGTCTGAAATGAGAGTCCATAGATCAGATCGATGCTTATAGAACGGAACCCCTCATCACGAGCAGCCTGGAGCACCGCCATGGTCTGATCTTCAGACTGGATGCGGTTTACCGCTCGCTGTACCTTCTCATCGAAGTCCTGCACCCCCATGCTCATGCGATTGAATCCGATCTCGCGCAACAGGGCTATGGTGTCTACATTTGCCTCGCGCGGATCTATCTCAATAGAATACTCACCGCTATCGTCATCCGCCAGATTGAAGTGCTCTCTGGTCACCTGCATCAACTCGCGCATCTCATCGTGGCTGATAAAGGTGGGCGTGCCCCCACCCCAATGCAACTGCTCGACCTTTCGGCTGCTATCAAACAGCTCACCCTGCATAGCGATCTCTTTATGCAGATGTTGCAGGTATGGATTGGCCTGACCGCGATCCTTGGTCACCACCTTGTTACATGCGCAGAAGAAACAGACCGTATCGCAAAACGGAAGATGAAAATAGAGCGAAAGCGGACCACCTTCTGCATTGGTCCTGGCCGCCACTTCGCGATACTGCTGCTCGCCAAACCCATCGTGAAATTGGGGTGCAGTCGGGTAAGAAGTGTAGCGCGGACCCGCATAATCGTACTTCTCAATTAGTTCCTGATCGAAAACCAGCGTCTGGTCCATGCATTACCCCTAACTCACTATGTCTGTACTAAAAATCGATTTGTATTCTACCAGCTGATCTACCGTCAGCATGAACACCCCTTCCCCGCCACGCTCGAACTCCAACCAGAGAAACGGCACCTGAGGAAAACGCTCCTGCAACCTATCGGCGCTCAACCCAACCTCAACCACCATGATACCATCTGGCTTTAGATAGCTGGAGGCCTGTTGCAGCATCGGGATAACGATATCCAGGCCAGCATCTCCGGCCTCGAGTCCCAACACTGGCTCATTTAGATACTCCTGGGGTAGTTCCTGCATCTCTGAACGGCTAACATAGGGTGGGTTACTTACTATGATGTCATATTCTTCTTTATCCAGAGAGGTGAATATGTCTGACCGGATGGCCTTCACACGATCCTGCAACCCATGCTGCCTAATGTTTGTTTCGGCGACCTTGATCGCCTCTGGTGAAACATCCACAAGATCAACCTCTGCTTGTGGAAAGCTATAGGCGCAGGCAATACCGATACAACCACTGCCGCTGCACATATCCAATACTCTAACCACCCGTTCTGAATCAATCCAAGGCTCAAAACCTTTTTCTACCAACTCGGCGATGGGTGAGCGCGGGACCAAAACATTCTCATCTATATAAAACTGCAGTCCAGCAAAGATTGCACTATTGGTTAGATAAGAAGCAGGAAGTCGCTCATTAACGCGCCGCTGAAAGAGTTCAAGTATGGCGCCCTTTTCTTCAGCGGTGACCCTACTCTGTAAATAGGCAGGCGGTAGATCATATTGTAGATTTAGCGCGTGTAGAACCAGGGCTGTGGACTCATCCAGGGCATTGTCCGTTCCGTGGCCAAAAAAAAGACCCTCAGCATCAAAGCAACTGGCGCCCCAGCGGATGAAATCCAGCATGGTCTCCAGCTGCTCAATATCCCAGTTCATAGATTAACTGCGATAAATGCGTAAGGGTCTTGTGGTGTATTTCTCTAGGCTGCGGTTTGGCCGGCTCTGGCGGCAAAGCATCCACCTTCCGCCTTGTTACAGCCACCAACCTCCATACCGCCACGGCGAACCAGATTTTCTAGGGAGATGCCGCTAAGGAATTCATGTATCTCTTTGCTTAGTTCATCCCACAGGTTGTGTGTCAGACATATCTCACCATCGTGACAATCGCGTTTACCACTGCATCTGGTGAACTCAACCCACTCGTCCACCGCACAGACGATGTCGGCTATGGTGATTTCACCAGCCGGCTTACCCAAATAATAACCACCGCCTGGACCGCGAACACCCTTTACCAGACCTTTGGCTCGTAGACCGGCAAATAGCTGCTCAAGATAAGAAAGGGAGATACCCTGTGTCTCGGAAATCTCTGCCAAGGTTACCGCCTTGTCGCCACCGTGCAGAGCCAAATCAAGCATCGCTGTAACTGCATACCGACCTTTAGTTGAAAGTCTCATATATATACCCACCAAACATAAAATGTGAACGAATTTCCTACCTTTTTGCTATGTATTGAATCTAGCATCTCCTATAGAAAACATCCAATTGTTATTCCGTATAATAACCGAGTTTTTTGATATTACGCAAAAAAATCTCCGCCCTATCCTGAGCGTATAATGCTATAACGCTTTGAATATACTTCTTATTTTTCCTTGATACGGATTTTCTGTAACGAGGTTTGACTAACCTTCCTCAGAATCCTGTCCTTCTGCAATCTGCCGATGCACTTCCGCCATATCAAGGTCAGATGCGCGCTGAATAAGATCTTTTAACCCAGATTCTGGCAAGGCTCCAGCCTGACTGAAAATAATCACTTTTTCCCGAAATATCATAAGGGTAGGAATGGATCTAATCTGGAAATGAGCCGCAATGGCCTGCTGTTCCTCAGTGTTCACCTTGGCAAACACGATGTTTTCATGTTCCTCAGAGACCTTTTCGTAGGTCGGCGCAAACGAACGACATGGACCACACCAAGGCGCCCAGTAATCAACGATTACAAAATCATTGTTAGTTACTGTTTCTTCAAAATTCTCTTCAGTGAGTTCTACTACGGCCACGGCATACTCCATGTTCGGACAAAATAAAGGCTGAGATTCTAGCAGAATTTGTGCAGTAATTGATACTCCACATCGGAAATTATACTGCTAAAACAGACCTATTAATTGATAAATGGGAAGGGGGTTCCCCCTTCCCTACCATTGTTTTTATTACTTATCGTTTTTCTAACCCAGGGCGGAGAAGATGGCATCGCGGATATCTTCCACACCTCCTACACCCTCAATCTTATGGTACTTAGGAGCATTCTCTTCACCGGATTCAGCCCACTTAGAATAGAATGTGATTAGAGGTGCAGTCTGATCATGGTACACCTGAAGGCGTGCCTTCACAGTGTCTTCCTGATCATCATCACGTTGAATGAGATCCTCACCGGTCACATCGTCCTTACCTTCAACCTTAGGTGGGTTAAAGGTGACATGATAGGTACGACCGGAAGCCAGATGGACACGACGACCAGACATACGTTTGATGATCTCCTCGTCAGGCACATTGATCTCAACCACAGCATCGATATCGACACCTGCCTGTTGCAATGCCTCGGCCTGTGGGATGGTACGAGGGAAGCCGTCAAACAAAAAACCGTTAGCGCAATCGTCCTCGGTTATGCGCTCTTTCACCATACCCATGATGATCTCATCGGAGACCAGGCCACCCTCATCCATGATCTTCTTTGCGGCTACACCCAGCTCACTCCCTGATTTTACGTGGGCGCGCAGCATATCGCCGGTAGAAATCTGAGGGATGTTGTACTTCTCTTTGATGTAGTTAGCCTGAGTGCCTTTCCCGGCCCCAGGGCCACCTAGCAGTATTACTCTCATATTGGCGATTCCTCTATGTTGTGATCAGTCGAGTCTGCCATAGGGCTAATCCGTAGACCAACTAAGCTTATCGATATGTTTATTTATACAATCTATTGCATTTTCATGATAATAGACCGAACCGTTCCAGTATTGGTATCTAGATGACAGACACACAAATAAACCTGATAGTGGCCTTGCCTCCTGAAGCCAGACCCATCAACCAACATCTGGGCCTGGTCCGGGACAACCGCCATGACCAGTACCCACTGTATAGAAATGACCATATCTCCCTGGTCATATCTGGTTATGGAGTAAATAATGCAGCGGCCGCCACCTCCTGGCTGCATCGGCTCAACGACCTGAGACCGGATGATATCTGGATCAACCTGGGTATTGCAGGTCACCCCAATCATGCCGTGGGTGAGGCCTTTCTGGCCAACAGCATCGAAGATGTTGCGAGTGGTGATCGCTGGACCATGGAGAGCAAGAACAAGCTCAACCACCCTGCTGAAGATGTCTTCACTGTTACCGAACCGGACACCAGCTACAATCTGAACGGCCTGGTGGATATGGAAGCCTCCGGCTTCTACCGTTCCGCCCTGCACTGCACCACCCCTGATAAAATATATTGTCTTAAAGTAGTATCAGACAATAGAGATAACCAAACAGATAACATAAATGGCAAAATGGCGTCACAGCTAATCAGAAAACATTTAGACCTACTGGACGAGCTGATAAGTACTGGGGGCAATCAATGACAACAAACAGCAGGACCGTCCTGGTGACCGGAGCCAGCCGCGGTATTGGCAAGGCCATAAGCGATAGGTTATTGCGTGAGTCATGCAATGTCATCGGCCTCAGCAGAAAGCCAGGCGCCAGTGACCATGCCAACTTTACGCATGTCACTATCGATCTGTCACAACTGGATGGACTCCCCGACCAGATCAGCAAAGTGCGCAAGGACCACCCGGAGGTGGACGCCATCATCTGCAACGCCGGATATGGTCATTTCGGATCACTGGAAGAGTTCTCGCCCCCTCAGATCCGACAGATGATCGACCTAAACCTTACCAGTCAGATCCTGCTCATCCGAGAATTCCTGCCCCACCTCAAGACCATAGGTCATGGCGATATCGTCCTCATGGGTTCAGAGGCAGCCCTCTCCGGCGGCAAAAAGGGAGCGGTATACTCCGCCACCAAATTCGCCCTACGCGGAATGGCCCAGGCCCTGCGCCAGGAGTGCGCCAGTAACGGGGTCAGGGTTGGGATAATCAACCCGGGAATGGTAGACACCGATTTCTTCTCCCAGACCTGGTTCAATCCGGGGCCGGAACCGGACATGCACCTGGTTGCCGAGGACGTGGCGGAGGCGGTCTGGTTGATGCTGTCGTCCAGACCAGGGGCCGCCATAGATGAGATCAACCTGTCGCCGCAAAAGAGGGTGATAGAGTTTAACGATGGGGGCTAATCCCTACTCCGCCAGTTCCAGAACCACAATCTCATCCCCGTCCATCTGCCAGCGCAGATCAAAGTCGTACAGACGAAAGCCGTATACCCGGCCGTCTTCCTCCGCATAGGCGGGCCGTGGGTCTAGTTCCAGGACCCTGGTTATCAGCTGGCACAGATCAGCACCATCTCCCCTGTCCGCAAGCTGGGATTCTGCAAGCTCTGAGAAGCGCACCGCGAGTTGAGCGTCAGGAGCAGTCGGGGCAAAACCGGACCTGGCATCCGGGATACTCTCTGAGTATGGCAAATATGGCTTTATGTCCAACACCGGCGTACCGTCCATAAGATCCACACCAGATAGATCCAGAGTCACCCTCCCCCCATCCGTAACCACTCTTTCAAGCCTGACCACAGACAGGCCGATCGGGTTGGGCCGAAACGGGGCACGGCTGGCGAACACCCCCACACTGCGGTTGCCACCCAACCTGGGTGGACGCACCCGCGGCTGCCACTGTTCACGCTGGGCCTGATGAAATACGAACTGCAGCCAGATGTGGGAATAACCATCCAGCTCAGCCACCGCATCCGTGTTGTTGTAAGGCGCAACAAGCTCCAGACTGGCCTTTATCTCCGGCACCAGACCGGACTGACGCGGGATGCCGAACTTCTGCTTGAAGGGGGAATGGATGAAACCTATGGGTTCAAATTCAAATTTCATTCTAAATATCCGGTTGAATTAGAGCTGGAATATCTGACATTGTACCCTTTCAGATTCTATCTCAATTTCTACGGCGACAATGGATTATTACTGGATTAAAAATCTACATCTAACCACGGTATCTCTTAACATCTGCATCTTCTTACTGCGCTTTTATTGGATGATGCATAACCAGGCATGGGTACATCAAAGATCAATCAGGTATATATCTGTTACCAATGACAGCCTTCTGCTTACGGCAGGTATATCCATGGCGATCATGAGCGGGCAATACCCGTTTGTTGAAAACTGGCTAACTAGCAAACTATTGGTCTTGCTAGCATACATCATGTTCGGCAGCATCGCCCTTACTTACGGTACGACTATACGCATACGTAAAATCAGTGGTGGCATCGCCATACTTTGCTTCCTTTACATTGTATCTGTAGCATACAGCCGTACACCTTTTTCCTGGGTGCTGTTTGGGTTCTAACCGTATTTACCGAGGGGCAAAGATCAAGATGTTGCAATACGATGTAATTGTGGTCACACCACTACAGGTGAATTGTTCACTGGTCTGGTGTGATGAAACAAACAAGGCTGCAGTAATCGATCCGGGCGATGAAGCGGAAAGAATATCTGCCTGGATCGAGGAAAAAGGTGTGGAACTGGAACGCATCCTGATCACCCACGCCCATTTCGATCATGTGGGAGCAGCTGCGGACCTGGCAGAAAAGTACAACATCCCCATAGATGGGCCACATCCTGATGACCAGTTCTGGGTAGAGGCCCTGCCACGCCAAGGAGCCATGTTCGGTTATCCAAACGTACGGCCCTACACCCCGAGCAGATATCTGAATCAGGGTGACAAGATACAGATAGGCGAGATCGAATTAAATGTACACCACTGCCCCGGACACACTCCGGGTCATATCGCTTTCTCCAACTTGGAAGCAAAGATCGCGTTCGTAGGAGACGTGCTGTTCAAGGGTTCGGTTGGTCGCACCGACTTTGAGGGCGGTAACCACGATGCACTGATCAGATCTATTAAAGAAGAACTACTACCGCTGGGAAATGATGTGGCCTTTGTCCCGGGGCATGGCCCTAACTCGACTTTTGGGGAAGAACGGATAACTAATCCGTTTTTGTTGCAGTAAGAGAAAAGTTCCGGTTAGTGCCCAACTGCGACAATATAAGCCAGTTCGGGATAAGCCTACTATTCGCCCAATAGCGGAAGTAATTCAGACGTTAATTATAGTAAAAATGGCATCATTGATTGAGTGTTGATCAGTCCATCCTAGTTGGACTGAGGTAAATGTAATTTGGCTACCAAGCTTCTGTAATCAGATCAAGTGGACTGGTTATATTCTTGTGATCTGGTGC
>JBNKEE010000053.1:0-48369 GCA_050288625.1 Sedimenticolaceae bacterium | reverse complement strand
CTACAGTTGTCACGACTTTCTTGGAATGTATAACGAGACAGCGGAACGCTATCTTATTGAGTTTACAATACTTACAGTGTTATAAAGCGGTCTAGATATAAATGTATAACGAGACATAAGGTATCGTTAATATAACTGTTAGGTTTATAAAATTATGGGAAATGATTTAGTTAAAACTGCAATGGAAGAAATGGATAATGGTAATTATCTCGAAGCAGAAAAATTACTTTTAAAAGCTGCTAAAGCTGGTAGCGGCCTTGCAGCTCATAACTTGGGCACATTATATGCTGGTGGTGCTCCTGGTGTTGAGGCCAACAAAGAAAGCAGTCTTAAATATTTTGAGCAAGCTTTAAGGTCAGGCTTTGAAGAAACAGTGGCAACAGATCCAACATGGTTCAGAAAAACCTAACAATCCGGTCAAGGTTGCTCCGGGCCTACGGCCCTGCGCGGGACCTCGGGTTTCACCCTCGGCCCCTTACCGTAAACGTTAGCGGTAAAAGAATGACAAGGAAACAGGTTATAAAATATCTTTTTGGTGCCTTCACAATAACTGGTTTGTTATTTGTGGCATATATTTTTATACAAGCACTTCAGCCTGCTGCTCCAATACGGAATAACGAATCAATTATTGATCTATCACTATTAAAGCCAGGTGAAGTAAAGAGGTTTAATATAAATAGCGAGCCGGTTACGATTGTTTACCCAGACAGAGACATGTTAACTGATCTTGAATATCTAAATAGCCATGTATGGGATCCTAAGAGATCTGGGGAACTAAATATAGAAAATAAAACCTTCTATATTTTCTACTCTGTGGGAACCGCAGTATCAGGTAGAGGGTGCTTACTTACCCATCGCTCTAAACAAGAGCCTAATGAGTACCTACCAGCTCATAAGTGGCTTGGTGGTTTTTACGACCCATGTAGAGACTTCAATTATGACTACTCTGGCAGGTCAATACGTACTATGAAGCATACTTGGATCAATTTAAATACAGAGACTCCAAATCTAAAACAACCACATGTTGTATATAAAGGCGATGGTAAACTTAGGGTAAATGTGTATGGCCGCTAACAAGCACATCAAGAACGTTCGCTATCGCTCACTGGGACGCTCCGCTTCGCTGCGCGCCCCTTATGTGAAACGTTATAAGCAATAGGGATAAACATGGAGAAAACAGCAAGAGCATTACTAATCGCAATGTCCTATTTAGAATTATGGGATGATGATGTAATTGATCCAGATATAGCTTTAGGAGCACTTGAATCTATATCTGCCGAGTTGCAAAACGCAACGCAGGAGGAAATAGAAATCATAACTAATGTTGCTAACAAACTAGCAGATGCTACTGCAAACGAAGATGAAAAAGAATTCTACGAAGAATTTGTAGAGAATTATGGTCTTAATGAGTAAAGCTTATAAAAATGTATAACGAGACATAAGGTCTCGTTAATATAACTGTTAGGCATAAAAGATGGCAGTTTTTCGCGATTCAAGCTTGCTAGCAAATGCTTTGGCTGAAGAAATTCACGAGGCATCAGGTTTCATCATTGGGATCGATGGCAAGGACGGTTCGGGCAAGTCGAGACTAGCGAAGGAGCTCTCAGAAAAGTTGTCTGCTAAGGTTATCGAACTCGATAGCTTTATGGAAAAAAATCAAGGCAGGTATGTAACAGCTTTGAAAACCGAAGAAATACAAGCGGCAATTAGCCAAGCTAGCGGCATTATCATAATTGAGGGTGTCTGCCTACTTGCTGCCGTGAAGGCGATAGGGGTAAAGCTTAATACACTTGTCTACGTGAAAAGGACTCATCACGGCCTGTGGATGGATGAAGATATTTGCCATATTGAAAACTCCGCTGAGGAAACCATCAAAAAGCAGGAGGCGGATTTACTCATCTTCTTAGAATGGGAAGCAGCCAATGAGGAAAAGCCTCCTCCTTCACAAGAAGATGCGAAGCTTTCAAGTCTTACGGAAGAAATCATTCGGTACCATGCTGAGTATTCCCCACCTCAAGGCGCCCAGCATGTCTATGAGGCAGAGCATGCCTAACAATTGGGTCAAGTTCGCTCCCTTCGGTCACTGGGACCTCGCTACTCGCTCGGCCCCTTACCCATGTCGTTATGTGTAAAAATAAGATGAAACACTGCGTACTATTTATTCTGACTATTCTTAGTAGTTCTTCGGTTTATGCTGAAGGATTTATTCAGCAATTAATTAACCGTCAACTAAAAGATGCAACCCAAGAAATATCCGTTGACATATCAAAACTGGAACCAGGGTCAGCAATCAGGGTTAAATATGTTGATCGTCCAGTATTGATATATCGCCGCACTAATCAAGAGATAGCTAATTTGAGGGCCTTGCGGCATAAATTGTCTGACCCAGATGACAGTCAATTATTAAACGCAATTAAAAGTAACTATCAGTCTTCAAGCTCGTACGTTTGGACCAGGCTCTTGCTTTCAGTCAATAGAGGTGGTTTTGATTCCACTGCCCGGTCAATTAATCCAGAGTACTTTGTATTTGGTGGCTGGGGGCCTTACTCTGGCTGCTCAACAAGTATAAATACCGATACCAAACGAAAACAACAAGGCATTGCCTTTCACGATCCCTGCGTAGGCGCAAGCTATGATGCTGCTGGCCGTTCATTTACAGCAGAAATGCATGGTAATGCGCAAGGTGAACAAGCCATCTTTAATTTATATATTCCACCTCACCGTTTTGAGGGGCCAAATATCATAATAATTGGCCTGTCTAATGAGAACGCAATTAAAGAGCTTCCATCATCTTATACCCCATCATACTCAAATCTGACGCCTTTAGAGCAATTAATAAAAGCAGCAAAGTTTAACGATATTCATAAAGTAAAATCGGCACTACGCGACGGTGCCCCAGCAAACTATTGGGAAATCGGAAAAGGCAGCCCTCTGGATGCGGCAATAATTGGTAGTGATATAGAAGTCGTCGAATTACTTATAAAAAATGGGGCACGAGAAACTCCTAACACTCAGCGGGTGGCAAAGTTCATAAAGAGAGAGCAAGTGTTAATGTTATTAGGAAAGTCAACGAATGATTAAACACATAAAAATGTATAACGAGACATAAGGTCTCGTTAATATAACTGTTAGCTGCCTAAGGACTTGCCATGATTTATGCACTTTACCCACCTGATGATAAATATGATGATTGGCTGTTTCGTGAAGATGATACTTCAGGTAAGTTAATCCTTAAAGAGGCTGTAAAACCTTATGGTTGCACTATATGCGGTAAAATTCCCGAAGAAACGGTAATAAGAAAGATCGGGGTTCAGCTTGAGTTTTTCAGCAAAAACAAAAAACCGGCATTTGCAACGCTTGATGATTGGCTGATAGTTACTGCTAAAACGGCTATCAACTTATCTCAATACAATATTTCAGCAGTTGCAGTAAACACAAACCAAACTCTCTTTGCTTTACTTCCCCCGGCATTTCCAGTCAATCAGAGCTTGGCTGGGTTTGAGTATGGTGGTAACGTTTGCAAAAAATGTGGGAGGCCAAAAGAGGCAATTGTTGGTCCACTAGTTGATTCTCATGTTTTGCCTGAAAAACCTCCTCTTATCTGGACAACACAGGTTCATAATGAATCAATAATTGGCTCAAATCCGGGTATTTGGTTTGAAAAAATCAACTTAAATCTTATTAAAGAAATATTTGGAAAAAGTTTTGATTATCAGGAAGGCGATTAGACAGCTAACAATTCGGTCAAGATCGCCCGCAAACAACGCGGGCCGGGACCTCGGCTTCGCCTCGGCCCCTTACCGTAGACGTTAGCCATGAAATAATCAGAGGGAAAAGTTGTGCATAGTATAAAACTGGTTTTATTGTTTCTTGTTGCACCCTTACTATGGGGCAGTGTGTTTGCATCAGATAGAACTATTGCGAAGGAAATAAAGGATAAGGCAGAGTACATACACTCAAATGTTCATCCAGTATTTAACGTTTCATGTTCAATGGAAGGAAAATACTATGCCGGCGCGAATGAGACAAAAACAATAACCATAAGAGAAACAGAAAGTGGAGATATTATTCATAAAATAACAAGATCTAATAACATTCGTGCTGTTGAATTTAATCCATCTTCTGACCTTGTAATTCTTGGCTTATTTAGTGGAACTATAGAAGTATGGGATATGAGGACAGGTGAGCTGCTGAAAACATTCAGTTCGCTTGGAGGCCCAATCTCAGACATGGAGTATAGCAGTGATGGCAAGTATTTTGTGGTTGCTGGCGGAATGGGAAATACTAAAAGTATTGGCGTTAAAATATACGACGGCAGCAGCCTTGAAGAGCTTCACTTCATAAATGACGCGGCTCCTTACGAGTCTATATCAATTGATAAAAATTCAAAAATATTTGCCGTTTCCACTTGGCATGGAATATCCCTCTATGAATTACGTTCCGGCAAATTGATCTATAAGTATGCTCCTGGCGGGTCATATTTCGATATATCTTTATCAAATAATGCTCAAACGTTAACGTTTAGTGAATATTTAAGTAATGATAAATCTTCAGCTGTTGTTCTAGATTTGAAACAAAATGAAGTTGTCTTATCGCTACTTGCAGGGGCTGGCGTGTCTGGCGCAATCATTTCTAATGATGGAAGCATGTTAATTGTAAGTGGAGATGATGGTGTTGTAGGTATTTTTGACATAGAGTCAAAGAAATGGTTGAACCATGCAACTCCGAATGGCGGTACTATACAGTCAATGAGCCTATGTGGAAGTCAGCACCTAGTTACAGGGCATTGGCATAATGCTGTAAATGTAATTGATATATTTACAGGTAAATTACTTAGAAGCCACCCTGGTGGCTAACAAACGCGTAAACACGGATCGCACAAAGCTGCACCGCTTCGCTCTGCATCTTTGTGTGCCCGGTTACGCGAAACGTTAGGGCAATAAAATGGAAAACATTATCCTTATAATCTTTATGCTTAACATTGAGAGCAGCTACCTAGAGAATATTGAAAGAAGTGCCACGCCACCTGCGGATACGGTTCAATTTGCCCTAATTAAGGGGCAAGCATGGCGTATTAAGACGTACGCCATTGACCATGACGTTCATGTATGGGGTCTCGGCCCAATGGAACTTGATAAATTTAATGAATTAGCTGTAAGTAATACTGAAAAGCATTATGGTGATGTCCTACATAAGAAAACGACTATTCAATCTAGAAACGGACTGGAAGAGTTGAAAAGCGAATTAAAAAAGTCTGGCTTGCCTGTAAATCTAGAAATACCTAAATCAAAAGAATTTGTTTTTTGGGTTCCTGAGCCAAATGTTTATAAAAGCAAGAGTACACCCAAGTGAGAAACTGCCCTAAAAATGTATAACGAGACATAAGGTCTCGTTAATATAACTGTTAGGCCCATGGAAATAAAATGGCACTAATTATCATTGGTATCGCGCTTATTTTATGGGCCTTTATTCACACTAAACCCTACCGTGAAGCAAAGAAATGGAAGCATACCGATGGCTCAATAATTAATACCATAATAAATGAACACAAAGAGCCTTCTCTGTATGTCGTTCTTGAATATCTGCACCCGCAGGTGGAATATGAATACGAAGTAGAAGGTGTTAAATATACATGCACTAGAGTAAGCTTCGAGAAACGGAATGAACTTATCCCATCTGAAAGTGAAGATAAATATTGGGAAAAATGGCTGCCTGGCAAAAATACTACGGTTTATTTCAATCCCTTAATACCATCGGAGGCAGTGCTAATCCGCAGCCTTCGCCCAAAGCGAATGAGCCACTATCATGCGCTTTATACGGCAGGTGTTTTATTAATTATTATTGGTGGCTGGTTTTTATTGTATGGGGCCTAAAAATGTATAACGAGACATAAGGTCTCGTTAATATAACTGTTAAGTGTAAAAGGAGAAATTATACGTGGAATCTAAATCAACATTTGTAACCGTTCTAGCTTGGATATTTATCATCGGGGCAGGTTTTAGTTTTTTTGTTTCAATTATGCAAGTTATTATGGTTTCAACCATGTTCAGTGGTGAGGAATTCCGTTCAATGCCAGAAAATGCCCCGGCGTTTGCTAAATTCATGCATCAATACTTCTATCTATTTGTCTATGGGTTTTGTGCCCTAACACTATTCACCTTCGTTACTTCCATTGCACTTCTAAAACGCAAAAATTGGGCCCGGTTAGCTTTTATAGCCATTTTAGCTTTTGGTATTCTTTGGCAGGTAGGTGGTTTTATTATGCAGTCCACAATGTTTTCTCAATTACCAAAAATGCCATCTGGTGAAGGGTTCGAAAATTTTGAGCGTATGAGTAATATAATTCGTTGGTTTAGTGTTGTCATAGCTATAGGTATTTCTGGTTTGTTTATTTGGGTTATAAAAAAACTAACTACCCAGCCAATAATTGGTGAATTTACACTTAACAACTCGCCTAACAAGGACGCGCAATAAATTGCGCGCCTGTTGGCTCAAACGTTGAGGTCGTCAAAATAACCTCAGATATTATGCTCGCTATTGAGAATTGAACAAGCAATTGGCATTGTGTCCAAATGTCTCAAATGTGTTTAATCCAGACTACATACTCCGAACTAACAATTTCCGCTCCGGCCGGATAGAGACCAAAGCAACCTGAACACCAAGTTCAAAATACAGAGTTGATGTAGTGTTTAGGAAAAAGTGGCGCGACTCAGATCTTACGCACCAGGGTAAGCCCATCGGCAACCGGTAGCATGCTTATGTCCACACGCGTGTCGTTTAGTATCTTTTTATTCAATGTCTGCATGGCTACGATGTTGGTGGGAGATATCCTATCCTGCATCTTTTTATCCAGTACATCCGGATTGGCTACTGAACCGAAGAGAAATACGTTGTCCAACACTATCAATCCACCCGGCCGGATCAATTGCAGGGATCTTTCATAGTAGCCGTCGTAGTTGACCTTGTCTGCATCGATAAAGGCAAAGTCAAAGGTCTCTGCCTGTCCATCATCTAACAGCTTATCCAGTGTTTCCATAGCAGGCGCAATGTGCAGATCGATCTTGTGGTCTACCCCCGCTTCCTTCCAGAAACGTTTGGCCACTTTGGTCCATTCAACATGTGAGTCCAAGGCTACAACCCTGCCGTCATCCGGCAAGGCCAGTGCCACGGCCAATGCGCTATAACCGGTATAGGTTCCAATCTCTAGTGTCTTGCGCGCATTCAGCAGTTTAATCAGCAGGGCCATGAACTGCCCCTGCTCCGGTGGAATCTGCATAATAGCGTTGGGGTCTTTGGCTGTCTCCTCCCGCAGAGCTCTCAACACCTCATGATCACGCAGGGATACGGAGAGCATATAATCATGCAGTTCCTTCGAAAGCCTTATATCACTTTTCTGCACTCTGTTTTCCTATATGGGCATAGACCTTAGTCTGAAAGAAATGCTTGATCATCTTGCGTCCATTTTCCATAAGCACATAATTCACCGGCACCAACAACATGGTGATGAAGGTGGCAAACAGAACACCGAAACCTAGGGACACGGCCATGGGTATAAGGAACTGAGCCTGGGTTGATTGTTCGTACAGCAGAGGCATCAATCCGATAAACGTGGTGATGGATGTTAGCATCACTGGACGAAAGCGCGCCGCGCCCGCTGTGAGTATAGCCTCTTCCAGACCCATCTCCTGTCTACGTTTATTTATGTAATCCACCAACACCAGACTATCGTTGACAACTATTCCAACCAGGGCCATCAACCCCAACAGGCTGGGCATTGTAAGATCCATACCCATGATCCAGTGCCCACCCAAAGCACCGATGACGCCAAACGGTATGACCGACATAACGATAAAGGGTTGGGCGTATGACTTGAACGGTATGGCCAGCAGGGCATATATGGCAAACAACACTATTACCAAACCAAATATGATCGATCTGAATGACTCCTGCTGCTCTTCCGCTTCACCGGCAAACTTAGAGCTGACCCCTGGATATTGGGCCATGAGTTCATTTATATATCTGCTCAGGTCCTCTTGGATCAGGGTCATGTTGGCCTTTTCCTTGTTTACATCCGCTGTGACCTTGACCGTGCGGTATCTGTTGATGCGGATGATGGAGGTTGGGCTCTTCCCAGGTTTCAAATCAACTATCTGTCCCAGCGGAACGCTTTGCCCATCGCTATTGGTGATGCGCTGATCCGCCAGATTGAAGACAGACTTTCTTTCCGATTCTGGATATCTCACCATCACCCGGATATCGTCACGTCCGCGCTGAATGCGTTGCACCTGATAGCCAAAAAAGCCGTTGCGTATCTGGCTGAGTACATCTGACCGGGTAAATCCCAGGGCATAGGCTTCAGGCTTCAACTCTATCTGCAGCTCCTCCTTACCGTCCGAAAGGCTGTCCTGAATATCAAACACCTCGGGAAATTGATGCAGATACTCCTTCATCTTATCCGCTATCTCAGAGAGTGTGGCAAGATCACTGCCATAGAACTGGATATCAATCGGGTCCCTGCCGTGCATGATCTCCGCCCTGAAGGTCAGTGATTCGATACCAGGCAGTACACCTATCATCCTCCTCCATTCTCGCACCAGTTCAGAACTGGTGATCTGGGATTTGCGATCTTCCGGCGGTACTATCTCAAACATCACGCGACCGGTGTTGGAACCGGAATAGCCGGTGGTCGAATGAATATCCATGATGAGGTCGCCATCATCTTCATTATGGTATTTCTTCTTTAGGGTGAAGGCGGCTTCAGTAATCTTCTTTACATAGCTGTCTGTCACCTCAAACACTGTACCCGCAGGCATGGTCAGGGTGGCCCTGGCTACCTCGCTCTGCACTCTCGGCATGTAGGTGAATCTGGTATACCCGGTAACAACAAGCATAACCATGAGAAATAAGATACCGCTAAACGTGATCACTGTACTCCACCTGTTATCCAATGCCACCCGCAGTAACGGCTGATAGTATTTCAAAACGGCCTGTTCAAAGCCGTCTGCGAACTTGGCCTGAAAAAGCTCCAGTCTGCTCTTGCTCTGTTTCTCAGAGCGCAACTTTATATGTTTCAGATGAGCCGGCAGCACAAACTTGGACTCGATCAACGAGAAAATTAGGATAGGTACAACCACAATCGGGATCTGGGCAAACATTTGGCCACGCGCACCCTCAACAAAGGCCAGAGGCAAAAAGGCGGCAATGGTGGTCAACACGCCAAATGTAACCGGAACAGCCACCTCTTTGGTGCCGTTGATAGCAGCATCCAGAGCCTTCTCAGAGTGGCGCAGGTGGGTGTATACATTCTCACCGGTAACGATGGCGTCATCCACCACGATACCCAGAACCAGTAAGAAGGCAAATAGACTTACCAAATTCAGTGTCACACCGAAATAGGACATGGAGACGAACGCCCCCATAAAACTTACCGGGATGCCGATAAATACCCAGAAGGCTATGTATGGACGCAGAAACAGCGTCAACAGCAGCAACACCAGAATGCCGCCCTGGATAGCGTTGTTGGTAAGGGTCTGCAGACGCTTTTTTACGATCTTGGAACGATCACGCCACACCGACAACTCCACACCCTTGGGGAGTCCGGCCTGACGCTTGGCCACATAGGCCTTCACCTTATCGGCCACATCTATGGCACTCTGATCTCCCACCCGGTAGATATCCACGAAGGCAGACATCTGTCCGTTGAAGCGGCTGCGCAGCACCGTCTCTTCGAAGCCATCTTGTACCTTGGCGATGTCTCTGGCCTGAACCTTACTGCCATCCGGTCTGGTAAGGATAACAATATTCTCAAACTGCTCGCGATCATAGGCCTTGCCCTTGGAACGGATAAGGATCTCTCCCCCTTCAGCCTTGATGGTGCCGGCAGATATATCCTGAGCACTCTTGGCTATGGTATCCGCCACCTGCTTGAGGGAGATACCGTATTGACGCAGACGGTCTTCCGAGACCTCGATGGCAATCTCATAGTCGCGTACTGAATCCAGTTCGGCCTGGGTTATTCCTGGGATACGCAACAGATCATCCCGCACCTGCTCCGCCATAGCGCGTATCTCTTTCTCTGAATTAGGTCCGGCTATGGCGACAGAGATGACCTCGCGGCGTCTGGTGGCCAGGCTGATAACCGGCTTTTCCGCTTCCACAGGAAAATTATTGATGGCATCAACCCTGCTCTTTATATCAGACAACAGTTCTCTGGGGTCATAATCTGAATCGATCTCTATGATTACGCGGGCAGATCCTTCCGAAGAGGTGCTGGTTATCTCATCGATACCTTCCAGATCCTGCACCGCCTCCTCAACCAGAATGGCCACACTCTGTTCTGCATCCTCAGGAGTTGATCCACGCAGGGTAATGCTGACGGTAACCTGTTCCAAGGTTATATCCGGGAATACCTCCAGCGGAATACGTTCTGAAAGGGAAAACAGACCGACCACCAGCAGGCTTGCCATCAACAGATTGGCAGCAACATGGTTACGTGCAAACCATGCGATCATTTCTGCATGCCTTTGTTACGAGGTCTTTCGCCTGGAGTTTTGTCCACCCCCATACCGGGAGGACGCATGGAAGAATCTTTTTTACCCGCCATCAGTTTTTTTACCGGAGTGCCACTACTAACCCTGCCCAGGGGCGTTAACACCAGTTGATCTCCCGCAGCCATACCCTGCTTGATCAATGCCTCTTTACTGTTCTGCCAGGCAATCTCTATCTCCCTGCGTTCCAACAACCCGTCTTTATATAGATAGACATAACTACCCTGATAGATGGCCGCGTTAGGGATAACTATAGCGTCTTTGACGGTCTTGCCTTCAATCACGGCGGTTACATATTGACCGATCTTCAAGGGACGACGGTCTTTGTTGTGTTGTGTATATGGGGCATTGATCTGGGCGGTTATATATAGCTGTTGGCTCTGTTCATCGATCGCACCAGCCGTACGCACCAGGACCGCTGTCCAGGTCTGAGGGGTTTCTCCCAGACTGTTTATTATCCTTGCCTTCGGTGGCTCCTTGGCGCCATCGCCGCTACCGGTAAAATGCTCAGGAATATTGATAAAGGGCAACTCACTATTTTTTATCGGCAGACGCACCTCTACCAGATCGGTGGCGTAAATCTTCCCCAGACTGGTATTGGCTGAAATCACATCACCTATGTCAGCGCTTTTGGAGAGGACGCGTCCAGAATATGGGGCGCGTATCTGGGTTCGCTCCACATCCAGCTTGGCCTGTTTCAATTTGGCGTTGGCCGCGTTGATCTGTGATTTCGCTGCAGCAAGTTGCGGGATGTGTAGAGCAAAATCAGACGCAGCTCCTTTGTTGCGCAGGATCTTTCTATCCTCAACTGCCTGGTCTGCCAACACCTGCTCTTCTGCGTATGTAACCTTGGCGTTAGCAAGTTCAGCCTCGGCGATATCCACCTGGATCTCATAGTCACGAGGATCTATCTTTACCAACACTTCTCCTTCCTTGAAAAAACCACCATCGCGAAAATTTGGGCTTATCTCGATAATCTGACCAGAGACCTGCGCCACAACCTGACCCTGGGTGCGCGGCTCTATACGGCCGAATGAATCGATTAATACCCGATACTGTTTCGGTATAACTGTGATCGTCTCTACAGAAATGGCAGGCGCTGGCGGCATGGAGTGCTTGTTTGCCCCCGGTTTGAAAAGCACCAGAAGCAACGCAACAAAAACAAAAAACGCCAACAAGTAAAGTGGAAGATGTTTTCGATAATCTAATTTTAATTGTGCTAGGTTCATTTATAACTGTGTTATTTCACACACCTAAGTTTTTGTTAAATTTAGTATTCCTGAAAGATTTATCACAGACATTGATATTATACAAAACTACCTATCGATAGACTTTTTGACAAGGGAAAAATTGTAACAAAATGTAACTGAGGGACACCCCGGTCAGGACGAATGGGGTTAGAACGGGATCTGTTTGATTTGATTATAGGTCTACTCGCCACCAACGAGCGTGACAGTTTCTCTGCTCCAAGGGTCGCCACTTGGTCCCGGTCGTTCCAGCTCGTTCCAAAGCTCAGCGATCTGTTCGTTGGATATGCCGTTATTATGCAGAAAGCCCACCTCTTTTTTCAGAGCGCCGAGATAAGATTGCTTGCCAACCATCTTAACCATGGTCTTAACATTCATCTCAACGCCATGGTCTTTTAACAGCAGGTCCAGGGTCTCTTCCACACTGTGAGATACCAGCAGATCCCTTGCCAACTTGCCGGTATCTACTACGTATTCTACCCCCTGGCGCTTCTGTATCTCCTGCATAACCAAGTGGATCTCACCCTTGCGCTCACGCCACTGCTGAACTCCCTCATGAGACGCTTCCGTTGCAAGTTTGGGGTAGTACATATTGAGGTGTTCCAATTGATCTGCACAGGCCTCAAGCGCCTCAATCAGTTTTTTGTTTTCAATCTCACTCATCCCCAACACCTAAAAATATGGCAAAAAAACCTTGCATGCCTACAAGTTAGCGGCAGTCGCAAATATTTCTTTAACAGAAGAGAATGAAATTTATACGGTACCTGCCCCCCGGTGCAGGCGTATATTCAACATCCTTATGGTCGCACTCATTGCAGCAAACACCTGGTTGGAGTGTACGCCTCTGGTCTTCAGGGTACCGGATTCGTCCCACCAGGTTATAGTACACTCCGTCAAGGCGTCGGTCTTGCCGCCCTTTGGTATACGCACTTCGTAATCCAGCAGTTGTGGCACCTGCATATCCTGCTTTTTCAGGACCTTTTTTACTGCATCCATAAAGGCATCGAAGCCTCCGTTTCCTATCCCGGCTGAGAGAAAGATCTCACCATCGATCTGCACCTTGATACTGCATGTAGAGTCAAGTTGCAGACCGCTGGTTACAGAGCAGTTTAGGAGCTTGATATGATCATAGTCCCTGCTCTCTAACACCTCGGCGATGATAAATGGCAGATCCTCGGAGGTGATGCTCTTTTTTGAGTCTCCCAGCTCCACTACCCGATTCAGCACCTTCTTCATGTTCTCGTCAGAGAGAGAGATGTCCATACTCTCCAGGTTCTTCAACAGGGAGGCCTTGCCGCTCATCTTTCCCAGAGCATAGCTGCGTCGACGGGCGAAACGCTCCGGTGACAACCTGGTCTCATACAGGCCGCCCTTCTTATCTCCATCTGCATGGATGCCACTGGTCTGAGTAAACACATCGGCGCCAACGATAGGGGCATTGTCGGCAATACGCTTGCCGGAAAAGTTCTCAACCATCTGGCTTAGCCGAACTATATGGCTCTCATCAATAGAGAGCTCAATGCCCATTGCATCCCTGAGCACAACCGCCACCTCAGGAAGAGATGCATTGCCTGCCCTCTCACCCAGACAATTGACTGTACAGTGAATAGAACTGACTCCAGCCTTTACCGCCATAAGTGAATTGGCCGTAGCCAGACCGTAATCGTTGTGCGGATGGAAATCGAAGTTGACGTGGGGAAATCTAGTACGCATATCGGTGATACTTGCGTATACCTGTTCGGGGGTAAATACACCCAAGGTATCTGGCAACATGTAGTGACCGATATCTTGATCAGCCAGCCCCTCCATCATAGCGAAGACATATTCAGGGCTATCTGCATAACCGTTGGACCAATCCTCCAAATAGACATTTACCGCCAGTCCTTGCTCTTTTGCATAGGCGATGGTCTGTTTGATATCCGCCAGGTGTTGCTCTAGGTTCTTACCCAGTTGTTCTTCACAATGTTTTTTACTGCCCTTGGTAAGGAGGTTGACCACCTTTCCACCTGCGTCGGAGATCCAGTCAACACTCACCTTATGATCTACAAACCCAAGCACCTCTACCCTGTCATCAAGACCCTTGGTTTTTGCCCACTCCAGGATGGCGGCTACCGCCTCTTTTTCCCCTTCAGATATACGGGCAGAGGCCACCTCGACTCGATCCACTTTGAGCTGCTCCAGCAAGGCCTTGGCTATATTTACCTTTTCTGCTGGAGCAAAGGAAACCCCTTGGGTCTGTTCCCCGTCTCGCAACGTGGTATCTACAATGTTTACTCTTCTCTGATTGGTACTCATCGTTTATCTGCCAATGTATCTTGCATAAATTTCTTCACCACAGCGCCATCCGCATCTAGCAAAGCGCATCTGGTCTCTTTTTCCATCAGACCCTGCAGTGACTTAGGGGGTTCCGCTTCCACGCCAACAGCCTCTTTCACGGCATCTCCGAACTTCGCCGGATGGGCCGTGGCCAAACATACCGTACCGGGCATACCGTCGGCCGCCTTAACGCCAACAGCGGTATGTGGGTCCAGGATGTATTTGCAGTACCTGTAGGTTATCCTGATCTGATCCAGAGTCTCGGTCTCTCCTACCGCTTTGGCCACAAACAGCTTGCGCACCCGCTCCTGCTTTTCCTCTGATACCTCAAGTCTACCATCCCTGGTCATATCCTCCATGAGTTCACGTACCTTTGCGGGATCTTCATCCATAAGATAAAACAGATAACGTTCGAAGTTGGACGATATCTGGATATCCATGGATGGGCTTCTGGTATGGTGTACCTGTTGTGCCTCATACACCCCGCTGTTCACAAAGCGTGTGAGGATATCGTTGCGGTTGGTGGCCAACACCAGCTTATCCACCGGCAGCCCCATGCGCATAGCGATATAGCCTGCGAAGATATCGCCGAAGTTGCCGGTCGGTACCGAAAAGGTTACCCGCTTATTTGGGTTGGCATCGGTCACTCTGCCCCAGGCGTAGAAGTAGTACACCACCTGGGCCAGGATGCGCGCCCAGTTTATGGAGTTGACTGCACCCAAGCTATATTCGTCCTTAAACTGTAGATCGTTGAATAGCTGCTTTACGATGCGCTGACCATCATCAAAGGTGCCCTTGATGGCGATATTGTGTACGTTTTCATCCAGCACGGTGGTCATCTGTCGTTCCTGGATGGGAGAGACCCGCCGGTGTGGATGGATAATAAAGATATCGATACGCTCCTGACCACGCACGCCATAGATGGCTGCTGATCCGGTATCGCCTGATGTGGCTCCCAGGATATTCAGGCGGCCGCCACTACGCTCCAACAACAATCCAAACAAATTGCCCAGGAATTGCAGTGCCACATCCTTGAAGGCGGCGGTGGGACCATGGAACAGTTCCAGAACATGCATATCACCAATGGAGACAACCGGGGTGATCTCTTTATGACTAAAGCTTGCATAGGATCTATCGACAAGCCCTGTCAACTCCTCACGGCTCAGATCATCCCCTACGTAAGGCAACATTACCTCGACCGCAAGTTTCTGAAATGAAAGCCGCCCCCAATCCTTTAGAGTTTCCACATCGATGGCTGGGATCTTCTCTGGCAGGAGCAGCCCACCATCCGTTGCCAAACCCATCATAACGGCCTGGGAAAAACTTACCGGTTCTACACCGCCTCTGGTACTGATGTAACGCATCTAGGTCATCGCCCTTCTATTATTCATAAGCATGGAAGTATATCAGTTATTGACCTTTGTTTGATTTTTGTCTGCGGGATATCTGACGCGCGCGTTTTTTCGGAGCGGCACACTTTCCGGCTCGTTTTGATCTTGTCTTTTGTCTGTCTAGGCCACCAGTCCCAACGGGCTGAAACGATGGCACCAGATGCATCTTTCCATTACCGATCAAATCGGCCCGGCCCATCTTTTTCAGGGCATCACGCAACAGTGGCCAGTTCTCCGGATCATGGTAGCGCAAAAATGCCTTGTGCAATCGCCGTTGCCGCAAGCCACGGGCGGTAAATACCCGTTCAGATCCGCTCCTGATCTTTTTTAATGGGTTACGGCCACTGTGGAACATGGTAGACGCCAGGGCCAGTGGCGTGGGTAGAAAGGCCTGTACCTGATCGGGACGAAAGTTGTTGCGTTTAAGCCAGAGGGCCAGGTTAAGCATATCTTCATCACTGGTGCCTGGATGGGCGGCAATAAAATAGGGGATAAGGTACTGCTCTTTACCCGCCTCTTGTGAGTATTTCTGGAACAGTTTATTGAAGCTATCGTAACTTGCTATCCCCGGCTTCATCATCTTTTGCAACGGGCCTATCTCTGTATGCTCCGGCGCAATCTTGAGATAACCGCCCACATGATGGGTCACCAGCTCTTTTATGTACTCCGGATCACGCAGAGCCAGATCATAGCGCAGACCGGAGGCAATCAGCACCCGCTTGATCCCAGGTATCTTACGGGCTTGCTGATAGAGACGAGTCAGCGGTTTGTGGTCGGTACCCATCTGTTTGCAGATATCAGGGTAGATACAGGATAGTCTGCGACAAGCTGACTCCACCTTGGCATCGCGGCAACGCAGTCTATACATATTTGCCGTGGGACCACCCAGATCAGAGATGACACCAGTGAACCCTGGAACCGTGTCACGGATGGTCTCTATCTCCTTGATGATGGACTCTTCCGAGCGGTTCTGCACAATTCGGCCTTCATGCTCGGTGATGGAACAGAAGGTACAACCGCCGAAACAGCCACGCATGATGTTGACGGAAAAGCGGATCATTTCCCAAGCAGGGTTTTTGGCATCTCCATAGTCTGAATGTGGTTGGCGGGTGTAGGGCAAATCATAGATCCGGTCCAGCTCTTTAGTATCCAATGGTATGGGGGGGGTGTTTATCCAGACATCACGCTTGCCGTGGCGCTGCACCAGGGGGCGGGCGTTACCCGGATTGGTCTCAAGATGGAAGAGCCGTGAGGCGTGGGCATATACCAGGTCGTCGTTGACCACCTGATCATAGGAAGGAAGGCGCACCACACAACTGGAACGCTCGATACCGGTTGGAGCATGCATAACATTCTCTTTATCTGGGCAGGTGGCGTCTATCTCGACCCAACCCTCTGGCAGATCTGTACACATAAATGCGGTACCACGTACATCACGTATCTCTGCTATATCCTCCCCGGCCGCCAATCTGTGGGCCACCTCAACAATGGCCCTCTCACCATTACCAAAGACAAGCATGTCCGCCTTAGAGTCAGGCAGGATGGAACGCCGCACCTTATCCGACCAATAATCATAGTGTGCAATGCGCCTCAGGCTGGCCTCTATCCCACCAACGATTACAGGCACCCCTTTGTAGGCCTCGCGCGCACGCTGAGCGTAGACCACCACGGATCGATCCGGACGCTTGCCAGCCTCTCCATTCGGGGTATAGGCATCGTTGGAACGGATACGTCGGTCCGCGGTATACCGATTGACCATAGAATCCATATTTCCCGATGTAACCCCAAAAAAGAGGTTGGGCCTCCCCAGGACCCTGAATGGGTCGGCAGAATGCCAATCCGGCTGGGCTATGATCCCTACTCTGAATCCCTGGGCCTCCAGCAGACGGCCGATAAGTGCCATGCCAAAGCTGGGGTGATCCACATAGGCGTCCCCGGTAATAATGATGATGTCACAGCTATCCCATCCCAGTTCCTCCATCTCTCTCCGCGACATAGGGAGAATCGGCGCGACTCCAAAGCGCGTTGCCCAGAATTTACGGTAGGAAAACAGGTTTTTTTCGGACTGCATATGGATAGATAAAGGAATACCATTCCCAATACATGGTTATAGATAAATGCTGGAGATCTCCATAGTAGCTCATGCGCTAATGTATTTAAAACAGTCCGGCAATACGATCTAAAGTTATTCCACAACCTGCCGATAGAGCGCTTGATAGAGGGGAAGTCTCTATTGCGCTCGGTATTAACTGTGTAGTCGCAATATCGCCCTTTTTCTCGCGCGAGATGATACAAAAGCAAATATTTATCTGATTACTGGAGTGCTAAAGATGGCAAACTTTATTCAGTCAGTTGATGACAGAACCCGGCTAGCAGGGACAAATAGACTTGAGGTTCTCCTCTTCAGTTTGGGAAAGGACAACTCAACCGAACGAGATGAAGTCTTCGGCATAAATGTATTCAAGGTTAGAGAGGTCATGCATGTTCCGGAGATAACCCATGCCCCGGATATGCCAGAAAGTGTAGAGGGTATGGTAAGCCTGCGTGGTGCAATGGTACCTGTAATCAACCTACAGAAATTTTGCGGTGTAAACGCTGACGAAAAACCCAAGATCCTCATGATCACCGAATACAACAAGAACGTTCAGGGGTTCCTAGTGCACTCGGTAGATAATATTGAAAGACTGGATTGGGATGAGGTAAAAGCGCCCCCTCCAATGCTGGCCAGTCGTCTTGGCGGACTTGTAACCGCGGTCGCGGAGTTAGAGAACAAAAAACTTGTAATGATCATGGATGTTGAGAAGGTCCTGGCCGATACAGCAGGACTCTATGATGAAGAAACTCTATACGACGGCATCAAGAAACACGACAAAAGCGAAGGTCTCACCGTTCTATTTGCCGATGACTCTATTGTTGCAAGAGATCAGATTCAGAAGACAATGGAACGTATGGGACTCAGTTATATAGTGACGAAGAATGGATCAGAGGCTTGGAATAAGCTGAAAGAGATAGCTGATAAAGCTGATTCATCAGGACACGCAATAACCGACTATATCGATATCGTACTCACGGATGTTGAGATGCCAGAGATGGACGGATATGTGCTCACCCGCAAGATCAAGGCAGACCAACGTTTCAAAGATATACCGGTAATCATGCACTCATCATTAACCGCTGAGGCAAATCAGGCTCTGGGCAAGGGTGTCGGCGCAGATGCCTATGTACCCAAATTTAAGCCGCTAGAACTTTCTGCAATGTTGGAAAAAATGATCAATCAACATCATTAGTTCCAACCCCAGGTTACAGGGCCATAAACATGGGCCGATACGAAGATAAGGGATAGACCATAATTGGCGTACCAAAACGAACATTTGATGAAGGAAGGTGCCGACTCCAGCAACAGGTTGGAACTGCTGTTATTCCACCTGGGTGGCAATCAGCGATTTGGAATAAATGTTCTAAAAATGCAGGAGGTTATTCCGTGTCCTGAACTTACCCAGATCCCGCAATCTCACCCAACGGTAATAGGCATTAGCCATTTGCGCGGCATCACTCTTTCGATCATTGATCTTTCGGCGGCGATTGGAAACAGAAGTCTGCCACTCAATGAAAACAATCTTATAATAATCGCAGAGTTTAACCGCAGAATTCAGGGATTCCTTGTAAGCAAGATTGACAGGATAATAGTAAAAGATTGGAGTGATGTACGCCCCCCACCAAAAGGCACAACACCTTCAAGCTATATATCTGGTGTTATAGAGATAGATGACGATCTGGTCGAGATACTGGATATTGAACGTATCTTAGTCGAGGTTCTGGGTATAGATCCAGATCTTGAATCCATTGAAGGGTTCGACTCCAGCGACTACATTTCCGACGGCCAAAAAGTTTTAATCGTAGACGACTCAACAGTTGCATTAAAACAGACATCACGCACACTGGATGAGGTAAACATACCTCATATAACTGCCAGAGATGGCCGAGAAGCCATGGAGCTGCTAAGTGAACACCTCACCTCTTCTAGTAATAATATAATTGATATCATCCCAATGGTTATATCCGACATTGAAATGCCGGAGATGGATGGATATACCATGGTAGAAAACATTAGAAAAACGCCGGCGATGAAGGATATATATATATTGCTCCACACTTCTCTCAATGGCAGCATAAATGTTGAGATGGCAAAAAAATGTGGTGCCAATGACATCCTGGAAAAATTTGTTCCCGAAGAGCTTGTTGCCGCCGTAACGCGCGGACTAAAGAGTCTGAATAGTTAGATAAGCTTTTCCGTCCACATCTTCCATAATTTACCCATTAGCTCCTTTATATTCTTGTTGCAGAATATGACCAGGTATTCCAAACTTGCTTGAAGCGCCCGCACCCATCAACATACAAAGAGAAGTATCAAATGAGATTACGGCTAAGGTATTTTTCTATAGCACTTATATTATCTGTATATGTATCAGCATTCGCTGAGGAACAGGCAGTGTACAAAATAGCTGCCGAAGCTGAGGCAGCATTAAAGCTGACCCCCAATATTGATAATGGCAGAAAGATATTCAAGACATGCGCACTCTGCCACAGCCCAGAAGGCTGGGGAACGAAAGATGGGCATACTCCACAGATAGCTGGACAACACAAAAGCGTTATCATTAAACAACTCACCGATATAAGACAGGGCAACAGGGATAACCCTACTATGTTACCGTTTACCAGCCCAGAGATTATAGACAAACAGGATATTGTAGATGTAGCGGCATACGTCGAACGACTAAAGATGACACCACACAACCTTAATGGAAACGGAATCGATTTACAGCTTGGTAAAGAGATATATGAAAAGGAATGCTCCGAGTGCCATGGCAACAACGGAGAAGGCAACCACAGGGAGTTCTATCCACGCATACAGGGGCAAAACTATAACTACCTCCTAAGGCAGTTTATGTGGATAAAAAATGGTAAACGAAGGAACGCTAACAGGAAGATGGTAAAACAGATACAGAAATTTTCCCAAAAAGAGTTGCACGCTGTAATTGACTACGCTTCAAGATTGGTCCCTGATGATTCTAAACTAGCCAAGCCAGGATGGACCAACCCTGATTTTCCAAAGGACTTCGTGTTTTCCCCCAGGTACAAGGATATGCCGCAACATGATCCATAAGATCAAGAGATCGTTGCCGCTTTTTCGCATCAGCAAATAGACATATGACCCTATTAGATTTGCCTGGGAAACTCAGACAACAACGAACTTGAATATTCCATAGGCAACAAGGTAATCTTGCTCAGGCCATTCCACACAACAATAAAAACCCATAAGATCTGAGATAATTAACGCCTGATTAGGCGAGGAGGAGAAATGGTTGGCAACAAGAAGAAGGCATACGGCACTTCGAAAAAGAAGTTGCTGCTCGTTGCTATTTGCATATTCCTATTAGGATTAAGCATCCCAGGTCTTTTCGGCGTTGTACTAGACAGCACTAACACAACGGAATTCTGCACCAGCTGCCACAGCATGCAGTGGAATTATGAGCAGCTTAAGGAAACACTACATTGGCAAGGTAGGACAGGAGTGCATGCCGGCTGCCCCGACTGCCACGTCCCTAAAGAATTCTGGCCCAAAATGAAGGCAAAGATTATTGCATCCAAGGATGTATTGCATGAGATCATTGGTACCATTGATACACCGGAAAAGTACGAGGCACGACGCTGGGAAATGGCTAGCAGAGTCTGGAAACAGATGAAAGAAACAGACTCCAGAGAATGTAGAAGCTGTCACTCATTCGACCACATGGACCTTAGTGAACAAAGCCGCTCTGCCAGACAAAAACACGATAGCGCCACAGATAAAGGAAAGACCTGTATAGATTGTCATAAAGGCATAGCTCACGAGGAACCAGATGAACCAGACGAACCAGAACCTACAGGAGGGAAATAGTAATGCATCGACCATATGTAAACACTCTTGCGTCTCTGCTCCTGCCTCTATTTCTCACCCTGTCTAGCAATAGCCACTCGTCAGAGCCCATCGACCAACTAAACCTCCATCTACGTGAAGCCGCTACTATAGACGACACTGAAGAGGTATCGGCGCTACTCAAACAGGGTGCGGATGTAAACGGCGCTAATCAATTCGGTGTTACACCTCTGATGCGCGCTGTCCAGGGTGGAGGCTGGCAAACTACCGCACTACTACTCACAAAAGGAGCAGATGTAAATGCACGCTCCGTTGCCGGTTGCACGGCACTAACCATGGCTGCAGAAAACAACCACGAAACCATATCTGCCATGCTGGTGGAGATGGGAGCGGATGTTTCTAACAAAACCAGATCTGGATGGGATGCACTTATGATAGCCGCCCGCCAGGGTAATGACCTTATTGTAAGACAGCTTCTCTCATTTAATGCGAATACCAACACTACTGACAGACATGGAGATACCGCCCTGACCGCATCTGCTATGAAAGGGCATACAAAGGTGGTCAGTACCCTGCTTAAACACAATGTGGACCCTAATCAGAAGAACAGTGAAGGAATCACGGCCCTAATCCACGCCTCCAACCAGGGGCACGCTGAAATAGTAAAGCTGATGCTGGACAACGGCGCAAATATAGAAGCAAGCACTTCAGATGGTGGCACTGCCCTGATCTGGGCAGCAGAAAAGGGCAACAAAGATATTGTTGAAATTCTATTGCAACGAGGCGCTAATCCAAACGCTCAGGATAAAACTGGTATTAGCGCGATCATGGAGGCCGCAGCTAATGGACATGTTGATACGGTATTGCTCCTACTAAAAAATGGTGCAGACATATCCCTTAAAGATGAAAACGGTAGCGCCGCAATCGAGTATGCCAAGAAAGGCAAACACCATAAGATCGTAGATATACTTCAGACTAAAAAGCGTTAATGACACAAAAAAAACCCGCACAGAGTGCGGGCAAATGGACGTGACTAATTTGTTTCAATAACTGCTTTACAAAACCTGAAAAATGGCGGCACTTCCTTGTGCTGCAAATTCCCCCAACTCTAGGGGGCCATGGGGAAGTTCTAACCGAATATGTCGGTCGTAATATTGTTGTACCAGCTATGGGCATACTCCACTTCGCGCCGCCTAGCTTCAGCAGACGCATCCATGGGGGTCAATCCTCCAGCACCCTCAACTGGTGCTATCAGATTTTCCGCTTCATTCAGGCGATATACAGCCGCGACTGAAATACCGTAGTCCTTACCCACGATGCTATAACAGGTATTAACGTATGAGGGGACGCCACCGTCAGACTTGCCTGACAACATACTGACGATAGCGGCAGCACATACCTTTGCTTGTGAGTTCGCAGAATACCCAGACTTAGGCATTTTGGTGGCAACGCTGGCGTCACCAATCACATGGATACCTTTCTGCTTAGTCGATTCAAAGGTCTTTTTGTTAACCGGGCACCAATCACCATCGTTAACACCGGCCATAAAGGCAACCTTACCTGCCTTCTGAGCTGGTATGACGTTGATAACATCTCCCTTGACAGTGTTTAGTGAACCGGTAGTGACAGTCATATCGGCAGCATTTACCTCCGCAACACCGTTGACCTCAGTCTCAGTAGTACCATGCCACTCAATCAGTGAGTTGGCTGTACCAAAACCATACAGGTCTTTCCAACCCTGCTTGAACAGACCAAACTTCGAGAACTTAGGTTTAGGATCAAGGATGATGATCTTTGATTTAGGCTTCTTGGCCTGCAGATACATTGCAATCTGAGAAGCACGCTCATAGGGTCCCGGAGGACAACGGAAAGGATTAGGTGGCGGAGCAATAATTACGGTGCCGCCATCTTTCATGGCCTCCAACTGCTTACGTAGGGTTGCTGTCTGTGGGCCAGCCTTCCATGCATGCGGAATCTTTTCTGCAACCTTGGCGTCATACCCTTCGATAGTCTCCCATTTGAAGTCGATGCCAGGAGATAGTACCGCACGATCGTAGGCAAACTTACCACCGCCTTTGGTCATAACCATCTTTTTATCTGGATCTATAGCGGTAACCGTATCATGTACGACATTTACCCCATGCTTTTTCAATCCGTCATATCCATGCTTAATGTCATCCATACCACGGACTCCACCAAGAACCTCATTGCTCATATAACAGGTAAAATAGTTCTTGTTCTGCTCAATGAGGGTCACCTCTACCGAGGGGTCAAGCATGCGGATATATTTGGCTGCTGTTGCACCACCAGTACCACCACCCACTACAACTACTTTTTTGCCAGCCCCGAGAGCAATAGCAGGAAACCCGGCAACTGCAGCCGCAGTAGCGGAAACCTTCATAAAATCTCTACGTGAAAATTTATTCATCTCTTAATTCCTCCAAGGATTCTTATTTCTGGCTGGCGTAGTAATCAGCTATTGCCTGACGATCGGCAGCGCTTAATTCTTTCAGCTTCTTTACCATCTTCTTCCTATCTTTCGATTTGATGGTATCCGGATCCAGCTGGGAAAAATCATGTATGGAATTAAGAAGGTAAGGTTTCCACTGCCCGTTTAGCACTATGTCGCCATCCTCTGCGTCTTCATGGCACTTTTTGCAGGTCTTTTTGTGAATCTTTTCTCCTTTAGCTGCCATGGCCTTATCCACATTTTGCATTGCAGGGACCTTTTTCTTGGCTGCAAAATATCCAGCCAGGAGTTCTATCTCGCTATCGTCAAAACCCTTTGCAATTCGACCCATGATGGTGGAATAACGACCATCTTTAGCCTTATAGCTCTTCATGATATCGGCAAAGTTTGCCTTATCCATTCCTGCGATTGATGGAGATGCAGGACCTACACTATTGCCGTCCGGCCCATGACAACCCACGCAGTTGTTCGCTAACATCTGTGCAGAAGCACCGGCAAAAATCATTGGCGAAAAACCAACACAACCGATCAACAAAGCGACCTTGGCCGCTCTGAACTTGTTTCTCTGCTCCATGTCTCCTCCTAAAAGTAAGGTAATTTACATTTTGTTGTTGATTTAGAGATTATTAATAGCAATAGTAGTGCCAACTTGCTATATATCTAAAATCAATAGGTTATGACATGCTGAGAGCATCCCACAGATGGAGATGTTGCGTTTTGCAACCTAATGATTGCGATTTGAAATGTGGCGTTAAGATTTAGATCTGGCTACTAACTAGGTTTGCTCATACTGTTGAAGCTTACGCCAGAGAGTAGATTTATCTATCCCCAACGTCTCCGACACCATCTTTCTGTTGCCCTGAAAGTGGTCCATTATCTTGTTGATATAGCGCCTCTCCAAGTCAGCCAGGGATGGAAAGTCATCATCAAGGGTATTCTTGGAAACAGAACTATCGGGCAGATGTTCGACCTTCAATTCAGGACCGTCTGCCAACACAACATGATGCTCAACCAGATTGCGCAGTTCCCGCACGTTGCCAGGCCAACTGTATCGCTCCAGTTTTTTGATCGACGCAGAATCAAACCCCTTAATAACGCGGTTGTAGCGTTTGGCAAAGATATCAACAAAGTGATTGATCAGCAGAGGTATATCCTCAGTCCTGTCCCGTAGTGGCGGCATCACTATCTTAACCACGTTTATGCGATGGAATAGATCGGCACGAAAGACTCCCTCTTTCACCATATCCTCCAATATCTGATTGGATGCCACAACAAAGCGCACATCTATATCAATCGGTTTTACCCCACCAACCCGGGTAATCTGCTGCTCCTGGATGGCGCGCAACAGTTTTACCTGCATAGCATCAGAGATATTTCCAATCTCATCCAGGAAGACCGTGCCACCGGTTGCAACTTGTAACAGACCCTCCTTGGAACAGGTAGCCCCAGTGAAAGCGCCCTTCTCGTGACCAAACAGTTCCGACTCCAACAATGTTCCACTCAGAGCACCACAATCTATAATGACAAATGGCTTATCAGCTACCTGACTTAGATTGTGAATGGCCCTTGCCGCCAGCTCTTTGCCGGTTCCTGATTCACCCTCAATGATTACGCTACACCGAACATCCGCAACCTTTTTTATGGTATGGAATACCTCCTGCAAAGCGGGTGAGTTACCGATGATATCCTGAGTACTCTTTTCATCTTCCAATTGAGTCCTCAGTATGCGGTTTTCTCTGCGCAGTCTGGAGCGCTCCATGGTCTTATCCACCAAATGAAGCAGTTCCTCCATGTCAAAGGGTTTTCTCAGAAAATCGCTGGCTCCAAGTCTAAGCGCCTCAATGGCATTATTTACTGTAGAGTGAGCTGTGATGATAACAACCGGGACCTCGCAGTCCTTCTCCCTAATCTCACCTAGCAGTTCCATACCGTTCATGCCAGGCATCTGCAGATCCGTGATGATTATATCGGCCCCATGTTCCTTGTAGTATCCCAGGGCTGCAATAGGATCGTGATATATCTGACTATCATAAGCGGTTCCCTCGCAGAAACGTTGTAGCAGCTCCCCTGCCGTGGGATCGTCGTCTACAAATAGCAGTGTATATTTCTCATTCATAACTTAGTATGTTATCAGAACTGGTCACGAAAGCAGTGAGATGGTTGCCCTAACCCCTCCATCACTTCTGTTAATCAATTCTAATATTCCATTATGGCGCTCCACGATCCCTAGACAGATAGAAAGACCAAGGCCACTTCCCTGCCCAATCGGTTTGGTGGTAAAAAAGGGATCGTATATATTCCCCATCGCCTTGACAGGAATACCGCTACCTCTATCCTCTACAATAAGTTGCAACACCGAGTCTCCCGCCATAACCGTTACAGTTATTTCACCTTGTTCCGGTGAGGCGTGAATGGCGTTGTTTATCAAATTGATCATTGCCTGCTGTAGCAGATCTCGATCCGCATCCAGCATTATGCCCTCGTTTGCTATTAGATTAATGGTTATATCACGAGTCGCCGCATCTTTCTGCACCAGCCCTACTGTTTCTTCAAGCCATGGCTTTACTTCAAAACGGGTTTTATCTGGTGGCACCTGGCGGGCAAAATTGAGTATCCCCTTAACTATCCTAGATACCCTGTCCGCCTCCTCACGAACCTTTTGCACATCCCTTTTCAGCCTAGTTTCATCGTCTGATATCTCTCGCTCTATTAGCTTTGTTAAAGAAAGGATATTACCCAGAGGATTATTAATTTCGTGACCTATGCCTGCAGCCATTTGCCCGATTGACACCAACTTGGCAGATTGCATCATGGCCTTTTGCGCCTGATCGCGCTCTTTTTCTATCCGTAGCAGCTTACGTGTCATATGGTTAAAGGCCTCGCCAGCTTTACGCATCTCTTTTGGACCTCTAACATCCAGCTTCCTAGTCTTCCCATCCGCATAGGCGGTTAACCCTTTTACAAGTTTACCAATAGGTGTCGCAATCTGTGCTGCACCAAATCTGGCTAGAACCAGGCTTATCATAAGAGCAATAACCATGCTCACAATCACGCCGAACCTGATTTGCTCAAATGGCGCATAGAGCTCATGCAGATCAATCCTGCTAATAATCACCCAACTAACAAGCTGGTCAGGATATGGATAGTACTCACGAAAATAGATCCTAGTCTTGCCCTCATCATCATCAACAAAACCTGACTCCTGATAAAATCTATCAGAGTTTAGCTGCGGATACGCGTCTTTTAGCTGCTCAGCAAAACTGCGCTCACCATTTAACGTGAGATTTTCAGTATCATCGTAAAGGATCAGACCATCACGTTTTTCGTCATCAGGATTACGTTCAACAATCAACAGGCTTGCATTATGCGATCTGGGAGACCTATCCAGTATTCTGTCCAGTGAATCTAACGGCGGATCAACCACGAAATAACCTATGCGGGTATCCTGATGCTCCAGCGGTACAATAGTACTCATCATCGGCGGTTTATCTGAAATGATCTCATCACGAGCACCTACAAAATAAAATATGCTCCCAGTGCCCCCGACAGTGATTGAACTCAGAGACTGCCGAAATTCTTCGGAATCAGGCACCTCCTCCAAATAGGGCAGCTCTGTAACTTCATCATCTTGCTGTTTTGGCAAAATAGTTGTGCCAACTTTAATGACTGTCGCCCCGTTGGTATCAAGTATGCGAACTGTTTCAAGATCACGCATAATGGATTGAAATGTATCCAGAAAATCTCTCACCCAATCCGTCCTGAGCACGTACTGTGGATGAAGCTCACCATGTAGGTGACGCTCTAACACCGGAATATATCTCTCCATGGCCGGTACTGAAACAAGCCCTTTTACCAGATCTCGCTCGATAAGGAACCTTCTATCTAAGGTGCCAACTATGCTCTCCAGGCTATTTTGGGCCTCACGGTTAACATCAGCAGTGTATTGACTTTCACTGTAAGCAGTAACAATAAACACCAGTGCAGCAAGAGGCACCACTGCAGCTGGAAATATCCATAGAAAAATACTCGTCTTAAGTCGCATCTATTCCTCTTACAAAACACCTTACATCTCTTTGGCAGATTATCACCAAAAAACCAAAATATCCTGCAAATATAGGATTTTTCCTACAAAGGATATTGAATTATCTGATATAAAAAAATTGCTTTACTACTAATATTATAAGTGAGCAAGCCAGTAGAAGGCGCAAGGGAACAAGGATACAGAGTATACCCAGTGAAGGGTCGAAAGGAAGCAATGAAAGGACCAACGCCGCCCTGTAAACACCAGCGCGGCGTTTGCTATTTTTAGGGGATCTAATATTGTTTATTCAATATTTGTTACAACCTAACAACACCGTCTTCAACTCAACTTGAGACGACTAACATAAGGTTGATTGTGTCATGAAAATCTTCATACCAAGAGTTCCAAATACTGTAACCCCAAATGACTTGAGGGCATTTTCAATAAACATCCTGGAAAAAAAATTCCGCATACCGTTCACCGATCATCCAGACATCATGTCTTGTGATATTCTCAGGATAAGAGATGTGCAACTAGGATTAATAGAACACCATGGCCTCATCTCTATAAGACCTGACTCTGCTGGACAGTGGTTCATTCGCAATCTAAAGAGCCATAGACTACATAACAAGTTGATATATGCTAGACGATATTTTACACGCAAGGACAACAGACAAATATCATCACACGAGCACGATCGAAGAAGAAAACATTTGGAAATAGGCAAAGTCAACGTTAAGAATATATATATAGAAGGCCTACAGCAGTTTGCAAAAACATATTAATGCTTGAGCCTTTCAGGCTGTATCCTGTGATATATCACACTCAGTCTACATCCTTTTTATATCCTCCCATGAGACGCTCCAAGGAGTATTTAGCCATTTGAACAGTATCCGAAAGAATCCTTTTTTGCTTAATACCTTATCGGCTGTCTCTTCATGATCAAATTCTTCTAAATACTCCTCAGTTTCGATCACAACCTGTTTCTGAGCCTCAACAGGGTCAGTTTTTCTTTCCCCTTCACCAGTCTCTACTACCTCAAATGATAGCTGCATCTGATCTATTCTCACTCCCTTATCAATTGCTTCTTTGTCGTATTCCAGATCACTCATAACCTTACGAAAAATTTTCTTCAAGTCATCTGAATATTGATCGCTATTTAACATAGCACTAAGATCAGAATGCATTTCATAAATATGTAATCTAAGTCGCTTACGCTGCCTCTCTTCCCTTTTTTCTAGTAGATTTATGTGTTCTTCGATCTCTTGGACGGGTACTTTTACTAACGCGCCTGATGTATATACCCCACGCTGTTGTAATACGATCTTAAGTGCGACCGCAGTTTGTGACTGCCTTTTAAACTCTGTTAACAGATTCATGGCGTCATCGGAATAGTTGCCCTCTACCTGCTCAAAACCATCGATTGATTCAGGGTCGCCATAATCAAGCGTGGCAATCTTGATTATTTCCTGGAGATTGGCCTGAATCAGATCCTCTAATTTTGTCAGATACCAACGAATCTTTTCTGTTGGCTTTTTCTTAATCTTATTACTAAGGACGTGATAATATTTAAGCAATCCCTTAGGTATATTGGTAGATGGCTGCCCAAGAATCAGTACCGATTTCAAAGAATCCTGCATTCGCTCTGTGGCACGTGTTATCATAACCACTCGTTTGAGTAGTAGCCGTTTATCCTTTATCGACTCAATGGATGCTATCGAATCAGCGTTTTGTTCGTTTTTGTTATGCGACATGCTTTTCCTGTCTAACCAAAATACATATGTATAAAATCACACCAATCAGCCCTAAAGAACAAGAGCAGGTAACTCATGAAACACTAAGATATATCCAATTGGCAGAGGATATATTCCATCATACATTCGAGCCGATCAATATATTATTCGATCTAACCGGACTATCATCAGGGATGTTTTGTATAAAAAATAAGACTCCAATAATACGCTACAACCCATATATATTTGCCAAACACTTCGCCTATAGCCAATCCAATACCGTGCCTCACGAAGCGGCCCATTACATCATTTACCGTTTATACGGTCATAGAACTGTCCGGCCCCATGGAAAGGAATGGAAGGAACTCATGCTGAAATTCGGTGCCGAGCCAAAACGCACCAGCACGTTAGATCTCGAAGGCATACCCACGAGAAAACAAAAAAGACATCCATATAGATGTGATTGCAGAGATCATCTAATCTCTAGCAGACGCCACAACAGAATTACTGGTGGTAAAAGCAGATACTTGTGCCGCACATGCAAGGGTGAACTACAACCCTCGGCATAGATCTCTCTTAATATCCTCAATATCTTCAAGACCGACGGATAACCTAATCAAGTTATCCTTGATTCCATATTTCTCTCTCTGCTCCGCACCCAGACGGCCATGTGTGGTAGACGCGGGATGAGTGATGGTACTCTTGGCATCTCCAAGATTTGCAGTAATTGACAGCATGCGTGTGGCATCAATTAGATTCCATGCCGCCTCTTTGCCACCTGTCACTTCAAAAGAGAGCACCCCTCCCGCCAGACTTTGTTGCCGCTTAGCAAGTTCAAACTGGGGGTGGCTATCCAGACCAGGATAGTACACATGCTTGATCTTAGGCTGATCCCGCAACCAATGCGCAAGTTGTGTGGCGTTCTCAGAATGCATTTTCATTCTCAGGCTTAGGGTCTCCAGCCCTTTGAGAAACACCCAGGCGTTGAAAGGGCTCATAGTTGGACCTGCTGTACGCAGAACCCCAAACACCTTATCACCTACCAGCTCAGCGTTGCCTACTACTGCTCCTCCTACACAACGCCCTTGGCCATCAAGATATTTAGTCGCAGAGTGAACCACAATATCTGCGCCCAATTCCAGCGGCCTTTGTATGGCCGGGGTACAAAAACAGTTATCCACCACTAATAGACAACTGTTGTCATGAGCTAATTTAGATAAGGCGGCGATATCGCCAAGTTCGGTAAGAGGATTGGATGGAGTCTCTAAAAATAACAACCTGGTTTCTGGTTTGATTGCGTCCTCCCATGCTGCCAAGTCCGCCAATGGGACATAACTGGTTTTAATATCAAACCTTTCCAGGTAGTCATCAAACAATTTCGTAGTTGAACCGAAAATACTACGCGAGGACACTATGTGATCACCAGATCTAAGCAGCCCTAAACAGGTAGCAAGAATAGCGGACATGCCTGATGCTGTTGCCACACAACTCTCTCCACCTTCAAGCGCAGCCAGACGTTGCTCGAATGTCCTTACAGTAGGATTGGTAAAACGTGAGTATATATTCCCAGACTCGTCACCGGAAAATCTGGCTGCTGCTTCTGCTGCGCTGCTAAAGACAAAGCTTGAGGTAGGAAATATCGCCTCAGAATGCTCTCCCTCGTGAGTCCGAGACTGACCCGCCCTGACCGCATTGGTAGCAAAACCCCATTTATCATCAGTTGTCATCGTTAACGTATGTGCTCTTTAGACGCTGTTATGCAGACCAATAATGCCTATCTCAGAGGAGGCCTTCTCCTGTTTGGCGCCATCACTCCTTAGTAGCTCAAGCTGCTCTAGATAGTGCTCGCTTACATCTCCAGTTATATAGTCACCATCAAACACCGATGTGTCAAAACGTTTTACCTTAGACTTGTCTTTTTTCTGTACTGCATTTATCAGGTCATCCAGATCCTGGTATATCAGTTTATCCGCTCCGATAATCTCTCGCACCTCCTCGACGCTTCGTCCGTGGGCTACAAGTTCGCTCGCAGCCGGCATATCTATGCCGTAGACATTGGGGAACCGTACTGGAGGTGCAGCAGAGGCAAAGTACACCTTTCTGGCACCGGCATCCCGGGCCATTTGCACGATCTGCTTCGAGGTGGTACCACGCACTATTGAATCATCCACCAACAGGACATTCTTTTTTCTGAATTCAGATCCTATTGCGTTCAACTTCTGGCGCACAGACTTTTTACGCACGGTTTGACCAGGCATGATAAATGTTCGACCGATGTAGCGGTTTTTTATAAAACCTTCCGAGTAGCGAAGCCTAAGTCTCTTGGCCAACTCCAGTGCTGCAGTACGACTAGTGTCAGGTATTGGTATAACAACATCTATATCAAAATCAGGCCATTCACGTCGGATCTTCTCGGCCAAAGTGACACCCATTCTTGACCTAGCCTTATGCACGAAGATGTCATCTATGATTGTGTCAGGACGGGCGAAGTAGACAAACTCGAATATACATGGTGAATGAATCGGGTTGGCCGCACACTGAAAGGTATGCAGTTTTCCGTCCATATCTATAAACACTGCCTCTCCAGGCTCCAGATCGCGTATCCGTTCATAACCGGCTACATCCAGAGCCACGCTCTCAGAGGCAATCATATATTCGGTGCCTTTGCTGCTCTCCCGCTTACCGAATACAATCGGCCGTATCCCAAAAGTATCACGGAACCCCAGAACACCATATCCCGTGATCATCGCCACCGCTGCGTAGGCACCGCGACATCTCTTGTGCACACCGGCTACCGCCTTGAATACCTCTTTCTCGGTGATCCTGAGCTTACCCTGTATCTGTAACTCGTGGGCGAATACGTTCAACAAAACTTCTGAATCAGAAGTGGTGTTGATATGACGTAAGTCTTCTCTATACAGATCCCGCATGAGCTCATCGGCATTGGTGAGGTTACCATTGTGGGCCAGAGTTATGCCGTATGGAGAGTTCACATAGAACGGTTGGGCTTCTGCAGATGATGAACTACCTGCCGTTGGATAACGTACATGGGCTATACCCATATTGCCTACCAGATCAATCATATGCTTGGTGCGAAACACATCTTTAGCCAGGCCATTTCCCTTACGTAGAAACAGCTTTCCATCTTTAGAGGTAACAATCCCTGCTGCATCCTGTCCACGATGTTGTAGCACCAACAGGGCATCATATAACTCTTGATTGACCTGGCTACGACCAAATATTCCAACGATACCGCACATGCTTCGGTGCTCCGAAATAATAGTAATAACTGATAAAAAGTCGACTCAAACCTACATGGTTACTTGAAGCTGAACCTACTCGCAATATCCGGCGGTAATAAATCTTTTAACCATAGAGCCAAATCCTGAAAATACTTGATTAACAGCGACTCCTGCCACCAAGGATCGTTGGGAACCGGGGTCAAACCTGCCAACAACACCATGACCGACACCAACAAAGCACCTCTGGCAGCACCAAAGAATACGCCCACCATACGGTCTGTACCTGATAGACCTGTCTTCTCTACCAATTGACCAACCAGATAGTTCACCATAGCCCCTATAATCAGGGTTACAAGGAAAAGTATGGCAAAAGCTGCGCCAAGACGCACAGATGGAATATTGAACCACACCAGATGGACGGCAAGGTCGCGGAAGAATGTCCAGCTTATCCAGAACGCGAGTATCCAGGCGGCCAATGAGAACGCCTCGCGCATGAAGCCTCGAAGTAAACTAACCAGGGAAGATAGGCCGATAATGCCAAGTATTACGTAATCCACCCAAATCATCATAGCGTCTATGGTTTATACCAGTTTGGGATAAAGCGTAATTCTAGCAGGTTCATTGATATCTTTTTATCTTTCCTGAGAGTTTTTTTGGCTTTAAAAGCTTATTTAGTTTTGTCAGCAGTTGTTCCGCGTTTTTCTTGTCTACCTCAGGACCTACCAGCACCCTATACAAGATCTTCCCTTTCACATCCACCTGATCGGTAAAGGCTGCGTACTTATTGGTCTGCAGCTCTTTAACCAGTTTTTCCGCATTTTCACTCTGGGAAAAACTACCTACCTGGACAACCCAGCCACTAAGCCCAACTCTTGGGTCTGGCTCTGCTTTCTCACTTGGGGTTGGAGTTGGTTTCGCCGCTGGTTCAGGATCGTTTTCAGATACCGTGGCATCTTGGGTGGTATCAGACGACTCTTTAACCGGCACCGGTTCTTCCATAGGGGGTTTAGATAGATCTTCCGTTTCCAGCGGCAGCAGTTTAGAGGAGAAACCACTTTCCGGCTTTTCCGGAATTATATCTTCTTTGAGTTCTGTTGATACCACCGGTTCTTTTTCCAACAACATAGGTACGAAAATTACCACCAGAGACACTAGCACTGTGGCGCCGATAAGACGTTTTTTTAGACCCTCGTCCACTCGCTTCTCCTTTAGCCTTGCATTAATTTAACAACATCTGGATGCCGCATCATCTCGGCTACAGTAAAAAACGAACCGAATATGATGAGTTTATCATGTGTATCCGCATCTGCCATGGCCTTTACCAGTGCTTGTGACATAGATTCATATCTTTCTATACTCGATTCATCCACCCCGGCAGCAATTATACAATCGCTCAATTGATTCAGGCCTGCGGCACGATCTGCATCCACCCGCCCTATATACCACCGGTCAATTATCCCCGCCAGAGGCGCAGCAATATGCTCAATATCTTTGTCGGATAAGGCGGAAAAGAGCGCCAGATTGCGGCCTTGGCCCTGCATATTACCCAGGTTGGCCGCTAATTCTTTAGCTGCCTCTGGATTATGGGCCACATCCAGTATGACAGTAACATCCCCAGGTATGATCTGAAAACGGCCATTAATACTGAGATTCTTTATACCCTCTTTGATCGAAGATGCGGTTATTTGTAATCTTTGCTGTAATAGTTCAAGGACCATAAGCGCGGCGGCGCTGTTTTGGAATATAAATCGTCCCTTAAGAAAAGGCTCTGGCAGATTATGATAGCTGGACACCCTACCCTCCCAGCTCCAGTCACCATCAGAACGGATATACCTAAAATCCTTCGCAGCGATGGACATATCCACCTCCATGGATGACGCTCTTTCCAGCAATGCTAGGGGTGGATTGATACCTCCATACACTGCCGGCCTCCCCAACCTTAGGATTCCCGCCTTCTCCAGGGAGATCTCATCCCTGGTGTTACCGAGCCAATCTGTGTGGTCTATATCGATCGAGGTGATAAGGGCTACATCTGGGTCGACGATATTTACCGCATCCAGCCTCCCTCCCAAACCAACCTCTAGAATAATCACATCCGGTCGTTCACGAGCAAATATATCCAGGGCCGCCAGGGTGCCAAATTCAAAGTAAGTGAGAGTGACCCCTTCTCTAGCCTTATCCACCCGACTAAACGCATTACAGATGACATGGTCAGGCGTTTCCTGGCCACTCACCCGTATACGTTCATTATATTTGAGTAGATGGGGAGATGTGTAACAGCCTACTGAATAGCCAGCGGCAAGTAGAATCGATTCAAGGATAGCGGCGCTGGACCCCTTACCATTGGTACCGGCAATGGTAATGACGATTGAGTTCAACGTATCCGGATTAAGACTATGCCAGACCTGTGCGACCCTCTCCAGCCCCAACTCTATCTCTTTGGGATGCAGGCCCTCCTGCCAATCCAACCACTCCTGTAGGGTTGTAAAACGCATATGGTATCTATCTGCGATAAAAACCTGGTTGTAGCTTACTAGGCAGATGGTCGATTGGTCAGTTTACCCAGGAGGTTTGCCATCTCATCGCGCAGGTTGCGACGATCGACGATCATATCTATGGCTCCATGCTCTAGCAGAAACTCACTGCGCTGGAACCCCTCCGGAAGCTTCTCGCGCACGGTCTGTTCGATTACCCGGGGCCCAGCAAAGCCAATCAATGCATTTGGTTCGGCCACGTTCACATCACCCAGCATGGCAAAACTGGCGGATACCCCACCCATGGTTGGGTCTGTAAGCACTGAGATAAACGGTAATCCGCGCTTTGACATGCGACTCAAAACGGCGCTAGTCTTTGCCATCTGTAGCAGTGAAAACAGGGACTCCTGCATGCGGGCACCGCCACTGGCAGAGAAACAGATCATGGGCATGTTGTGCTCAATTGCCACATCTGCACCACGTACAAATTTTTCACCTACTACGGAACCCATGGAACCGCCCATAAAGTTGAATTCGAAGGCCGCCGCAACCAGATCCAGACCCTTTAGCTTGCCTCGCATAACCACCAATGCGTCTTTCTCCCCAGTCTGTTTCTGGGCCTGACTGATCCTGTCTTTGTACTTCTTGCTATCTTTGAACTTAAGTGGATCCTGTGGCGTTAGTCCTGCACCGATCTCTTCCCTGAAATCAGGATCAAGAAATGTGTCGAGCCGTCTCCTAGCGCCTATGCGGTTGTGATGTGAACACTTGGGACATACGTCCAGATTACGCTCCATCTCTGCACGGTACAGGACCGCAGCGCATCCAGGACACTTGTCCCAAAGCCCTTCCGGCACACCTCGTTTACTGCTGCCTTCCGTACGAATACGACTCGGCATCAGTTTTTCAAACCAGCTCATATAACAGCTCCTATTGTATGAAGCACTGTCTAATCCTATGTAAAATATCAGATCCGGTCCATTGCCTCACGCATGGATGTCAGCAGGGCGCTGATTTCCCTTTGAATCGCTGCGGTGTCATCCCTATTCTCCTCCACCCGGCTGACTATCGCACTACCGACCACCACAGCATCGGCAAAACGTGACATCTTAGCAGCTGTCTCTGCGTCTTTGATACCGAAACCCACGCCGACAGGAAGATCGGTATAGCCACGAATCTCTTCCACTTTTCTCTGTACTCCATCTACATCAAGATGCCCTGCCCCGGTTACACCCTTAAGAGAAACATAATAAACAAATCCGCTGGCAGCATTGCAGATCCGATCAATGCGCTCCGAATTACTAGTGGGCGCGATTAGAAATATTGGATCTAGCTCCTCCTTCTCCAAGGCCTGGAGGAATCCGGATGCCTCCTCAGGTGGTATATCAACCGTAATGACTCCATCTGCCCCTGCTTCGGACGCATCCTCGGCAAAATCCTGATACCCCATGACCTCAATCGGATTGAGATAGCCCATGAGTACCACGGGTGTGGTGGAATCATTCTGGCGAAACTCGCGAACCATGGAAAAAACATCTAACAAAGAGATATTGTTAGCCAGGGCTCGCTCGCTGGCGCGCTGGATAGTGGGACCATCGGCCATAGGATCGGAAAATGGCACCCCCAGCTCAATCATGTCGGCCCCTGCCTCAACCATCTTGTGCATAAGGGGAACGGTTGTATCTTCGGTCGGGTCGCCCGCTGTAATGAAGGGAACCAAGGCGACCTTTCCATCTTCCTTCAGGCGTTTGAAACATGCGCTGATCCTGCTCATATCTTGATCCCCTCCAGTGCTGCCACTGTATGCATGTCTTTGTCGCCTCTACCGGAGAGATTAACCAGAATGGTCTCATCCGGAGGCATGGTGGGTGCAAGCTTAGCGGCATAGGCCAGGGCATGGCTTGACTCAAGTGCCGGTATGATACCCTCTATCTTGGTCAGAGCATGGAAGGCCTCCAACGCCTCTGTATCTGTCACCGCATCATACTCCACTCGCCCGATATCCTTGAGCCAGGCATGTTCCGGCCCTACCCCCGGGTAGTCCAATCCAGCCGATATGGAATGGGTCTCGATAATCTGTCCATTTGGATCTTCCATTAGATATGTACGGTTGCCATGCAACACGCCTGGCTGTCCGGCACATAATGGTGCGGCATGCTCCCCCGTATCCAGACCACGTCCGGCTGCCTCCACCCCATAGATGGCAACATCTTCGTCAGAAAGAAACGGATAGAATAGGCCTATGGCGTTTGAACCTCCGCCGACACAGGCCACTAAGGCGTCTGGCAGCTTGCCGCTCTGTTCTATCATCTGCTCTCTTGCCTCTCTACCGATAATGGCCTGGAAATCACGTACCATAGCAGGATAAGGATGTGGTCCAGCCACAGTTCCAATGATGTAGAAGGTATTGTCTACATTGGTGACCCAATCACGCATCGCTTCATTCAATGCATCCTTCAGCGTTTTGGAACCTGAAGTGACGGAGACAACTTCTGCCCCCAGTAGACGCATGCGATATACATTTGCCTCCTGGCGTTTTATGTCCACTTCACCCATGTAGACTACACATTCCAAACCCAGGCGTGCCGCCACCGTTGCCGATGCCACTCCGTGCTGACCGGCGCCGGTTTCTGCTATGATTCGAGTCTTACCCATACGTTTGGCCAGCAATGCTTGGCCAATGGTATTGTTTACTTTATGGGCTCCGGTGTGGTTCAAGTCTTCGCGCTTCAGATAGATCTGGGCTCCGCCCAGTTCGCGACTCCATCTTTCGCAGTGATACACAGGTGAAGGGCGTCCTACATAGTTTTGCAGGTCTTTATCCAGATCGGCTAGAAACTGATCATCCTGAAGGTATTTTTCATAGGCCTGACGCAGCTCAGCCAGCGGTTCCATCAGAGTCTCAGCCACAAAGATACCGCCATAGGGGCCGAAGTGGCCATAGCTGTCCGGCATCGTGCTGAAATCTATCTTATCATCTGTTGGCACGTTCTACTCCTCGCATAAATGCCGCTATCTTATCTCGGTCCTTGATGCCCTTCCCACTCTCAACACCACCACTAACGTCCACGGCGTAGGGCTGTACAGATCTGATCGCCTGTTCAATATTCTCAGGATTTAGTCCGCCAGCCAGGGTTATGGAACCACGGATCTCGACAGGTATCTGGTTCCAATCGAATGTGTCACCTGTACCACCTGGTATGCCCTTACGATATGTATCCAGCAACAGACCCTGAGCATGAGGATATCTATACATCTCTGCCATCAGATCCACCCCATCACGCATCCTAACCGCTTTTATGTATGGCCTATTATGCCCAATACAGGCGTCAGGTGTCTCTTCACCGTGGAACTGCAATAGGTCAATTTGTACTTTCGAGATGACCTCAGCGATTCTATCTCTCTCTTCATCAACGAACAGGCCTACTACAGTGACAAATGGTGGCAATTCTGCCACGATCTCGCTGGCCTGCTCTATAGTTACCGCCCTGGGACTAGGAGCATAGAAGACCAGCCCAAGTGCGTCGGCTCCTAAAAGCACTGCCTCTTGCGCATCCTGGGGACGGGTAATACCGCAGATTTTAACCCTGGTTCTCATAGGGCGCTAAAGATACAGGATTGACCTAATTTGAGAAAGCTTTATAAGGAAATTGGGTGTTTTATGGTGGGTAAACAAAAAGCTGCGCGCTTTGACCTATAACTGTGTAACCTACTGTAATTACACTAATAATTACCCATCACACTCAAAATGTTTGCTAAAGCACGTCCCAGATAGATTCAAAATCCATTTCTGATGTTTCTTTTTTCTCAGGACGTAACGCTTGGTCTACAACTGCATCTTCCCTGGTCTCACTCCAGTCACAAATATACTCGGCGTAACCATTGGTTTGAGCATTTATTCCAGTAATGGTTATATTATGCTCCGTCCCTTGATATACAACCGATAGTCGATCACCTTTATAGAAATCAGATGTTGCGGTAATTAATCTGACCGAGCTCTCATTATCTACATTTTCAACAGCCAGAAACATACAATCTAACTGGATATCTGAGTTGTTGGTGTATGTCGACTTGAAGGTACCTGTCGAAACAGTCCCATCCAGCAGCTTTACTCCGATATCCATCCGTTTCTTGTTCCCGCTTACCCATATTATCACCGCCGCCTGCCAATCATGCTTACCAGATTCCTTAACTATAGCCAGCTCGCCGACCCTCAGATGGAACCTTTCAGCAACATCCATATAAAGACAGTATCCTCCACTGCTGTGATTGATTACTTTACAGGTGGTCTTTCGCAGTCCTGCCCTGATTATTCCTGTTGTGGTCCAATCGCCTGTATCTTCGACAGTTATAGCCTCTTCACCGATGGTCTCCCAGCTATCTGATTCAGCTACGATCTCGGTCTCTCCCTGGTTATCTGCGGCATCCTCACTGCCTTTGTTTAAGAAAGTATATGCGTCGCTGAAACCAGCAACCATCTCTACCCGCAAATCTCCCCCATCAACTCGTTTTGAGCCTCCAACTCTTTCTAACCCGGCAAGATTTCTCTTTAGGCCATCCAACTTACTTGGTGAATTTAATACTCGCTGTATCGGAGAAAGCTGTTTTTCATCCTTTATCTGTTCTTGTTGTTCATCTATATAATTAACTAAATTAGTTGTACTAACAGCAAAACAGTTCGATGAGTTGCTGCATGAGTCACAACCAGTTGCAAATTGCTTCTTTGGAGGTTCGGTTCCAGACAGATTGAATGTCATAAAATCTGAGTATTTCTCACCACATTTGATTTTTCCCAGATCAATATATTCGGTCAATTCTGGCGCCAGATTATAAAGGGCATTGAACTCATGACCTCTCATGGTCAATGGAGAACTCATAGACAACAGTAGGATCGATTTAAAAACATCCTCAACAGTTTTAAACCTGCACCAAGCCGTTAAGGGCAGGCTGATATTATGAATCCCATAATTGTATGCGCAGATGAAAAGAGTATATATATATCTCCAGATAGTTCCTCCTGAGTTTGTATATACGCTGTATTTGGCCCTAAGTATCTCGCCAATATGATATATTATCAGCCTAATATGGTTTGCGTATTCAGCCTTATCTCCACTCGACAAGTCTTTTGTCTGAGTTTTTTTTAATAAACAACGGTAGGCCAACGCAAGCTCGTAATGTGTAGCCACCAGCAGTTTGGCAGCCCTCTCCTCACTCCTCCCAATAGGGGTGGCGACATCTTTTATCTTTTCTTGTAGTCCACTCAGTATTTGTATGGCTGGCTGCTCAATCTCTTTTAAAAGAGTCAGGCGATCATCATCTTTAAACTGGATCTTGTTTGATTTATATAGGATATCGAATATCTCTTTTGCAGCTTGTTCTGAATTACCAAACGGGAGGTCATTTAAGGTACGCCTGAATATTTCAAAAACTATCTTTATCTCAGACTTACTGGCCTCTTTCTGCTCCGGCAACGGAAAGAAAAGATCGCAATTTTGATCCATTTAGCAAACCCCCAACAAAAGGAACCCCAAACACGCAATAAGCCAGGATTGGTACAGATCACCTGGAAAAGTGCTTCTTAATATATGCAAGTTTAATAGATTCTTGGGCTTTTATTAGTTTTTTTCACTAAATTACAAGCCGCTTAGAGTCGTACATTGGTTCGATCTCTTATTTTTCCTCAGGGATGTCGTATTCAGCGGGATAACACACATCTGTGAGATAGAGGCCCTGAGGTGGAGCTGTGACTCCGCCCAGTGTTCGGTCTTTGTGCTCAAGCACCTCCTTAGCCCAGTTAACCGGTCTTTCTCCACAACCGATTGATATAAGCACCCCGGCAATATTTCTCACCATGTGATGCAGGAAGGCGTTAGCTGATAGCTCAATAGCAAAGATATCACCATCTTTGGATAAATCCATCCTACTCAGGGTGCGCACGGGACTTTTAGCCTGACAGCCTATCGCCCTAAATGATGTGAAATCATGGGTGCCAATTAGCGCTTCTGCCGCCGTCCGCATAGAGTCCAGGTTTAGTGGGCGTCGCTGCCACACAGCCCTGTCTCGCCAAATGGAAGAGCGGGTAAAGCCATTATAGATGAGGTATCTATAGCTACGACTTACCGCAGAAAAGCGCGCATTAAACGTTTCTGGCACTGGTTTTATCCAGTTTATGTTTACGTCAGACGGAAGATTGACATTAGTACCTAACAGCCAATTTCTGAGGCTGCGCTTTGACTCAGAATCGAAATGTATGACTTGCCCAAGAGCATGCACCCCTGTATCCGTACGCCCGGCACACTGAACTTTCACCGGATGGTTTGCCACAGTGGACAGGGCCTTCTCAAGCTGTTCCTGTACGGTTCTTACGCCAACCTGGACCTGCCACCCATGGAAGGCGGTACCATCATATTCAACGCCCACAGCATAACGCATTCAGTTGGTCCACAATCTGCTAAAACGACAAGAGACGCACCTGGGTGCGCCTCTTAAATAAAAACACCTATTTAAACGTTTAGCGCATAAGCATTAGGAAATTGAGTCCTTGATCTTTTGCGCCTCTTCTTTTTGTGAAGCGTCACCTTCACTCAATACCTCATCCAGAATATCTACTGCACCTTCTTTATCACCCATCTCAATGTAGGCGCGAGCGAGATCTAATTTTGTGGATACCTCGTCCGGAGTATCTTCTGATATAGAGAGATCTACGTCTAACTCTCCTAGAGACACCAATTCACTATCACCCTCTTCCGACTCAACATCCGGAATATCAAGGTGTGTATCTTCCAGTTCGTTCGCTAGCACCTCATCCTGATCCTCCAGATCAGTTATTGACTCATCCTCTTCGCCACCGTCGATATCTTTTAGTTCATCCTGCAGCGAAAGTATGGTCTTCTCTCCCTCATCTTCCAGATCCGACAGCGTCAGTGTAAATTCATCATCAGGTTCATCAATTGTATCTTTAGATGTTTTTTCTGTTTCTAATGTTTCATCCAGACCCTCAAGCTCATCCAGCGCAGCACTGATAAAGTCATCGTCCATGTTGGTATCAAAGTCGAGGTCTTCCAATCCCGCGCCTGTATCATCCAGATCATTAGAAACCTCCAGCAGATCATCCGATGCCAGCTCGTCTTTGCTACTAACTTTATCATCTTGGGTTTGCTTATCTTCAGCGCCAGCACCAAATTCAGCCTGGGTTAGGGTTTCATCCAGGTCGGCAAAATCACTCTCCCCCGCATCTTCTAATACATCATCGTCCAGCGAGAAGAGGTCATCATCTGCATCAATCTCATCCGCGTGTACAAACTTCGGGTGCTTGGGCGACAGCATCTTACCCATGGACAAAACTCTCTGCCAAGCAGCATTATCACTTGTCTCAACAGAGGTGCCAGATGCACCATCCACCAGTTTTATAAACCCGTCAGCATCTTTGGTCGCATACAAGATCTCAAATAGCTTGTGTTTAAGGGCATCCCTTTCTGGCTCTTTATCTATGGCTTGGCGAATCAACTCCTCAGCCTGCTGATATCTTCCGTATGCAATATATACGTCTGCTTCAGACAACGGATCCACCTCACCCGTCTCATCTTGTAGAGCATCTATGTCACTTGGCGAGAAATCGCTTAAGAATGATGTCTCTTCGGTATGAGCAGGGATGTTATTGGCTTCGCTCAAGGAGCTTTCCGCCTCTTCATCTATGGTATTGAGCAGGATACTCTCTTGAAAATCTGTGGTGTTTCTGCGTTTGCGACTAAGTAAGATCCAAACCAATGCCAGCAAAACCATAACCACGGCAATTGCAATTCCAAGCAGGGTTGGGCTGGTCAGGATCGCACCTAGCAGGCTTGGTTCCTGCTCCTCTTTAGGGGGAGTGGCAATAACTTTCGCTGGCTTCTTCTCAACCTTAGGCAGAGGTTTTACAACTGAATCAGGTTTCTTTTCCTCAACCACAGGTTCTGGTTTGGCTACTTCCACAGCTGGTTTTGGTTTGGCCGCCTCGACTTCTGGTTCAGGCTTTGCTACCTCAGCAGTTGGCTCTGGCTTTTTCTCAGCAGCCTTAGGACCCTCTTTCGCCATCTCTGTCGCAGGCTTTTCTTCTGTTTTTGCCGCTTCAGTCTCTGGTTGCTTCACCTCTTCCGGTGCAGCTATCTCAGTTTCTTGCTTTTGACTCTCTTCCAGAAGGATCTGTTCTTTTTTACTTTTAGCAAGAGCAGCCTGTAAAGCTGCAAATTGTTTATTCTTGAGCTCTAAGATACGCTCAAGGTCTTTGACCTGGTCTTCAAGGTCGTTAACCCTTGATGTGAGCTCCTCATTTTCACCCCTCACACTCTCTGCGCTCTCTTCAAGTATGAGTAGCTCTTGCTTCATCCTGGCGACCGTATCCTCAGATTGTCCATCTTCACTGGGACCAGCCTCACCTTTGCCTTCAGGGCGTGCTGTTGCAATCTTAAGTTCGGCATCTGGCGCCGCCTTCGCTTCTGTCTCCTGCTTTGGCTCCTCTGCGACTGGCGTCTTTTTCTCTACTTCTGACTTCGGTTCGGCATCTTTCACTGGCTCTTGCTTAGCTGCCTGCTCAGCATCTTCTTGCTTAGCCGTTTCCGCTTTTGTCTCTTCAGCCGTTTTTCCATCAGCTTTTTCTTCCGCCTTTGCTTCGTCTGGCGCCTGCTCCACCTCTTCCGCAATCTCCGGCTCGGCCTTCTTATTAAGTCCTAGGCGATCCGCCTGCCACTCTTCAACGTGCTGTTTATATTCCTTTTGTGCCTGACGTGCTTCTAGCGCCAATACCTCTTGCTTCTCGGGAATCCTTAATATCGCGCCCTTCTTAAGCCTATTTATATTGCTCTTTATGAAGGCCTGCGGATTAGCGTGGTATATGGCCATCATCATGCGAGTATGGTCTACGCCCTGGTGCTGGTTCTTACGGGCAATAACCCAAAGTGACTGGTTATTTTGAACCTTTACCTCACCAGCACCGCCTGTATAAGGGGCATCTGAGATAGTGGCAGGTTCAATGGCAGGAGCGGACTTCGCTGGAGCTTGAATGACAGGTTCCGGGGTAACCATTGGAGCCTGGACGGGAGCCGGTTTGCGTTCAAGGGTTACTGGCGGATCAAGTAAAACAGTGTATTCTCTAATCAGCCTTCCCTTCGGCCAATTGACCTCTATGAGGAAGTTCAGAAATGGCTCCCTAATAGGATCTTTACTTGTCACCTTAATGACTGGGGTTCCATCTTCCTTAAGTACCGGTTTGAAAATTAAGGTAGTTAAAAGAAAAGTGCGATCAATCCCTGACCTTTTGAATGCCTCATCAGATGCCATACTGACCTTAACGTCATATATTTCACCTTTGCCTAACGACAAAAGTCCTATTTCGGCATCGAATTTCTGATTAAGGGCAGAGTTTAATTTAATATCGCCCAGTCCGAGCGCCTGTGCTACAAACGGCACAAGCCCTAATGTTAAAACCAACATCAGAGATAGTTTGCGGACCATGTCTCCCCCTAATCTACATCCATTCCAGATGAACACTTGTTGTTCGATATATCTAAAAAACCCCAAAACGCCCATACTAAATTAAGACGTATCACGCACATACTGTGCTAGATTCTCGGTGAAATTTAGAATGAACTTAAAAATTCACCGCTAACTATAGCTTATAAATGGAATTTTTCCAAAATTAATACAGTAAAAATTGCGGCTCGTCAAGGTTATTAGGCACCTTGGATAAGTATCCTGAGCATTCTGCGAAGTGGTTCCGCTGCCCCCCACAACAGTTGATCACCTACTGTGAACGCAGATAGGTAGTCGTTACCCATCGCAAGTTTTCGTAATCTGCCAACAGGAACCCCTAAAGTACCAGTCACCTTTGCTGGTGTAAGTTCCCGCGAACTAATATCCCGTTCGTTCGGTACTACACTCACCCAATCATTGGCGCCGGCCAAAATATCCTCAATCTCGTTTAGCGGGATATCTTGCTTAAGCTTGATTGTTAGAGCCTGACTATGGGAGCGCATAGCTCCAATTCGAACACAGATACCATCGACTGGAATAGGATTATCTTCGCGACCCAATATTTTGTTGGTCTCGACACCGCCCTTCCACTCTTCTCTGCTTTGACCATTCTCCAGCTTGGTGTCTATCCAGGGGATCAGACTGCCGGCCAGAGGTACACCGAAGTTTTCTGTTGGAAAATCATCACTGCGCATTTTATCTGCCACGATTCTGTCAATATCCAGAATAGCTGAAGCAGGATCGCTCAGCAGCGACGAAACTGAGGCATGGGCGCTGCCCATCTGTTCCAACAACTCACGCATGTTCTTGGCCCCGGCGCCGGAGGCCGCCTGATAGGTCATAGCTGTCATCCATTCGATCAGGTCGTGCTGAAACAGCCCGCCCAGACCCATCAGCATCAGGCTAACCGTACAGTTGCCGCCGATATAGTTCTTTACCCCGGCCTGGATAGAATCCTTGATAAGATCACCGTTTACCGGATCCAGGATGATGATACTCTCCTTATCCATGCGCAGAGCAGATGCGGCATCAACCCAGTAACCATCCCAGCCATCAGAGCGCAGCTTGGGGAACACCTCCTTGGTGTAGTCGCCGCCCTGACAGGATACTATGATATCCATGGCCTTAAGCTCATCGATATTTTTAGCGTCTTTCAGCACTGGAATATCCCGACCGATATCAGGACCCTTCTGTCCAGTCTGGGAGGTGGTGAAAAATACCGGCTCATCTATCAGATCGAAATCTTTCTCTTCCAGCATGCGGTCCATCAAAACCGAGCCGACCATGCCACGCCAACCTACAAAGCCTATGCGCTTACTCATCACCTTACTCATATTCAAATAATGGTAGCTCTAGCAGAGCTACTAAATACTATAAACAATTAACCGAGCAGAGCCTTAACCACCGCATCACCCATCTCTACGGTTCCAACCTGTTTGCAGCCATCGGACATGATATCCGGTGTACGCAGACCCAGATCTAAAACTTGGTCCACAGCCTGCTCGATTCGTTCCGCCATCTCCGCGTTATCCAGAGAGTAACGCAACATCATGGCCACAGACAGGATGGTCGCCAGAGGATTGGCCACGCCCTTGCCTGCAATATCCGGAGCCGAACCGTGGATCGGCTCATACATGCCCTTGCCGTTTTCATCCAGAGAGGCCGAAGGCAACATACCGATGGAGCCGGTCAACATAGCAGCACAATCTGACAGGATATCGCCAAACATATTGGTGGTAACCATAACGTCAAACTGCTTGGGAGCACGCACCAACTGCATAGCCGCATTATCCACATACATATGGGACAACTCCACCTCTGGATACTCCTTGCCAACCTCAATGGCTACATTGCGCCACATCTCGGTACACTCCAGCACGTTAGCCTTATCCACGGAACATAGCCTCTTGTCTCGCTTCATGGCTATATCCATGGCTACACGAACGATGCGATCTACCTCGGACTCTCTATATACTAAGGTATTGAAACCCTCTTTCTCGCCTGACTCCAAATCCTTCACGCCACGGGGCTGACCAAAGTAGATGCCGCCGGTCAGCTCACGCACAATCATGATATCCAGACCGGACACCACCTCAGGCTTCAGGGTGGAGGCATCCGCCAACTGTGGATAGAGTATGGCCGGACGCAGGTTGGCAAACAGCTTCAGCTCCTTGCGCAGACCCAGCAGACCCTTCTCAGGACGCAAGGAGATATCAAGTGACTCCCATTTGGTGCCACCCACAGCACCCAGCAGCACTGCATCGGCCTCTTTGGCCAGATCCAGGGTGGTTTCAGGAAGTGGGTGGCCAGTGGCATCATAGGCACATCCACCCACCAGAGCCTCATTCACCTCCACATCCAGACCAAACTCATTCTGTAGACAGGTTATAACCTTCATTGCCTCGGCCACGATCTCCTGACCGATGCCGTCGCCCGGCAGTACCAGTATCTTTTTACTCATTAATCCTTATCCTCGTTGAATTCTGTAACTAGACAAACACCCAAGGGGCCCGTTCACGCCGTTTTTCTTCAAATGTCTTGATCTCATCGCTGTGGCGTAAGGTTAGACCTATATCATCCAGACCCTCGAGTAGACAGTGCTTACGGAACTCATCCACCTCAAACTTGATAATATCGCCATCACTGAGGCGTAGCTCCTGAGCCTCCAGATTCACAGTCATCTCCAGGACCTGCTCGCCCGTGGCCTTGGCGAACAGCCCATCAATGACCGCCTCATCCAACACTATGGGCAGGATGCCGTTCTTGAAGCAGTTGTTGAAAAAGATGTCAGCGAAGCTAGGTGCCAGGATCACTTTAAAGCCAAAATCGGCCAGGGCCCAGGGCGCATGTTCGCGGGAAGAGCCGCAGCCGAAGTTCTCGCGGGTCAACAATACCGTGGCCCCAGCATAACGCGCATCATTTAACACAAACTCGTTATTGAGCGGGCGATTACTACAATCCATATCCGGCTCGCCGTGATCAAGATAACGCCACTCATCGAACAGGTAGGGGCCGAATCCGGTGCGCTTGATCGACTTCAGAAACTGCTTGGGTATGATGGCGTCGGTATCCACATTGGATCGATCCAGTGGGGCGACCACGCCGGTGAATGTTGTGAATTTTTCCATTTAAAGCCCCCTCACATCAACAAAATGGCCTGCCACCGCGGCAGCGGCCGCCATGGCCGGACTGACCAGATGGGTGCGCCCGCCCTGTCCCTGACGCCCTTCAAAGTTGCGGTTCGAGGTAGAGGCGCAGCGATCCCCCGGTTGCAGACGATCCGCGTTCATGGCCAGACACATGGAACATCCCGGCTCGCGCCACTCAAACCCGGCGTCGATGAAGATCTTATCCAGACCCTCCTGTTCCGCCTGCTGTTTGACCAGACCGGTGCCAGGCACTACCAGCGCCTGCTTGACGCCTGCTGCCACCTTACGGCCCTTAACCACCGCGGCGGCGGCACGCAGGTCCTCGATGCGTCCGTTGGTGCAGGAGCCGATGAAT
>JBNKEE010000052.1:0-11648 GCA_050288625.1 Sedimenticolaceae bacterium | reverse complement strand
GAAGGTAAGGATGACCATTGTGCCCAGATCGCCTTGATAGCAGAGGCGGTGGCCACACTGGAGAAGCGCTGGCAGACGCCGAAGGCAGAAGGCAGGCGCTACGCACCACCGAAACCAGTCGCCGAGCAGACTGCGCAGGCGCCGATGGTTGATGCTGAACATGCCAAGCAATGTTCTGAGCAGCCACAGGTTGTTATCGCTGCCCAAGGTAGGTCGAGTTAAGTTTGAATCTGGAATTCTTGCGCTTCGGTCTGGTTGGCATAGTAAACACCGCCGTCGATTTTGTTATCTTTGTGTTGCTATATCGGGGTACCGGTCTGGACCCGTTGTTGTGCAATGTCATTGCCTTTCTAGTGGCGGTCACCAATAGTTATCTGTTGAATCACCACTGGACCTTTCGCAGGTCTGGTAGCAGAGTGTCGCTGATCGCATACGTGCGCTTTGCGGCGTTGAATGCTGGTGGTTTGGTAATAGGGACACTGGCCATCCTGTTGTTGGGAAGGTTCATGCCATTGGAACTGGCTAAATTGCTTGCCGCTGGCCTAACCCTGATCTGGAACTACGCTTGCTCCAGACTTTTTGTTTTTAATACGGAAAAAACATGACTCAGAAGCTCTCTCTGTTGGTCCCCATGTATAACGAGGTCGATGTCATAGATAACTTCTTTGCGCGGGTGCGGCCTGTGCTGGAGGGGTTGGATATGGAGTGGGAGGTGATCTGTGTCAACGATGGCAGCAAGGACCGCACCCTGGATATGCTGTGGCAATGGCATGGGCAGGATGCACGCATCAAGGTGATCAACCTATCGCGCAACTTTGGCAAGGAACGGGCGCTGGTGGCAGGTTTGGATTTTGCCAGTGGCGATGCGGTTATACCCATTGATGTGGATCTACAGGATCCGCCGGAATTGATTCCGCGCCTGCTGGAGCAATGGCAACAGGGCTTTGATATCGTCAATGCCGTGCGCTCCTCGCGCAGAAGTGATTCTCTGGTTAAGCGTACCACGGCCAGGATGTTCTATCGGATCTTCAACTCGCTATCCAATTTTGATATCCCCAGTGATGCGGGTGATTTTCGTCTGTTGTCACGCCGGGTCTGCGATCAGCTGCGGTCAATGCGTGAGAGCCATCGCTTTATGAAGGGACTTTCCGCTTGGGTGGGGATGCCTATGACCACCATCTATTTTGAACGCAGTCCCCGTAGCGGTGGGGTAACCAAGTGGAACTACTGGCGTCTGTGGAACTATGCCCTGGAGGGGATCGTATCGTTCAGTGCTGTGCCACTGAAGCTGGCCTCCTACCTGGGATTGCTGACGGCTGTAGTAAGTTTTCTTTATGCTGGTTTTTTGGTGGTAAGGACTATGATTTTTGGGGACCCGGTCCGGGGGTATCCTTCTATGATGGCGGCCTTACTTTTCCTTGGTGGAGTGCAGCTCATCTTCATTGGGGTCATAGGTGAATACATTGCCCGCATCCATGATGAGGTGAAGGGGCGGCCTATCTATGTGATCGAGTCGGTGCGCGGGTTTGATGTGGTCGATGTGCGGCGGGCTGCAAATATATCCTCTCGTCCTGAGTTGGTGAACGAAGTCCTTGTAACTAGCGAGGTGGAGGGCAACAGCTCTGCCCCGGGCCGGTAGCGATCTGGCTCTCAGAAAGGTTTGAGGCAGCATTCGCTGAAAGTAGATTCCTATCCCTCATTGTTCACGAACATGTCTTGGGTATGGCATCCACATCAAGAGGAAAACTGTAGCCTGCGCGGCGGTAAATATCCTGAATCTTGAGCAGGTCACCAACTTTGTCGTCAGTGGGAACCACCTCACCCAGCCAGCGGGTCACTTTGTGGTCGTTGTCCAAATACCAGCAGATAATAGACACATCAGCGGCTTTGGCGATATGCCAAAAGCCAGTTTTGATGGAGCTCACGCCCTTACGGGTGCCTTCTGGAACTATGGCCAGAAGAAACTCATCCCTCTCTTTAAACACATCCACCATCTGGCCAACAACGCCGGAGGCCGCGCCACGATCCACTGGAATTCCACCCAGCATCTTGAGAAAGAAGGCCATGGGGCCTTTGAACCACTCTTTCTTTATCATCACATGACCGGTCCGTTTGACGATTTTAAACCCGGTAAAAGCCCTGACTGTGTCCATATTGCTGGTATGGGGAAAACCGATGATCACATGTTTCTTTGTCACATAGTCAGGAATGGGTTCAAACCGCCATCCCATGGCTGCATACAAAAGTCTCCCAGTCCAGCTCAATACGGTCTCCATTATTGTCTCCCATGATGGTTTTAATGTTTCCAGTATAATGTATCGATCGTTTACAGGGTTTTGTGGAGCATTCACCTCCCACTATGTCCCCGATATCGCCTGAGCCATCTCCCGCCCGGGGAGGGAGGGCTGTTGTCTTGGGGCGTTAGTGTGGATTTAACACGGTAAAAAACTGAAAGATTATGGGGCAGTAGATTCGAAACACGAAGAGTAGGGATGGAGAAATGGCGATTACGCGGGTCAGAGGTCATATTAAGCAGGCGATGGTTGGGCTACTGGCTCTGCTTGCGGCCAATCGGCAGCATTCGCTGAAAATAAACTTCTATCCCTTATCCCTCTCTTAGAACGGCTTGAGGCCTGCCAGCAGGACTATGGCAAACAACACCAGAACCGGGCCTTCGTTGAACCAACGATACCATGTGTGACTGTGCTGGTTGCGATCAGCAGCGAAATCCCGCATCAGTTTTCCGCAATAGAGTTGGTAGGCCACCAGCAGGGCGATCAGGACAAGTTTGATATGCAGCCAGAGATTACTGCCGAATGCGGCCCAGGCGTAGTCGTATAACATCCAGAATCCGAAAAACAGGTTGAGGATCATCCAGGGCAGGGTGAAGTAATATAGCTTGCGTTCCATGATCTTGAAGCGTTCATTTCCCGCCGTGTCATCCGTCATAGAGTGGTATACGAACAACCTGGGTAGATAGAATATCCCAGCAAACCATGTCACCATAAAGATCAAATGCAAGGACTTTAGCCACATCTTGTAATTACCTTCTTATTCTCTTTTTCTACGTTGGATTCTGTAATAAATATCTGCTGTCAGCTTTTGGTTTTCCCGTCAGTATCATGATAGAGGGATTGTAATATTTCTTTACGCTTGCCACCTGGCTCACCACTCGATGCAAGATTACCCTTTGTCTTGCCGCCGAAAAATTCTCCGATCGCTCTGAATACGCGTTTTAGTGCACGCCAGATCTTGGGTAACAGCCAGATCACGAGAAGCATAAAAAGAATAAGGGCTAAAATAAACAGCCATGGGTGTTGGAGTGATGCCCAGAGACCGACGATTACTATCAGATCTTCGGATATGGATGCAGCCCAGTTGGTGAATGGCTCGGGTGAGGTATTAATAAGTACCCGGCTACCGGTCTTGGTCAGATGGCTGGTCGCTGATAATCCTCCCCCCAAGATAAGAGCTACCAGCTCGGCCGCAGGTCCCATTTCCAGCCCCTGGGCCATGCCGGCTGCGAGCAGAGCGCCTGCCGGGATGCGGATAAACGTGTGCAGTGTATCCCAACCGGTATCAACGCCTGGGACTTTGTCAGCGAAGAATTCCACGCAGTACATAAACCCTGCTGCCATCATTACAGCCGGGTTGGTCAGGATCTGTAGATCTGGTGGTAGGACAACGCTGCCGGTGGCACCCAGGTACCCCAGGACCAGGATCGCTGCATACAGGTTGATCCCGGCCGCCCATGCCACGCCCAACGTAAGAGAGATCGCTTGGATTGTTTCCATCGGTGTTTGACCTTTAGCCCTATTTGAGTTGATTGCTATTGTACATCAATGGACAGCGGCGAGGGGCGTGGGTTTCATCCCAATGGGTTATGGGGGTTCGGCCTATTTGACTTGATTCTTTGGTGGGAATATATTCCTTTGGAACCATATTTATGGATATTTGCTCTGAAAATGGGTGGCAAGTTAGCAAGGGAAATACACCTTTTTTGATTAAGGGCGGCTTGTTGGCCGCTTTTTTATTTACAGTATGTAATGTATGTGATGGGCAAGGATGCACGAATGGCGCGAACGGACAGGATGTCCGTTTGTGAGCGGTCCGCGGGTGCAGAGATGCACAGGAGCGGTAATTTGATGGACAGGTATGTTCAAATGTCGCGAACGGATAGGGATAAGGTGAGACCGTAGGTCGAGAGGATGGCCTGGGCCACATCCGTTTGTGAGTGACTTGCGGAAACAACCAAGCATGATCAAAGTTGGAATAGTAGGTGGTACAGGTTACACCGGTGTTGAGTTGCTGCGAATTTTGGCACTCCATCCGGAGATAGAACTGTGCGTGATCACCTCCAGATCCGAGGTCGGGACCAAGATAGCAGATCTGTTTCCCAATCTGCGGGGAATGGTGGATCTGGCGTTCAGTGAGCCTGATATATCCAAGTTGAAAAGGTGTGACCTGGTATTTTTCGCCACTCCCAACGGTACCGCCATGCAGATGGTGCCTGAGTTGTTAGATGGGAATGCGCGCGTCATTGATTTAGCCGCTGATTTTCGGCTGGAGGATCCGGAGGCATGGGAGCAGTGGTACGGTGTTCCGCACTCTTGTCCTGATCTTCTGGCAGAAGCCGTGTATGGTCTGCCGGAGATAAATCGTGACGCGGTTAGAGATGCTCGTCTGGTGGCCAATCCGGGGTGTTATCCAACTGCGGTTACCCTGGGATTTCTCCCGTTACTTAAACATGGACTGCTTGATGCCGACGGACTGATTGCCGATGCCAAGTCCGGTGTAAGTGGTGCTGGGCGCAAGGCTGCCGTGGGAACCCTTATGGGAGAGTGTGGAGAGAGCTTCAAGGCCTATGCTGTGCAGGGGCATAGACACATTCCTGAGATATCGCAGACCTTGTCCGCAGTGGTAGGAAAGAGTGTCGGGCTGACCTTCGTGCCACATCTGGTGCCCATGATCCGCGGTATCCATGCCACCCTTTACGGGCAGATGCAGGGCCAGGCTGATCTGCAAAGGCTATTTGAGGAACAGTATGCGAACGAGCCGTTTGTTGATGTGTTGCCTGAAGGCGGTCATCCTGAGACCCGTAGCGTACGTGGCAATAATATGTGCCGGATCGCAGTCCATCGCCCACAAAATAGTGATAGAGTGGTGGTGCTATCCGTAATTGATAATCTGGTGAAGGGAGCTGCCGGACAGGCAGTCCAGAACATGAACCTTATGTTCGGACTTGATGAGAAACTCGGTCTGGAGGCTGTTGCGCTGCTTCCATAAAGCCGGTTACATGATTGTAATCTGCCGGGTTAACCCCTATCTATTGAGTGAAGACAGATGTTTGATGCCTTGTTTGGCAGAAACCGGATGCCAAGGATCCACCATCATTCGATGGTCCCAAAGAGCTATCTGGTTAGTGCTGTGGTCGTGGCGGTTATCTTGGCTGGGCTACTGGTGAAGATTTTGTTCTTCCCGTCCCTTGATGAGAAAAATCCATATGTGTCACAAATCAGGGAATTGGAGAAGGAGGTAGATCGCCAGGAAAGGATAATTGGTGTATTAAGGAAGCATAATAAGGATCTAAAGCAGGATTACACCAAGATGGTGCACCTGCGAGAGATAGATCAAGAAGCGCTCTCCAAGGTTCAGGATCAGTTGAAGATTGATCAGAATGAGCGTCTCAAAATGGAGGAGGAGCTTATATTTCTGCGGGGAATGGTCTCTTCCAAGCTGGGGAAGGGGGTTCTGCACCTGCAACGGCTACGGCTGGAGCCTGGTGAGGGTGAGAATAGTTATCGATATGCCTTTACCGTGAGCAAGGTTTTAAAGAACCCTGAGTACATTGAGGGGTCAGTATATTTATCTCTCTCAGGAGAACAGAAGGGTAAAAAACGCTCTTTGTCCCTCAAGCAAGTGAGTAGAGATGAACAGGATAAATTGAAGATGCGGTTTAAGCATTTCCAGAATATAGAAGGGGAATTGCTGATTCCGAGCGGATTCAAGCCATCTGGTGTTACAATAGAGGTCAAACCCGAAGGCGACAAATTCAAGCCTATTAAAAAGAGTTTTAAATGGGTGGTCACAGGCTAAAGGTGTGTCGATTTAGACTAATGAGGACTAATTTATGGTATTTGGTAAATCAAAGGCAACGAAGATTGCGACCGTCATCGGTGATGGGACGGAGATCTCAGGCAGCATAATGTTTTCAGGCGGTTTGCATGTAGATGGCCGCATTAAAGGTAATGTACGTGCAGAGCCTGATAGTACATCAGCCCTGACCCTGAGTGAGAAAGGGGTTATCGATGGTGATATCCATGTTCCTAACGTCATTATCAACGGTGAAGTAAATGGTGATGTCTACGGCGGGCATAGGGTTGAGTTGGCGCCCAAGGCGAGAGTAACCGGAACCGTATACTATAATCTGTTAGAGATGGCTATGGGGGCATCGGTGAACGGTCAGTTGATCCATGCTGAGGAGCCGCAGCGCAGGATCGGTTATGACGGTGGAGATAAAGCCAAGACCAAACAATCTAAGGCTGTAGACGAGAAGAAGGCCTCAAGCAACGAAACAACTATAAAGGGCCAGGCTACAATGACCGACCTGTAGATGCTTAGTTGTTTTTTGTTAGTTAGCTCAGCAACGGTGTTGAGCGAGGAGTAGATGTAATGAGCGCGAATGAGACAGCGAGCCCTTTGGTTTTTACCTCGGCCGCGGCCACAAAAGTGGCGTCCCTTATTGAAGAAGAGGGAAACCCGGCACTGAATCTCAGGATATATGTGCAAGGTGGGGGCTGTTCCGGCTTCCAGTACGGATTCACATTTGATGAGAATGAGACTGAAGGTGACGTGAGAGTAGAGACAGACGGAGTTGGCCTATTGATCGACCCCATGAGCATGCAATATCTTATGGGTGCCGAGATTGATTATGTGGAGGATCTTAAGGGTGCGCAGTTTGTTATCCGCAACCCGAATGCCACAACCACCTGCGGATGCGGTTCGTCCTTTTCTGCCTGACGAGATCGATACAAAGAATAAAGGGGGTTTAACCCCCTTTTTATTTAGGCTGAATAGATGCCACCTAACACTCTGGGGCCGGAAGCACCAGTCACTTCTGGGATGTTGCCCGTCAATCCCAATAAAGTCTGTCTGGCCAGCCAAGCAAAAGCAATCGCTTCGACGTTGTTAGGGTCAACCCCATAATCCGCTGAGTTTTCAATGGGGATATCTTTCAGTTCCTCATGTAGTCTGGTCATCAACTCTCGGTTATGTGCACCACCTCCGCATACAATCACTCTGTCGCATCGAACCGTTCCTATTTGGATGGATTTGGCGATGGTGGTGGCGCTAAATTGGACCAGTGTTGCCTGTACATCCTGTGGGTCTATCTGGGGAAATCCGTCCAGGATAGAGTCCAGCCATTTCAGGTTAAAGTGTTCCGGACCAGTGCTCTTGGGCGGAGGCCGATGCAGGTAGTCATCCTCAAGCATAACGGCAAGTAGAGAGTGTTCAACCGTTCCTCCGGCGGCCCAGGATCCTGATTCATCGTATTGCTCACCAAGGTGTCTTCTGATCCAGGCGTCCATCAGTGTGTTACCCGGTCCGGTATCAAGACCGGAGACTGGTTTTTTTGAATCTCCTGGGAGTATGGTTATATTGGCTATGCCGCCAAGATTAAGGATTATTCGGTCTTCGTTCTTGTCGTGGAATATGGCCTCGTGGAAGGCGCAGACCAAGGGAGCTCCCTGGCCTCCAGCCGCCATGTCCCGGCGCCTGAAGTCTGCTACGGTGGTGATCCCGGTTAATTCTGCGATACGGTTGGGATCGCCTATCTGTATGGTAAAGGGCGGTACGGCATCAGGCATGTGTCGTATGGTCTGTCCATGGCTACCTATGGCAATGACCTGATTAGGATTGTAACCGGTCTTATTGAGCAGGTTTTTGACGCACTGCGCGAATTCCTCGGCTACCCTGGCGTCCAGTATACCGAGTTGCTCAACTTCATTATCACCGGGGCGGGTCAGTGTTCGTAATTGTTGCTGCAACTCATAAGGCCATTGATGGCTGTGGCTGGATATATGGGTATGCCCCTCATGGTTAAACTCCACAAGAGAGGAGTCAATGCTGTCCATGCTAGTCCCTGACATAATTCCAATGTAAAGGCCGCGTTCCATAATCAATACCCCAGTTTATTCTTCTGCAGTTTTTGCCAGCAATGCACGGTTGAGCTGGTCTAAGGTGTTTGCATATTCTTTGCTGACTTTAAGGAAGTCTTCTTTGTATTTTGTTTCTATGGGCTTTGATGCTGGCAATTTCACGGTCAGTGGATTCTTATGTACGCCATTAATTCGGAACTCGTAGTGAAGATGAGGGCCGGTTGCTAACCCACTTTTACCGACATAGCCAATAATCTGACCCTGACGTACCCTGGTGCCTTTCTTTACCGAACTGCGAAAACGTGACATGTGCCCATATAAAGTGGAGTATTCGCTACCGTGTTTTATAATCACGGCCCTGCCATAACCACCCTTGACTCCACGAAATATGACTTTGCCGTCACCTGCCGCCTTAATCGGAGTGCCTATGGCGGCGGCATAATCCACACCTTGATGGGGCCGCTTCTTGCCCAGTACCGGGTGCCAGCGCTGTTTGGCAAAATGTGATGAGATGCGTCGGAAATCCACTGGTGCCCGTAGAAACGCTTTGCGCATGCTGTTGCCGTCCGGCGAATAGTAATCATAATCTCCGTCATCCTTGTCGTAACGAATGGCGCGGTAGTTCTTTCCCTGATTGGTGAATTCTGCTGCCAATATGCGGCCGTTTCCGTACCTTTCCCCATCCACAAAGTCCTCTTCATACACCACTGAGAAACTGTCACCCTTCCTGATCTCCAAGGCAAAATCTATATCCCATCCGAAGATGGTGGCTAGATCCATGATCAAGGCGTCAGACAGGCCTGCCTTTTGGGCGCTTAGATAAAAAGAGCTAACAATGGTGCCTGAGAGATAGCCCTTGCGGTGCTCCGGCTCCTTGGTTTCTGTTCTGGCCTGGAAGCCGTCTTCACTCGGAGTGAAATGCAGAGTTTCTACAGGGTTGGGCTGATATATCAGCTCCTGCAGATTGTTTTCCTGATCTAGTCTTATACGCAGGGACTCACCAGGCTTGATGCTGGTGAGTTGCTCTGCTTCCTCGTTGCTGTGGGTTAGCCGGTGCAGTTGCTGCGGGGTAAGCCCCAGGCGACTGAATATCAGTGCTAGGGAGTCACCGCTGGTAACGGTCTCTTTCAACCACTTCCCCGGTTCTTCGTCGAGATCTGGTGGCGGTTGCTCCATCGCCTCCATTACCTCTGGTACTACCTCGGTCAGTTCAGATTGTTGCTCGGCTGGGATTTGGATGGTTGTGGTTCCAGGTTGAGGCGCCATTGGTACTATCTTTGACTGGAAATCCATCGCCTCTGGTTGTTGCGGGCTACTTGAATGCTTGGCAGATATGGCTATTTCTAAGGGTGTTTCACCAATAATAGATTCGACAGTGTCTTCAGTCGACTTATCTTTAATGTAGGTGACGGCGGCATATATAACGGTAACGCAGATAAACACTGCTGGCATAGCCATAAGGGCCAGTCTTTGGCGCCTTCTTCTTTGGCTTGGCATTATTACTTGGGTGGGGCGTAATCTAGGTGTCTTTATCATGCGGTAGTGTTATGTCAGGACTTCTAGCCGAGCATTATGTCGTAAATGTGAGGGTTTTCACAGGATATTCTCCCATCACCCCGTATGAGCAGCGGAAACTTTGGACCCCTAATTCGACAAAATTATCCCATAAGATGGAATAAGGTTACTTTTTGCCGCTCCATCTAGTACATTGTGCGCCCTGGTATGGCAATAAAATTTAGGCAAGAGAGAACGGTTATGTCGTCAGTCACAGAGTCCATGGAGATCATCAAGCGCGGGGCTGAAGAGATCCTGTTGGAAGAGGGTCTCACTAAAAAACTTGAACGCGGAAAACCGCTAAAAATCAAGGCTGGTTTTGATCCGACCGCGCCCGATCTACACCTGGGTCATACCGTACTTATCAATAAGCTCAGACAGTTCCAGGATCTGGGCCATGAGGTGATGTTCCTCATCGGTGATTTTACCGCCATGATCGGCGACCCCACCGGCAAGAGCAGCACTCGCCCGCCCCTTACCCGGGAAGAGGTTTTGGGGAACGCCAAGACCTACGAGCATCAGGTGTTCAAGATTCTGGATGCGGAGAAGACAACGGTATTCTTCAATTCGAGCTGGATGGGAGAGATGAGTGCCGCCGACATGATCCAACTGGCGGCAAAACACACCGTGGCCCGCATGCTGGAGAGGGACGATTTCAGTAAACGTTACAAGGGCGGGCAATCCATCTCTGTCCACGAATTTCTCTACCCCCTGGTCCAGGGCTACGACTCGGTGGCCATGCAGGCGGATGTGGAGTTGGGCGGTACCGATCAAAAATTCAATCTGCTGGTGGGGCGGCAGTTGCAGGAGGTCTACGGCCAGGAGCCTCAGGTTTGCCTCACCATGCCTATCCTGGAGGGGCTGGACGGGGTGCAGAAGATGTCCAAATCCCTGGGTAACTACATCGGTATCACCGACGCCCCGGATGACATGTTCGGCAAACTGATGTCTATCTCCGACGATCTTATGTGGCGCTATTTCGAGCTGCTCAGTTTTAGGTCGATGGCAGAGATCGGGCAGTTTCAGAAGCAGGTTGAGGAGGGGGCCAATCCGAGGGATATCAAGTTCCTTCTGGCCGAAGAGCTGATAACGCGCTTCCACGACAGCACCAGCGCCACCAAAGCGCGGGAGAGCTTCATCGCCCGATTCCAGAAGGGAGCCATGCCGGATGATATGCCGGAGATCAGCCTGGAGGCCGGGGCAGATGGTTTGCCCATAGCCAACCTGCTCAAAGATGCGGGGTTGGTCAACAGCACCTCCGACGCCATGCGCATGATCAAGCAGGGTGCGGTCAAGATCGACGGGGAGCGTGTGGAGGACAGAGACCTTAAAATAAGTACCGGCAGCGTGGCGGTATTCCAGGTGGGCAAACGCCGTTTCGCCCGGGTCACCCTGGCCTGAAATAGTCCTGATTCCGGACTATTTAAAAAAAACTGAAAATAACTGTTGCAAGCTTTGAATAGCTGCGTATAATGCGCGCCTTCGGCTGTTGGGAAGGGGCAGAAAGATGGCCCTCTAACAGCAGGAAATAGCAACCATTTTTTTGTTGAAAATGGTTGTGAAAAAGTCCTGAAACAGTGAATTAACTGTTGACGGCAAAAGACGGTAGTTGATATGATTCGCCGTCTTGATTTGACGAAAGTCGAATCCGCTCTTTAACAATATGATTAGGTAATTTGTGTGGGTGCTCCGTCGGTTCCCGGCTTCGGCCAAGAGATATCGATGAAGCATCTATCAATTCCAACGATAGTAATTCATCGAGCCTAGATTTGGTCTCATCTTTAAAGAGACCGTTCAAACTTAAACTGAAGAGTTTGATCCTGGCTCAGATTGAACGCTGGCGGTATGCTTAACACATGCAAGTCGAACGGCAGCACGAGAGAGCTTGCTCTCTTGGTGGCGAGTGGCGGACGGGTGAGTAACGCGTAGGAATCT
>JBNKEE010000051.1:0-4219 GCA_050288625.1 Sedimenticolaceae bacterium | reverse complement strand
AAAACGTGCCTTGCCTTCTGGCACCTTAGGTCTGGTTTTGGCTGGTCCGCTCATAATTCACCTTTCTCTTAGCTCTCGAAGTCTCAACTACCTGTATTTGCAGTTTAACCTTCTCAAGTCACCATAATTTTTTCGAGCTTGAATTATATAGCAGCAATATAGAGGTGACCAGCAATCAGAGGCTTATCGGGATTTCTATTTTTTTTGCTGCTATTCATACCACTTATCCCTGCTTTTAGCTGCTATTTCCGATAAAATCCCTAAATCTTCCAACCTATTACTTCTAAAAGAGAATTACCTGACATGCCACAATATATATTCGTCTATTTGGGGGGTGAGTACCCTGCCAGCCCGGAAGAGGGGCAGAAGCATTTTGAAAAATACCAGCAATGGCTCGCCTCTCTCGGAGATGCGGTTATAAGCCCTGCTATACCTTTCAGGGATACCCACACCGTACAGGCGGATGGCAGCGCTTCTCCTGGAAGCATGACGGCCATGTCAGGACTCAGTATCCTACGTCTAAACTCCATGGAAGAGGCCCTGGCCGCAGCTCAATCCTGTCCATTTCTGGAGATTAACGGTGCTTTAGAGGTATCAGAGATGATCGAAATGTCCAGTTCAGATGAAGGCGGTAACCAGGCGGTCAACTAAACCTGGCAATGGAGTTTGTCTGTTACGATCGCTGGGATCAGTTGCCGCAGGGAACAGAAGAATTTTTTGCTGTGGCCGGGAGGGAGAGCATTTTTTTCTCTCTGCCATGGTTAGAAAATGTTACAGAGAATGGTCTTGATGAGGGCCAGTCTATTTTTCTGGCCTGCGCAGTCGATGGGGAGGATCTACTTGCCGTACTCCCTTTGGTCCGGGGCGGTGGAAGTCACTATCACTCACTGAAGCACCTCTATACTTCACTTTCTACTCTGCTGATTTGTGAGAGTCACAAGAAGGAGATTATGGAATGCCTGGTTGAGGGGTTAATGCTTCTGCCGCTAGGTTATCTGCAGATAGATCCTATAGCGGAAGATGACTCCAATATTCACCTCTTGCAGGAAGTACTGGAATTTTATGGCTTTACCTGCCAGCGTCTCTATCACTTTTATAACTGGTATCATCAAACTGAGGAACAATCATTTGCCGACTATATATCTTCTCGCCCAGCCAGAGTGCGTAATACCATCGCTCGCAAGCAGCGCAAGCTAGAACGAGAGTATGGTTACAGGATTTGCCTGTATATCGACGACGATCTGCAGCAGGGGATGAGGGACTATCATTCTGTGTATACTGCCAGCTGGAAGGCAGAGGAGCAGTTTGTTGGCTTCATCGAGGGGCTGGCGGAGCGATTTTCAAATGAAGGCTGGTTAAGGCTGGCCGTTTTGTATGCCGGAGAAAGGCCGGCGGCAGCACAGCTCTGGTTTGTAGCTCACGGCAAGGCCAGCATCTTCAAGCTGGTGTATGATCAGGCCTGGAAGAGATATTCGCCCGGCTCCATTCTAACTGCATACCTTATGCGACATGTGATCGATATCGACCAGGTAAAGGAAATCGATTTTCTTACCGGCAATGACGCCTACAAGCAGGAATGGATGTCTGAGCGCAGGCAGCGTTTTAGACTCTGCTGTTTCCCAACGGCCTCACCCAAAAGCTGGAGCGGCAGAATGAAAGATGCCCTTGGCGGTTTGCTGAAATGACTGATAGGGTCGGTGTATAATTGACCTTTACAAAATATGAAGAACCCCCCAATGGAACAGATGATTGATATACAAAAATATGAAGCCTTCCAAGAGATCTTTGTCGGTGAAATCATTCAACAGATCCGTCTGAAACTTATGCAGGCCGGGATAACGGGCGATGAACTGATCCACCTAACAGGCGAAATCGCCTTTAGTGTTGCCAGCACAATTGATGGCAATGCGATTATTGAAAGGGATGGTATTGATGTTCATCCATATCTGGTCTTCTCCGGTGGGGATGAGCAGATTATCCATGGTGGCGAAAACTCTTTTACCCATGAATTTGTCGCCAGTGAAATGGGTAAGGCGTTCAGTAACATATAGGTCAACGCGCGCGATGACGACGAAACTGAAACAAAAGCACTTTTTTAAAGGCACCCAGGAATTGGAGTTGATAGAGGATTACGTCAATATTCGAACTAAAGCGCCATTTAAGGATGTAGAAGAGATCAGGGTGGTGCTGTCTGTGCTGAACCCGGAACCGGTAATCAGCAAGTCTAGCCTTGATTTTAATAGCCGGGTCAATGGCTGTTCCTTGATATCGCTCTATTTGGGAAAGCCCAATATCAATGAGTTCAACGCATTTGTTAGTGAGCTGAAACAGAGGGCGCTGGAGGAGTTCAGTTCTTTTGCCGGTCTCAGGGCTCCTGGCCATTCTTCAGGAACAGAACCCGGCGATAATGATGAGCAGGCCGAAGACGAAGAGTCCGCAGAAGAGCGCATCATAAAAACAAAAAAGAACATCGATGCCGCAAGGGTGGAAGAGGCTATTGAGATGCTGGCAGCACAGATGGAGCTGGAAGATATAAGGCCTTTTGTCTCGGCCCTGGATGAGTTAAAAAAAGATCCAAATAATCGAACTCTTCTGGTCCAGGTGCTGCATGCATTTAATGACCTGGGCTCAAGGCAAGGACCTGTTTTGGCCTATGCCCCCTATGTCAGTGTCCTGCTGTCTGACGATCCGTTTGAGAGAAGATAACCGGATTTAGATCGGGACTATATTTTCGCCGTCGATATCTGGGCCTTCCACGATCTTGGTTCCGGCCTCTATCTCTTCCGGGGTTGCATCCCGCACGGACAAGATCTCCAGGGTGAAGATCAGATCCCTGCCGCAGAGCTGGTTGTTGCCATCGACGGTCAGGGTCTTATCATCCATGCGGGTAACGATGAACTCCTTGGTCTCGCCCTTATCGTTCTCCATCAGGATCTTGGTGCCGACCTCGCGGTACTCTTCCGGCACATTTTCTATGTGGTCGGTAAAGACCAGGTTTTCATCGCGGGCGCCGTAGATCAGGTTGCCGTCGATGGGGACCTCAATGGTATCTCCTGCCGCACGGCCTGCAAGCTCGTCTGTGACCTGGGTTGCCAGCGTCTGGCCGGCCCCATGCACATAGCTTAAGGGGAACTCGATGGTTGAAAGGACATGACCGGTCTTTTTATCAGTGACCTTATAGGTCAGCTCGACCATTTTGTTGTCTTGAATTATCTCTTTCATGGCTGATCAAAAGATGGATGCCGCAAATATCTTAACCTCGCCCCGTTCGTAACCGATCACCATTCTACCCAGCCATTCTCCCGGCTTCTTGGTACTGCGAACCCTGAACAGAAAGGAGACATGTTCGCCACGGCGGATAAAGCCCAGGAAATCATAATTAGGGTCAAGGCTGCGGGTCAGTTCACTATGGGCAAACTGATTACCTACCTCTACCTCATTTAGCCCAAGCAGCAGGTCATAGGAAAAGTTACGGATAAACTTTCCGTAGGCACCCTCGTTGGAAAATTTAATCAGATCCTCCCACCAGGGGATACCGATCTCTAGAAGCTCTTCATCTGTCTTATCAATAATATTCATACGTCGCTCTTTAATCTTAGAAACGCGGTAGCATACAAAAAAAAGAGGCCAACACAAATATTGGCCTCTTTAACCCTGTAAAGCCAGGCAGGGGCCCAAAAGGGCACCTGCCTGGTTTATTTTACTGACCAGCCTTCTCTTTAGCCTTCAGTTCAGCCAGAGCCTTATCTTCGATATCTCCGACCAAATGATAGAGAGGTGCCTTTTCCATGGTGTATTCGCCAGTAGCTGGATCACGACGGGAAACTGTCAGTACATGCCAGTTCTCGTCATCCACCTTCATGGCGTCACCGCGGTAGTAGTAACCCGGCCAGCGGGTCTCCTTGCGGAACAGGGTGTGCTGGAATACAGACTCTGCAGCAAGATGACGATGCTTCAGTTCCCATGCGCGTAGCAGCTCGTGCACGTTCTCTGCGGCAACCTTCTCCAGGTCCTCTTCCAGGATCTTCATCTTCTTCAGACCGATGCTCAGCAGCTTCTCGTTGGTTACGTAGTTAACCGTTACACCACCACAGTACTCATCCATCAGCTTCTGCAGACGATCCAGACCCTGACGCGGGTTGATGTAGTTCGGGTTAACGCTACCGGCAACGATCTCGTTACGGTAAACCTTGTAGTGCTCCATCGGCTTGTAGATCTC
>JBNKEE010000050.1:0-32900 GCA_050288625.1 Sedimenticolaceae bacterium | reverse complement strand
AACGGGGTATAGCGCAGTCTGGTAGCGCGCCTGCTTTGGGAGCAGGATGTCGGGAGTTCGAATCTCTCTACCCCGACCAGTTTTTTGATCGACCATGCGCCCGTAGCTCATCTGGATAGAGCATCGGCCTTCTAAGCCGAGGGTAGCAGGTTCGAATCCTGCCGGGCGTGCCAATATCGGCCCGTTTTGATGACTCAATACCTTAGGAATTTAAGTCGTTAATAGCAGGCCCAGGGAAGATGTGGTAGCACCAGTTAATGGTGGGTGTAGCTCAGTTGGTAGAGCCCTGGATTGTGATTCCAGTCGTCGTGGGTTCGAGTCCCATCATCCACCCCAATAACGGGCCATTAGCTCAGCTGGTAGAGCAGTGGACTCTTAATCCATTGGTCGAAGGTTCGAATCCTTCATGGCCCACCAATTCTATATCGAAGCCCGGATCTATGATCTGGGTTTTGTGTTTATGAGTCCACAATTTGAACCTTCGACATCAAACAGGTAGGTTCGACAGTCGAGCGCAGCGAGACTGAACGTGGGAGCAAAGCGATCACGGCCCGCAGAACGCCGCTTGCGGCTGCCCCGAAGGGATGAGGGCCGTGGGCCCGAATAATCCTTCATGTCCCACCAATTTTTAACAAAGCCCGGATTTTTGATTCGGGCTTTTGTATTTTATGGACAATAATTCGAATCTTCGACATCAAACAGTCAATTCGATGTATAGCTAAATTGTATGTTTGGACATCGTAATCGACATCCCTTCTGTGGTTGATTGTCAACTACGGTTTCGGTATCAACTTGCAGTAAGGTAGGCCTGGATTATGGAAACGGAGCTCCAGAATGCCATTTTGTACGCGGTGGTGCGCCGGTAGCAGAATGGAGCGGATCGGGACAACCGGGGACTCGGCACACTGGACCACATACTCTTTTCCTATTGACCGGGTCCAGACGATAATTGAGTTTTCTTTGTATTCCACTTGGTGTCCTTTAAACGGGTTGGCCAGAGGTTCTCCGATGAAGATCCCTTGTCCAGGCATAGATACACTTTTCCAATATGCTTCAATTAGGCTGTCCCCCTGTGTGTATCGATCAATGACTATGGTGGGGTGGGGGAATTTTTGTAGGAAGTTGCACGGTTCAACGACGCTGCCGTAGCTTCCGGTGGCACCAGCTTCCAACCAGCGAAGGCTGCTCATCTGAGAGTTCTGTCCGGTCAACACCCCCCCAGCAGAGGTCAGGTGATCAGCGATCGCGCCTGGTAGAAACTGATTGGTCTTAAGGTTTGGTACCTGTTTCAGCCCGGTGAAATAAAAAAGGACATCGTGTCTGTTTGTAATGGATTGGGCGTGGATATGCTCAAGATTAATGCGCTGTCTAAGGTGCGATATGGTTGCTACGTAATATGCGGATCGTACATTACGTGCTTTATCATTGGTTTCGACCAGATAGCCAGTGCCTGGGGGTGCAGTCCCATCCGAAGCAACCCCCCTATCAATTAACGCCTTGACTTCATCGATATTCTCGCCGGCCAGACTCATGGTTGGACGGATGGCAAAATCTTGAAAGGGCTGGCTACTGTGAGAGTTATAGTAGGGGTTTGGCTTGGTAAGTTTGCATCCCTTAGCGCAGTATGTAGGATCAAACCCTAGCGCAAAGGCAGAGGTGATAGACATGCATCCGACCCGGTAGGGTTGGGTCCAAGTCAGTGCATATGCCTGAATATGGTTTGGTGTTAGGGCGTTTACCTGGGTTTTGATCCTATTGAATGTTTTGACCGGCATTACCGATTTTTTAGTTGGAAAAGAGACTGTGATTATATTTTCTGCGGGAATTCCTCGTTTTTCCTGGTAATAGGAGCCAATATCTACACTATTTGGGTCGGCGCTGTTTATGATGACGGCGATCTCTCTCGCGCCAAGTCCGGCGGCAGGAAATAATATTTTTGGTGTCGGCCTGACGGGCGCTTCTGGCTGTGCCCAACTGGATATTAAGGTACCCAGCAATAGGCACAGTGCCAGCAGAAGTGGTCTGAAGATCAATGTCTTATTATGGTGTTTTATGCACTACCTCGCTTTCGCTGCCATTGGTGAGGGTAAGTTAGACCGCTATTGATTTGGCCTGCTCTGAATATTTATATTAGTGCATATTCAGTTACAGTACTCCTCAATCTGTCGATCGTGTTTTGCTATCCTTTCCTCAATCCTGATCTTCTCTGATGGCTTGCACCCATTTCTGAGTTTCCGTTTTAGATAGTCTCTTTTATCTTGATGGTATTCACACTTCTTTTTTGCGCTGGCTGCGCTCTTTTTATTGATCATGGCCTGTTTCAGCCCCTTTCTTTTTGCCTTGATTAGGCGTTTTTCTCTCTTTTCATAACTTTTTATCATGCGTAGTTCTCCAGGACGCATGACCTTTTTGAGTGAATTATTTTGTGATGGAGCGGTAGTTATGATCTCGGGGGTAACCTGAATAGCGTCAGCGCCATGGGGGGCGTAGTCACCAAAGTGGGTTTGTCCATCATGGTCCACCCATTTCTTGATATCGGTGGGTAGCGCAGGTGTAGTTACGAACAGCAACGACACAATACAACATATGACGCGAATATCCATTTCGACGATCCTCCATTTGTTTAGCGCTTATAGTGTCTCAATCTCAAATACCCTGCAAGTCAGTTGCAGACGAGTGGGCGTCAGACTGCTAAAATACATCATTTTTCCTGTTGGAGAAGGGTTTTATGTTCAGCAAAGAGATGCAGATCGGTGGTTACGACGACGAGATTTGGGCCGCCATCCAGGCCGAAGAGAAGAGACAGGAAGAGCACATCGAACTGATTGCCTCTGAAAACTACACTAGCCCCCGGGTGATGCAGGCCCAGGGCTCTGTCCTGACTAATAAATACGCTGAAGGCTATCCCAGCAAACGTTATTATGGTGGTTGCGAGAATGTGGATGTGGCGGAACAGCTTGCCATCGATCGGGCCAAGGAGCTGTTTGGCGCGGCCTACGCCAATGTACAGCCCCATTCCGGTTCCCAGGCCAATGCTGCGGTCTATATGGCCTTGTGCGAACCTGGTGATACCGTCCTGGGTATGAGTCTGGCCCACGGCGGTCATCTGACCCACGGCGCCAAGCCCAACTTCTCCGGCAAGATATATAACGCCGTGCAGTACGGTCTGAACCCGGAGACCGGCGAGATCGACTACGATGAGGTGGAGCATCTGGCGCGGGAACACAAACCGAAGATGATTGTGGCTGGATTCTCCGCCTACTCGCGTGTGGTGGATTGGGAACGCTTCCGTAAGATCTCCGATGAGGTGGGCGCTTACCTGTTTGTGGATATGGCCCATGTGGCTGGTCTGATCGCGGCCGGTCTCTATCCTAGTCCGGTAAACATCGCCGATGTGACTACCACAACTACCCACAAGACCCTACGCGGCCCCCGTGGCGGCCTGATCCTGGCCAAGGAGAATGAGGAGATCCACAAAAAGCTGAACTCCCTGGTATTCCCTGGTACCCAGGGAGGACCGTTGATGCATGTGATCGCCGCCAAGGCGGTGGCCTTTAAAGAGGCGATGGAGCCTGAGTTCAAGGAGTATCAGCAGCAGGTATTGGTAAACGCCCGGGCCATGGCCAAGGTGTTTATGGAGCGCGGATACGATGTGGTCTCCAAGGGTACCGATGACCACCTGTTCCTGGTCAGCTTTATAGAGGCAGGTCTTACTGGCAAGGATGTGGACGCATGGCTTGGTGCCGCCAATATCACAGTGAACAAGAACGCGGTGCCGAATGATCCCCAGTCGCCCTTTGTCACCAGCGGTATCCGGGTCGGTACCCCGGCCATTACCACCCGCGGCTTCACCGAGGCTGACGCCGCGGATCTAGCGGGTTGGATGTGCGATGTGATCGATAGTCGTGGTGATCAGGAAATGATCGAACAGGTCAAGCAGAAGTCACTGGCGATCTGTGACAGATATCCAGTATATAGATAGGAGGGCGATAGGCCCAAGCAGCTAGGTCTAGGGCCTGTTCACACTATGCGTTGCCCATTTTGCGGTGCCCAAGATACCAAGGTAATCGACTCGCGTCTGTTCGGTGACGGGGATCAGGTGCGCCGCCGCCGTGAGTGCACCGTTTGTAGAGAAAGGGTAACCACTTACGAAAGCGCAGAACTGAATCTGCCTAGACTGATCAAGCAGGACGGTAGCCGTGAACCGTTTGATGGTCGCAAACTGGCTGCTGGTATGAATCGTGCCCTGGAGAAGCGCCCGGTCAGCGCCGAACGGATAGAGGATGCGTTGGGTCATATTCGGCGTCGACTCCTGGCTAGTGGAGAGAAGGAGCTGCCGTCTCGCCAGATCGGCGAATGGGTAATGGATGAACTGCGTATGTTGGATCAAGTGGCCTACGTGCGCTTTGCTTCGGTCTATCGCAGTTTCGAGGACGTAAACGAGTTCCGTGAAGAGATAGAACGCCTGGAGAGCGAACCCCCACCCGAGACTAGGCGTGACCAACTAGACCTTCTGGATGATGAGGGCAAAGAGTGAACCAAGAAGACCATCAGTTCATGGCTCGGGCCATTCGTCTGGCCAGACGCGGGTTCTATACCACAGACCCTAACCCGCGGGTTGGCTGTGTGCTGGTCAAGGATGGCATCATTGTGGGTGAGGGGTTTCATATGCGTGCGGGTGAACCGCATGCTGAGCGCAATGCACTGGCCATGGCCGGGGCAAAGGCTAGGGGTGCAACAGCATACGTTACCCTGGAGCCCTGCTGTCATCATGGTCGTACCCCGCCTTGCTGCGATGCCTTGATTGAGGCGGGTATTAGTCGGGTGGTAGCCGCCATGCAAGACCCCAATCCAAAGGTGGCGGGTGAGGGCAAACGACTGCTGGAGCTGGCTGGTATCAATGTTGAGATCGGCTTGATGGAGGCGGATGCCAGGGCGTTGAATCCAGGTTTTATTAAGCGGCAACTGGAAGGCCTGCCCTTTGTGCGCTGCAAGCTTGCCATGAGTCTGGATGGGCGCACCGCCATGGCCAGCGGTGAGAGCAAGTGGATTACCGGACCGGAGGCGCGCCAGGACGTGCATCGTTTGCGTGCCAGGAGTTCCGCCATTATCACCGGTGTGGATACAGTGTTGGCGGACGATCCATCCATGAACGTACGGCTGGATGATGCAATTGAGGTACGACAGCCCTTGCGGGTGGTATTGGATTCTTCCCTGCGCATGCCACTCAAGGCGAAGATGCTGCTACCGGGTGAGATCATAGTTGTGTGTTGCCCAGATGCGGATATGGATAAACAGGCCAGATTGGAACAGGACGGGGTAGAGGTAGTACGCATGGAAAGATGCGCGGAGAGGGTGGATTTAAATGCCGTACTGCAACTGCTGGCTGAGCGGGAGGTGAATGAGGTACTGGTCGAGAGTGGCGCGGTGCTTGCCGGAGCATTTATGACAGCGAGTCTGGTAGATGAACTGGTGGTATATATAGCGCCACATCTGATGGGGGCCGGGGCCAGGGGGCTGCTGGAACTACCTGGACTGGAACGTATGCAAGATAGGTTGGATCTGAATATTGTCGACGTACGCAAGATTGGAAAGGATATACGCATCACTGCCAGGCCGCAGGGAGGCAAAGAGTAGATGTTTACCGGTATTATCCAGGCGATCGGAACCATGGTGGCCATAGAGCCTAGAGGTGGTGATATGGCCCTTCGTATTCGTAGTGGGGATCTGGATATGCAGGATGTAGCCATAGGAGATAGCATCGCCACCAACGGGGTCTGTCTCACTGTGATCGAACTGCCGGGGGATGGCTATATCGCAGATGTATCCCGCGAGACCTTGGATTACACCACCTTGGGTGATCTGAAGCCGGGAGACCCGGTGAACCTGGAAAAGGCTCTCACCCTGAACACCCGCCTGGGGGGGCATTTGGTGAGCGGACATGTGGACGGGGTGGGGCGTATCCTGGAGCGACAGGAAGATGCGCGTTCAGTACGATTTCGAATAGATGCGCCCAAGGAGCTATCCCGTTATATCGCCCACAAAGGCTCCATCTGTGTGGACGGCGTCAGCCTGACCGTAAATGCGGTCCGGGGCAGTCAGTTTGAACTCAATATCGTGCCTCATACTATCAAAGAGACCACCATTGATAGCTATCGTACCGGCTTCAGGGTGAATCTTGAGGTGGACCAGATCGCCCGCTATTTAGAACGCCTGCTGTTGGGAGATCTGGCCGCAGATACTACGCATGCATCCGGGGTTACCCAAGAACTGCTGGCCCGTAGCGGGTTTATGAAATAGCCAATTTTTATGCTTTAACGCGCTCTGTTAGAATGGGCGTCATTCTTACTGGAAGTAATTGAATCTATGAAACTTAATACCACCGAAGAGATCATCGAAGACCTGCGCCAGGGCAAAATGGTCATCATTATGGACGATGAGAATCGCGAAAATGAAGGCGATATCATCATGGCTGCCGAGAAGGTCACTCCTGAGGCAGTCAACTTCATGGCCAGATATGGGCGCGGTCTGATCTGTCTTACACTCACCAAGGAGATGTGCCAGCAGTTGCGCCTGCCCTTGATGGTCAATAAAAACGAATCAGCTCACTCCACTAATTTCACTATATCCATTGAAGCAGCAGAGGGGGTTACTACCGGTATATCTGCGGCGGACCGCGCAACCACCATTCTGGCAGCGGTGAAGGACGACGCCAGGCCACAGGACCTGGTGCAGCCTGGGCACATCTTCCCTTTGATGGCACAGCCCGGAGGAGTTTTGGTGCGCGCAGGACATACTGAAGGCGGAAGTGACCTGGCACGCTTGGCCGGTCTTAAACCTGCTTCTGTTATTGTTGAGATCCTTAACGAAGATGGGACCATGGCGCGGCGTCAGGACTTGGAAAAGTTCGCTGAGGAACATGGCCTTAAGATCGGCACCATCGCCGACCTGATCCACTATCGCGTCAAGCATGAAAAGACCATCGAGCGTGTGCGCGAATGTCCCCTCTCAACCGAATTCGGCGAATTTCGCCTGGTCGCGTTCCAGGACGTGATCGATAACGAAGTGCATCTGGCCCTGGTAAAGGGCGAGATCAGTCCGGATATTCCGACTTTAGTGCGAGTGCATATGCAGAATATCCTGTGCGATATATTTTCCACCAATCATCCTGGCAGGAGCTGGCCTTTGCGCAATGCTATGCGACAGGTTGCGAATGAGGGTGCCGGCGTGGTCGTAGTGCTAAGGAATCATGATACCGCCAGAGAGATCATTCAACGTATGGGGGAGCTGCTGGTCAAAGATCAGGCAAAACCAGCTGAGAATAAGAGCGCAACCAGCCACCTTAGAACATTCGGCGTCGGTGCGCAGATCTTATCGGATCTTGGGGTGCGTAAGATGAGGGTGTTGAGTGCACCAAAGGCCATTCACGGACTATCCGGTTTCGATCTGGAAGTGGTTGAATACGTGGATTGCGAGTAATATGCGAAATATCTGAAATAACGGGGTTTAACTATGACAATCAAAACCATTGAAGGCGCACTTAGTGTACAGAAGGCCCGCTTTTGTGTGGTGGCTGCGCGCTTTAACAGCTTCATCGTAGAGAGCTTGCTGGAAGGTGCACTCGATACCCTAAAGCGCCATGGCGCTGATGAGGCTGACATAAACCTGGTGCGGGTACCTGGTGCATTCGAAATGCCGTTGGTGGTAGACAAGCTGGCGGCCAAGGGAGACTTTGACGCTATCGTGGCACTAGGTGCGGTGATCCGCGGTGGCACACCGCATTTTGAATATGTTGCGGGCGAGTGTGTTAAGGGTATCGCCCAATCCACCTTAAAGCATGGCGTACCGGTATCCTTCGGTGTGCTCACGGTAGACACGATAGAACAGGCGATAGAGAGGGCCGGCACTAAGGCCGGGAATAAAGGGGCAGAAGCGGCAATGTCAGCCATTGAGATGGTCAACCTGCTGCGCCAAATCGATTAATGAGCGGAAAGCGTACCAAAGCGCGCCACCATGCCGTACAGGCTATCTATCAGTGGCAGATGGCGGGACATGATGTATCTGAGGTGGAGAAGCAGATACTTGACAGCGAAGACTCCAAGAGCTTTGAAGTGGATTACTTTAAGGACCTTCTGCACGGAGTTCCGGCAAACCTGGATGAGCTGGATGCGGAGTTGAAGGATTGTGTTGACCGTTCTATTGAGAGCGTAGATCCGGTTGAGCGTGCTATCTTGCGTTTAGGCGCCTATGAGATGTCGCGTCACCCAGAGGTGCCATATCGGGTCGTTATCAACGAGGCTGTGGAACTAGCCAAGGTGTTTGGGGCAGAGCAGGGACACAGGTATGTGAACGGGGTTTTAGATAAGCTAGCGCAAAGACTGCGCAAGGCAGAGTTTAGTAAACGTTAGAATTTTTGCCCAATCTATAATATTTCTTCAGTCCTTCTAGAGTGATATAGCAATGAGTCTATTAATGTTGGTGCCGGGGTTTTTGTCCTTATTCTTGCTTGGCAGGCACATATATTGCGCTTACCGACTTGAATCATCGATGAAAAGCGAGGGTATATCGTTGTGGAGGGCTCTAGGTAGTCCGAAACCCATTGCGTTTTTCTATTCTGATTTGAAAAGATTCAAATTAAAGAACAAAGAATTAATCGACAGCAATGCAGTTATTCGCCGTTCCGTAGTGAGGTTTGAACGATCCTGGAAATATGGTATGCCCATGATTTTGCTAATGTTTATTACTGCGCAAGTGCTGCAGAGACTATCTTTTATCGGTTAAATTACCGCTGCTTGCTGCGATCAATTCGATACAGATTCAAGAATAACGACGACACGGATTGATCAATATGTCTCTATCCGAATTCGATCTGATAAGGAAGTATTTTTCCAATCACACATCCAATAGGGAAGATGTGATTCTGGGGGTTGGTGATGATTGCGCGCTGTTAAAACCTCCCGCCGGGATGGAATTGGTAGTCACCAGCGATACTTTGGTAGAAAGCGTCCATTTTGACCTGGGTGCTGATCCTGAGGCGCTGGGTCATAAGTCACTGGCGGTGAATCTTAGTGATCTGGCTGCCATGGGTGCGGAGCCGGCCTGGGTGACTCTGGCGTTGACCCTGCCGCAAGCCGATCCAGAATGGCTTAGGGCATTTAGTTTTGGTTTCTCATCCTTAGCAGCCAAACATGGCGTTATTTTGATAGGGGGTGATACCACTAGAGGACCACTCAGTATCACAATTACCGCCCACGGCTTTGTTAAACCAGGTGCTGCCCTGAGACGCAGTGGTGCCATGGTTGGTGACCTTATCTATGTTACCGGCACTCTAGGGGATGCGGCTTTGGCCCTGCTATGCAGGCAGGGTGGGTATGTGCTGGAAAATAGTCGTGCTGATCTGGAGTTGCATCTGGATCGCCCACAGCCACGATTGAGAACAGGGTGCTCTATCCTGGGGATAGCAAGTTCTGCCATAGATGTATCTGATGGTCTGGTCTCGGATCTGGGACATATATGTGAGCAGAGCGAGGTGGGAGCCAGGGTAAAACTGGGAGATATCCCTATCTCTCCACCAGTAAGGGGGTATCTACAACAAAGTGGAGACTGGAATATTGTGATCGGGGGTGGGGATGATTATGAGCTCTGCTTTACTGTTCCTCCAAGAAATTTGCATATTCTGGATGAGATCAGAGCTGACATGGATTGTGATTTGGTACAGATTGGCGAGATTGTATCTGAACCTGGCATCAGCTTTATCATGGTAGATGGAACAGTTTTGGATAATCCGGGTTTCGGGTACCAACACTTTTAAAAACAATGCCAACACAAAATAAAATCGATTGGGCCAACCCTATTCATCTTCTTGCCTTTGGTTTGGGATCTGGTGCGGTACCCAAGGCTCCTGGTACTTTCGGCACCATAGCAGTTATTCCGTTGTATCTTCTTATGAACCAGTTGGAGGCATTACCTTATCTCGTAGTGGTGCTTGCTATGTCCGGGTTTGGGGTCTGGCTTTGCCATAAGGTCGCATTGGATTTGGGGGTACATGATCATCCCGGTATAGTCTGGGACGAATGGGTGGGGTTTCTTGTGACCATGTGGCTGGCCCCCAGCGGCTGGACTTGGGTGCTGGCCGGGTTTGTGCTCTTTCGCTTTTTCGATATCGTTAAACCCTGGCCCATACATTTGCTGGATCAACATGTTCTGGGAGGCTGGGGAATAATGCTGGACGACATCCTGGCCGGTATATACGCATTTGCCCTGATCCAGTTTGCGGGCTATGTTTACCAATAGCAGAAGATATTGCATATTTTAGAGGTGAAAGGATTGCAACAACCCTCGGCACTGAAAATCATATTCCCAATCCTTGCCATGCTGATCTCGATCGCAGCACACGCAGTGGATAACATTCGGGTAATGGCACTGTTTCCAGACAAAGCCATGGTGGAAGTGGACGGCAAGAACCGCCTGCTTAAAGTCGGTAAAAGATCTCCCGAGGGACTGCTTCTCATCTCGGCAGATAGTAAAGAAGCGGTGATCGAACTGGATGGAGAGCAACACAGTTATAAGGTTGGTGCAAGATATGGCGGTAGTTTCACCGCAGGAAAGAAACGCGAAGTCAGGATTATAAAAGACAACAAAGGAAGCTATTACACTGTCGGGAGTATCAACGGACGTACAGTGGATATGCTGTTGGATACCGGCGCATCTTCAGTTGCCATGAGTTCGGTAGAGGCCAAGCGGTTGGGCATACAGTATTGGCTGACAGGAACAAAGACTATGGTTCGAACAGCCTCCGGTCTTGCCAATGGGTATACGGTCACTCTGGATAGGGTTCAGGTTGGATCTATCTCATTGAATAATGTTAAGGCTATGGTGGTAGAAGGGAGCAGTCCATGGACAGTTCTTCTGGGCATGACATTCCTGAATCGAGTTGAGATGATCAATACCGGAAATGTAATGGTATTGCGTTCCAAGCTTTGACCTTGATCATCAAACGTCTACAGCTCTTTCTCCAAGTTTTTCCAACCTGTGTTCGGATGAAACCGCTCTCCAAAAAGCTGTTCCAGCTGTTCCAGACGCCCCAGTTGTTGCTCCCAGCCTGATGTTTTTATGTGATGCATGGGGCCTCCGCGGAAGGGGGCGAAGCCAGTGCCAAATATGACGCCAGCATCCAACAACTCAGCATCTTCCACAATCTGTTCCCGCAGACAGGCTACTGCCTCATTTAACAATCGCAAGATCATGCGATCTGTCAGATCAGCTGGGAGATCTGTTTGTTCTTTGGTGCTGGCATATTCTGCCTTCCCATACTTGTAGGTATAAAATCCGCTTCCGGTCTTGGTCCCCAGTTTGTTCTGTTTGACCATGGTCTCAAGCCGCTCAGGCACCTTAAGGTTAAAGAATGGTGAGAGCTTGTCGGCAACGGCAAGGCATATATCCAGACCAACCCGATCTGCCAGCTCAATTGGTCCCATGGGCATGCCAAAGTTGATGGCGGCCTTGTCTATTGCCGGAGCGGGTATCCCATCAGATAGTAGTTCCATGGCCTCTAGTAGATAGGGCATAAGTATCCTGTTCACCAGAAAACCTGGATTGCTTCTTACTGGAAGAGGCATACGGTCGACACGACGGGTAAATGCTGCGCCCCGTTTTACCAGTTCTTGATCGGTGTTCTCGCCATGGACGATCTCCACTAGCTGCATCTTGGCCACCGGGTTAAAAAAGTGCAGGCCGATCAGCCGTTCCGGATTGTTCAATGATTTACTTATACTTTCCAAGGGAATGCTAGATGTATTGGTTGCCAGCAGAGTGTCGGGTCTGACCTTGGATTCCAGGTCTTTAAATAGTTCCTGTTTAGCCTCTATGTCTTCAAAGATGGCCTCAATCACCACATCGGCATGCTGGGCGCCATAGCCCTTTGGGTCTGGCATCAGTCTGTCCATGGCGGCCTGGATTAGACGCGGTTTCTTCAGCTTCTTCTGGAATAACTCATGGGCACGGCCCATGGCGTTGCTAAGATACTTCGCCTCCCGGTCTTGCAGGGTCACCCGCATCCCTTTTAGTGCGCACCAGGCTGCGATGTCGCCACCCATGATGCCACCGCCCACCACATGTAGGCGTTGCGGTTTGAAGTCGCTGTCGCCGCCCTGGGCCTTGAGGCGCTCCTGCAGAAAGAATACTCGGATCAGGTTTTGTGCCGTGTCGCCGTTCAAAAGTTCAGCTAGGTTGTTGGCCTCACTGGCGAACATGGCCTTGCGGTCATCGGCGTGCTGCTTCCAGTGTTCTATCAGAGCGAAGGGTGCTGGATAGTGTTCGGGTTTGGCACGCTTGCGTACCTCCTTTTCCAGGATCATGGTGACCATGGGTCGTGCCGGTTTCAAGCTCAATAGATTCTGATAGAAGGGTGGTCTTCGTACCAAAGGCTTACTTCTAATCATCTCCTCGGCCGCGGCCCTTAGCTGACGTTCTGGGGCGATGCTGTCCACCAGCCCCATGCGTTTGGCGGCGCGCGCATCGACTGTGCGCCCGGTCAGCATCAGGTTCATGGCGGGTAGGGGGCCGATCTTGGCGATGCTGCGCACGCTGCCGCCATATCCGGGAAACAACCCCAGCATCACCTCGGGAAATCCCATACGTGTTCCCACATCATCCCTGGCTATGCGATAGCGGCAGGCCAGGGAAAGCTCCAATCCGCCACCCAGACAGAAGCCGTGGATCAGTGCCAGGGTTGGGGTTTTTAGATCTTCCAAACGCTGAAAGATGCGATGCACATCTGTTATGTGCTGCTGAATGATCCCCTTGTCTTTGGTCTTGCGAAAGTTCTTTATATCTGCGCCGACTATGAATCCGCCCTCTTTGTCGGAGAGGATAATAAGACCGGACGGGTTGTCTGTCTCAATCTGCCCCAGGATGCCGTCTAACTCCTCCAGGGCCTCCAGGGAGAGCACATTGACCTGGCTGTCCTGGTGGTCGAAGTGGAGCCAGACGATCCCGGAGTCATCTGTATGTAGCTTCCAGTGTCTGCTCATGCGTCCACCTCCAGCAGCATGGCTCCGCCCTGGCCTCCGCCGATGCAGAGACTGGCAATGCCACGTTTGGCATCTTTCAGTCTCAGGGTCTTGAGCAGGTGCAACACGACGCGAGCACCGCTTGCCCCCACCGGATGTCCCATACTGATGGCTCCGCCGTCTACGTTCAGTCGATCCTCTGGTATGGGTTTGAATGGGGTAGCTATTCCAAGCTCATTTTTCATATACCCTTTATCTTTCCATGCTTCGAGACAGGCCAGTACCTGCGCGGCGAAGGCCTCGTTGATCTCCCAGTAGTCGATGTCACTGCCATCGCCACCCTGGCGCTGCAGTAGTTCGGCCATGGCGTGTACCGGACCCAGCCCCATCTGGGAAGGGTCTAGGGCGGACCACTGGGTGTCTACGATACGCCCCAGCACCGCAAGTTTATGTTCCTTTACCGCCTGTTCCGATGCCAGCAGCAGCATGGCTGCGCCGTCCGTGACCTGGGCGCTGTTACCGGCGGTGACCTTGCCTACAGGACGGTCAAAAACAGGTTTGAGCTTGGCCAGTTTCTCCACGCTGCTGTCCTGGCGCAGGCCGTTGTCCGTATCGTACAGCTTGCCCTTATCATCGAATATGGGTTCGATCTCATCCAAGAGTCCCTCCTGGTTGGCCTGGTCCAGGCGCTGGTGGCTGGATACGGCGAAGCTGTCCATGGCCTCTCTGGATATGCCAAACCTCCAGGCCAGCTTCTCCGCGGTCTGTCCCATGGAGAGGCCCACCACCGGATCGGTCAGGCCGCGCAGCAGGGCGATGATGATCTGAAAGTGGTGTGGGCGCAGCGCCGCCAGTTGGCGGCCCTTGGCGGCGATGCCCTTGGCTCGGTTCCAGTGGGCCAGCCAGGTCACCATCTCGTTGCTCAAGAGTATGGGGTGGTGACTCATGGCCTCGGTGCCGCCGGCCAGTACCAGATTCGCTCGTCCGCTGGCTATGTCTTGGGCAGCACTGTCCAGGGCCTGCATGCCGGAGGCGCAGTTGCGCTGCACTGTCCAGGCCGGGACCAGATCGCCGCAGCCCAGGCGCAGGGCCACCACGCGGGCGATATTGGCCTCATCCGGTCCGGACGAGACGCAACCCAGGATTACCTCATCCAGCTGTTCCGGTAGAAAGGGTTGACGGGTCAGCAAGGGCCTGGCCGCAGCTACCGCCAGATCGGATGCGCGAAACGCTCCAGGGCCGTTTAACGCCTTGAGAAATGGTGTGCGGCTGCCATCTACTACGAATACAGGCTTGGCGTAAGCGGTGCTCTTTTTTATGCTCATCTTTATTCAAGTCCGCTATGTTAGCTGGTGGTCTTTCTGGCCTTTGGTTTGGCCTTGGTCTTGGCTTTTACTCTGGTTTTTGGGGCAGAGTCGGGCCTTAGATCTTTGAATGCATCCACCTGAATGACCTGGTCTCTTAGTTTCTCCGCCTCTTGCAGTATGTCGACCTGATCCTGGGTTATTACCCCCTGTTCTAGGGCTTGTTCGACCTTGCCGCTGAGTCTGGCCTTGCGCAGGATGGTCTCTACTGGCACGGCAGCAGCGGCAGCCTGCATGGCTTGATCTAATAGTCCCACCCTCTCCTTTACATCGTCAGAGGTGTAGATGCCGTCCGTCAGTCTGTTCCTGGTTGCTCCTGGCTGGAGCAGAAGCCTGGCAGCGGCCTTGTCCATGCGGTCGGTAGGGTGGTGAAATCTAATGCCGGCGGGGAATACCAATAGTCGCATTAGCCAGCCCAGAGGACGAAATGGCAGATTACGGAACAGGCCGCGCAAGGCCTCTTGCATGCGGTATAGTGAATTTTCCATGGCCCATTGCAGCAGCGGCAGTTCCTCTTCCGGTCTGCCGTTGCTGATAAACAGTTTGAGAGTGGCGCTGGCGATATATAGCTCACTCAGCAGATCTCCTAGCCGTGCAGAGAGACGCTCTTTACGTTTCAGCGCCCCGCCCAGGGTCATGAGGGACACATCGGCCGAGAGGGCGAATGCAGCGCTCATCCAGTTCAGTTTCTGGAAATAGCGTCCGGCGATGCCGGATACTGGCTTCTTGGAGAACAGTCCGTTACTAAGGCCCAGCCAGGTGGTACGGGCCACATTAGTCATCACAAATATCATGTGGTTGAACAGGACTCGGTCAAACTTCTTTACAGCCAGTTTTTCATCCTCCTCCTGCACCGCTTCTATCTCTTTCAGTACATGTGGATGGCACCGGATCGCGCCCTGGCCGAATATGATCATGCTACGGGTGAGTATATTGGCTCCTTCCACGGTTATGGCAATGGGTATGGACTGATAGGCCCGCCCCCATAGATTTGATGGCCCCAGGCATATGCCGCTCCCACCCTGGATATCCATGGCATCGTTCATAACCTGACGATAGCGCTCGGTGGCGTGGTATTTGATGATGGCGGAGATCACTGATGGCTTTATGCCGCTATCCAATCCAGTCAGGGTCAGCCTGCGTGCAGCCTCCATCTGATAGGTCATGCCGGCTATGCGCGCCAACGGCTCTTCTATTCCTTCAAATCTGCCTATGGGCATGCCGAACTGCTGTCGGACCGCAGCATAGGCCCCGGTATAGCGACTAACCATCTTGCCGGCTCCGGTGGATAGTGCGGGCAGAGAGATGCCGCGTCCCTCTGACAGACTGTCCATAAGCATGCGCCATCCCTGCCCAATCCGTTCCTGTCCGCCGATGATGTAATCCATGGGGATGAACACATCCTTGCCTCTGGTGGTGCCGTTAAGAAAAGGTATGTTTAGAGGCATATGCCGTTCGCCGGTCTCAACCCCTTTGGTGCTGCTTGGGATCAGGGCCACGGTGATACCCAGATCCTCTTTTTCACCCAGGAGATGGTTCGGGTCTCTGGTTTTGAAGGCTAAACCAATCAGGGTGGCTACCGGTGCCAGGGTGATATAGCGTTTGTCCCAAGTCAGGCTCAGCCCCAGGGTCTTTTTGCCGTTGAAGGTGCCATGGGCGACTATGCCAAGATCTGGTATGGAGCCGGCATCACTCCCAGCTTTGGGGCCGGTCAGGGCAAAGCATGGCACCTCTTTCCCAGTAGCCAGGCCATTTAAATACAGTTCTTTTTGTTTGTCTGTGCCGTAGTGTAGCAGCAGCTCCGCAGGCCCCAGGGAGTTGGGCACCATAACGGTGACGGCGGCGGTTATGCTCTTACTGGCGATCTTCATGACGATGGTAGAGTGGGCCAGGGCGGAGAACTCCAGGCCGCCATAGCTCTTGGGGATGATCATGCCGAACAGCCCGGATTTTTTTATGAACTCCCAGACCTCCGGTGGCAGGTCCTGATCGTGATGGGTTATCTTCCAGTCGTCTAGCATCCTGCAGAGTTCTTCTACCGGTCCTTCGATGAAGTCACGTTCTTCCTGACTGAGTTCAGATAGTTGTAGTTGTAATAGGGTGTCCCAATGCGGTTTGCCGCTGAACAGTTCTCCGTCCCACCATACGTCGCCAGCCTCCAGCGCCTCCTGTTCGGTCTTGGACATCTTGGGCATCACCTTGCGAAACTGCTGCAGTAAGGGTCTGCTTATCCACTGACGTCTCTGTTCCGGGGCTAGGTATAACGCCAGGCAGATGGCGTATATAAACCAGAAAAAAATGGCCCATCCCGGAGCTAGCAAAGAGAATAGTTGTAATAAGATTAAGAGTATCGGTAGGCTGGCAATCCAAACCTCTGTCCGCGCCGGTTTATAGGCCAGTGCCCACAGTGTTAGTAGAATCAGAAAGATACCTATGACGGTCACAGTGCTGCCTCCTGAGTATTATTATTGATTTTTTTTGCATTCCGTATATGAGAGAAGATCATGAACATAAAGTATAGACCAACGGTTTTGATAGTTGGTTTCTGCGATGACAACTAAACGACTCCACTCGCCCGCAGTTTTCAAGTAGTATTAATGATTGATTTATTTGGGTCATTGACTAGGTTCTGATCATCTTTAAATTTATTTCTTAGGCCTTATGAATATTGTCTTAACAGGAATGCGCGGTGTCGGTAAGTCCAATATCAGCCGTCGTCTTTGTTTGTTAACCAAATGGCCGGTCCTCTCTACCGACCTCCTGATTGAGTATGAGAACGGTGGGAAATCCATCCAGGAGATCATTGCGGAGAACGATGGCGATTGGCGGTCATTTCGGGATATGGAGTATCAGGTTGTAGAAAAGATCTCAAGGTTCGACAATGTTATTGTTGATTGCGGTGGTGGTATCGTGGTGGATGTGGCGGATGACGGGTCCGAGATCTATAGCGAACGCAAGATTGATCTGTTAAAGGCTAATGGCAAGATTATATGGCTCCAGGCTGATATAGAGCGGTTGGCTGAGAAGGTAAAGGATGATCAACGCCGTCCCACTCTGGATGAAACCAGGTCAGCGCAAGAGGTCATGCAACGGCGCCTTCCCTTTTATCAGAGGTCGGCAGACATCGTTATAGACGTGGAGGGCAAGCGTCGTAGGAAGGTAGCGCGAAAACTATATCGTCAAATATTCATGCAAGACCCTCCTGACGTTACTCTTTAGCTGTCTGACGGCAGGATTCGAATAGACGGAGCAAGACATATCAAGTAGAATGGCTCCTCAAGTTGATGTTGCCGGTTTGGCGGCATCGCTCCCTGGTAGATTTTTGTTTTCGGGCGTACCGGACTGGTTCGTCCGTTTTAGTATGCCCGAGAGGACAGTTTCTTTGAGAAAGCCCGCTTTATTGGTCCTTGAAGATGGAACCATCTTTCGTGGGGACTCCATTGGGGCCGATGGTAAGACCGTTGGTGAGGTGGTATTCAACACTGCCATGACCGGTTACCAGGAGATCCTGACCGACCCTTCCTATGCTAGACAGATCGTCACCCTAACTTATCCACATATTGGAAATACCGGTACCAACGATGAAGATGAAGAGTCAAAGGCGATCTATGCAGCAGGTCTTATCATTCGTGACCTGCCATTGCTGGCCAGTAACTGGCGTAACCAGAAACCACTGGATAAGTACTTATCTGAGAACGGAATAGTAGCTATCGCCGATATCGATACCCGCAAGCTCACCCGTATCCTTAGGGAGAAGGGAGCTCAAAGCGGCTGTATTATCGCTGGCGATGGCTTGGATGAGGCTTCTGCACTGCAAGAAGCCAAGGACTTTCCCGGACTGAAGGGTATGGATCTGGCCAAAGAGGTAACTACTGAGAGTTCTTACCAGTGGACCCAAGGCACCTGGGATCTGGAGCAGGGGTTGCCAGATTCACTGGGTTTCGAAGCAGAGGATTTGCCGCATCATGTGGTGGCCTTCGACTACGGCATCAAACGCAATATCCTGCGCATGCTGGTAGATCGTGGTTGTCGGGTGACGGTGGTGCCTGCCCAAACACCTGCTAGCGAAGTGTTGGCACTAAATCCTGACGGAGTATTCCTCTCCAACGGCCCGGGTGATCCGGAGCCGTGTGATTACGCCATTGCTGCGATTCGGGAGATCATAGAGAAAGACATTCCTGTATTCGGTATTTGCCTGGGACACCAGCTGCTCGGCCTAGCCAGCGGTGCGCGGACCGTGAAGATGAAGTTCGGTCACCATGGCGCCAACCATCCGGTGCAGGATCTGGAGAACAAGACCGTGATGATCACCAGTCAGAACCATGGGTTTGCAGTGGATGAAGAGAGCCTTCCTACAAACCTCAAAGCGGTACATCGTTCTCTGTTTGACGGTTCACTGCAGGGGATTCATCGCACCGACAGGCCGGCGTTCGGTTTTCAGGGACATCCAGAGGCCAGTCCCGGCCCCCATGATGTGGCGCCGGTGTTTGATCATTTTATCGAGTTGATGCAGTTCGCAACTGAAAATAAGTAAATGCCAAAAAGAACAGACATAAAGAGTATCTTGATCATCGGTGCCGGCCCTATCGTAATCGGCCAGGCCTGTGAATTCGACTATTCCGGGGCCCAGGCCTGCAAGGCCTTGAGGGAAGAGGGTTATAGAGTAATCCTCGTAAACTCCAATCCTGCCACCATCATGACCGACCCGGAGATGGCGGACGCAATCTATATAGAACCCATTACTTGGAAGACCGTGGCACGGGTTATCGAGAAGGAACGTCCAGACGCGCTATTGCCAACCATGGGTGGTCAGACCGCACTCAACTGCGCCCTGGATTTGGTAAGGGAAGGGGTGCTGGAGAAGTATGGTGTTGAGATGATCGGCGCGTCCCGTGAAGCCATAGACAAGGCTGAAGACCGGGACCTGTTCCGCAAGGCCATGCAGAAGATTGGTCTGGAGATGCCCCGTTCCGCCATCGCCCACAGTATGGAAGAGGCCAATCAGGTACAGGCCCAGATAGGTTTCCCTACCATCATTCGGCCCTCATTCACCATGGGTGGCTCCGGCGGTGGTATTGCCTACAACAAAGATGAATTTGAGGAGATCTGTGCCCGCGGTCTTGATCTGTCACCTACCAGCGAGCTTTTGATAGAAGAGTCGGCCCTGGGATGGAAAGAGTACGAGATGGAAGTGGTGCGGGACCATAAGGACAACTGCATCATCATCTGCTCCATCGAGAACCTTGACCCCATGGGGGTGCACACCGGTGACTCTATAACAGTGGCACCGGCCCAGACCTTGACCGACAAAGAGTATCAGATCATGCGCGATGCCTCCCTGGCAGTGCTGCGCGAGATTGGAGTTGATACCGGCGGCTCTAATGTTCAGTTCGCTATCAATCCCAAGAACGGGCGTATGATCATCATTGAGATGAATCCACGGGTATCACGTTCGTCTGCACTGGCCTCTAAGGCCACCGGCTTCCCCATCGCCAAGGTTGCCGCCAAGTTGGCAGTAGGCTTTACCCTGGATGAGTTGCGTAACGAGATAACCGGAGGCGCCACTCCGGCATCCTTTGAACCGTCTATCGACTATGTGGTGACCAAGGTGCCGCGTTTCGCCTTTGAGAAGTTCCCACAGGCCCCGGATCGTCTCACTACCCAGATGAAGTCGGTGGGTGAAGTGATGGCTATTGGACGTACCTTCCAGGAATCGCTGCAGAAGGCGCTGCGGGGTCTGGAGACCGGTATGCGCGGTCTGGACGAGATCGTGGATCTAAAATCCAAAGATGCCAAGGACGAGATCCTACGTGAAATACGCCAGCCAGGTGCGGAACGTCTGCGCTTTCTGGCAGATGCATTCCGTTATGGCATGTCTATAGATGAAGTGTTCGAGGCTACGGCCATCGATCCATGGTTCCTGGTACAGATTGAAGAACTGGTAAAACTGGAAGCAGAAGTACGTGCCAGCGGTATCGATTCTCTCGACGCACAACGCATGCGCTATCTGAAACGCAAAGGATTTTCCGATGGCCGCCTGGGGATACTGACCGGGGTCTCGGCAAAAGAGCTGCGTAAGAAACGACACGATCTGGGGGTGCGTCCGGTCTATAAGCGGGTGGATACCTGTGCGGCCGAGTTTGCCACCAGCACCGCCTATCTCTACTCCACCTATGAGGATGAGTGCGAGGCAGAGCCGACCAATCGTAAAAAGATCATGGTGCTGGGCGGAGGTCCCAACCGTATCGGTCAGGGCATCGAATTCGACTACTGCTGTGTTCATGCGGCCTTTGCCATGCGCGACGATGGCTATGAGACCATTATGGTCAACTGCAATCCAGAGACCGTTTCCACCGACTACGATACCTCCGATCGGCTCTATTTTGAGCCTTTAACCCTGGAAGATGTCCTGGAGATTATAGATCTGGAACAGCCGACCGGGGTGATCGTGCAGTATGGCGGGCAGACCCCGCTTAAGCTGGCCCGTGATCTAGAGGCGGCTGGTGCTCCTATCATCGGTACCAGTCCTGATTCAATCGATCTGGCAGAAGACCGTGAGCGCTTTCAGAAGTTGGTGCATAAGCTTAATCTGAAACAGCCACCTAACCGCACTGCAACAGATGCTGAGCAGGCCGTGCAGCTGGCGGAAGAGATCGGCTATCCATTGGTAGTGCGACCCTCTTATGTGTTAGGTGGGCGCGCTATGGAGATTGTCTATGGTGAGGATGACCTGCGACGCTATATGCGTGAGGCGGTGAGTGTCTCCAATGACTCGCCGGTGTTGCTGGATCGTTTCCTAAATGATGCCATTGAGGTGGATATTGATGCCATCTGTGACGGCAAGGATGTGCTGATCGGCAGCATCATGGAGCATATCGAAGAGGCCGGGGTACACTCCGGGGACTCGGCATGCTCCCTGCCGCCATATACGCTTTCTAAATCAATTCAAGATCGGATGCGGCAACAGATCAGGGATATGGCCTTTGAGCTTAAGGTGGTCGGTCTGATGAATACGCAGTTTGCCATTCAGGATGACGAGATCTATCTCCTGGAGGTGAATCCGCGTGCTTCCAGAACCGTGCCTTTTGTATCCAAGGCCACCGGGGTTCAGCTGGCTAAGGTCGCAGCACGTTGTATGGTCGGGGTCAGCCTACAAGAGCAGGGTATGACCGAAGAGGTGATTCCCAAGAACTATTTTGTCAAAGAGGCGGTCTTTCCCTTCATCAAGTTCCCAGGGGTGGATACCTTGCTGGGTCCAGAGATGAAATCTACCGGTGAGGTGATGGGGGTGGGCAAGACCTTCGGTGAGGCCTTCGCCAAAGCGGTGGAAGGTGGTGGTACTGCCCTACCCAAAGGTGGACGTGCGCTGTTATCTGTGCGAGATGCAGATAAGAAGCGTCTGATAGATGTAGCGCGCACCATGCGGGATCTGGGATTTGAACTGTACGGTACCGGTGGGACCGCAAGAGCGGTGCAGGAGGCTGGCATTGAATGTGAGCGTGTAAACAAGGTGGCAGAAGGAAGACCGCATATCGTGGATATGATCAAGAATGATTTCTTTAGCATCATCGTAAATACCACGGAAGGCAAGCAGGCTATAGCTGACTCACGAGAGATTCGATGCTCGGCGCTACAACACAAGGTGAGCTACACTACAACCATGTCCGGTGCTGAGGCGTACTGTATGGCGGTAAAACAGCTGGATGACGTAGATGTGAACAGTTTGCAAGAACTGCATGAACAGGCGTTATGAGCCGTAAGGAAGAGATTAATGAGTAAAGTGCCAATTACCGTCAGGGGTGCAGAGCTGTTGCGGGCAGAGCTGACCAAGTTGAAGAATGATGACCGACCCAAGATCATTGCGGCCATAGCTGAGGCGCGCGCTCATGGTGACCTTAAAGAAAATGCGGAATATCATGCAGCCAGGGAACAGCAGGGGTTTATAGAAGGCCGCATAAAAGATATTGAGGGCAAACTATCTCATGCCCAGATCATCGACGTCACTACCATCAATGCCGGAGGCAAGGTTGTGTTTGGTTCCACCGTGGATGTGTATGAAGAGGAGGAAGATGCCGAGCATACCTTCCAGATAGTGGGTGAGGACGAGGCAGATTATAAAAATGGTCTGATCTCTGTTAGCTCTCCTATGGCCCGAGCCCTGATCGGTAAGGAAGAAGGCGATGTGGCAATCGTGGACACGCCTAAGGGTCCGCGGCACATGGATATCCTGGAAGTGAGATACGAGTAATATTAAGGTCTTTACCTGTTTGGTGTTGTACAAGGCGCCTCTTTGCACTCGTTCACCTCAATCGTGATGTGCGACAGTTTATGGTATTTTTCCAATAGCTTTTTGTAGTATTCGGTAGGATTTGGGTAGTGTGTAACAAGGGTGATAATCGCTGCATAGTGATTGGCGCTCACCCTCCATATATGGATATCAGAAACCCTATTGTCAGAATCATTCTCAATGGTTTTTTGAATATCTTGCAGATACTTCTGTTCGATGCTCGCGTCAAGCAAGACCGGACCTGTTTGCTTAATCAGTCCATATGACCAGCGAGTAATAATAATTGCACCAACTATCCCCATTATCGGATCGAGCCAGCTCCAGCCCAGATATTTACCAGACACCAGAGCTACTATGGCCAGCAAAGATGTCAATGCGTCTGCTAGTACATGCAGATAAGCAGCGCGCAGGTTGTGATCATGGTGGTGATCGCCGTGGTCATGATGATGTTCATGACCATCCTTTAACAGGAATGCGCATACCACATTAACCAAAAGACCTATTGTCGCAACAATAATTGCCTCATTAAAATGGATTGCTTGCGGATTTATTATTCTCTGTAAAGACTCGACCAGCATTACCAAGGCAACGACCGCCAATGCAACTGCGCTGGCAAAGCCTCCTAGAACATTGACTTTACCTGTTCCGAAGGCGTACCTGGGGCTATCTGCATGTTTTCTTGAATAGTTATAGGCAAAAAGTGCGATAACAAATGCCGCCACATGCGTACCCATATGCCACCCATCCGCAAGAAGCGCCATTGAGCCATAGATGCTGCCGGCCGTGATCTCAACAACCATGGTTATGGCTGTGAGAATCAAGACGTATTGAGTTCTCCTTTCTCCTTTTTTATTTTTAACGGAAAAATCGTGGTTATGCTGCCAATCTTTCAGTGAGTGGGTATGCATTTTGTTTCGGTAGTTTCAATAAATGTTATGACTAGTACTTAGGTCCTTAACAACGTCCAGATTCCTATCCCGATAAATCCGATGCCGGCAATGTAATGTAGATGCTTCTCGCTTGCATATTGGGAGATTATGCCGCCGGCAAGCACACCGATGGCCGACGCAACAACCAACGCGAGAGAAGCACCAACAAATACGGTTAGTTTGCTTACCTCTCTGTCTGCAGCAAACAACATGGTGGCTAGCTGGGTTTTATCGCCAAGCTCTGCTATGAACACGGTGGTGAATACCGTAATGAGTACTTTGTATTCCAATGAACTGAACCTCGCCTCGTTATGTTATATATCGTTTGCGAGACTACCAGAGAAGCCGCGGATTAGGTAGATCTGGCTATCAAGGTCATCTCGATGTGTTGGTTAATAGGGATGATTTTGTGTTATTCCCCGTAGAGTTGATAGGGTTATCTGAGTAGCATATAATCTGCGACCAAGGATTTGCCAATTTGGATGGTTTTATGGATAAGATGTTCCACAAATTGATAACGCTGTTATTTTTTGTCGGGTACACGGGGTGTGCTGCTGCAGCCACCAACGTATTCTATTACGACCTCGCTACTGGCCGTACCACCTTCGATAATCTAATTACCGGTCTTGGCGGTACAGTAAGTACCGATAAGTTATCTGGTATGGCAACCAATGTTGATACCTGGGTGCGTGCAGATTTCACCATAACTGCATCATCCAACAGGGCGGTTAGTACCCCGTTTACCGGATCAAGCGTTGCGGATAATGATGGGCAAGGGATCACAATGACTGCCGCAACGTTGGGCGCCAATCCTCCAGGCTCGTTAGCAGCGTCTGGTTTGAATTTCACCTTCACAACCCCTGTAAACGCATTTGCGGTTGAGTTAAATGACTGGGCCACATGCTGTTATCCGACCAAACTCTACATAAGTTTTGATGGAGGCGCCGCAATACTGGTCGGTGAGGCAAACGCTCCGTCGGATAACCCGGGCTACGGCGATGGTGTGAATACATTCATCGGGGCGATAGACGATAGCAGCACCTTCTCGCAGGTCACATTCTGGGGGGAGGCAGATGCTGGTGATGTTCTATATGGGGGCGGGATAATACGCTGGTCACTCCTGCCTATTGGGGCGCTTTCTGGGATATCCGTTTATGATTCCTCAGTTGCCATGGCAAATTCACCTGCGTACGGTGCTGCGAATGTCATTGATAATACCCCTGCACTCCAACAATTATTCACTGATGCTGGCCTTTCCACAGATCAGGAGATCTCCGACGGCGCATCACAGACCCTGCCGTTATTGGTCGGTAGTTCCACGATCCCAACCTTTAATACGCTTTCTGGCATCAACAAGGTTATCCAGGCGCGTTTGGGTAGTAATAGCGGCATGTCCTCTGGAGACGATTTCTCTGGGGACGAACATTTTTGGGTGAAGCCGTTTGGGTCCTGGATTGAGCATGACGATCGGGACAATGTGACAGGTTTCGATGTGGAGACTTGGGGAATGGTCTTTGGGGCGGATACCACTACTTCAGCATCTATGCGTCTTGGATTAGCAGTTGCCTATGCTAACAGCAACGTCGATAGTAATTCATCGGTCGCGCCAAACGACATGGACATAAAGATCTATCAATTGATAGGTTACGGCAGCAAGAAGTTTGATGAAGATACAGAGTTGAATTTCCAAGCGGATTTGGGAGTCAATAAGAACGATGGCAACCGAACCATAGCCCTTACCAACACGGTTGCTAGTTCAGATTATGATAGCTACAGCATACATCTTGGTATTGGTGTAGCGCATGGTTATCAAATCGATGAAGATGATCGCGTTTATTCATCTGTGCGGGCTGACTATACCCGTATCAGAGACGAATCATATACTGAGGAAGGTGCCGGTCTGCTTAATCTCAGTGTTGATGACCGCACAGCAAATGAATTTGTTGTGGCAATTGATGGAAAATGGATTCATAAAATCAACGAAGATTCGGACCTGCGTTTTAACATAGGACTTGGCTATGATCTACTGAACGAGCGGGCCAGTATCACATCGGTCTTTGCCGGTGCGCCAGGTAGCTCATTTACCACCCATGGCTTGAGGCCATCCCCGTGGATAGGCAGTGCTGGTTTTGGCTATGTTCATAACACAGAAGATGGTACCGAAATCACGTTACGCTTTGATGCTGAATTTAGAGATGATTTTCTGAATAAGACTGCCTCTTTAAAGGCGCGTTGGGCATTCTAACGCGATACCCCAGCTAATATTTTATATCTTCGCCTAAACATATGAATAGATGCGGAGTAGAATCGCTGCATGACCAGATGTATCTATCTGTTGTTGTTATCGTTTCTGATAGGTTGTAATACGGCTCCTTCAAGCGAAGAGCGTCGTCATATCGCCGAACGCTTAGCGGCATTGAATGGTTGGCATGCCATCGAATTATCAACCATAAATTTTAACCTTATCAGCTATGTGCCAGATCGGAGAACAGTGCCAGACAGGGTGCTTACCGTATATATCGAAGGTGATGGTTTGGCCTGGAATACCCCGTATATACCGTCCTCTGATCCAACTCCGGGAGACCCGGTAGCATTGAGGTTGGCACTAAAACACCCTAAAGGTAACGTCGCATATCTGGCGCGGCCCTGCCAATATCAGAAATCACATAAAGATAATTGTCAGCAAAGATACTGGACAGGTAGTCGATATGCACAGGAAGTAATATCTTCGGAGAGCCAGGCACTTGATCAACTCAAAGAGCGGTTCAATGCGAAAAAACTGAACCTGGTTGGCTATTCTGGCGGAGGCACCGTCTCCGTACTGCTTGCGGCCAGACGTCATGATGTCGATCGCTTGATTACCGTCGCAGGTAATCTGGATCATCAGGCCTGGACCTCAATGCACAAAATCACACCGCTCGAAGGATCGCTTAATCCGTTGGAGTATATTGATAAGCTAAAGCATATACGGCAATGGCATTTCACAGGGGCTAACGATAAAGTTATTCCGCCTGTGCTGTCCAGGTCGTTCGCCAACAGATTTCCTGTTGGAAATACCCCTGCCGTCATCGTGTTGCCTAGTTATGATCACCGTTGTTGCTGGGCGGAGCGCTGGGAAAGCCTGTGGGGAGTGACCAACAGCCATTAGTCATCTAATGGTATTGGTTTAAACGGATCTAAGTTTCTTTGGATTCTTCGGATGTTTACGATAGAAAGCAGCAATACGCCCTATGGAATGAACGAAGTCGGCCCCGGTTTTGACGCATATCATGTCGATCATGGCCTTCCTCTCACTCTTTTCCCCTCCGCTTAGTTTTATCTTGATAAGCTCGTGGGAATCCAGGGCTATCTCGATCTCATTGAATACCCCTTCGCTCAGGCCGTGTTGACCAATTATTACTACTGGTTTTAGATGATGAACCAGTTTCTTCAGTCCTCGGCGTTGCTGTTCTGTTATGGCCATTTTTAGTATCTCAGAAAAAACGCCAATTATAGCCTAGTTTTAAGGCTCGATTGCCGTGATTTTGGTAGTATAAAAGCATCCTGATTACTGATTGCGGTTTGAGAATCATCACTACAACTCCTGTATGATCTGATAGATTGAAGCATGAAACGAAGTAAAAGCAGCAGGCGCTGGCTTGATCGCCATTTTAAGGATGAATTTGTACAACGATCCCAGAAAGAGGGATTTCGTTCCCGTGCCGTGTACAAACTGCAGGAGATTCAGGAACGCGACAAGCTGATCAAACAGGGTCAGGTGGTAGTGGATCTGGGAGCCGCCCCTGGCGGTTGGTCTCAGTACGCCAGGAAGCTGGTTGGCGCCAAGGGCATGGTGGTGGCGCTGGATGTACTACCTATGGATCCTATTGAAGGTGTCTCTTTTATACAGGGGGATTTTCGCGATGAAGGAGTTTTAGGACAGTTACAAGAGTTGCTGGGTGGTTCCGAGGTAGATCTTGTTATTTCAGATATGGCCCCCAATGTAACTGGTATGGCCGTGGTGGATCAGCCCAGATCAATGTATCTGTGTGAATTAGCCCTGGATTTTGCGAGGGATTGCCTGAAACCTGATGGGGTTATGGTGGTCAAAGTCTTTCAAGGAGAGGGGTTTGATCAATATATACGTGATTTGCGATCTGCCTTTAGCAAGGTGGTTACAAGGAAGCCCAAGGCCTCTCGTCCGAAGAGTAGAGAGGTCTATTTGGTAGCTATCGGATTTAAGGGTTAGGTGGTTGGATTTTGAAAAGACCGCATAATCTGCGTGATTTTAAATTACACTATGAGCATATTCAGGCTAAAAGTTGATATCTAGATGGGTCTGCAGAGGATTGGACATTGAATGACTTGGTAAAAAATCTGATTTTATGGGTGATCATTGCGATCGTCTTGATGTCAGTATTCAATAATTTTAATGCGCATAAGATGAACTCTACCAGTATTAATTACTCTGAGTTCATTTCTCAGGTTAAGAATGGATCGGTAGAGTCGGTGAAGATCACCGGTAACACCATAGAGGGTAAACTCAGTTCCGGGGATACCTTTGTAACTGAGAGTCCAGGTGATGATGGTCTGGTGGGGGATCTGTTGAACCACGATGTCAAGATCCAGGCTGTTCCACCGGAGAAGCCGTCAGTCCTGATGTCTATTCTTATAAACTGGTTTCCGCTGTTTATTCTGATCGGTCTGTGGATATTCTTTATGCGGCAGATGCAGGGCGGAGGTGGTGGTCGTGGCGCCATGTCGTTTGGTAAGAGCAAGGCCCGTATGCTCACCGAGGACCAAGTGAAGGTTACTTTTGCTGATGTGGCTGGGGTTGAAGAGGCCAAGGAAGAGGTCTCCGAGATGGTTGAGTTTCTGCGTGATCCTGGCAAGTTTCAGAAGCTCGGAGGCAAGATCCCTCGCGGAGTCTTGATGGTCGGCTCTCCTGGTACTGGTAAGACCCTTCTGGCTCGCGCTATCGCTGGCGAAGCCAAGGTTCCATTTTTCACCATTTCCGGTTCTGATTTCGTGGAGATGTTCGTGGGTGTAGGCGCATCCCGTGTGCGGGATATGTTCGAACAGGCCAAGAAGCATGCACCCTGCATCATATTCATCGATGAGATCGATGCTGTTGGCAGGCATCGTGGGGCTGGCCTGGGTGGCGGTCATGACGAACGGGAGCAGACCCTGAATCAGTTGCTGGTAGAGATGGACGGCTTTGAAGGCAATGAGGGTGTTATCGTAATCGCCGCGACCAACCGACCTGATGTGTTGGATCCTGCGCTGCTGCGCCCAGGTCGTTTTGATCGTCAGGTAGTGGTGCCGCTGCCGGATATCCGTGGTCGTGAACTTATCCTTAAGGTGCACATGCGTAAGGTGCCTATCTCCGAGGATGTGCAGCCGGCCTTGATCGCACGTGGTACGCCAGGTTTTTCAGGTGCGGATCTGGCCAACTTGGTCAACGAGGCCGCTCTATTCGCCGCCCGTGAAAACAAACGTTTGGTCGATATGTCGGACATGGAGAAGGCCAAAGACAAGATTATGATGGGTACTGAACGTCGTTCCATGGTTATGAGCGACGATGAGAAGAAGCTCACTGCCTATCATGAGGCCGGGCACGCTATAGTTGGGCGCTCAGTTCCATCGCACGATCCAGTATATAAGGTAAGCATCATCCCGCGTGGTCGCGCACTTGGTGTGACCATGTTCCTGCCGGAAGAGGATCGTTACAGTATGAGCAAGGAGCATCTGGAAAGCCAGATCTCCAGCCTGTTTGGGGGACGCATAGCTGAAGAGATTATATTTGGTAAGGATAAGATCACCACAGGTGCATCTAACGACATCAAACGGGCGACCGAGATTGCTCGTAATATGGTTACAAAATGGGGCCTTTCAGAAAAGCTAGGTCCTCTGGCCTATGGTGATGAAGAGGAAGAAGTATTTCTCGGCCGTTCGGTGACCCAGCATAAAAATGTGTCTGATGATACAGCCCACTCCATCGATAGTGAGATTAGGCAGTTTATTGATCGAAACTACCAGCGTGCGGAACGTATTCTCCAGGAGAATCTGGATAAGCTTGAAATGATGGCTCAGGCTTTGATCAAATACGAGACCATCGACTCAAATCAGATCGATGACATCATGGCTGGAAAGACGCCTAGAAAACCAGAGAATTGGAATGATTCTGAACCCAAGTCCGGCAATGGGGTTGAGGTCGATCCTGAGGAGAAGGATTCAAAAGGTGAGATCGGAGGTCCGGCCGGACAACATTAATACCCTATAAGCATGATTCTTGATTGCGCAGGAATGCAACTGGATCTCACTCGCCCCAAGGTGATGGGAATCCTGAATGTCACCCCCGATTCGTTTTCCGACGGGGGTGATTTCATTTCGCATGCAAATGCCGTATCCCATGCGCAAAAGATGCTGAGTGACGGTGCTGCCATCATAGATATCGGGGGTGAGTCGACACGCCCCGGTGCCGAAGCTGTTTCCGAACAGGAGGAGTTAGACCGAGTTATACCGGTTATAGAGGAGATTAAACGACAGCTGTCAGTTGTCGTATCCATAGATACCAATAAGCCTGCTGTAATGCGAGAAGCTGTGGCGGCAGGGGCCGGGATGATCAATGATGTGATGGCTCTACGGGCTCCTGGTGCAATAGAAACAGCAAGGCTATTGAACGTGCCGGTCTGCATTATGCATATGCAAGGTGAGCCACGTACCATGCAGCAGAATCCTGAGTATACTGATGTGGTCTCAGACATTAAGCGTTTTTTTGAGCAACGCGTGGATGAGTGTGTAAATGCCGGCATCCCCAGGGACCATCTGTTATTGGACCCAGGGTTTGGTTTTGGCAAGACCTTGATGCATAACATTACATTGCTAAAGCGTCTTGATGAGTTTAATAGTATAGGTTTGCCGCTTCTGGTGGGTATATCCCGTAAATCCATGATCGGTGCTATTTTGGAAGATGCGCCAGTAAAGGACCGCCTTTATGGTAGTCTGGCGGCGGCGGTGTTGGCTCTGGATAATGGTGCCGCCATAATTCGAGTGCATGATGTCAAGCCGACTGTTGATGCGTTGAAGGTGGTGGATGCCGTTCGTTACGGCTAATGAGTTATAATCTGTGGTTAGTAGAAAAGTTTAAGAACAGTGGGGACAGACCTTGAGTAGAAGATATTTTGGTACAGACGGCATACGTGGTCGTGTGGGCGAAGACATGATCACCCCGGAGTTTGTCCTCAAACTAGGTTGGGCCACAGGACGTGTGTTTGGCAGAAATTCCGGCAGTAAGGTGCTTGTCGGTAAAGATACCAGGATATCCGGCTATATGCTGGAGTCTGCCCTGGAAGCTGGTCTGGCTGCCTCTGGCGTGGATACACACCTGTTGGGGCCAATGCCGACCCCTGCAGTTGCCTACCTTACCCGCACACTGCATGCACAGGCGGGTATAGTAATTAGCGCCTCACATAACCCTCATCATGATAACGGCATCAAATTCTTTTCAGCTGAAGGAAAGAAACTGCCGGATGACGTTGAGCTGGCTATAGAACGAGAGCTGGATCGTGATATGACCACAGTCGAGTCCAAGCAGCTAGGTAAGGCTTTTCGAGTAACTGATGCGGCTGGGCGCTATATTGAGTTTTGCAAGGGTTCCACGTCTTGGGAGACTAGCTTTAAAGGGATGAAGATTGTGGTAGATAGCGCCAATGGCGCTACCTATCATATCGCTCCCTACGTGTTTGAGGAGTTAGGTGCGGAGGTCATATCCATAGGGGACAAGCCTGACGGTTTGAATATAAATGCTGGAGTTGGTTCCACCTATGTAGACAATCTGCAAAAAGAGGTTGTTTCCAGCGGTGCTGATCTTGGCATAGCTCTGGATGGAGATGGCGACCGGGTAATCATGGTGGATGATGAAGGCAATGTGGTGGATGGAGATGACATCCTCTACATCATTGCCCAGGCAAGACAGAATTCTGGCGGACTAGTAGGTTCAGTGGTCGGTACCGTCATGACCAACCTGGGGTTGGAACACGCCCTGGCGGAAATAGGTATAAGTTTGGAACGCGTCCAGGTGGGTGATCGTTATATCATGGAACGACTGGAGGCAGAGGGTTGGGTGCTGGGTGGAGAGCCATCAGGGCATATCATATGTCTGGATCGAACTACAACCGGTGACGGTATCGTCTCGGCGCTGCAAGTGCTTGCTGAAGTGGTGCGTACGGGCACAAAGCTGAGTGATCTGCGCAGGCCGGTGGTCAAATACCCGCAAGAGCTGATCAATGTACGTTTGGAAAACGGCGTAGATGTAATGGGTTCTGTTCTTATGCAAGAGGCTGTGCGGGATGCTGAGTCTGAGCTATCCGATCATGGTAGAGTTCTGCTGCGACCATCTGGCACAGAACCTCTGATTAGGGTGATGGTCGAAGGCAGTGATCTGGGGCAGGTGAAACAGCTATCCGAGAAACTGGCTGAGGTAGCCCGCGGGTTGGTCAGCGCAGGTTAGTTTGGTGTTTAATCCTGCTCTTTGTCGTGCTCGATCAAGGCATAGGCAGAGTGATTGTGGATAGACTCGAAGTTTTCCGATTCCACTACATAGGAGCTGATACGATCATCTTCATTTAGGCGCATGGATACATCGCGCACCATATCTTCAACAAACTTTGGATTATCGTAGGCCCGTTCGGTTACGTGCTTTTCGTCTGGACGCTTCAGCAGTCCGAACAGTTCGCAGGATGCTTCAGCTTCGACCAGGTCGATGATCTCCTCAATCCAGACAAAGCCCTTTACCTTGGCCTGCACCGTGACATGAGAGCGCTGATTGTGGGCGCCACGATCCGAGATTTTTTTGGAGCAGGGGCAGAGGCTGGTTACCGGCACCACCACACGGATGATCATGGTCGGATCGCCCTTGTGTATCTCGCCGATCAGGGTCACGTCATAGTCCAGCAGGCTCTTGACTTTGGAGACCGGAGCGCGTTTCTTGATGAAATAGGGAAAGTTCATCTCGATGTGGCCGGACTCTGCCTCCAGGCGCTCTGCCATCTCTTTTAGCATGTCGTTAAAAGATTCGACGCCGATCTCCGTGTCATGGCTGTTGAGAATCTCCACAAAACGGGACATGTGGGTGCCCTTGAAGTTGTGGGGGAGATTGACATACATGTTGAAGTTGGCGACGGTGTGCTGTTCCCCGCCGCTACGGTCCTTGATCCTGACCGGATGGCGTATGTCCTTGATTCCAACCTTGTTTATAGCAATATGACGGGTATCCTTACTGCTTTGAACATCGGCAATCTCGGGTTTTATTGTGACATCTTCTGTCAAG
>JBNKEE010000049.1:0-13838 GCA_050288625.1 Sedimenticolaceae bacterium | reverse complement strand
CAGAAAGGGAGACATAATAGAGCTTAACGGTTATCTGGTTGAGGTGATCGCAGACGATGGCAGACGATGGAAAAGCTCCATGACCAGAGAGGATACGGGGAACCACGCATGTGAGGTTGTCTGGGTCGAACAGTTTGAGGTGGTGGAGCTGTAATTGACCATTGTAGGTGTTTACACCTGCAACAATTTTCTTATAACCAGGCCAGCCAACATTAATCCGAACAACCCAGGCATATAGGAAATAGTGCCGTTTACTGCTCGAGGGCGACCCGGGGTAGTACCATCGATAGGTTGGTGTGGCAGGCCCTTGGTTGGGGTTTCGTCAGAGTAGACCACCGGGTAATCCAGAGACGCTCCAAGTTTGCGCATCTGCCCCCGCATCTCTCGTGCTAGCGGACATACTGCAGTCTTTTCCAGGGTCGAGACCTTTGCCATAGTTACATCCATGCGTCCCCCGGCACCCAGGGCTGATGCAACTGGAACCGTCTTTATCTGACACTCGGCCACCAGTGCTGCCTTGCAGGCGATGCTGTCGATGCAGTCGAGCAGATAATCTACCTGCGATCCTGCTAGTAGTTCGCCGCAGTTGTCCGGTGTGATGAACAGTTCTTTTATGTCCAGTTTTAGATCAGGATTTATGTCCAGAAGCCTTTCGGCCATAACATCAACCTTAGGCCTGCCGATGCTGGATTGCAGAGCCAAAAGTTGCCGATTACAGTTGGATGGCCCCACCCGGTCGTGATCGATGATGGTCATGCGGCCGACTCCAGCACGGGCTATGGCCTCTGCGGCGTAGCCGCCGACCCCACCGAGTCCGACCACTATCACGTGTTTGGCCGCTAGCTTGGATATACCTTCGGGTCCGATTAGGATCTCAGTCCTCTCCTGATCCAGTCTCATGGCGCTATCCCGAAGAGTCGTTGGGCGTTTTCCCTAGTCTGGGCCGCGATGTGATCTGCTGGTTCGTTTCTCAACTCACTCATCTCCTGTAGGATAAGCGGCAGGTATGATGGTTCATTACGCTGACCACGGTGTTGGCTGTCCGGCTGGTCTGGGGCATCGCTTTCCAACATTATGTACTCCAGTGGCAGCTCCGCTACAAGTTGGCGCAGGCGGGTGGCATTAGGGTAGGTGATAGGCCCGCCGAAGCTCATGAGAAAACCCATCCTCATAAGGCGTTTTGCCTGTTGCAGACTGCCGGAATAGCTGTGTAATACACCACGTAAGCCAGGATGTTGTTGCAGGCAATTGATCGTTTCTTCTACCGCCTTGCGGGCATGTATGATTACCGGTAGACCGGATTTCTCCGCTATTGCCAGTTGGGCATGGAACAGTTGCAACTGCCTCTGTTTATCCGGATCCTTTATATAGAAATCCAGGCCACATTCGCCGATTGCCACCGGAAGTTCCCTTTTTATCCATTCCTTCAATATTTGCAGGTCGGAATCTGTGTGTTCATGGCAGAACATGGGGTGTAGGCCGTAGGCTGGATAGAGCCCGATATGTTTAAAGCAGGTCTCTTTTACCCGCGGCCAGTCAGATGCGGTTACGGCAGGTATGATCTGAGCTACGACACCTGCATCCCGGGCGCGTTGCCAGGCGTCCTCGCGGTCCGGGTCGAAGCTGCGGTCATCAAAGTGGCTGTGGCTGTCGATCAACATGATTAGGCATCGGATGATTTTGCCTTGCGCCTCAGCACCCATCTGTCAATCAAGTCCAGGGCGATGCGGTGGAGGGGGGTGGCCAAAACCCAACTAAGGAACACTATTCCGATGGACAGGGCGCCAACGATCTCATCGGTTAGCCAGTGGGCACCGCTCATCATGCGCGGCAGGGTAAAGGCGATCATCATGATGAATGAGATGATGCCGTAACTGCGTGGCATGAAGAATGCGACGAAGCCGGCAAACAGCAGCAGTATCAGGCCGTGGTCTCCTGGGAAGCTGTCTATGGCTGTATCCTTGGCTTCCACAGGCACCAATTGAGAGATACGAATGGCCTCGGGGTATTCAAAGGTGCCGCTTATCCTATCTATGGGTATGGCCTTGCTGACCTGGGATGCGATTAACGCCGTCAGTAACAGCAGGATGCCGATGGCGATATAACGGCTCAGATTTCCTCGGTCCCCGATCAGGCTGCGATGGGCAAAGAGTAATAACATGCTGGACGCGGCTACCAGATCAAACAGACGGTGGTTGGTTATGGCCCAGAGCCATTGCCAGGCTCGTCCCTCTGCCAGAGAGTTGTTCATGGCCCAGAACACACGGTTATCCAGATCCATCCAGAGTGAGCGTGTCGGTTCCAGCAGCCAGCTGGCAAATAGGATGATGCCGAACAGATTGGCAGAGATGAGTATATATGGCCGCCATTGGCCGGGTACAAAAGGGGATGACATCTATTGTTATACCTTATACATGGATCCTAGTATGGTGGTGCCATCTTCGCTGACGGCATCCATTCTTACCTTTATTATCTTATTGTCCAGTGTGTCACGGTCTGCGTATGGTACCGCAACACGCAGGAAATTGGGCGTATACCCACCTCGTACCTTGGTATTCCCGTTTGCATCACCTTCCATGCCTTCCATCAGGACAGAATAAATCTGTCCCAGATTCTGCTGTAGTACCGATTTTTTCATCTGCACGCCCAGGTCATGTAGCTCCTGACTACGCCTACGTATGATATCGCGCGGTGTGCGCTCTGGCATATCTGCCGCTATGGTTCCGGCTCGGGGCGAGAAGGCGAATATGTGTAGGTGTCCGAAACCGATCTGTTGGATAAATTCTATCGATTCGTGCCACTCCTCATCACCCTCACCGGGAAAGCCCACGATTACATCGGTAGTGACATTGAAGTTAGGGATGGCGGCACGTGCGGCATCCACCAAACGGGCGAACTCATCCTTTTTGCAGCGCCTTGCCATGCGTCGTAGGGTCTTATCTGATCCACTCTGCAAAGGCAGGTGCAGGTGAGGCAGAAAGCGCGGGTTCTCGAACAAGGACCAGAACCGGTCTGGCAGATCCCATGGCTCTACTGCTCCAATGCGTATTCTGGGTATGTCGGTCTGTGCTAGTACGGCCTGGATCAGCTCGGTCAGGCTGCTGCCCAGATCACTGCCATAACCGCCAATATGCACCCCGGTCAACACCACCTCCTTGATGCCATCATCATGGAGTCGATTTATCTCTGCAACTACCTCGGATAGGGGGCGGCTGCGCTCATCGCCACGTGCCTTGGTCACGATACAGAAGGTGCAGTTGTAACGGCATCCGTCCTGAACCTTAATAAAGGCACGCTGGCGTCCTCGTGCTAGCAGCGAGTTGACCCCTGGTTCGGTGGCTGTTTGCGGCATGCTCTTGAGATTGAGCTCTTCGCTTACTATTTCTACCAGTCGATCTTTGTCCTGGTTGATTATTACCATATCCACCCCCATCTCCTGGGCTGCAACCGCTGGGTTAAGGGATGCGTAGCAACCGCTTACGATTAGCTTGGCATGAGGGTTATTGTTGTGGACCCGGTGGATAAGTTTGCGGGATTTACGCACCGCCTCTGCTGTTACGGCACAGCTGTTGACCACTATCATGTCCGCCTGCTCCAGACCCTGGGTGAGCTGGTGTCCGTTGGCTTGAAAACCACGGGACCAAGTCTCCACTTCGGCCTCGTTGAGGCGGCAGCCAAGGGTCGTTAGATAGATACGCATGTATATGATGTGTATGCAGCTGATGCAGAACAAATGTGTTGGATTGGCTGGAGATTGTACATGTTCTTATAGCTGGACGGTAAGGGATATGCAAAAGATTGCAGCAAATAGACGGTTTTGCCTTTCCTTTGTTGGTGTTAACTGTGGCATAATACGCCGCTTCAATAACTGTGAACCGGGTTAAATAACTATGAGTTTCTTTATTTCTGATGCTATGGCAGAGGCCGCACCGGCCGCAGCCGCCGGTGGTGGACTAGAGGGTTTGATCCTGCCGATTGGTCTGATAGTAATCCTTTACTTCTTTATGATCCGGCCCCAGATGAAACGTCAAAAAGAACAGAAGAAGATGGTGGATGCCTTGGCCAAGGGTGATGAGGTGCAGACCGAGGGCGGCATTATGGGCAAGATCGCCAATCTTGGAGACAACTTCATTCTTTTGGAAGTGGCGGAAGGGGTTGAGATCAAGGTGCGCCGCACATCAATAAGCGCTGTGATGCCTAAAGGTACGCTTAAGGAACTGTAAATCAATTTGTAACCGAGTAGTCTGGGTGTGTAGATCACTGCCAGGTTTCAGCACCCGGTTTCAGAAGAATAACGATGAATCGATATCCACTTTGGAAAAATCTGCTGGTAGTAGTGTTAGTTCTAGTCGGGCTGCTATTCGCCTTGCCTAATGTCTATGATCAAGATCCTTCAATTGAGATCTCCGGTACCCGCCGCGCTCAGGTAGATAGCGCTACTGAGTCCAAGGTTAAGCAGGTCCTGGAATCGTCAGGCATCGCTTACAAGGCGCTTGAATCCAACAAGAGCAAGCTATTGCTGAGGTTTAAGGATTCGGAGTCACAACTTAAGGCGCAGGAGAAGCTAGAAACAACTTTAGGCCCAGACTATATCACCGCCCTAACCCTATTGCCGGATCTGCCCGGATGGCTGGAGTCTTTCGGCGCCCAGCCTATGTATCTTGGGCTCGATTTGCGTGGTGGTATCCACGTGTTGATTGATGTGGATATCGATGCCGCAGTCAAGCAGGCCTTGGAGCGCTATCAGGACGATATTCGTACTACGATGCGGGAGAACAAGCTGCGCTATGTGGCCGTAACCATGCAGGGCAATTCGGTCATGGTCAAATTCCGAGAGACAGGCCTGAGGGACAAAGCGCTGGATGTGATCGATAGTCAATTCCGGAATCTCGGCATTGAACCGATAGATGATGCAGATGCGTTTTATGTAAAGGCAACCATGGGTCTGCCAGAGCAGAAAGAGGCGCGCAAGTTTGCCCTGCAACAGAATATCACTACCCTGAGAAATCGTGTGAATGCCCTGGGTATTGCCGAGCCCATCATACAGCAGCAGGGAGAACGCAGGATTGTGGTGCAGTTACCTGGTGCGCAGGATCCGAGTAAGTTGAAGAATATCCTGGGTGCTACCGCTACTCTGGAGTATCGCCTGGAGGACACCGAAGGTAATCTCCAGGATGCCCTGGATGGCAGGGTCCCAGTTGGCTCCAAGCTTTACCGCACCAGAGATGGTAGACCCATACTTCTCAAAAAGCGGGTAATCGTTACCGGTAATCAGATATCCGATGCCAGATCGGGGTTTGATCAGCAATCCGGTTCGCCGGCAGTGGTGGTACAACTGGATGGTGCTGGTGGGCGCCGTATGCGTAACGTCACCACCGATAATGTGGGTAAACCCATGGCGGTGGTTTTCATAGAGACCAGGACCGAGACCAAGAAGATCGATGGCAAGGATGTCAAACGTCGAGTTAGAGTGGAAGAGGTGATCAGTGTCGCCAATATCCTGGAGCCATTCGGGCGCCGTTTTCAAACCACTGGTCTGGATAGTCCGGCCGAGGCCCACGATCTAGCTCTGTTGCTGCGGGCCGGGGCCCTGGCTGCGCCCATCGAGATAGTGGAAGAGCGTACCATAGGTCCAAGTCTGGGTCAGGATAATATCGACCAGGGTTTTCAGTCTGTGATGATAGGTCTGGTGCTGGTGATGGTCTTCATGGCGTTCTATTACCGGGTTTTTGGTCTGGTAGCCGATCTGGCCTTGATGATGAATCTGGTGTTGATCGTATCCATCCTTTCGCTATTGCAGGCAACGCTGACTCTGCCTGGCATCGCAGGTATAGTGCTTACGGTAGGTATGGCTGTGGACGCCAATGTGTTGATCTTTGAGCGAATACGTGAGGAGATCGGAATAGGTAGTACGCCACAAGCCAGTATTCATGCCGGTTATGCCAAGGCCCTGTCCACCATTGTGGACGCAAATATCACCACCCTGATTGCAGCGGTGGTACTGTTCAGTTTTGGTACCGGGCCTATCAAGGGGTTCGCCGTGACTCTGTTTATCGGCATTCTGACATCCATGTTTACCGCGATAATTGGCACCAGGGCCGTGGTTAATCTGATCTATGGTGGCAAGCGGGTTGAGAAACTGGCGATCTGATTCTACTGGAATCAGTCGGACCGCATTTGTATTAACTATATGGAACAAGAACTGTAATGCAGATCTTAAAATCCAAACTAAATATACACTTCATGGCCAGACGCAAGTTGGCTATGGTGTTTTCTGTTGCTCTTATCCTTGTTTCCATATTCTCGGTATTTACCCGGGGTTTGAATCTGGGTATCGATTTTACTGGAGGGACCCTGGTTGAAGTAGGTTACCAGGAAGCGGCTGAGCTGCAGAAAGTGCGCCAGTCGCTGGCAGACAATGGTTTCGGTGACGCGATGGCGCAACATTTCGGTTCATCCAAGGATGTCCTGATAAGGTTGGCGCCAAGGGAAGATGTGAGCAGCGCGGATCTTAGTAATCGCGCCTTCGCTGCTATTGATAATCTTGCCGGTAAGGCTGAACTGCGTCGCGTGGAGTTCGTGGGTCCCCAGGTTGGAGACGAGCTGACTGAGGACGGAGGCCTGGCCATGCTTTATGCATTGATCGGCATCCTCATTTATGTGGCATTGCGTTTTGAGTATCGTTTTGCCGTCGGTTCGGTTATTGCTTTGATACACGATGTCTTGGTGACGATCGGTGTGTTTTCAGTGTTGCAGATAGAGTTTGACCTGCCGGTATTGGCCGCAATTTTAGCCGTGATCGGTTACTCGTTGAACGATACCATTGTGGTGTATGATCGAATTCGTGAAAACTTCAGGCGTATGCGCAAAGGTACCCCGGAAGAGATCATCAACACATCCCTTAACCAGACCCTGTCCCGCACCCTGGTTACCTCACTCACCACGCTTCTGGTGCTGATTGCGCTTTTTATCTTCGGTGGGGAGATCATCCATGGATTCGCCTTTGCCCTTATTGTGGGCGTAGTAATAGGCACCTACTCTTCTATCTATGTGGCCAGTTCAGCCGTACTGTACCTTGGTATCAGTAAGGCGGATCTGATGGAAATGAAAAAAGAGGGCTCGGAATTAGACGGTAGACCCTGATTAGGAGTATTTATCATATCTGCATCTTTCGAAGATGGGACGATATGATTAGAATAGCCAGCTGGCTCTATGTATAATGGCCAGCTGGTTTTTTGCTTTTGATTAAGCACTCTATGCGAAAGTGGCGGAATTGGTAGACGCGCTGGATTTAGGTTCCTGTGGGGTAACCCGTGAGAGTTCGAGTCTCTCCTTTCGCACCATTTTGTTACCGGGCAGACCGGATTAAGGTCTGTTGTCGATATAGTTATTTAGAAAACAGATAGGAGGGGCAACCAGGTTGCCCGGATGTTGCCCATGCAAGTTTCAGTCGAACATAAAGAGGGTCTTGAGTGTCATATGACCGTTGAGCTGCCTGCCGAGCGGGTAAGCCAAGAGGTTGAGAAACGTTTGAAGACCATAGCCAAAAGCGCCAAGGTCGATGGCTTCCGCCCCGGCAAGGTTCCGTTGTCGGTAGTTCGTAAGCGTTATGCCGAACAGGTGCTGATGGAGGTGCATGGGGAGCTTATTAGAGCCACATATTTTGAGGCCCTGAATCAGGAGAAGCTGCAGCCTGCTAGTGATCCGCTGATTGAGCCGGTTGGGAAAGATTCGAAAGATGGTTTTGCCTATACCGCAATCTTCGAGGTGATGCCTGAGATAGATCTAGGTGATATGGGTTCGGTTAGTGTAGAGCGTCCGGTATCGGAGGTCACCGATGAGGATGTGGAACAGATGATAGAAAAGCTGCGTAAGCAGCGAACCACATGGAATGATGTAGAGCGCAAGTCCAAGCTTGAAGATCAGGTGACCATAAACTTTAAAGGTACTATTGATGGTGAGGCCTTTGAAGGTGGTAGTGCCGACAATGTGCCACTGGTGCTGGGTTCTAACTCCATGATCGAGGGCTTTGAAGATGGTTTAGTTGGCACTGCTGCCGGTGAGACCAAGACACTCAAATTGACCTTTCCCAAAGAGTATCCTGCAGAACATCTGGCAGGGAAAAAGGCGGAGTTTGAGGTAGACGTTACCAAGGTTGCTGAACCGGTATTGCCAGAGATAGACGAAGAGTTTATTAAAGCCTTTGGTCTGGAAGACGGAAATGTCGAGACCCTGAAGAAAGAGATAAGAAGTAATATGGAGCGGGAGTTGGATGACAAGATTGGCGCCATGGTCAAAGAGAAAGCCATGGATGCCCTACTTGAGGCCAACGATATCGTGATCCCCAATGCTATGATCAAGAAGGAGGCGCAGGCTCTGAGAGATCAAACTATGCAGAATATGGAGCAGTATGGCCAGAAGAGTGAGATAGACCTGCCTGTGGACCTGTTTGAAGAGCAGGCCAAGCGCCGGGTTTCCCTCGGCCTGCTTGTGGCAGAGGTGATCAAGGCTAATGAGATAAAGCTGGATGAAGATAGAGTAAAGGATAAGATCGAGAAGTTTGCTCAGACCTATGATAAGCCGCAAGAGGTGATAGATTACTACAACTCGAATGCTGAGCAGATGGCCCTGGTGCAGAATATAGTTCTGGAGGAACAGGTGGTAGATTGGGTAATGGAACAAGCGAAGGTTAAGGAAGTTAAATCCAGTTTTGAAGAGATTACCGCTCCAGCACAGCAGGCGTAACTAACCTATTTGTATAGACTAAAGGATTTTTCCAAATGACCGATAAAGCAGGTATGGGCGCGTTGGATGTGACTAATTTGGGTTTGATCCCAATGGTTGTGGAGCAGACCGCTCGCGGTGAGCGCTCCTACGATATATATTCACGTCTCCTCAAAGAGCGTGTGGTTTTTGTGGTGGGTCCGGTTGAGGATCACATGGCAAACCTGATCGTAGCGCAGTTGCTGTTTCTGGAGTCGGAGAATCCGGATAAGGATATCAATGTCTACATCAACTCACCGGGAGGCTCTGTTAGCGCCGGTCTAGCCATCTACGATACCATGCAGTTTATCAAGCCCAACATCAGCACCACCTGCATTGGGCAGGCGGCAAGTATGGGGGCTCTGCTTCTGGCGGGAGGTGAAAAGGACAAGAGGTATTGTCTACCCAACTCCAGAATGATGATCCATCAACCGTTAGGCGGATTCCAAGGTCAAGCATCAGATATAGAGATCCATGCCAAAGAGATCCTATTGTTGCGTGACCGCTTGAACAAGATCCTGGCCTCCCACACCGGTCAGGATATAGCGACCATAGAGAGGGATACTGAGCGCGACAATTTTATGAGTGCAGACGAAGCGGTAAAGTACGGCCTGGTTGATAAGGTGTTAACTGAGCGTGCGCAGTCTGTGGTGGAGTAGAGATACATACGAATCTCAAAGCTGAAAATATATAATTTTCAGATAGATACAGCAAGGTCTTGCGCTAAAGCTGTAAATGTATATTATGTGTTTAGTACAGCCTTAGTTGTAGTGATCTGTGAGGAGTTTGTATGAGTGATGACAAAAAGGGCTCTGGTGACGACGGAAAGTTACTCTACTGCTCTTTCTGCGGCAAGAGCCAACACGAAGTGCGTAAACTTATTGCCGGCCCGTCTGTGTTCGTGTGTGACGAATGCGTTGAACTCTGCAACGATATTATTCGCGAGGAGATGCACGACAGCAAGGACGAGTCATCCAGCACCCTGCTCAAACCAAAAGAGATATACGAACTTCTGGATCAGTACGTCATTGGTCAGGCCGTGGCCAAGAAGGTCCTATCCGTAGCCGTATATAATCACTACAAGCGACTCGAGGCCGGCGACAATAAGGACGAGGTAGAGATCGCCAAGAGTAATGTATTGCTAATCGGACCCACCGGTTCAGGTAAGACCCTTCTGGCCGAGACTCTGGCACGTATCCTTGAGGTGCCTTTTACCATAGCTGATGCAACCACCCTGACCGAGGCCGGTTATGTGGGTGAGGATGTGGAGAATATCATCCAGAAGTTGCTGCAGAAGTGTGACTATGATGTGGAGAAGGCGCAAAACGGTATCGTCTATATAGACGAGATCGACAAGATTTCACGCAAATCAGATAATCCATCCATAACCCGTGACGTTTCTGGCGAGGGCGTACAGCAGGCCCTGCTGAAGTTGATAGAGGGTACCATTGCCTCAGTACCACCTCAGGGTGGACGTAAGCACCCGCAGCAGGAGTTTCTACAGGTAGACACCTCCAAGATCCTCTTTATAGTGGGCGGCGCATTTGCCGGTCTGGACAATGTGATTCGTAATCGTTCGGAAAAAGGTGGTATCGGTTTTTCCGCTGAAGTTCATAGCAAGGATGATTCCCGCAAGATAGGTGAGATCCTGACAGATGTTGAACCGGAAGACCTGATCAAATATGGCCTGATACCAGAGTTCGTTGGACGCCTGCCGGTAGTTGCTACCTTGGAAGAGCTGGATGAGGATGCCCTGATTCAGATCCTGACAGAACCTAAGAATGCCCTGACCAAACAGTATGCCCGTCTGTTTGAGATGGAGGATTGCGAATTGGAATTCCGTGAAGAAGCCCTGCGCTCAATAGCCCGCAAGGCCATGGAACGGAAGACCGGTGCTCGTGGTTTGCGCACCATAATGGAGAAAGTTCTTCTCGATACCATGTATGATCTGCCATCTATGGAAGATGTAAGTAAGGTGGTCATCGATGAATCTGTAATCGAGGGTGAGAATGATCCATATATCATCTTTGATGGCGGCGACAAGCAGTTAGCCGCATCCGATTGATGCAGTTGCACCATCTGGGCGCAAGATTTTAGTCATTTAAATCCAATTGGCATAAATGTGGCCACCGTACTTGAAAAAGGCTGCATCTGCCCATACGCTTAAACCTGTAGCGTCATCACTAAATATCCCACCTGCGAGTGGTAGTGATCAGAAGATTTTCCCCTTATCGGAATCCATTACCCGGATTTCCTAATGCCTGAGGATACCTATTATGGGTCAAGAAGATAACAGCGTCCCAGATGATATAGATGTGGTAACGGTGGTGCCGGTATTACCACTGCGGGATGTAGTGGTATATCCCCATATGGTGATTCCTCTATTTGTGGGAAGAGACAAATCCATAAATGCGTTGGACGCGGCAATGGATGCCAACAAGAAGATATTGTTGGTGGCGCAGAGAAGCGCTGAGACAGATGAGCCAACCACAGGAGATGTCCATGCGGTCGGAACATTGGCGAACATCCTGCAGTTGCTAAAACTTCCGGACGGAACCGTGAAGGTGCTGGTTGAGGGTGAGAAGAGGGTACACATAGATCACCTTCCGTCAGAGAAGGGGTACTTCATCGCTGAGTACAGGACATTGCAGGACGAGAACGTGCTGCCAGAACGGGAGATGGAGGTGCTTATGCGATCGGCCTTCGACCTGTTCGACCAATATGTGAAGCTGAATAAGAAGGTTCCGCCTGAGGTGCTTACCTCGCTCTCCAATATAGATGACCCTAGTCGCCTGGCAGACACCATGGCGGCCCATATGTCGTTGAAGCTGGAAGAGAAACAGGTGGTGTTGGAGATGTTCGATGTGCAACGTCGTTTGGAACATCTGATGACACTTATGGAGTCAGAAAGCGACCTGCTGCAGATGGAGAAGAAGATTCGTGGTCGTGTCAAAAAACAGATGGAGAAAAACCAGCGCGAATATTATCTGAATGAACAGATGAAGGCCATTCAGAAGGAGCTGGGTGACATGGATGATGTGCCCAACGAGATAGAGGATCTGCAAGACCGTATCGAAAAATCCGGCATGAGTAAGGAGGCCAAGGCCAAGGCTCAGGCTGAGCTGAATAAGCTCAAGCTGATGTCACCTATGTCGGCTGAGGCAACCGTAGTTAGAAACTATATAGACACCCTGGTAAGCGTTCCTTGGAAAAAGCGGACCAAGGTGCGCAACGACCTAAAGGTCGCGGAAGATGTGCTGGAAGCGGATCACTACGGTCTGGAGAAGGTCAAGGAGCGCATCACCGAATATCTGGCGGTGCAACAGCGGGTGCGTAAACTTAAAGGCCCTATCCTCTGCTTGGTGGGACCACCAGGTGTTGGTAAGACCTCTGTAGGCCAATCTATCTCCCGCGCCACCAATCGTAAATTTGTTCGTATGTCCTTGGGCGGAGTGCGTGACGAGGCCGAGATAAGAGGCCATCGTCGCACCTACATCGGCGCCATGCCTGGAAAGATCATCCAGAACCTGTCCAAGATAAAGACGCGTAATCCGTTATTTCTGTTGGACGAGATAGACAAGATGGCCATGGATTTTCGTGGTGATCCTGCCTCTGCCCTTTTAGAGGTGCTGGACCCGGAGCAGAACCACACATTTGTGGACCACTATCTGGAGGTGGATTTTGATCTCTCAGAGGTGATGTTCGTGGCTACGGCTAACACCCTGAATATCCCCGCGCCACTATTGGATCGTATGGAGGTGATCCATCTCTCGGGCTATACCGAAGACGAGAAGGTGAATATCGCCAATCGCTATCTGGTGCCGAAACAGATGGAACACCACGGTCTAAAGGAGGATGAACTGGAGATCAAGGATGGTGCCATCATCGAGATCATCCGTTACTACACCAGGGAGGCAGGTGTGCGTAATCTGGAGAGGGAGATATCAAAGATCTGTCGTAAGGTGGTAAAAGACATTCAGCTAAAAGACATAGATAAAAAGATTGCCGTATCTCCCAAGGTACTGAGTAAATACCTGGGAGTGAAGAAATTCCGGCATGGACTGGCAGATGAAGAAGATCGGGTTGGGCAGGTAACCGGCCTTGCCTGGACCGAGGTAGGAGGTGAACTCTTGACCATTGAGGCGGCCCTGATGCCAGGTAAAGGCATACTAAGCCACACCGGCCAACTTGGAGATGTGATGCAGGAGTCGATTCAAGCGGCCATGACCGTGGTGCGCAGCCGCGCCAATATTTTCGGTCTAAAGGAAGATTTCTATCAAAAGAATGACATACATATCCATGTTCCAGAGGGTGCAACACCGAAAGACGGTCCCAGCGCCGGTATTGGCATGTGCACCAGTCTGGTGTCAGCGCTGACCGAGATCCCGGTACGAGCGGATGTAGCTATGACCGGAGAGATAACCCTGCGTGGTGAGGTTTTGCCGATCGGCGGCTTGAAGGAAAAACTCCTGGCGGCCCATCGTGGTGGCATCAAGACCGTGATCATCCCTCATGAGAATGAGCGCGATCTGGTTGAGATCCCGAAGAACATCAAGCAGAATTTGGATATAAAACCGGTTCGTTGGATTGATGAGGTTTTGGCAATTGCGTTAACCAGTATTCCTGTCTCGAAATCCGCCTCTGGCGAGAATGAAGACGTAGGGAACAAAAGTAAGGAGGCCGGCGCATCCAAAGATGATGAAAATGCCTCAAAGGATTTGACTCATCACTAGGAAATTTTGTCATCACCACAGAGCGTTTTACTGAGTTTTTACAAACTGTGATCATGACCACAGAGCAGTGATATCAGTTCTGAAATAATGGTCATTGGGGGTTCGTCAGCGTCTTAGATACAAGAAATCATAACGATGTTGATTACAATGCAGATAAAAACCGAGTTTTTCGCCTACCGTGCTTGACAGTTGTTTTAACCACTTGGTATAAATTGACCCCGTTTGCGCGCATTGTCGAGCCGTAGATACATAACATTTTTACCACACCCAACCTGGGTGTGAAGTCACTTTAAGGGAGAGAAAATTCCATGAACAAGACCGATTTAATTGATGCAATTGCGG
>JBNKEE010000048.1:0-18911 GCA_050288625.1 Sedimenticolaceae bacterium | reverse complement strand
CTACATGGGAGATCACTTTGCTGGAGGAACGGGCGATGATGTGATCTATGGAGGCTATTACAACAACACCTATGAGTTCAATCTTGGAGATGGTCGCGATCAGATCATAGAGATAAGCGGGTCCGATGTGTTGACGTTCGGCGATGGTATAAGTAACGAACATCTGTGGTTCGAAAGAGTGGCAGATGATCTAAAAATTAGTGTTATTGGTGTTGAAGATAGCGTAACGATAAACGGCTGGTATGGGTCGACAAACAGCCAAATCGAATCATTTGCTACTGCTGACGGGGATGTTTTAGCTAATACTCAAGTTGATCAATTGGTTTCTGCCATGGCTGCTTTTTCGCCGCCGGGGTCTGGGCAGACGACACTCCCTGAAAATATGCAGGATGATCTAATCCCGGTTATCACAGCAAGTTGGCAGTAATATGCATATGTAGGAGCTTATCTGTATAGTCGCCGATCATGGCCTGATAATTACGTTAGACCATGATCGGCGAATAGCGAAACCAGACAGACCATGTTTGTTTCTATTATTGATTGAGGATGGGTGTGTACTGAACATCATTATCCAAATAAGAAGAGTATAAGGGAGCGGTCAAACATGGGTGTATTGTTGAATAAGTTATCAAGTTTATTTTCATATCTTGTCGTACTTTTAGCCGCTCTCGCAGTAGTGTTTTCTATCTTGGCCACTATTTTTGGCTTTCAAAAAGGCAGCATCAGTGGAATTTTGTTTGGCTTATCGTTGCTTCTTTTTTCTATATCGTCAGTTTGGCATTTTCTTAAGAAAGCAAGAGGTTCTGCGCAAAGCTTATCTCGCACTGATCAAAAATCTGTAACGCAGGCGCAAGGTAAGCGCATGGAAAGTTTGGGGTCAGTGTAAAATTAACTTAACTATGGCTTATAGCTATCAATGCTGAGGGTTTTTACACTGCACCGAATACCTCTAAGCAGTAGAGTGTGAGGAATAGGTAGCAATATGAAATTTTTTCGTTCAGATCCCGATGACCGAGGTTGGAGAGGCGCGCCGCTTCATTGGCAAATTGCGCATGTGGTTGGGATAGTGCTGCCTGGGCTTATTTTCTGGTTTGCTCCAGATGATGTGCTCACCAGCTGTCCAGCTTTGTCAAGTGTAACTGGCGTTATGAAGGAATGGATACCATCGGTCAGAAAGTTGGCCGAGTTCTCGCTTTTCCCGCAAGTGGCAGAACTTGGCATGAGCTCAATTTTTATCTGTGCTTTATTGCTGGTGCCCGTCTTTGTTTTTGGCAAAACGATGGCATTTTCCAGGAGCAGGGGTCATCAGCCTCCAACTGATCCAAAGCAAATAAGAAATGTTTACTTGGTTGCGCTGATAATTATTCCAATCTGCATTGCAGGTGTTTTCTTGATAGGGCCAGATACCCCTACTGAAGCATCTGAACTACTAAATCATCAAGGAGGAAGATTTAAAATGATGTATGAAGGCATTTATCTAGATAGTCGCTTATGTAGCGGAATCATGGCATCCCTTTTGTCTCCTGCAATGGCGGCATCGCTGCATTTTGAAATACTGGTTATATCAAATGAAATGGATAAATTAAAAGGATAATGCAATGAGCGAGAAGCAAACGGACACGTACAATATAGAGTTTGCAAGTACATAAGTTTGGGGTCAGTATAAAAACCCTTAACATTGCTAACTGTAGCTAAGTTAATTTATAAACTGACCCCAAATCCTCTAACGAATGCGTCTGAATTTTTGTGGAGCACGCTTTACAGTCTTGCCTGGTTTGCTATTTATTAGAAGCCGTCGGATCTCCGGTTAGTTCGACAAACATCGTTATTTCACTATTTCTGACATAAACTGCCGTCTTCATATGCGGAGACCATTCTGACCAGCTTTTCACTTTCCTTTGGTTATCAAAATATACTAGATTGTCGATTTTAGTGAATGCATCATTCTTTAATTCTTTAGTGAACTCTTCAGGGGCTAGATTTACGGTCCCATAGAAGTCGTATGTATCACAACCCTTTAAGGTGGTGATTCGATACCAATGTTCGCCGGCTGATACAGAAAATGGAATTAGGATTAGTAGTAAAATCATCTTTTTCATGTTCTTTCCTTTATGAACGCCGTGAATATCCGGATACAAAAAAGCGCACAACAGTTTTTGTATCTGTTTTATTGGAGTAGGTTTAGTTCCTGCTTTTGAGACCTGTCATGTGCTAATTGCTATTTCTTGCGAGTCTTACCTCATCCTTAAGTTCTTTTGTTATTGCCTTTATTTTAGGCAGAAAATCTTTCAGCATTTTTCGTGAAACCAGCATGGACTCCTGCATTATAAGCGGCATTTTCTCAATCATTTTTCTACCAGAGTCTGATTTATAAAATGCCAATAAATCATTTAACTCTTTTTCGGTGTAATGCTTCATATAGATTTCAATAAAAGGTTCTTTCATTTTTTGCCATGACATTTCCTCTCTCATGACATTTGTAACTTTTGACATGTATTTTTTAAAAATTGGCGATTCAGACTCTCTAATTTCTAGATCCTTGGATAAATCCATAAACATCTTATCCACTTGTAAATACATTGTATCCATCATCTTTTCCATATTTAGCATGGATATAAGCTCATTAACGGTTTTCCTTTTCGATGATTCATCAGCTAACAATGAAGTTGAAAACGATAGAGTGAGTGCTAATACAGCTATAAGTAGTTTTCTCATATAATTCTCCATTTTGTTACATATGACGCCCTGTGCATTTGTGTGTTATGCGTATCGCTCAATACCGATATGTTGATCAAATTCAATCTTTTCGGATTCAGACATGCGGGCCCTGTTATATCTAAGTGAATACCCGCCATATAATGTGCCGTTATCGTTTATCATCCAATCTTGAATATCTTGCTCAGGAATATCGATCAACATACCAATTTCGTATTCATTAAATTCGCTAGGCAGTTCAAATAATTCTCCGACAAATCCACACTCATTTACCTCCCTGACCGCTAACCACATATACGCTCGATAGTTCGGTTCAGACAATAATACTTTAACTAAGGGAAACAACTCTTCTCCGCCATTGTCAATCATGCTTCGAAAAGTGTTCAATGTATTACGAGCGTCAATTATAGTCTTCTGGTATTCCTCGTCAGTAGAACTTACATATGAAAATTTTGCTCCAGGATCAATATCAGGCTTTCTGCCTAACTCGCGCCGTAACATTTGCCAATCATACCAACAATTTTCAGGGTCAATATCTTTATAACCCCTACTTTCATCCATAGCTTCTGAATGGGATCGCTCCATCATAATGCACGATGCATTATCTCTGATCTCCAGTACCTCGCTTTCTTTAAGCGGGCTCTCTTTTTTATCTTCAGCATTGATTAGAATTGCAGATAAAGCGGGCATAAATACCGGAACTAAATCTTTTTCTTCTTCCATTTTAAATTACATCCTTAACTTGATATATGAATAATGCATGGGTTGTGGGCCTAGAACATACTTGACCGACTGGTTAGGTGTGCCTTTTAGCAAGCTTTTCCTCCGTTTTCTTACTAAATGCCTTATTTATAACCCAAACTGAAATCAAAGCGTGCATTAATAATGCGCCCTTCGGACCAATAATATTACATGCTTTAACCATTACATTTAAAAAGAGGCCGTTAACTGTTGGGCATTGTTCTCCAGAAAAGAGATCAAGGCCTATCCATATTGATCCAATTGCTACTACTCCTGCAAAAATACGATATAGCCATAAGTCACGTTTAAAATATTCCTTACTATTTTTTAGCATAATGCTGTGGTTGGCCATCTAACTCATTCCATTAACTACTTTTCACACCTGGTAGTTATGGTAAGGGGCAGAGGCGAAGACGAAATCACATATGGCAGAAGAAACTCGACCGAAGAGCTAATTTTCATTTTGTACATTTACCTGGATTATTAATCATTAGATAAACCTCCGGTTTGATCACATTAGCAGCATTATTATGCTCCAAGTATTTCTGAAGTTTTTCAGTCTTTGGTTGGAGCCATTTCATTACTTTACAAGCATGCTCTAATTCACCGTTGCTAGCTTCAAACATATTTAGATGCAGCTTTATAACAGCTAATGATAGATCTATTGCAATTGTCTCTATTAATGCTTCATTGCCCTTATTTGAAGCATGTACTAACAAACTTGATAAATATGCTATTTGGTTTGAAGGATCGACAATGCTGTTTCTAGACTTGTGGTAACTATAAATAATATTCCCGCCTAAATATAACCCTGCTATGAAACTTAAGATTATGGCTAGCGTGATATATATTTTGGTCTTGTTTGCGGCTAGTTTGTTCATAATTAGAATCACACACCTTAGCTGTGCGGCGCAAAAACACAATGTGGTTTGCGTCCGAAAGAGTAGCTTATTAGCGCATTTTCAAATACACCCCATCAGCAACGAACCCTAGATAGTGTTTATGACCTTTTACTATATATATGGCGTTCGCTGGAAGGTTCTGATAGTTCAGTTTTCCAATACATATATGTGATGGAAAAGCTTTATCCAGAAACTCGCCTTCAAGCCTATAGTCACATGAACGTCTGCTATAATGTCGTTCTTTTCTAAGCTCAGCAATAGCTTCTGTTTTATTTCCAAACGACAGGGAAATGAGGGATCCGATGCCATGTATTAGTGCAACCCATACTAGTCCTATGCAAAACACTGGCATAAAAAAGAATATTATGCTCTTCATAAATCGTGACGTATGTGGCCTGAACTCCGCTCGACCAGTCCAATATGCTCTCCAAGCTAAAATTGTAATCAAAGTCCCAACACAAAGGGCTATATACCAACCAATTTTTGCCCAGCTTTGGGAGGGGATAAAGTCGCTATAGACTCCCCAAACGAACAAACCTATCACTAGATATAATCCATGGATACAATGCCTTCTAACAGAAGATGGTTGTTCCACCCCATATAGCAATTTAGAGACACTCATAATTAGCTCTAATGTCTTGAGTAAGGGGCGGGTACCGAAGCGGAGCGCCACAGCGAACAATCTTGAGGTGCTTGTTAGCCATTAACTTTACTTGTTGGTTTCTCTTTTACTAAGGCAATGATATTAATTGCAAATGGGAGTGACACTAATACTGCAATAGCCGGTAGTAGAATACTCGTTGAAGTTCTTGGTTGTAATAAGTACATTAAGAATGGCAAATAGGCCAAGATGCCTATTACAACGTTAAGGATAATTAGTATTATTCTAGATGCGTTGCTTTTCCCTTTAAGCATAAACACAAGATTAAATAAAAATAAAAATAAAATAACTAAGAAAAACCCTATAGGTGTTGGATAAGTGGTATTTGCCGTATTTGCAGAAAGTCCAATTGCAAGTATGAGAGTTAATATTGAAACAACGCTGAATATCTTTGCTAATAGCTTCATGTCCATTCTTCTATGATTGGTTAACAGCTAATTATGTTTCATACGCCAATATTGTAATATGCAGCAAGCGTGAATATTGGAATATACAGCGCGTATAACAATTCTCATTTATATTGAGTCAGGATGGGTTCTTTGAATGAAAAGCATCCTGCTACTGTTATTTTTATTCCTGTTTGCAGGACAGATTATCAGACTATCGGGCTTGGAAAAAGCTCTTCTATAGGTAGTTAGCGGTATTCGGCAAAGTTTAAAGTCCGCCCTTTTTATTAAACCCATTTCTGGTTAATATCTGTACCCAAGATTGCGGAACAAAACGCTATCAGTCTGCTCTAACAGAGAACATCTTGAATCCGGTAATAAGATGTTTATTTAGTAAATCAATGAGTTACAAAGATTGTAGGGATTAAGTAAAGGGTGCAAAGACAAAGACAAATCTGGACTATTCTTGGCGCCCTAGTGGCCGTGACTCTTGCTCTGATCTTAAGCGGTTGTGCAACCCCCAGAACCCCTCCGCCGGAGGATGTGGAGAATGTCTGCTCCATATTCCAGGAGAAAGATGAGTGGTATAAGGATGTGATGGATACAGAGCGCAAGTGGGGTACTCCGGCCCATGTGCTTATGGCCATTGTCCGTTATGAGTCCAAATTCGTGGACGACGCCCGCCCCCCCATGAAGACCTTTATGTGGGTAATCCCTCTGGGTAGGCCCACCACTGCTTTTGGTTATTGTCAGGCGGTGGACGGTACCTGGGAGAACTATCTGGAAGAGACCGGCAACACCGAGGCAAAACGGTTCAACTTCCGCGACGCCATGGATTTTATCGGCTGGTACACCAACGTCAGTAAGGAAAAGCTGAATATATCCAAGTGGGATGGCTACAATCAGTATCTGGCCTATCATGAGGGACATATAGGTTATAGCCGTCAGAGTTATAATAAAAAGGCCTGGCTGTTACGGGTGGCGCAGAAGGTACAGAATACGGCCGAGGCATATGCGCTGCAGTTGCGGGATTGTCGTGAAGATCTTGAGCTGAAGCAGGAGGAAAAGATTTCGTCCAAGGAAGAAGAGATTCCGCTGTTTAGATAGATGCCAGCTGATCGGTTCGGCCGTTCTTCGTTCTTATTCCATACCGTTATTCTTATTGAAGCAAAACAATCAGCTGTTGTGGCCCATGTATACCATAGGTCAGGGTCTGCTCGATGTCTGCGGTCTTGGAAGGCCCGGAGATAAGCAGTGCATTGGTAGGCATCCCGGAAGACCAGCTCTGTTTGCTCATGGCCTCGGTCAGGGTGCGATAGATCCTATCGGTATCAACCAGGGCGATATGTACAGGTGGTACCAGAGACATCAGACGAGGTTCTGCGGCATCCGGCCACAAGATGAGGCTGCCGGTATCGGCAATAGCGCCGAGGGTACCGGTGACTCCGACCTCAATATCGGTGAATAGCTCCTGTTTCCATCTGTTTGCCGGCGCTACGAATCTTCGTATGTTCAGGCGCGTATCCGCTTGTTGCTCCAATGCTTGGCCGCGTTCGTTGTCGCCGACCAGGATGCGATGCAGACCTCTTTGTGGTAACTCCTGGTTTATCCACTCTATCCAGTCACGCCCCTTAAGTTCGATCACCTCGGCATGCATGGCTCGTAATAGATTGCTGAAGTAGGTTATAGGTTCTTCGGACTGGAGCCGGTCCCAAGGGGTGTAAGACTGAGGCAGAGGGCATGGCTTTACAGCACTTTGGCGCAGACGCTGAAGGATGTTGTCTCTGGCACTATTCATCGCTGAAACCTCCTTTGCTGGCCAGTTCGCGCAGACTGCGGGGCGCCGGTTGCGGCGCTCTGCGGTAACGGGTCCAGCCCCCGGTATTTTTTGGGGCAAGGGTACGTAGACGTGTGGCCAAATAGACAAAGGCTTTGTAGAGGATGGGGTTGGCATACAGCCAGCTCCAGATGGTCCAGGCTATTAACTCGGGTCTTTTTCGCAGGCTCCCTTTCCCTCGAACGCTGCTGCAGCTACGTTCTGCAGCCACCGACTCGGCGCGCAGGCGGTTGATCAGCTTGGGTAGGGGTATGCGTACCGGACATACCTCACCACAGGCACCGCATAGGGTGCTGGCCGATGTAAGGGCGCCGATCTGATCAAGGCCTTGGCGCTGTGGTTCCAGCACGGTGCCGATAGGACCTGGGTAGACCGTGCCATAGGCGTGGCCTCCCATCTGCACATATACCGGGCAGTGGTTGATACAACTGCCGCAGCGTATGCAGCGCAGGGTATCGATCAGCTCATCATCTTTCCGAATGTGGCTGCGCCCGTTGTCGAGCAACACCAGGTGGACCTCTTTGGGACCATCCTTTTCATCCTCTTTGCGTGGCCCGGAGATCAGGTTGAAATAGGTGGTTATGGGCTGGCCGGTGGCGCTGCGCGGCAGAATGTCGATCAAAGGCGTGATGTCTTCCAGTCGGGCAACCACCTTTTCGATGCCGGTTATAGCTATGTGAATGTCGGGTGCGGTGGTGCTGAGGCGGCCGTTGCCCTCGTTTTCCACCAGGCAGATGGTGCCGGTCTCGGCCACGGCAAAATTGACGCCGGTGATTCCGGCGTCTGCATTGGCAAATTTGGTGCGCAATACCCGTCGTGCAAATGCGGTCAGGGCCTCTATGTCTTCCTCGAACTTCTCATTCGGGAAGTGTTCATGAAACAGCTCGGCTATCTCCTGACGGTTCTTATGGATGGCCGGAGCGATGATATGGGATGGTGGTTCTTCTGCCAGCTGGATAATGAACTCACCCAGGTCAGACTCTAGGATATCCATTCCCTGTTCGATCAGGTAATCGTTCAGACCGGACTCTTCAGAGACCATGGACTTACCTTTGACCACGGTCTTTGCTCCGGCCTGCTGTAGTATTTTGTGGATTATGTGGTTGGCCTGCTCTCCATCTTCGGCCCAGTGCACCTGAATGCCGTTCTCTGTCATCTTTGCTTCCAGTTGCTCCAGCAGGTCGGGCAGATGGGCTAGGGAATAGGCGCGTACGGCGGCGCACTGGTCCCGCAGATATTCCAGTTCACCCGGATCACTCAGTACGGCGGCGCGCTTCTCCATCAGACCGTCCATGGCTATGCGAAAGTTGTGGCGCGCCTGGGTGTCATGCAGGGCCTGGTCGATGCGTGCGTGAAAGGCTTTAGTCTGGTTCATGACAACGCTCCCACAGGAATTCCGCTATGTGCTGAGTCGGTATGGAGTGGCCCTGTCCATTCGCTTGCTGCTTTTGCATGGCTCCGTCTATGTTCATCAGACAGCCGCAATCCTGGCTAACGACCAGATCCGCTTTGCAGGCGCGCAGGCTGTCGGTTTTATCCCGGACCATGGCGCCGGATATGTCGGCCTGTTTGATCGCGAAGGTACCGCCGAAGCCACAGCACTCCTCCTTGCGTTGCTGTGTTTGGACCTGGACGTTTGCGAGTTGTCCGACCAGGGTTTCGATGTGTTCCGCCACCCCCATCTCGCGCCGTGCAGAGCATGAAGTGTGAATGGCTACCTTGGTGGGCGGCCCCAGGTCGGTGAGACTCAGTTGCAGCACCTCGACCAGGAACTCGGTCAGCTCGAATACGCGCGCGGCGATAGCCACCGCCTGGGCTTCATCCGGCTCACCGGCGAACAGCTCCGGCCAGTGGTGTTTGATCATGCCGGCGCAGGAGCCGGAGGGTACGACGATGGGGATATCCTTGGGGAAACAATCCAACAGCGACCGGGCCACGGCACGCGCTTCATCACGATATCCGGAATTAAAGGCTGGCTGTCCGCAGCAGGTCTGGCCGTCTGGAAAGATGACCTTTACCCCGGCGTCGCGTATCAATCGCATACCGGCCAGCCCAGCCTTGGGATAGAGCAGATCGATCAGACATGTGCCAAAAAAGTAGATTTCAACTGGCTTTGACATGTATGAATTGTCAGGAAGAATTCAGAACAGATCAATCTCTTTGGATCTGACCTTCATATCTTCAGTAATCTTACCTTCGTTGATTAGGTCTTCATAGATGCAGGTTTGGTTTCTGCCGTGGTCTTTTGCGTAGTAGAGGGCCTTGTCACCCGAATGAATAACATCTGAGCTACCGTCCTGATCATCTATCTCGACCATCCCGATACTTACGGCCATGTTGCCGACCTGTGGGAAGTGATGGGTAGAGATCTTGGTGCGCAGGCGTTCGAATACATTGAAGGCATCTTGTTTTGTTAACACCTTAATCAAGACCACAAACTCTTCTCCACCATAGCGGAACAGTAGGTCATCGTCTCTGAACACATCAGTCATAAAGCTTGCCGTCAGGATGAGCACTTCATCGCCAAAGAGATGGCCAAATTTATCGTTTATGGTCTTGAAGTGATCCACGTCTATCACGCCAAGCCAGTATTGGGTTTCATCTGTTGCCCGTCTGAATCCCCTGGCCCTTATCTTCTCCCGGTCGTGAGACTTCTTCATCAGGATATTCAGGATCTCTTTGTTCAGGGTTTCTCTATTCAATAGCCCGGTGAGTTTGTCCCGTATGTTTTCGTGCAGTAGGTTCAGATAATTGGAGTAGATGCGTAGCAGTCCGAAGACAAGCCTCTGGTCATCAAACCGGGATTTAGTGGTAAATTGCACCAGTACCGCTGATATGTCGCCGCCCCTGTCAAATACCGGAAAGATATTTGCCATATGGTTATGCTCATCGGAATCCAGAGTGACCACATCCTCTCTCTCAATAGCATTGGCTATGGCCTGCTGCAGGCTATCGGTGAGTTGATGGTCGGTTTGCGATTCACTTATGACATCACGCTCCGTAGCCTTGTTTGCGACTATGGTCAGCTCTAGCTTGGGAGGAGGGCTCTGCACTCTATATAGACGATACTCTTCAGAAGGTACTATCTCTGCCAGGGTTTCTAACAGACTTTTTTCTAGTATCTCCCGGTCTTGATAGCGGGTGATCTCTGCCAGGCTGTCTATCACCTGGACTGTGGAGACTCTTGGTTTCACGTCAGCTCCAACTTCTTGGGTATTGGATATGGTCTTATTCTAATTAGCTACTTGGGCTAGTTTTACCTGTTTTATTATTAAAGTCGAGCTCTTTCCCGACACTCAGAAAGGGTATCGGCTCGAATGATGAGATATTGAGCGATTATTTAAGATAGAAAGAATTTTATTCTGGGGGCGGAGTCGTGAAATCAGTCTCGTCCCTGCTAGAATGGATCGATGGATGTTTCACATATCTTAGAAGGGCTGAATGAGGCCCAGCGCGAAGCTGTTACTACCCCGGCGGGCAGCACTTTGGTGCTGGCCGGGGCCGGCTCCGGCAAGACTAGGGTCCTGGTGCACAGGATTGCCTGGATTACCGGCGTGGAGGGGGCTACTCCTTGGGGCATCCTGGCCGTCACCTTTACCAACAAGGCGGCGCGGGAGATGCGCCATCGTATCGAACACCTGTTGGGCCAGCCGGTCGGTGGAATGTGGGTGGGTACCTTTCACGGTCTGGCCCACCGACTACTACGTGCCCACTGGCAGGATGCGGGACTGCCCAAGACCTTTCAGATCCTGGACTCGGATGATCAGCAGCGTCTGATCAAGCGCATCATCCGCGAAATGAACCTGGACGACGCCAAGTGGCCGCCGCGCCAGGCTCAGTGGTTCATCAATGCCCAGAAGGATGAGGGCCGTCGGGCGCAACACCTGGATGATGGTGGAGACCACTATCAGCGGCAGATGATAGCCATATATCGCACCTATCAAGAGGCTTGCGACAGGGCCGGGGCGGTGGATTTTGCTGAACTCTTGCTGCGTGCTCATGAGATGCTACGTGATCGCCCCGATATACTGCAGCACTATCAGCAGCGCTTTGCCCATATCCTGGTGGATGAGTTCCAGGACACCAACTCCATTCAATACGCATGGTTGCGCCTGCTCTCCGGCGAACGCGACAACTTGTTCGTGGTGGGGGATGATGATCAATCCATCTATGGTTGGCGCGGTGCCAAGGTGGAGAATATCCGTTTTTTTCAGCGCGACTACCCCAAGACCGCCCTGGTGCGTCTGGAACAGAACTACCGCTCCACCGGGAATATCCTGCAGGCGGCCAATGCCGTCATCTCTAACAACTCCTCACGCCTGGGCAAGAATCTATGGACTGATGATGGTGAAGGAGATCCGGTGCGGGTCTACGCCGCCTTCAACGAGGTGGACGAGGCGCGCTTTGTGATCGGGCGGATTGCCGACGCTATCGACTCCGGCAGCAAGAGGGATGACATCGCCATCCTCTATCGTACCTCCGCCCAATCGAGGCTGTTTGAAGAGGCCCTGTTGCAGAGCGGCATCCCCTATCGGGTCTATGGCGGCCTGCGCTTTTTCGAGCGGGCCGAGATCAAGGATGCCCTGGCCTATATGCGATTGGTCTCTAACCGGGACAGCGATCCTGCCTTTGAACGGGCGGTAAACCAGCCTCCCCGTGGTATAGGTGCGCGTACCCTGGATGCGGTGCGGGCTCACGCCCGCGACTTCGGCTGTTCTCTGTGGCAGGCCAGTGAAGAACTGCTAAAGGGGGGCAAGATGGCGGCGCGGGCGGCCAACGCCCTAAAGGGCTTTATCGAATTGATTGAGGAGTTGGCGGTGGCTACCGCTGATATGGAACTGGCCGACCTGACAGCAGAGGTGCTGAATCAGAGCCGGTTAGTGGAACACTTCCAGAAGTCTCGAGATGGCAAGGGGCAGGATCGGATCGAAAACCTGGAGGAGTTGGTCAATGCTGCACGGCAGTTTGATGATATATCAATGGAGTCCGAGGCGGATGCGATCGCCGTCGGTTCTGAACCTGTAGAAGAGATGTCCGAATTGGATGCCTTCCTGGCCCACGCTGCCCTGGAGGCTGGGGACACCCAGGCCGGAGAGTATGAGGAGAGCGTGCAGCTCATGACTTTGCATTCAGCCAAGGGTTTGGAATTTCCACTGGTCTTTATCGGCGGCCTGGAAGAGGGGCTATTTCCCCACAGCATGTCGAGCGACGACCCGGAGCGTCTGGAGGAGGAGCGACGCCTCTGCTATGTGGGTATGACCAGAGCCATGCAACAGCTCTATCTCAGCCATGCCGAGAGTCGACGCCTGCACGGCTCAGACAGTTACCCGATGCCGTCACGTTTTCTACGGGAGATGCCGCTGGACCTGGTGGAAGAGATTCGATCACGACCCGATATATCTCGCCCGGTAATCACTCCGGCCGGGGGTTTCAATATGGCGGTGGAGACCACAGGTTTTGCTTTGGGTCAGCGCGTTTCTCATCCCAAGTTTGGGCATGGTGTGGTTTTGAATGCCGAAGGTCAGGGTCGAAGCGCTCGGGTTCAGGTCAACTTTGAGCAGGTTGGGGCAAAGTGGCTGGTAGTGGCCTACGCCAATCTCCAGGCTATCTAGATAATATCGATGAACGGCCTACCGGAAGCGCCGCCTCTTTCTCTATATATCCATATCCCATGGTGTCTGCAAAAGTGCCCCTATTGTGACTTCAATTCACACATGGTCGCAGGTGAGCTGGATGAGGATGCCTATGTCCATGCCCTGTTACGGGACCTGGATGCTGATTTCCCAGCGGTAGGAGACAGGGATCTGGTCAGTATATTCATCGGTGGTGGGACGCCAAGTCTGTTTTCCGGGGCCGCCATTGGCCGCCTGCTGGATGGGGTCAGGGACAGGCTGATCCTCGCGTCGGATATAGAGATTACAATTGAAGCTAACCCGGGGGCGGTGGATCGTCAGCACTTTCTGGATTATCGCCTGGCCGGGGTAAATCGTATCTCCATCGGTGCTCAGAGTTTTGCCCGTGATCAGCTACATGCGCTGGGGCGGATCCATGGGCCGGAGGAGATAAAGGTAGCAGTGGATGCTGCCAGGGCCGCCGGGTTTGCCAATATGAATCTGGATATCATGTATGGTCTGCCGGGACAGACCGCGGATGCTGCCAGGGCTGATATAACTAAGGCCATATCACTGGAACCGGAGCATATCTCCTATTATCAGCTCACCATTGAACCTAACACCCGTTTTTATACTGCGCCTCCAAAGATCCCGGATGACGATCAGCTTTGGGAGGTTGAGTCCACAGGGCACGCCTTATTAGAGGCGGCTGGATATGTGCAGTATGAGGTATCTGCGTTTGCACAAAATGGCCAGGAGTGCAGACACAATCGCAACTATTGGGAGTTTGGTGACTATCTTGGGATAGGCGCCGGAGCCCATGGCAAGATTAGCGATCTTGAATGCGGCCGCATCCTGCGTACCCGAAAGCCCAAAGCCCCAGATACATATATAAGGTCTACAGAAGAGCCGTCCTTACGGGCTGAGCGGGTGAAGCAGCAGGATCTGGCCCTGGAGTTTATGCTGAATACACTACGACTGAAGAATGGGTTTGATCCATTGTTATTTGAACGGCGCACCGGGCGATCGTTGAACGAGGTGCAGACGCAACTGGATACGGCTAAAAACCTGGGCCTGTTAGATGTATCAGATGATCTGATTCGACCCACCCCTAATGGGTGGCGGTTTCTCAACGAGCTACAGGCGCTGTTTATCTCTTAAACCCTTTACGATATTTTCCAGTTGTCGCCTATGTACCCATTGATGCACGGCGCCCATAACCAGCCAGCCATGGGGGTTGAGAGGACCGAACCAGGGATGGGAATGGTAGTTTCTGATATAGCGGTCCCAGACCTTATTATCCAACTCCGTACGATAGTTAGACAGCAGGGAGCGGTATTCTTCGATAACGTTATTTTCGATCTCGACGAACGGTTTGAAGTTCTCGATTTTTACGGTGAAATCCAGGTGTTCACCGCGGCTAAGGGAGATGATGCCGTCTCGTATAACCTCTCCTACATAGGTTAGATGCCATAGCACCATAGCGGCGGAGTAGTAGCGGGAGTTGTCTTCTATTCCGAAGGTTTTTGGGACCAGTATCTTGGTATGCATCTGCTCCTGATCTAGATCTTCGACGAGTTGCAATACCTTCAGGCCTTCGGATTCGAATATCTCAAACCCCTTTTCCCATGAAACGGATATTCGTAGCATTGGGAAGCCTATATGGCGCAAAAACATGGCCTGAAATTTAGGTAGGCCGGCTCCTGCTTTGCCTAAGGTGTCTTGAGGATTGTCTGACATACAGCCTCCATTGCTTGGGCCGGGTTTCCATTTTTGCTTGATGGCCGGTACTCTCAACCGCTGAGTGTATCTCGACAATGCATTTTTGTAACTAAAACTTATTGAAAATTAGGTGCTTTGCTAGAGTGACAGAGGGTGGTGGATAATCGCCTGCAAAGGTAGAATCAGCAAAAATCAGAACGAAGGACATACAAGTGAACGAAAAAACCAAATTTGTACTGGGAAATATCATTCTAGGCGTGGGACTTGTGATGTTGTTGAACATCAATACCCTATGGGAGCAGATGGGGGCTGCAGCTATGGGGCTATGGGTGGCTGTTGTTGGATTGGGCGTCTACTTGGTGAGTACGAAGTAGAAGTATTAGACTCCTGTGCCAATGATGTTTGAGGGGTGTCTAGCAAATAAGACCCCATATATTTATATGTAACAAGGACATCAGCGTTTTTGCCTGAGTGTGTGGCAGCAGGCCATTGGAAGAATAAACCTAATCTATACAGGGAGGTAATTTGTGAAAAAGATTCTATTGATCATACTCTTTGTTGCTGTTGGCATTCCTGGATACAGCATCCTCAAGAATAATCCATCTGAAATTAGTCACCCTGTATATGTTGAATCACGCGTTATATTGAATATACCTGAAATATCCAGAGAACTAGAATATGTCTTCGTGGGTGAAATGGCATCTGAGGAAGACTGTTTGCAACGGTCAGAGCGCTATTTAAGCAAGCTATTTGAAGAATGTAAGACGTGTAATATCAAGATTACGAAATGCGCCGCTAATCTGGAAAAACGCTATAAACGCCTATTTTCCGGCCTAAAAACCTACACAACATATCTTAGCTTCAATAAAGGGAGTCGCTTTGAGCGTAATGGGCGGATGGTTATTTGGGGCCTGACCGATAAGGAAGCAGAGAAGGCCTGCCAAATGATTAGGGTTAAAATAAAGGAAAAATATAAAGGGACGGTCCAGTGTGTTTCTGGACATCTATCTTAAGGATTGTCGATCTTGATCTATTTCTTTCCGGTTTTCTTTGCGGGTTTGGAAGGGACCTTCTTTTTGCTGGCCAGAGATGCAACACATCTTTGAAAGTCGGGCAGGGCGACAAGGTAGCGCACCGGCGAGATCACCACACGTACCTTTGACAGTGGTGCATCCTTTTCCCCGCAACTGAAGCTGGTCATCATGCCCGCTTCCAGCCCTTGATATATCCTTTGAGCCGCGCTGCCTTTTGCCTGGATGTGTTTTGCGCCAGGTACTATCTTGATAGTTCCCATGTCCTGGATAGACATGTCGTGACGCCATGGCGGAGGAGCGATTTCCACCTGACACTGGGTGCCCAGGCTTACCTCCTGGGCTATGTGCAGTTCAAAGCTAAGGGGTTCGCGCCTGCTTTGGCGCAGTTTGCTGTCGCCGAAACCTGGGATGTCGTGCTGGAGAAGGCATTCACCCTTTTCTTTTGAAGCCATCCACTGTGAGTCGTGCAGCGGCGCCATATATTCCCGCATAGGGGTATCTACAGCCAGGACCGGGACGGCGGCTAGCGTCAGAATTACCGGGATAGTCAGGCTTGCGAGGGTTGGTTTCATTAAGGTCCTGGGTCTGCTGTCCTGACCAGGATGTCGGCAAAATCGGCTAGGAACTTTAATCACCGGGAAAATGCGGTCTGACGGGAATTTCCCCTTGCGTCCGCCGGTCTATTCCAATATCATTCGCGATTCTCTCCACCAATGGGGTGGAATGGTGATTTAAAGACAGATTTTGTAAGAGGCAATCATGAAGCCGGATATTCACCCAAAATATGAAGCAATCAAGGTGGTTTGCAGCTGCGGCAACGAATTCGAGACTAGCTCCACCCTGTGCAAGGAACTCCACGTAGAGGTATGCTCCTCCTGCCATCCGTTCTATACCGGCAAGCAGAAGATCATGGATACCGCCGGTCGTGTAGATAAGTTTCGCAAGAGATATAGTCGCTAGTAGGCTATGTTCCCGTTTTGAAAAAAGGCGCCAGATTGGCGCCTTTTTTCGTTTCTGCAGTCCTTGCCTACAATCGGCCCAGCCGGATGGCCTGTTCGTACTCATCCATGAAGTGATAGAGGGAGCTGTCCAATACCTTGATGGCGCCGTTGATCAGGTGACAGCGCCCGGAGTTGGGCAGGATCTTACACAGGTTGATCAGTGAGTCCAGGTCGGCGCGACTGCCCTGGCCGGTGTCGATCTTGCTCAACAGCAGCGAGATATAATAGGTGCCTGTCTTACATGGTGGGCACTGGCCGCAGGATGAGGCGGCGAAGAAGTTCACATACTCGGTGACCCGCTTCACTATGCCTGTTCCTTCGGAGACCACGATCATGGCACCAGTGCCCAGGGCAGATCTGCGTTCCGCCACAGAATCGAAGTCCAGATGCACATCCAGATGCTGCGGAGTAAGGATGGTGTTGGAAGGTCCGCCGGTGAACACCGCCTTTAGATGTTTGCCCTGCAGCATGCCGCCGCCGTAGGTCTCGATCAGGTCGGCCAGCCTGGTGCCCATGGGCAGTTCATAGGCGCCGGGGTAGAGTACGTCCCCACTGAGGCAGTAGATCTTGGTGCCGCTGGTCTCGCCCAGCCCCAGCTTCTGAAACCACTCCGCACCGTTCCTTACGATGTGAGATACGTTGGACAGGGTCTCGATGTTGTTCACCAGGGTGGGGCAGCCGAACACGCCGGACTCCGCCGGGAAGGGGGGTTTGCCACGCGGGAAGGGGAACTTGCCCTCTACCGATTCGATGGCCGCGGTCTCCTCGCCGCCGATGTAGTGGCCGGAGCTCTCCATCACCCGGTAGCCCATCTCTTCACCCAAAAAGATGGTCACCTCGCGATTCAGGTCCGAGGCCTTCCACTGCTCCACCGCCTTACGCATGCTGGCGATGGAGGCGGTCTGGTCCGGGTTGATATAGAACACGATGCGGTTGATGCCGTTGGCCAGGGCGGTGATCACCGCCCCCTCTATCACCTGATGCGGGGTCTCCTCCAACAGGATGCAGTCCTTGAAGGTGCCCGGTTCGTCCTCATTGCCGTTGCAGATGAGGTATTTCTCCGGGGCCTGGTTGGCGGCCACGAACTCCCACTTCTTATAGGTGGGAAAGCCGCTGCCACCCAGGCCGCGCAGGCCGGCCTCTTTGATCAAAGGGATGATGCTGGAAGGGTCCTTCAGGGCCTTGCGCAGGCCTTCGCCGCCGCCGTGGGCCATCCAGACATCCAGATCGGCGCCGACCCGTACCTCTTTGCGCAACAATACCTGATTCAATTCACTCATGTCCTCTCCTCCCCGGTGACCTTGATCCTGCGGTTTTGGCGCAGGCCGTCATAGTCGGAGTCGTCGTCGAATTTGGCGCATTCCGGAAAGAGCATCGGGCCCTTCTGGTCTATGGGCAACTCGGCGATGGTCAGGGCGCGCCGCAGGGAGCTTAGGTGATCAATGGAGATCTTCTTGTGTCCCGGACGTCGGCAGTTGGCCACGGCATGGGCGCCGGCCCTGCGACCGAAGCATATGATATCCAGCAGGGCGTTGCCCATAATGCGGTTTTTGCCGTGGATGCCGCCGCTGACTTCACCCACACAGTAGAGGCCGGGTACGCTGGACTGGCCGTTCTCGTCGATCTGTACCCCGCCATTCTGATAGTGCAGGGTGGGGTATATAAGTAAAGGTGTTTGCTTGGGATCGATGTCGCACTTCTTACCCAGTTGCAGCAGTTTGGGAAATCTCTGCGCCATCAGCCCGGGTTGTCTTAGCTCCAGCCCCGGTGTATCCAGCCAGACCCCGATGGCCTCTTCGCTGGCCCGGATGCCGCGGCCCTCCGCGCACTCCCGCAGGATGGCGGATGATACATGGTCGCGGGTCTTCATCTCATCCACAAAGCGCTCGCCTTTCCCATTCAGTAGATAGGCCCCGGCCGAGCGAATGCCCTCGGTGATGAGGAAGCCCGCCATGTGATGGGGGTGGGCCAGGCCGGTGGGGTGGTATTGAAACGAATCCAGGTCCAGCATCCTGGCGCCCAGGCGATAGGCCAGCACCAGGCCGTCGCCGGTGGCCCCAAAGTGGTTGGAGGTGGGGAAGCTGTCCAGGTGCATGCGGCCGATGCCGCCGGTGGCGATGATCACGGCCTTGGCCTTGACCAGCATATATTTGCACTCTTTGAGTGAGGAGAGCACGGCCCCGGCGCAGTTGCCATCCTGGTTGGAGAGCAGTTCCACTGCAGGGCTGTAGTCCAGCACCTCGATGCTGCTGTTGCTTACCGCCTCGCGCAGTACCCGCATCATCTCCAGGCCGGTGTAG
>JBNKEE010000047.1:0-88146 GCA_050288625.1 Sedimenticolaceae bacterium | reverse complement strand
CTGGTGCACGGTTGAGTCAACGTGACGCGCCATATCAAAGGCCAAATCCTCACGCACCATGCCCATCAGGTCGATACGGGCGTAACGCACGTGATCTTCCGGGTTGTTCTCGCCGAAGCGGGTGCCCATGTAGCAGTTGATCGCGTACAGCCCCTGTGCCACAGCACCGGAGCGGTCGATGTTAGCCTTTTCTGCGATAACGATCTTTTTGTCTTTACCCCAGTGGCGCGCCTCGAAAGCAGCACCGGTACCGCCGAGGCCAGCACCTGCTACCAGGATATCAATGTTGTCTTCTACGATAGTTTTGTAAGCCATTAGTAGTACACCCCTGCTTTCATTTCCAGGCCATTGGATTCCAGCGTGTGCAGGTCTCCATCATCCAGACGGATGTATTTCGGCTCGTTAAAAAGTAACTGGCTGTCACGTTGTTCCTGAGTAGGCGCGGCTTCATTTGCCAGCTTAGGAATCCCGGCTCCCCATGGTTTAGTGGTGATTGGTGCCAGTAGATTCAGATCGTTTTCGCCGTTACGGGACTTGATGCGCCAGGCGATAACGCCCTTTTCCTCATCACGGATCACACGAACCGAGTGCCCGAGCGGAGCGAAGTCTGCATATCCGCGGACATCAATGGCATTGTGTGGGCAAGCCTTGACGCAGGAGTAGCACTCCCAGCACATGTTAGGCTCAATGTTATAGGCACGACGATAGGTGGTATCGATGTGCATAATGTCGGACGGGCAGATATCAACACAGTGTCCACAACCGTCACAACGAGTCATATATACAAATGTAGGCATTTTATTCCTCTCTTCTTAATTAGTTCGCTGAGCGGATATTAGTAGTGGCGTGGGTCTTCGCGCTTGATGCCAAGTCCCATGTAGCCCGGGTTTGTGCCCATATACTCCGGTATATCCGGATATCTGGCATGCACCTCAGGAGATGACAGATCAGGTACGTCAGGCAGGTTCTCTTGTGAACCATCCGCTTTAGTTATCTTCTTCTGGTAAGCAGCGGCCGGTTTAAAGAACATATGGGCGAACTTGGACCACAGCACGGTAGTAAACAGAACCGTGGCGGCGATGAAGAAGATGACGAAGAACAGCAAGCTCAAACCCGCTAGGCCAGCACCGGAGAGCGACCAGAGCAATCCGAAAGTAGTAGTAAGCAGCAAGGAGACAATAAAGATGTCGGCTTTTGACAAAGGAAACAGGCTTTTACCCTCAGAATTGACATCCACGCGGATAGAGAACCAGAACCAGTAACCTCCGACCATAACCATGGCTGCACCCAGGTGCCACAGGATCGGCCAGATGCCGGCTGCAGCCACTGTAGGGAACAAGAAGATCTGTACGATGGTGGATACCATGAAAAGGATGAAACCGTACATCAGGAAAAGGTGAGAAATCCTGCGTTTCATGTTGTTAAATTCGGATGAAGTCATGATTTCACCTAAAAGTGTTGAAATCATTAGTCCGATCTTTTTCCCACCGCTAACAGTGCGTGTGGCATTCTTTTCGGCTTTTTTTGCATTCTCAAAAAAGTATTTGGCACTTTTCTTGTGGACGGTGTCCAAAATGGTACCGCCGACTACTGCAACCAACATCAGAATGATGTAAATTTGCATGATAGCTGGCGAGATGAATGCGGATAGCTCGCTAAAGGGGTTGGTTGTAATCATTGTCTCCTCTCTCCCAGAGATGGTGGATGTCTTAATGTAGTGAAAACCAGCCAATAATAAACATATGGCGTAGTATCCTCTAATTAGTAATCCTTTGTAGTTGATTAGCGGGATTAATAGATCGCAACGGGCATTAATGCCCTGTAATAGCTGTAAAATGGCTATATGGCGGGTCTGGTTCTCTTCTAACTAGCGTTTCCAGAAAGGTGGGTAGAACAGGATCAGCAGGGTAAATATCTCTAGACGTCCCACCAGCATGCCAAAGATTCCTAGCCACTTGATGGTGGGGGTGACCTCAGTGAAGGTTGTTGCAACCTTACCCAGACCTGGACCTAATAGGTTTATAGTGGCGATCACGGCTCCAAAGGCCGACTCAAGGTCCAAACCGGCAGCCATCATGGCCACTGTGAGTAGCAGTGAAGTGATGATGTACAGCACATAAAAACCCCAAATCGAGAACACCACCTTTTCCGATACCGCCCGGTTGCCCAGTTTGACCATGGTTACGGCCTTTGGGTGAGATAGCTGGAACAGCTCTCTCAGGCCAAGCTTGGCCAATAGAAGGATTCGCAGAACCTTGATTCCACCAGCAGTTGATCCGACACAGCCACCGATGAAAGAGAGGATTATAAGGACCAAAGGTATATGCAGAGGCCAGTTGGCGAAGGTTGCCGTGCTGAATCCGGTACTGGTCAATACAGAGGCGACCTGGAAAGTTGCATAGCGTAGTGATCCCCAGCCACCAGCGTAGGTGCTGGTTGAATAAAGACTAATAGCTACCAATAGAGCTGAAAACAGGAATATTAGGGCATAAGTATTAACCTCAGGATCATTCGCATATGCTCGAAACGATTTATTCCTCCAAGCCAAAAAATGGATAGCAAAGTTAACGCCGCTTGATAGCATGAACACAATCGCAATCATCTCTATCGTTGGACTCTGATAGTGTCCGATGCTGGCGTCATGGGTGGAGAACCCGCCGGTAGCTATGGTCGAGAAGGCGTGTCCGACGGCATCAAATATGTCCATACCGGCAAACCAAAATGCTAGGGTGCAGGCGAAGGTAAGGGCAAGGTAAATCATCCATAGTGAGCGAGCAGTCTCTGCGATTCTGGGAGTAATCTTGTCCTGTTGAGATATTCCGGTTGCTTCGGCTCTATACAGCTGCATGCCGCCCACGCCTAACAGAGGCAGTATGGCTACGGCCAACACGATAATGCCCATGCCACCAAGCCACTGTATCTGCTGTCTATGATAGAGAATAGATTTTGGCAGTTGATCCAGACCAATAATGACCGTGGCTCCAGTTGTGGTAAACCCGGATACTGACTCAAAAATGGCATCTGTAATATTTAGGTGCAGGCCAAGAATGAAAGGCTGCGCTCCGACAACACCCAAAATTATCCAGAACAGGGTTACTACCAGAAAGCCATCGCGCACAGACAGTTCGCTGTGTTGCCTGATATTTGGAAGCCACAGGATAAGTCCGACAAATGCGGTAGTGAGCAGGGATGTAACAAAATTCATCCATTGCCCATCGCTGTAAAGCAAGGAGATGCCAATGGATGGTAAGAAACTCATGCTGTAAAGCAAGAGCAGAATACCGAACATCTGGGTTATGGCTCGCCAGTGCATGCTATTAGTTGCCTTCTAGAGGGGATTCACCAGAAAATGGATGGAGCTGGATTAAATGTGGGAAATGAATAAGCGTGCATGTTAATGCTGATAAATTTTTACTCTACATAAATTATCTGTGCAGGACAGGTAAATGGCACATAAAAAAAACATAAAAAATTTACATTATTTTTATTTCATGGTTGTATTATTCGATGCGTTGGGCGCCCAATAAGAAGCGTTTCGGTAGTGTGGCTAACTCATCCGCTATTCATTACGCGGGGGCGGTGGGTGTGGTATTGATCTCGGTTGTTCTGGCATCCCCTGTACACCGGTTGATGCCTCACGCCAGCCTTTCTTTGCTGTTTTTGACTGGAGTGTTGATCGTATCGGCGCGCACTGGTCTTGGCCCCTCTATGTTTTCCAGCGCACTCAGTTTTCTGGCCTTTAACTTCTTTTTTACTCAGCCATATTACACGTTGGAAGTGGCGGATGACGGTGATGTGGCCACACTGGTGTTTTTCCTCTTTATGGCTGCCATCACCGGCAATTTGGCGGCGCGCATGCATAGGGAGATGGATAAGAGCCAGGCTTCGCTGCAACGTATTTCCAATCTTTATGAGTTTAACCGGCGCATGTCGTCTGCCGTGGGGGCCGAAGCGGTGCTGGATGCCCTGGCAGATCATCTGGCCAACTCCATCGGGGTCCCCGTTGTGGTGCTCAAGGCGCTATCTGGTGAGCCGTTGATGGTATGCGCACAGGCAGGAGGAGAGGTGGAGCCAGAACAGGCGAGTATTGACGTCGCCTGGAAACAAGACGGCATGAGCCCGGCCATTGATAGCCCCTGGAACTTCGTGAAGCTGACGACCAATCAGGAACCGATCGGCATGGTAGCTATATACGGAGATATGGATAGTGAGCAGCTAACCCTGGCTCAAACCCTATGTGATCAGGCCGCAATCGTTCTGGACAGGACTAATCTGGTTGGGGATCTGGAGGAAGCAAGATTGGTATCTGAGACAGAAAGACTTAGGTCGGCCTTGTTGTCATCGGTTTCTCATGACCTGCGTACACCACTGGCATCCATCATCGGCTCGACCACTAGCTTGCTTGAATATGGCGAGTCATTCAGCAATGAAGATCGCATGGAGCTAATGGCTACCGTATTGGATGAGGCGAGACGCTTGGACCGCCACATACAAAACCTGCTGGATATGACACGTCTAGGTCAGGGTAGTCTCGATCTGAAACGGGATTGGGTGGATATACATGATATTGTTTCCAGTGCTGTTAGCCGGATTAGAGATACGATTAAAGAGATATCGATTAATGTTGATATATCAGAAGATGTCCCTCTGCTATGGGTGCACGGCATATTGATTGAACAGGCGCTGGTCAATCTGCTGGATAACGCAGTATGCTTCTCTCCCAGTCAGGGCAAGATAACAATTACCGTAAGTGCACATGAGGATCTGGTAGTGCTGGATGTGTGTGATTCCGGACCCGGGATTCCGGAACATGAGAGGGACAAGATATTCGATATGTTCTACACCGTAGGAAAAGGAGATAGCGGAAAGACCAAGGGTACAGGCTTGGGCCTGGCGATTTGTCGTGGCATGATTGCCGCCCATGGAGGCAGCGTGACCGCTTTGGATGGAATAGGCGGAGTGGGTATCTGTATGCATGTTGAACTGCCTATCATGCAGCCGAATGGTGTAGGCCAGACATGAGCTCGATAGGAAGCATACTCATCGTTGAAGATGAGGCCCAGATCCGCAAATTTCTGCGCATCAGTCTGGAAGCCCATAACTATGAGGTGTACGAGGCGCGTTTGGGGGAGGATGGTTTGGAGCTTTGTTCTTCTCGAGAGCTGGATCTAATAATTCTGGACCTGGGGTTGCCAGACATGGACGGGCAACAGTTTATTTCTCGTCTGCGGGAGTGGTCTCAGGTACCAATAATCGTACTATCGGTTCGTTCCACTGAGTCGGAGAAGGTGCAGGCATTGGATTCCGGAGCTAACGATTATGTAACAAAGCCATTCGGGATCAGCGAACTGATTGCGCGTATCAGGGCTTTGCTGCGCAGCAAGGAGGGCATGATATCGCCACCTACTGTGTTTGATTCCCAGGGGCTGCGGGTGGATATGGCTCTGCGCCAGGTCAGTATCGACGGCGACCCGGTCCATTTGTCGAAAAAGGAGTATAGTCTGTTGCGTTTGCTTGTTGCGCATAATGGTCAGGTACTAACACATAGACATATATTACAGGAGGTTTGGGGGCCGAGCAGAGAGGATGACACCCATTACCTAAGGGTCCTGGTCGGACAACTTCGGAGTAAATTGGGTGATGATCCTGCTTCGCCGCGATTTATTGTTACCGTGCAGGGCGTGGGATATCGTCTAGCGCTTAATGCTACTTAAACTTGATCTATGATTAAACTTGCCCGCAGTATCCAATGTTTTTCCGGCAGAAAATTTCTGATTGAGAAGGACTTTGAACATCAGCTTGCCGAACTTGGCGTGGATGCTGAAATGGATTGGGTCAACTATTCCGGTGGAGAATTGGTATCAGATTCGCCCACCACTCGTTGCCGGCGTATCACCTCAGCGGACGGTGCCGCATTTTACTTCAAACGTTACATCTGCCCTTTTCGGCGGGGCATACAGTTCTGGATGCGCCCTGGAAAGGGCGCGGTTGAGGTATGGGCCTATCGGCAATTGCGGGAGCTGGGGATTCCGACTTTAGATATTGTTGCATTTGGTGAAGAACGCGTTTTTGGGGTTTTGAAGTCGAATTTCTTGATCAGTTTGGCGATACCTGATAGTCAGGATTTGGAGGATTTTGCCTTAAATGGCTGGTATCAGATGCCTGAACCTGAGCGACAGCAGGTATACAGCGATATCGCGAGTTGTCTTGTGGCGCAGACTGCTAAGGCGCATAAGGCCTGTTTTTTTCACCACGATCTTAAATGGCGAAATATTTTGGTGCGTAAAGAGGACAGCCGTTATACAACGGTCTGGATTGATGCGCCTCGTGCTTCCAGAATGAGGTTGCGGAAAAGTCGTGGCGTAGCCGTGGACCTTTCCGGGTTGTCGCGTATCGCCATAAGCCTGCTCAGTGTTTATGATCGAATGCGTTTTATTGTGAGATATTTGGGAAGAGGGCGTCGACCTGGTGATGCTAAGAGGTTATATCAAAAGGCCGCTGCAAATCTGAGCAGGCGTCCACCAGATCCTATTCAGTTATCCGATCATAGGGCTGAGCAGTGAATTGGCTCTCAGCTATTTGGTCTTTCTCTTTCTTTTTGCTCTATGTTTTACCGCAATTTCTCTCCAGAGTTTTTTAGAATCCCGGCTCAGCTTTTGTTCTTGACGATAGATAAGGAAAAACCTCATATAGTCTGTAAGAGGCCAACCTTCAGCATGACGGGATAGTGTGTAGAGATCACGAAATATTGCCCGCCGCCCCATAGGGTGCCAGCGAGATTTTTCCAGATCGATCAAACGTATCTCAAAATCCGACTCGCTAACCGGCTTGATAAATATGTGCTTGAAATATAGACAGCTGTGCTGATGCTTATGCGCGTGTAAGCGACGTAGCACCTCTGCCAGCCTTTCAAATAGGGCTTTTCGTGCCCTGACTGAGGAGAGTAATCCATCTTTTCCTGGTTGGAACTGTGGCGCATCCATGGGGAGAAATCCCTCCAATTCGCGCGTAAGTAGTATGCCTTGGTGGTCGCCATTTAGTTGCCGCTGTCCGAAATACATCGGCTCCAGGGCAGGGACCTTTGCTTGTTGAAAGCGTTGTATGTTCTTGAATTCACGGGCGAACGTCAGGGTGCCGCGGATCGGGTGCAATAGTGATCTGCACATATGGTTTTGCTGGCGTTTAAGAAACGCCCCTATAACGTTCCCATCTGGTGATTGCAGTTTGATGTGTGCTACGCCGCTCCAGCCTCCACGCCGGTCATTGGGTTCCTCAAACCACTCTGCATCCAGATTCCACAACGCATCGAAGCTGTCCAATCTGTTGTATCTAAGGATCTCATCCCAGCCTTCCCCAATAAAATCCACGATCAACTGACCTTGAGTACATAGGTGCGCCACATGGCGTAGTAGGGGATAAAATCCAATCGAGCTTCAATAGAGAAGCCGCATTGCTGGAACTCCTGTTCAATCACGGTTCTGGGTATTACAAAACGGTTTTGGAAGCGCTTTTTCTTGCGTTTGGCCTCGCGTCTTTGACGTTTCCAGGCCGTTAGATTTCCGTCGACCCAGAGAGATATGATGACGCTGTCTGAGGCGATGCGAGCGAGTTCGGTTAACAGTTTTATGCGATCCTCATGTTCGCCTATATGGTGCATCAATCGAATGCAGAAAACAGATTCGACAAAATTGTCTTCTACAGGAAGATCAAAAGCCGATCCTTGAAAGGTCTCAAAACGTTTGGCAACCTCAGGTGGCCTGTATTTCAGGCCGGCGTTTATCATGTCCTGGCTATTGTCCGAGGCCCACAGTTTGCGCTCTGGGTCTTTTACCAGCAGATCCCAAAAGCGCCCTGTACCGCAGGGCATATCGAGAATGCTCTTGGGGTTGCCAGCAATCCTGAGCGCCTTGGCACAGACTTGGTGGTCGCGCCAATTGGATAGTCGTCGCCAGAATTCATATTCGTGCTTTTTGAAGTAATAATGGGCATGATCCTTGTCGTATTTGCCAGAAAACTCCAGTTCTGTCAGTTCTGCTTGTTCGTTGCTCATAAAATTATTATCAATTTGCTGTTTCAGTTAAATCCCGATCGGTCGCGCATTCTAGCACGCGGCGCAAGATCAAACATCTTGGATAGTCTATATCCCTCTAAAGGTCTTGTTGCTACTGTGGCATGCAATGCTTAAGGGAATATTAAGATTCAATGGGGGCTCTACTTCAAGTGAGATCTGTTATTTCTGCGCTCTGTCCATCTCTTCTTCTGCCGCCAACCACTCCTCTTCGGTCGAGGCAAGAGCACAATCAATGGCGCTTTTATCTGTCAACAATCGTTTGAGTTTCTCTTTGTTGGCGTCAGAATATAGTTCCTGCTCAGCTAGCTCCTGCTCCATAGCCTTTTGTTGGGTGGAGAGCTGTTCCAGACGCTGTTCCAGATTTGCTAGACGTTTGCGTAGAGGCTGCAGCTGGCGTCGTTGCTCCGCCTCCATGCGTTTGCGATCTTTGCGGGCATTGGCGCTATGTTCAGCAAGGTGGTTATTGCCCTTGTCTCTGTCACCGCCTTGGCCACGGTTTTCCAAGAGCCAACGCGGGTAGTCGTCCAGATCACCCTTGAATTCATCCGCCTTGCCTGCGTTTATCAATAGCAGGCGATCGGTGCTGGTGCGCAGGAGATGACGGTCGTGGGAGACGATCACCATGGCTCCGGCGAAATCCTGCAAGGCGGTGCTCAGGGCGTGCCGCATCTCTATGTCCAGGTGGTTGGTGGGTTCGTCCAGCAGCAATAGGTTGGGGCGTTGATAGACCAGCAGGGCCAGCACCAGACGCGCCTTCTCCCCGCCGGAAAATGGTGCAGTAGGGCTTTCTGCACGATCGCCAGAGAAGCCAAAGCCACCCAGATAGTTGCGCATAGCTTGTTCGGTTGCTGTCTTGTCCAGCCGAAACAGATGCTCCAGCGGCGTGTGTTCCGGGTGGAGTTGATCCAGTTGGTGCTGGGCGAAATAACCGATGCTCAGGTCTTGTGCTATGTCGCGTTTTCCGTTTATAGGCGCTATCTCACCTGCCAGCAGTTTAATCAGGGTGGATTTGCCGGTTCCGTTTGGTCCCAGTAGTCCGATGCGGTCTCCCGGCGATAGGATCAGATTGATGCCACTGATGATTGCAGTATCGCCATATCCGGCGCTGGACTGCTCCAGTTGCAGCAGAGGGCGCGGATTCTTAACCGGTGGTTTAAAGGCAAAGTGGAATGGTGAATCCACGTGGGCCGGGGCGATCAGCTCCATGCGCTCCAGGGCCTTGAGTCGACTCTGGGCCTGACGTGCTTTAGTGGCCTTGGCGCGGAAACGTTCCACGTAGCTGTGGATGTGGGCGATCTCGCGCTGCTGTTTCTCAAAGACGGCCTGTTGGTTGGCCATGCGTTCCGCGCGGATGTGTTCAAAGGCCGAGTAGTTGCCGGAGTAGAGGGTGATCCGCTCCTGTTCTATGTGGGCTATGTGGTTTGTCACCGCATCCAGAAAGTCCCGATCATGAGAGATCAGCAGCAGGGTGCCGGCATAGTCCTTCAGCCAGCTTTCCAACCAGATCACTGCATCCAGATCCAGGTGATTGGTGGGTTCGTCCAAGAGCAACAGGTCCGATCTGCACATAAGGGCGCGGGCCAAATTCATGCGCATACGCCAGCCGCCAGAAAACTCATTGACTGGACGCTCCTCCTCGCCCGGCTGAAAACCAAGTCCGTGCAGCAGGCGGGCGGCGCGGGGACGGGCAGTATAGCCACCAATGGCGTCTAGTTTGGCGTGTAGTTCTGCTGCTCGCTCTCCCATGTGCGACTGCTCCGCTTCCACCAGGGCTTGTTCGGTGGCACGCAACTCCGTATCGCCATCCAGAGTGTATTCGATGACCTGCCGGTCATCGGTGGGAGTCTCCTGGGCTACATGGGAGATCACCCAATCCTTGGGGCGGTATAGATCGCCACTGTCTGAGTGGATCTCATCCCTTATTAGTGAGAACAGACTGGATTTGCCGCTACCGTTGGCGCCGGTCAGGCCAACCTTCTGACCGGGATGTATGGTCATATTGGCGCCGGTAAAGAGGAGTCTGGCACCGCGGCGCAGGCCTAGTTGTGTGAATCGAAGCATGTTACTCGTCGGGCATAATACGGTAGATACGGTCTCTGTGTAACCTACATCAGGTTAAAATGAAAGTCATTTTCTGAGAACCTAGAGATTAGACCTATACTTTGAAGTCATTCTGGAGAGAATTTTCTGATGATCAGATACCTGCTTCATGTCGCAATTGCTTTATTACTGACCGGATGTAAAACGGCTGCTCGCATCGATCCTGCTTACATCATCCCCACAGATGGGAGTATGGTGAAGATCAACAAACAGCTGGTAGTTCCAGGTGGACAGACCAGGGTGTTTTTGCAGCGCGGCAGGGTGGTGCCTAAGGCTAAATTCGATCGCTATTACCCAAGCTGCAACTTCGAGGTGTGGAGATTGAGTCAGGAGGCAACCGTTATCCACTCTGGCAGCTTTGTCGTATCCCAGGTAAATCGTGGGACAGATCTGATTGTATCCTTGGAGCCGATAAGGATTGCTGCTGTGGGTTGGCATCCATATGATGACGATCACGCCATGATTATGCACGTGGTGCACATGCGGCTGCAGTCGGCCACACAGCCTAATGTGTATCGTCTGACCTGTCGCGGCTGGCTGGCCATTCCGGCTGATGCAGAGAAGCCAACCATTGATGATATGCGCGAAGCGTTGGGGGATTTCGCGTCTATCCAGTTGCGAGGCGAATAATCAGCGCTTGTTGGTCGTATTTTTCCTGGCGGTCTTTGGGCGCGGTGCTGCCGGGGATTTTGCCGGGGGTGGTACCTCTTTTATAAACAGCTCCTGTTTGCTATATGGGATCTCGATACCCTCCTCACGGAAACCCTTATATATGGCCATGACCAGCAGGTGTACCACCTTACCGCGTAGCTCCGGCTCCTCTACCCACGCCAGAAGCTCAAGGTTTACTCCGGAGGAGGCAAAGGCGCGATAACGCACCCTGGGTTCCGGCGAAGCACACACCTCCGCTTCAGCTTCGGCTATCTTTTCGAGTATCTCTACAACCTTATCCAGATCCGTACCATAGGCGACATCCACATTGATGCGTATACGGTATTTCTCATGAGGTCCACCGGACTCATTTACCACCTTGCTGTTACCCATGAGCGAGTTGGGGATAGTCACCTCCACATCGTCCCTGGTCAATAGCCTGGTACTGCGAATGCCCATGTGGGTGATCTTGCCGCGCACCGTATCGTCGATTACCACGTAGTCTCCCAGTTTGTAGGGAGAATCGGCCATTATAAAGACGCCTGAGAAAAGATTGGCCAGGGTGTCCTTGGCGGCGAAACCCACCGCGATACCGATGATACCGGCCGAGGCCAGCCAAGCGGTCATGTCTATATCCCAGGCCTGGAAGATGAAGTATAGCCCCAGGGCTACTATTATCACCGCAGCCAGATTGGTGAACAGCGGCAGAGTTTGAGAACTGATCAAAAGGGCGGTGGTTTTCCTCCGGCTCATGCGCTGCAGCAGCATGCGGGAGGCGCGTAGTGCGAACAGCATCCAGAGAAACACCATGATGCTAAAAGCAACTGCTGAAACCGACTGCTCCAGGCGAGCCGGAACTTCTATCAGGGAGATAGCGACAACAATGCCGATGAGTATCACAGACCAGAATAGAGGTTGGTGCAGAATACTTACCAGTTTGTCGTTTAGGGTGTTCTCAGGCTTCTGGGCATATCTACGGATGACAAGTTCGACTATCACCTCTACCAGCTGGGCCGCACACAAGGCCAGTACCAGAACGGCAGTTGCCTTGAGATAGGCAGACGCGGTGTACAGTCCGGTCAGCAACGCAATCGCAGCCAGGATAAATAGCAGTCCTGTCTTGAGGGCTGGTGATTTATTCAGACGCTCACCGATGGAGCGGGTTTTTTCTTGGGCCTGGTTTTCCATTTTTGGTTATCTTGCCAAAAGATGATCGTCAGTCGAGCTATATTTTAGCCTGTATGCAGGGTCTGCTCTATCTTATTTATCTGATAGATGGAGACAATGCGAATTCTAAGGTTGAATATGGTCAGTTGCGATCCAGCCGTCTGTATCCAATGGCCTCACCCAAATGGCTGGTATTTATATCCTTTTGACCGTCAAGATCAGCAATGGTGCGAGCCAGTTTCAGAATGCGGTGATAAGCGCGCGCAGATAGCCCTAGCTGTTCCATGGCTCGATGTAGCAGCTGCATTGCCTTTGTATCCAGGTGACAGAACTGCTCCACTTCTCTGCTGGTGAGAGTGGCGTTGGGTGCACCGCCACGTTGAATCTGAATGTTGCGAGCCTTCTCCACTCTTGAGCGTACCTGATCGCTACTTTCGGAATCTCTGTTGGTTTTATTCTGCAACTGCTGTGGCGCGACCCTGGGCACCTCGATGTGGATGTCTATGCGGTCTAGTAGGGGGCCGGAAATGCGATGCCTATAGCGGCTGACCTGATCAGAGGTGCAGCTGCATGAATTTCCTGCTTTGTCTCCCAGGTGCCCACAGGGACAGGGGTTCATAGCGGTCACAAGCTGAAATCTGGCGGGGAATTCTGCCTGTCTGGCTGCGCGAGAGATGGTGATGCTGCCTGACTCCATGGGTTCCCTTAGTACCTCCAGTACGCGCCGGTCGAACTCGGGTAGTTCGTCCAGGAACATCACACCATTATGGGCCAGGGATATCTCCCCCGGTCTGGGGCTGCTGCCGCCGCCGACCAGGGCGATACCGGACGCTGTGTGGTGTGGGCTGCGGAATGGCCTTGTTTTCCAGTTGTTGAAGTCAAACCCTTGATCGCTGATAGAGAGGATGGCTGCACTCTCTAGGGCCTCGTCCTCCGCCATTGCGGGAAGGATTCCCGGTAGCCTGCTGGCCAGCATGGATTTGCCGGAACCGGGAGGACCTATCATCAGCATGGAGTGGCCGCCGGCAGCGGCCACCTCAAGTGCGCGTTTGGCCTGGGATTGCCCTCGCACATCTGATATGCATGGGGCGAAGTTGTTCTGTTGCGTTGGTGAAGGAAATGTCGCGGGCTTGAGAGATCTGTCTTGAATGAGGTGCTCACATATCTCCAGGAGGCTAGTGGCGATATAGGCGCTGATGTCGTTGACCAGAGCCGCCTCTTCTCCGTTCTGCCGTGGAATGATCAAAGAGCGAGAAGATGCTTTGGTGGCCAAGGCGATAGGCAAAACCCCCTTGATGGGGCGCAGTTCTCCCGACAGAGCCAACTCCCCAGCAAACTCATAGCCTAAGCATTTCTCTTGCGGTATCTGGCCGGAGGCAGCAAGAATGCCCAAGGCTATGGGTAGGTCGAAACGACCGCCATCTTTAGGGAGATCAGCCGGAGCCAAATTTATAGTTATGCGCTGGGCAGGGAACTCGAAGCGTGAGTTCAGGATGGCTCCTCGTACCCTGTCTTTACTCTCTTTTACCGCCATTTCGGGCAGTCCAACTATGGATAGGCAGGGTAGTCCGTTAGTTATATGCACCTCTACGGTTACCAGGGGCGCGTTGATGCCGTCGTGCGCACGGCTATAGAGGATAGCGAGGGACATCTTTACCTTCCTTGGTAATAGTTATTATCGTCTAGTCAGATTTTGTTTCCAAATCGGCGACTATCTTTTCCAGTTGTTCCAGTTTCTCCCGGGTACGAGCCAGCACGGCCGTCTGTAAATCAAACTCCTCACGGGTGACCAGATCCATGCGCGCCATTCCAGCCTCTAATGCGCCCCGGACGTTTCTCTCCAGATCTTCCTGCAAGAACTTTAGACCGTCTGGGATATTGTCTGTGACTCGCTTCGCTAGGTCGTCTAATACTATTTTATCAATCATGGCGGAAGGTTAGCTTTGTCTTTGCGCCATGTCCAGGCACAAAAACTGTGCGTAGCGCCCCTTTCCGGTTCCAGCGAGGTCTGTTTTGGTGCGCGCCTTATATCCATAGAAAATTTATGTGTGATAACTACATGTAATATATAGAAAAATACATGTTGGCACGCTAGATGCTTATTTGGATATGCAATTATGCGATAGGCCATTTTAAGCCGCATGAAGCAATCTTTATATGATTGGACATATATAAAGAGACTTAAAAAATCGCTATCTGCAGTGACGGTGGTGTTTGGGGGCCTAGCAACATAAGACACTGATAATTTCATGATTGGCTAAGGTGTAAGAAAGTTTTAGGAGAAAAATTATGAAGATGGTTACAGCGATAATTAAGCCATTCAAGTTAGATGATGTGAGAGAGTCCCTGTCCGATCTGGGTATATCCGGTATTACAGTTACCGAGGTAAAAGGTTTCGGGCGTCAGAAGGGGCACACAGAACTCTATCGTGGCGCTGAGTATGTGGTGGATTTTCTACCGAAGATAAAGATTGATGTGGCAGTGGATGACAGCATTGTAGATCAAGTGATCGACTCCATTACCAATTCCGCCAAGACCGGCAAGATCGGTGATGGCAAGATCTTTGTCTCAGGACTTGATCAGGTGGTTCGTATCAGGACCAGTGAGACCGGACCTGAGGCTCTTTAATCAGGCTAATACTATGTTTTCGGGGATTGGGAAGCCCTAAAGAGGCGGTATCAGGCCTCAAGAAATTCAAATATCCTAACTGGAGGGTAAGAAAGTGGAAGATATTCTTAATCTTAGATATGCGTTGGATACGTTTTATTTCCTTGTATCCGGGGCGCTTGTAATGTGGATGGCGGCAGGCTTCGCTATGTTGGAGGCAGGGTTAGTTCGTGCCAAAAATACGGCCGAAATTCTGACCAAAAACGTCTCGTTGTTTGCTATCGCATGCATCATGTACATGATATGCGGATACGCCATTATGTATCCGGCCGATGGCAATGGAATCATCCCTGCGTTTGATTTCTCATTTATGTTCGGTGGTGACAATGATCCTACGGCTGTGCTGAAGCAGGATCCTGCTGCCTGGTATGACGGTGACTACTACTCTGGTATGTCAGATTTCTTCTTCCAGGTGGTGTTCGTAGCTACAGCCATGTCCATCGTTTCCGGTGCTGTGGCTGAACGTATGAAACTGTGGGCTTTCCTGGGTTTTGCAGTCGTGATGACCGGTTTCATCTATCCGATGCAGGGTTACTGGAAGTGGGGCGGCGGTTTCCTGGACGGTCTAGGTTTCAACGACTTTGCCGGTTCCGGTGTTGTGCATCTGTGTGGTGCTACTGCGGCTCTGGCTGGCGTTCTCTTGCTTGGAGCGCGTAAGGGCAAATATGGGGCTAATGGCGAGATAAGGGCTATTCCTGGTGCAAATCTGCCTCTGGCTACTCTTGGTACCTTCATCCTCTGGTTGGGATGGTTCGGTTTCAATGGTGGTTCTGAATTGATTGTCTCCAATGTGGGTGAAGCGAATGCGGTTGCTGCGGTGTTCGTGAATACCAATGCCGCTGCTGCCGGTGGTGTGGTAGCTGCTATGATCATTGCCCGCATCATGTTCGGTAAGGCCGATCTCACCATGACCCTCAACGGCGCTCTGGCTGGCCTGGTTGCCATCACCGCAGAACCTCTGACTCCAAGTCCTCTGGCGGCAACATTGATCGGTGCCGTAGGTGGTGTGCTGGTGGTGTTTGCCATCACTGCAATAGACAAGATCAAGGTCGACGATCCTGTAGGCGCCATCTCGGTACACGGTGTGGTCGGTATGTGGGGACTGCTGGCAGTGCCTATTACCAACACCGATGCGACGTTAGTTGCTCAGGTCATTGGTCTGGTAACTATCTTCGCTTGGACCTTTGTCGCTAGTTTTGTGGTCTGGTTAATCCTGAAGGCTACTGTTGGCATCAGGGTTTCAGAAGAGGAAGAGTACGAAGGTGTGGATATCGGTGAGTGTGGACTTGAGGCATATCCTGAGTTCGTAGGTTCTCGCGGTTCCAGCATATAAAGTTCCGTTTGGTGTGTGAAGGAAACGGGCGCTTCGGCGCCCGTTTTTTATGCATAACCACCAAAAAATAACCGGCATAGATATTTTCAGTGACCCTATCCTTGTTACAGGGTAATCTTTTACTATATGTGCTACTGAATCTTCTAAGCTTAAACCGCATTATGTCTTCATGTGATAAGGAAAAACCAGATTGTCCTGTAGGTGAGCCAGAGTGTTCCCTCATCGATGAGTTGGTTGATCAGCGCAAAACTAGTTGCCAGTTGGAACAATTGGTCCATACAGATACCTTGACTGGACTATTCAATTACCGACACTTTGCCGCTTCCTTGGAGCAGGAGCTGGAACGCACCCGCAGAACCGGTCAGCCGACATGTATGATTCTTATGGATCTAGATCATTTTAAGAAGATCAATGATACCTGGGGCCATGAAGCGGGGAATAAAGTCCTGCGTGAGTGTGCTGGATTGGTCAAGCAGACATTGCGTAAGATAGACATACCATGCCGCTATGGTGGAGAAGAGTTTGCCATCATACTGCCAGGCACGCATTTGCCGCTGGCGGTTAGTGTGGCCAATCGCCTGCGTGAGACCATTATGGCAACAGCGGTTGAGTCTGATGATGGCGTGATTGAGTACACTTCCAGTATGGGGGTGGATACCTACATAATGGGAGATGTGATTGGCCCGGAAGAGTTCGTAAAACAGGTCGATAGCCAACTCTATCGTGCTAAGCAAGAGGGGCGGAATAGGGTGTGTCACCGGTCATTTGATCATATCAGGCCTGAGACCGAGGTCAGCCCGGATGAGAAACGCGCCCTGTTTGAATAGCTTTATACTTAATGGAATAGGAAAAATGCCAAAGAACCACCCATCACAAATTATCTTGTTTTTAGTCTTGTTCTTGCTCACAGTTGGATCTGTAGCCGGGGTCTATAAATGGGTAGACGAGAATGGACGGGTCCAGTTTGGAGACCGGCCGCCGCCAGAGGTTGAAGAGAGTGATGAAGTGGTAATTAAAAACCAGGGACCCGCATCGGAACCAGTCCAGGTAGATAGAAAACAGGCTCGGGACAGATTGCTGGAACAGTATCAGCGTGAACGAGAAGAAAAAAAAGAGGCTGCTGCTAAAGAGCGCAAGGAAAAAGAGGAGCGAAAAAAAAGGTGCGCATATGCCAGAGATGTCTTAAGCGAGTACCTGGAGCATGGAGTTTTGTATGAACGGCAGCCCAATCAGGAGCGCAGATATCTAACTGATAAGGAGCGCGATGCAGAGATAGCCAAGGCCCGTGCGGAAGTTAAGAGATGGTGTAAATAGTGATCGGCCAGATGTAGATAATGACAAAATCAAGACCATTTATTCTGGTAGACGGATCATCCTACCTGTTTCGTGCTTACCATGCCCTGCCACCATTGACCAACTCCAAAGGAGAGCCTACGGGCGCCATCATAGGTGTCATCAACATGCTACGCAAGTTGATAGATCAATACAGACCTCAGTATATAGCAGTAGTGTTTGATGCGCCGGGTGGTAGTTTTCGCAATGAGATGTATAGCGAATACAAGGCGAATCGTGCTGAGATGCCTGATGAGCTGCGCGAGCAGATTCAACCGCTACACGACATAATACGCGCCATGGGTCTGCCTCTGATCATAGAAAAAGGGGTGGAGGCGGACGATGTGATCGGCACCCTGGCGCAGCAGGCTACGCAGCAGGGGTTTGATACCCTGATATCCACTGGTGATAAGGATATGGCACAGTTGGTTGATGACCATGTGACCTTGATCAATACCATGTCAGATAAGATCACCGATGCTGAGGGCGTGGTAGAGAAATTTGGTGTGCGGCCGAATCAGATTATCGACTATCTGGCCCTGGTTGGAGATACCTCCGACAATATCCCTGGCGTTCCGAAATGCGGACCAAAGACAGCAGCCAAATGGCTGGGTCAGTATGAGACACTGGACAATCTTATGGCCAATGCCGATGAGATCACAGGCAAGGTGGGGGAGTATCTGCGGGAGAGCCTTGGGCAGTTGCCAATGGCGCGTGAGCTGACCACTATCAAGCTAGACGTGGAGCTGGGGCTTACACTAGATCAGCTCAAGCCAGCGGATGCAGATATGGATGCCCTGCGACAACGCTACACTTGGCTGGAGTCTAAACGGCTGCTGGATAGCCTAGGTGAAACAGTGCCGGCTGAAATAGAAGCGGGAACCTATGAGCGGCAGGAGTGTGACTATCAGACTATTCTAGATAGGGACGCCTTCGAGTCCTGGGTTCAACGACTGGAACAGTCTGAGCTGTTCTCCTTTGATACCGAGACCAACAGCCTGGACTATATGCAGGCGGAGTTGGTGGGGCTCTCTTTCGCCATAGAGCCGGGCGAGGCGGCTTACGTGCCGGTGGCCCACAATTATCCTGGAGTGCCTGAACAGTTGCAGCGCGACTATGTGTTGCAGCGCCTCAAGCCGCTGTTGGAAGACCCGAATAAACCCAAGCTGGGGCAAAACCTGAAGTATGATATGAGCGTTCTGGCCCGCTACGGCATTGAGATGCGGGGGATCGCCTTCGACACCATGCTGGAGTCCTATGTGTTGGACTCAACCGCCTCCCGTCACGATATGGACTCCCTCTCCAGCAACTACCTGGATCATGCCACCATCAAGTATGAGGATGTGGCTGGCAAGGGGGCCAAGCAACTGACATTCGACCAGGTCCCGCTGGAGCAGGCTGCACCCTATGCAGCTGAAGATGCCGATATCACCTTGCGTTTGCATCAGCGTCTATGGCCAGAGTTGGAGAAAGAGGGATCATTAAAGGGCGTATTCAGCGACATGGAGATGCCACTGGTGCCGGTGCTATCACGCATGGAACGTACCGGGGTGCGTATCGACAGCGATATGCTACATCAGCAGAGCCAACGCTTTGCCCAGAATCTACATGAATTGGAGCAACGCGCTTACGAGATCGCTGGGCGTTCCTTCAATCTAGGTTCGCCCAAACAGATAGGCGCCATATTTTTTGATGAGTTGGAGATGCCGGTTATCTCCAAGACTCCCAAGGGGGCGCCCTCCACCGCCGAGTCGGTGCTGCAGGAGCTGGCGGACATGGAATATGAACTGCCCGCGGTCATCCTGGAACATCGCGGCCTGAGCAAGCTGAAGTCCACCTACACTGACCGCTTGCCGGAGATGGTGGATAGAGACACGGGCCGGGTGCACACCTCATATCATCAAGCAGTGGCCGCCACAGGCAGGTTATCGTCATCTGCACCTAATCTGCAAAATATCCCTATCCGCAATGAAGAGGGGCGCCTCATTCGTCAGGCCTTCGTTCCGGAGGATGGTTATCGCATGGTAGCGGCGGACTACTCCCAGATTGAGCTGCGCATAATGGCTCACCTTTCAGGTGATCAAGGCCTGTTGGATGCCTTTGCCAGCGGTGCGGATATCCACCGGGCCACCGCCGCCGAGGTGTTCGGGGCCACATTAGATGAGGTAACGGATGATCAGCGCCGCTCCGCCAAGGCGGTCAACTTCGGGCTGATCTATGGCATGTCCGCCTTTGGTTTGTCTCGGCAGCTCAAGGTGGATAGGGCCACGGCCCAGAACTATATCGATCTATATTTCGAGCGTTACCCCGGGGTACAGGAGTTCATGCAACGTACCCGCGAGGCGGCGCATGATCGTGGCTATGTAGAAACGGTATTTGGTCGTCGTCTCTACCTGCCTGAGATCAACGCTAAGAATCAGCAGCGCCGAGCTGCGGCGGAACGCACTGCTATCAATGCTCCGATGCAAGGGACGGCATCAGATATCATTAAACGGGCCATGTTGGCGGTGGATGGATGGATAGAGGGAGAGCAGCCTGCGGTAAAGATGATCATGCAGGTGCATGATGAACTGGTATTTGAGGTAAAGCAGGAGCAACTGGATGCGTCCTGCGAGCAGATCCGTTGTTTTATGCAGGGGGCAGCGCAACTACAGGTGCCGTTAGTGGTGGATATTGGGGTGGGGGATAATTGGGATCAGGCACATTGATCTTATGTGGAAAATAACACATTTAATCTAAGGGTATTCCCTGGTCAATTTGTCAGAATTGTATGAACTTTTCTTTGGTAGGCCAGTCTCATGTGATGTGCGTTGTATAACGCCGAATCATCTTTCCCCAGATGATTCGTAAACCCGGCAACCCTAGCCGGGTCATCTGATCCCGGTCACCTTCCCTCCCCTTTTAGGGACCGGGATCTTCTTTTTTATACTTTATTGATCAATAAGGTAGGGCGCAATCACCAGCGGGCATTGTGCTGCATGTTTCAGTGCGCAGTTTAAGCGATGGCCATATTGCATCCATCGCCTTTCGGCCAGCCTAGGCATCGGGTTTGTTAGCATAAACGGTAATGCTGTAGATGCCTGCTGCGTGTTGACGTGCCGTCTTTAGGTCCTCTTCTGTTAGGTATTCCAGCAATATCTTGTCGGGTAAGATGATCTCTTTTTTCTTTTGCACCGTCACATTGGCAAACCCGGCTCTACGGATTATACCCAGGTAGTCGCCTATCTGTTGTGCGCCGGAGACACAGCCAGCATACATCTCAGCACTTTTGCGAATATTCTTGGGCAGTTCGCCATCCAAAACGATATCCGAGATGGAGAAGTGGCCGCCATTCTTTAGGATGCGGAAGGTTTCGGCAAAGGCCTTCTCTTTGTCCGGTACCAGGTTCATCACGCAGTTACTGACCACCACGTCCACGCTGGCGTCTTCCACAGGTATCGCCTCAATGTCGCCCATACGGAACTCAACATTGTCGAAATTCATCTTTGCCGCGTTGACACGCGCCATGTCGATCATCTCCGGGGTCATGTCAATACCGATGACATGGCCTGTTTCACCTGTAATGGAACGGGCAACGAAGGCATCATTACCGGCACCGGAGCCCAGATCAACCACGGTATCGCCAGCCTTGATCTGTGCGAATTCGGTCGGTAGTCCGCAACCTAGTCCCAGATCCGCATCTTCTACATAGCCTGATAGTTCAGAATAGCTTTCAGCCATCACGGTGTAGTCCACAGTGGAGCAGCCGTAGCCGCAGCATGATGATTCATTATCTGCCTTTGACTGTTCAGCGATGGAGCCATACTTTTCCTTGACCAGTTGTTTCAGTTTATTTACTTGAGGCATTGTCTGTTCCTACATTCTTGATCGTTAAATTACGATTGTTTGAAGTAAAAAAATTTTAACAGCAGCTCTTGGTGGTGAAGAATTGATCCAGTAGCTTGCGGGCTTGCTCAAGTGCCTTGTTATCGATGCAGTAGCATACTCTTGTCCCTTCTATATTGCCTTTTATTAGCCCGGCATTTTTAAGTTCGCGTAGATGCTGCGATACGGTCGATTGCGACAATGGCAACTTATCTACGATATCGCCGCACATACAGGTATTGCTTCGGGCCAGAAACTCTAAAATGGCTATGCGAGCCGGATGACCCAAGGCCTTGGCCAGATCCGCGATGTGGTTCTGGTCTGTGGAAAATACTTGTTTCTTTGAGCGTCCCATAATATTAATCGTAATATTACGATAATACGCTGCGATGTCAAGTCAAAATTTATGCGAAGGATAAAAGGTGGACGATTATTCGAAAGGTATGGGAAGGACCGTAGGGCGCAATAATCAACAGGCATTGCGTCGAATGAATGCTTAGAATGGAATCATTGAATGATGCTCATCAATGGGTTGGTTTAACTTGAGCCACCTATCCAACACCGCATGCGCCTCATCTATCCCCTGGCGTTTCAGGGCGGAGAAAAGCTGTACTGTGATTCCTTCCCCGTATTGACCAATCTCCTTGCGCGCTTGTTGCAGGCTTTTTGCCGCCGCGCCGCGTCCCAGCTTGTCCGCCTTGGTCAGGAGGATATGCACCGGCAGGCCAATCTGATCGCTCCACTCCAGCATCTGCCGGTCGAACTCTTTCATGGGGTGACGCACGTCCACCAGTAGGACCACTCCACGCAGGGAATGGCGGTTTTCCAGATAGTCGGCCATGGCCTGTTGCCATTGCTGCTTAATCTGTTCCGAGACCTTGGCGAAGCCGTATCCAGGCAGGTCCACCAGACGTCTCTGCTCATCTACGATGAAGAAGTTCAACAACTGGGTGCGGCCAGGGGTCTTACTGGTGCGGGCCAGGGCCTTCTGCTGGCACAGGACGTTCAGGGCGCTGGATTTTCCGGCATTGGAACGACCGGCAAATGCCACTTCCATACCTGTGTCCGGAGGGCATTGTGAGAGCTTGGCGGCACTGGTCAGGAATCCTGCTTGATGGTAGATCGGGTTCATTTTGGAACTGGTCAGGATTCTTCCCTGACCCAGACTCCGGATTTGCCCCCGGCCTTCTCCATGAGCCTGACCTGATCTATAGTCATGCCACGGTCCACTGCCTTGCACATGTCATAAATGGTGAGCAGGGTTACCTGAGTGGCGCACATGGCCTCCATCTCCACACCGGTCTGACCAACTGTCTTTACCGTGCTCCGACATTTGACGCTGGAGGTTGTGGTGTTCGGCTCCAGCTCTATGTTGACGTTAGTGAGCATAAGCGGATGACACAGGGGCACTAGCTCCGGGGTCTTTTTTGCCGCCATTATGCCAGCGACCCGTGCCACCCCCAGCACATCACCCTTCTTGTGCTCGCCCTGGATGATCAGTTCCAGGGTGGTGGGTTGCATACGGATGACCCCTTCCGCTACTGCGATGCGCTCGTTGTTATCCTTGTCCCCCACGTCCACCATGTGGGCCTCGCCGGACAGGTTGAAATGGGTCAGTTCGCTCATCTGTTCTGTTCCTGACGTTAGGTTCAGTAGATCGGTAGGCCGTAGTCATCTACTGGCGGCGGGGCATTCTTCTCGACACTCTTGGATATGTCGCATCTCTCAAACTCCATGGTCTCCAGATCCATCATTATGTAGGTGGCCGGAGAGTCACCTACACCCCCGATGGTGCCGGGGTTGAGCAAGAGAGTATGACCGCCCTTTATATTCGGCACCAGTTCATCTTGATACAGGTGGCTGTGTCCATAGCATACCAGATCCCAATCACCGGTGGCGGCCATGGCGCGAGCGTAATGGGGATAGTGGACTATAAAGATACGCTTGCCGCCAAGGGTCAGTTTGGCATCCATGCCGTGGTATTCGATCATATTGCCCGGCTTTGCCGCCATCACCCCCATGGTGTAGAGGTCACCGGTATTATTGCCGTGAATGGCGTGTACCGGGATTTCATATTTTTTCAGACACTTCATGGTGTTGGGGGCCACAATGTCGCCGCAGTGGAGTATGGCCTCGGCGCCACGCTCTTTGGCCTCTGCTGCGGCGGCGTCCAGCAGCAGGATGTGGTCGTGACTATCGGATACAATACAGATCTTCATAAATATACTAATTTCCTTACTATCTAGAAATTTGGGCGCTCTGGCGCGTTCTCGAACATCTCCATGCTGTCCATAATCTCCTGTTTGGCCTCGTCCACGTCACCCCAGCCTTCGACCCGGACCCATTTGCCCTCGTCCAGATCCTTGTAGTGCTCGAAAAAATGGGAGATGCGGTTGAGCTCGCCCTCGGCCACATCGCGGAAGCTGGATATCTGGCGATAGGAGCGACACAGTTTGTCCACCGGTACGGCTAGGATTTTGGCGTCGTCGCCTGATTCGTCAGTCATCTTTAGTACACCAACCGGGCGGCACTGGATTACAGAGCCTGGAATCAGGGGATATGGCGTTAGTACCAATACGTCCACTGGATCACCATCCTTGGACAGGGTATGGGGCACGTATCCATAGTTACAAGGATACTGCATGGCGGTGGACATGAAGCGATCGACGAACATGGCGCCGGTTTCTTTGTCCAGCTCATACTTCACCGGGTCTGAGTGGGCCGGGATTTCAATGATGACGTTGATCTCATTCGGCACATCCTTGCCAGAACTAACACGATCCAGATTCATTGGGACACCTTTGATTTATGACAAAAAAGGCCGGCTATTATAGCCGGCCTTATGGCTTCAGGTCATTAGCTTTTGTCTACAGCAGCGGCACGATCAGTAGCGCCACGATGTTAATGATCTTAATCAGCGGGTTGATTGCAGGACCAGCGGTGTCTTTGTAGGGGTCGCCTACGGTGTCACCGGTGACCGCCGCCTTGTGGGCGTCGGAGCCTTTGCCGCCGAAGTTGCCGTCCTCAATATATTTTTTGGCGTTATCCCAAGCGCCACCACCGGCGGTCATGGAGATTGCCACGAACAGACCGGTAACGATGGTGCCGATCAGCAGTCCACCCAGGGCCTGAGCGCCCAGTATAAGACCGACCAGGATAGGAACGGCGATAGGCAGCAGGGATGGCACTACCATCTCCTTAATAGCGGCCTTGGTCAGCATGTCTACGGCCTTGGAGTAGTCAGGCTTCTGGGTGTGATCCATGATGCCCGGCATCTCCTTAAACTGACGACGCACCTCGTTTACGATGCCGCCGGCAGCCTTACCAACAGCTTCCATGGCCATGGCGCCAAACAGGAAAGGCACCAGACCGCCGATCAACAGACCGATCAGAACCATGTGATTGGAGAGGTCGAAAGATGTGACGCTACCCAAATGCGTGTCAAGGGTGTGGGTGTAGTCGGCGAACAGTACCAGGGCGGCCAGACCAGCGGAGCCGATGGCGTACCCTTTGGTCACGGCCTTGGTGGTATTGCCGACTGCGTCCAGTGGATCGGTGATGTTGCGGATCTTTTCATCCAGCTCGGCCATCTCGGCGATACCGCCGGCGTTATCGGTAATGGGGCCGTAGGCGTCCAGGGCCACGATGATGCCAGACATAGAGAGCATAGAGGTGGCGGCGATGGCGATACCATACAGGCCGGCCAGCTCGAAGCAGCCCCAGATAGCGGCACAGATAACGATTACCGGCGCGGCGGTAGATTTCATGGAGATGCCCAGTCCGGCGATCACGTTGGTGCCGTCACCGGTAGTGGAGGCCTCGGCTATATAGCGTACCGGTTTGAACTCGGTTGAGGTGTAGTACTCAGTGATCACCACCATGGCCGCGGTTAGGCCCAGTCCAATCAAGGCGCAGAAATATAGGGCCGTTCCTGGGTTGGCCACACCGTCAATAACCACAGTGCCCATCATCATGCTGGTTACGAAGTAGTAGGCTACGGCAGAGATGGCGCCAGCTACAGCCAGACCCCTGTACAGGGCTGGCATGACGTTGGTAGCCCCGTCTTTGGCCTTTACGAAGAAGGTGCCGATTATAGAGGCGATAATGGATACACCACCCAGAACCAGTGGGTAGGTAATAGCAGTTGCACCGGCACTGGTCAGCAATAGTCCGCCCAATAGCATAGTGGCGACTACGGTTACAGCATAGGTTTCAAACAGATCGGCAGCCATGCCAGCGCAGTCGCCTACGTTATCACCTACGTTGTCAGCGATAACGGCTGGGTTGCGGGGATCATCCTCAGGAATACCTGCCTCTACTTTACCCACGATGTCGGCACCTACGTCTGCACCCTTGGTGAAGATGCCGCCGCCCAGTCGAGCGAAGATAGAGATCAGAGATCCGCCGAAGGCCAGGCCAACCAGGGCATGCAGGGCATCCTTGTCGCTTACACCGGCCAGATGGAGTCCGGCATAGTAACCGGCAACACCCAGCAGGCCCAGGCCAACTACCAGCATACCGGTGATGGCGCCACCACGGAATGCTATCTGCAGCGCTGCGTTTATACCGTTGTTTGCTGCCTCAGCAGTACGTAGATTAGAGCGTACAGAGATGTTCATGCCGATGTATCCGGCAGCACCGGAAAGGATTGCGCCGATGGCAAAACCGATTGCGGTGCCGGCGTTGAGGGCGTACCAAATAACAATCAATAGGATAACGCCCACCAGGCCAATCGCTGAGTATTGGCGGTTTAGATAGGCCTTGGCGCCTTCTTGCACGGCCCCTGCAATCTCTTTCATCCGGTCGTTTCCTTCCGGCTGAGCTAGGATCCATTTCACAGAAACGATCCCATATACCACGGCTGCTGCAGCGCAGACCAGGGCAAATATCAGTTCAAGTGACATTATATCTTCTCCTAAGTGCTTAATATGCTGTGAGTTTTCGTATTGATGCAGTATTTTTCCGGTAACTTTATATGTATTTATATTCAGGAACCCTTTTGTGAATTCCAGTGTAAATGTTTATGTAAAATTCCAGCTAAAGCGGCCCATTTGGTTGGCCGCATTTTATAACTGTTTGAATTTTGTTAATTTGTAACATAGAAACGGGGGGTCAGACCCCCCGTGAAATATTTTCCCGGATTGCTACGGCTGGAAATTATCGGCTAATTTCCTTGGCACCACAAGATTTTTTAGTGTCACGTACTCCGGTAGTCCGTCTTTGTAGGGAGGATAATCCTCTCCCTGGATAAGTGGTAGCAGATACTCCCGGCAGGCCTGGGTTATACTAAAGCCGTCCTCGGTTATGAATTCAGTCGGCATCATCTTCTCTACGTTCGCAACCTTGGATAGGGCCGCCTCTCTGATTTCCCATCTATAGGGGTCATTGGAGGTGCGGATTATGGCCGGCATAATGGCGTTCTTGCCTTCTAGTGCAAGCTCTACAGCAGCCTGTCCCAGAGCATAGGCCTGCTCCACGTCGGTCTTGGAGGCCAGATGCCGGGCGGCGCGCTGCAGATAATCCGCCACGCTCCAGTGGAACTTGTACCCCAAATGCTCTTTGATCATGTTGGCCACCACCGGCGCTGCCCCTCCCAGCTGGGCATGGCCGAATGCATCTCTGGTACCCTGTTCAGCCAGGAAGCGTCCGTCAGGCCAGTGCGCTCCCTCGGACACCACCACGATCACATAACCGTGGCTCTCTACCTTATCTTTGCAGTTGGCCAGGAAGGCCTCTTGGTCGAACTCTACCTCCGGAAACAGGATAACGATGGGGATATCGTTATCCGCGTCCGCTGCTAGGCCGCCGGCCGCGGCGATCCAACCGGCGTGACGGCCCATCACCTCCAACACAAACACCTTGGTGGATGACTTGGCCATGGAACGTACGTCATAGCTGGCCTCGCGTGTGGATACGGCTATATATTTCGCGACCGATCCGAACCCAGGACAGTTATCGGTTATGGGAAGATCGTTGTCTACCGTCTTGGGTACATGTATGGCCTGAATTGGGAAACCCATGGTCTCAGATAACTGGGATACCTTGTGGCAGGTGTCGGCCGAGTCACCGCCGCCGTTATAAAAGAAGTATCCAATATCGTGAGCCTTGAACACCTCAATGAGGCGCTCGTATTCACGCCTGTTCTCTTCTAGACCTTTTAGCTTAAATCGACAGGAGCCGAAGGCGCCGGACGGGGTATGGCGTAGGGCTGCTATGGCGTCGTCGCTTTCTGCGCTGGTGTCGATTAGTTCTTCCGTTAGTGCCCCTATAATGCCATTTTTACCGGCAAACACCCTTCCTATGCGGTCGCTGTGTTTACGTGCAGTCTCGATGACGCCGCAGGCAGATGCATTGATAACGGCGGTTACCCCTCCAGACTGGGCGTAGAATGCGTTTTTGCTACTCATCTGTGCTTCCTTTTTGCATGATCATTGTCGATGGAGGAGATTGTAATATGTCTTTCTTGGCTGGGCTTGTGAAATTTACTCTAAATAGATATTTGATCACACAGCTACGTTGACTTTAAGGGAATTATCGGATAACTCTATCTGAGGATCGATGAAGGGACAAATGCAAAACTTGGATAACCCTATGAGTTTTAGTGATTGTCCTTTAAAAACAAGCCGTTACATGTGGATAACCGGCTAACCGAACAATCTAGCCGTCAGCAAATAATACTAATAGTGGATATAGGTTGGGAATTACAATGAGAATGGTGCTTCTGGGACCGCCAGGATCTGATAAGGGCGAATATGCCGTTAAGCTGGCAGAAAAATACGGACTAGTTCTGCTCACTATCGCAGACATGCTGGCCGATGCGGTGGAAAAAAGACTAGAGGTAGGAATTCAGGCTCAAGCGTATCTTGAGCATGGACAGTATATCCCCGACGAGCTGCTGCTTGATGTAATACGTGATCGAATGGCTCAGCAGGATGTAAAGTCAGGTTTTGTTCTGGTTGGTTTCCCGCGTTCTACCGCTCAGGCGGATACCCTGGACGAGATGTTGGAAGGCTGCGGTATGACCCTTGATCTGGCGCTGCACCTAAACGTTGAAGATGAAGTGTTGCTGGAGCGCTTGGAGGGTCGTCGAACCTGTATCTCCTGTGGCATGAGATACAATATATTCACCAGCCCGCCCATGGTGCATGGCGTATGTGATATGTGTGGTGGCCGGGTGGGCCGTGGCGCAGATAGCAACGAGGTTGTAATCAGCAATCGCTTGCGGGCCTACGAACAACAGATCCATTCCCTTGTCTCATACTATCTTCTGCACGACAAGCTGCGAGAAGTAGAGGGGGGCGGAACCCCTAAAGAGGTTACAAACTTTCTGTATCAGGCCGTTGATGACTGGACAAGATCCCAGGCAGAAAAGACCCAGGCTCTCATGGATAAGGTAGAACAGGTTGCCGAGGCGGCCGTGCAAGGACAGCTGGCGAATAGCGAGGATAGCGGGGTGCCAGAGGAAGACGTGGAGACAGATACCGAAATAAATGAGATTCCGGTTGCGAAGAAGACGCCGGTCAAGAAAAGGACTACGACTAAAAAGAATGCTACGACAAAGAAGAAAGCACCAGCTAAGAAAAAGACGTCGGTCAAAAAGAAGACTCCAGCCAAGAAACAAACACCGCCCAAGAAGAAAGCTGCGGTTAAGAAAAAGAGTACAACAAAGAAAAAAAATGTAACCAAGAAAAAGCCCACAGTAAAGAAAAAGGCTGCAGTAAAGAAAAAGACGGTAGCCAGGAAAAAGACAACGGCCAAAAAGAAAGCGCCGGTTAGGAAAAAGACCGTAGCCAAGAAAAAAGCTCCAGCTAAAAAGAAGGCTCCGGCCAAGAAAAAAGTTGCAGCTAAGAAAAAAAGCACGACCAAGAAGAAGGGTAAGAAGAAATAGACTATAGGCGCTGATAAAGATGGGGTTTAACCACAACCTCACAGTGTGGTTATTTAGTTCGACGCAATGCCCGTTGGTGATTGCACTCTACGGCTCTGAACCAATACTATTCTTAAAATGTCGAATGGCTAGGCATTAAGATATGAAAGAATCATCTGATTTCAATGCCGGCAAAATCGACTCTTCTGCCATAGGCGAGGTTGAGCTTCTGTTGGCTGAAAAACGAACCGCATTATCCGTGTTACGCACAGGCATAGCGGTTTTAGCCCTACCTATGTCGGCCATAAGTTTTCTGATAGCCACCTCGAAGTTTTATGATGTTTTTCATACCTTGCACCTGCTTATCCCGCTTAGTGTGCTATGTCTGGGTTTGATCATTTTCGGCGCGTACTTGATTGTTGAGTCAGAACTGAAAATGATGAAGTACGACAATCATATTCAGCAAATCAAATCTAAACATAGCAAGTTGGGCGAATTGATTGAATAAATAACCATCTTAATTAAATAATCATAATCGTATTTCGCAATGACCTGCTGGCATAGTTCCGTGAAACCATTGGATTCTGTTATTAAGTTGCTGGATTAAGGGAAGGCAACAAAAAGGCCATCCCTTGAGATGGCCTTTTAACTAACAGCAAATTACTGTATCAACGCTTCATGGCATCGAAGAACTCGTTATTGGTCTTGGTGACCTTGAGCTTGTCATACAGGAACTCCATGGCGGCGAGTTCGTCCATTGGATGCAGGATCTTGCGCAGGATCCACATCTTCTGCAGATCACTCTCCTTCATTAGTAGGTCCTCACGCCTGGTACCGGAGCGGTTGATGTTGATAGCAGGGAAGATGCGCTTTTCCGCTATACGACGGTCCAGATGCACCTCCATATTACCGGTGCCTTTGAACTCTTCATAGATGACATCGTCCATACGGGAGCCGGTCTCCACCAGCGCTGTGGCGATTATAGTCAGGCTGCCACCTTCTTCCACATTACGCGCAGCGCCGAAGAAGCGTTTGGGGCGGTGTAGGGCGTTGGCGTCCACGCCACCGGTTAGCACTTTACCGGATGATGGGATCACGGTGTTGTAGGCGCGGGCCAGACGAGTTATGGAATCTAGCAGGATGACTACGTCTTTCTTGTGCTCTACTAGGCGCTTGGCCTTTTCGATCACCATTTCGGCTACCTGGACATGACGGGCCGCTGGTTCGTCGAATGTGGACGAGATCACCTCTCCTCGAACTGAACGCGCCATCTCTGTCACCTCTTCCGGTCGCTCGTCGATAAGCAGCACGATCAGATGGCTCTCAGGATGATTGTGGGCGATGGACTGTGCGATGTTCTGCATCAGCATGGTCTTGCCCGCCTTGGGTGGTGACACGATCAGACCTCGCTGTCCCTTGCCGATGGGGGCACACAACTCTATGGTGCGTGCAGTAATGTCTTCGGTGCTGCCGTTGCCAAGTTCTAGTTCAAACTTTTCGTTGGCAAACAGTGGTGTGAAGTTCTCAAACAGGATCTTGTTCTTGGCGTTCTCAGGGCTATCAAAGTTGATCTGACTGACCTTGAGTAGGGCAAAATATCTTTCTCCGTCTTTGGGCGGTCGTATCTTTCCTTCTATGGTATCGCCGGTGCGTAGGCTGAAGCGTCTTATCTGGCTGGGCGACACATAGATATCATCAGGACCAGCCAGATAGGAGCTATCTGCCGAACGTAAAAACCCGAATCCATCCTGGAGTATTTCCAGCACGCCGTCTCCATAGATGTCTTCGCCTTTTTTGGCATGGGCCTTGAGGATGGCAAAGATGAGGTCTTGCTTGCGGGAACGGCCAAGCCCCTCGATATTCATTTCACGGGAAAGTTCGGCCAGTTCCGAAACTGGCATTTTCTTTAGTTCAGTAAGATTCATGATTTATTCGATATTTTGATCTTAATACAGGAAAGGTAGAAAGGTACGCCTCAGGCGGAGTACGTAGCTCGATTCAGGGAAACGTCTTGTTTGGGGTAGTTACTGTTTTATTGGAACAGCACTCACAGGAGTGTGTCGAATGTCGAGATTCTAGCACTCTCCTGGAGCGCAGCCAACTATTTGTTTAGCAGTTTAGAACAAAACTCAAATATTGCTATCAATAAATGCTGTCAGTTGTGAAAGAGAGACAGCCCCCACCTTGGTAGCCTCAACCTCGCCATTCTTAAACAGCATAAGAGTTGGGATGCCGCGGATGCCATAACGTGGAGGGGTATTTGGGTTGTCATCAATATTGAGCTTGGCGATTTTGACGCGACCGGCATATTTGCCTGCCACCTCTTCCAATACCGGTGCAATCATCTTGCAAGGGCCGCACCACTCCGCCCAATAGTCTACCAGTACCGGTTCTCCGGACTGGAGGACATCGCTTTCAAAAGAATCGTCCGTCACATGAACAATCTGCTCACTCACTAGCTATTTCTCCAAATCAGTTAGTTAATCGCGCCTGAAGGTGCGGAACCGCACCGGCGTTTCCAAAATCTACAAGAAATTAATCTATGGGGTATCAATGATACATCTATCCAGAAACGCGCTCTCCCCAAGCGCCTGAAATCTTATTTCATCCGAAACTATTGTTCATTGCAAGTCCCAACCTCACGGAAATTGCTGTATCCTAGCCCACCATGACTGATAAGCACCTAACAAAGATAGAGTTCAGTAGTTTCAATCTGAACGAAATGATAATGCAAGGCATTGAAGAGGCAGGGTTTTCCTTCTGTACCCCCATTCAGGCGCAGACTATTCCGATTGCCCTCCAGGGTAAGGATGTTGCCGGTCAGGCCCAGACTGGAACAGGAAAGACGGCGGCATTCCTGGTTGCATGCATGCAATATCTTTTAGATAACCCAGCCCATGAAGATAGAAAGATCACCCAACCTCGGGCAATCATGCTTGCTCCTACCAGAGAGCTAGCGATACAGATCCATAAAGATGCGGAGCTTCTGGGGAAACACACGGGATTCAACCTGGGCCTGGTTTTCGGTGGCACTGGCTATGAACAACAGAGAAAACAGTTAGAAGAGGGTGTGGATATATTGATTGGTACCCCAGGCCGACTCATCGATTATTTCAAACAGGGGATATTCGATCTCAAGGCGGTGCAGGTGATGGTTCTGGACGAGGCGGACCGCATGTTCGACCTGGGGTTTATCAAGGATATCCGCTATCTGCTGCGTCGTATGCCTAAACCGAAGCACCGTCTCGGCATGCTATTTTCCGCCACACTATCATACCGTGTAACCGAATTGGCCTACGAACATATGGATAATCCGCAGGAGGTCAAGATCGAGGCGGACAAGGTGACCGCTGACAAGGTCAAGCAGGTCTGTTATATGACCGCCAACGATGAGAAGGTATCTCTTCTGATCGGGTTGTTACGCCATATGGACCCCAGACGCAGCATCGTCTTTGTCAATACCAAGCGCGTGGCCGATCTGGTATGGGGCTTTCTGGAAGGCAACGGCTTCAAGGCCGCTGTACTCTCCGGAGACGTGCCGCAGAAGAAACGCATGCGCCTGTTGGGTGAGTTCCAGTCCGGAGAACTGCCGGTACTGGTGGCCACAGATGTGGCTGCGCGCGGCCTGCATATCCCGGATGTAAGTCATGTCATCAATTATGACCTGCCGGAAGATGCGGAAGACTATGTACACAGGATCGGGCGTACTGCCCGTGCCGGCGCCAGCGGTGACGCCATCAGTTTCGCCTGTGAGACCTACTCTTTCTCCTTGCCCGATATCGAGACCTACATCGGACATCGTATTGAGATGCAACCGGTGACTCAGGAGTTGTTGGCAGAGATCGATCCCAAGAGCAGGAAACGCCCGGAGCACGGCAGTCGCAATCCACGAGGCAAAGGAGGGTCGCACAAACACAAGTCCGGCGGGCATAAAGGTGGACACAAAGAGGGCGATAAAAAGAGACGCCGCAGCAGAAAACCGCGCAAACCGGAATCTAAAGATTAGTATCCCATGGGCAAAGAGACAAAAGATAAGTGCTCCCGCTGCACAAATACTAAATGCTGTACCTACACCACAGAGGCGTTGGGTGATGCTCCGCGCTCTAAGGAAGATTTTGATCATCTGCTATGGCAGATTTCCCATAAGGGGGTTGAGGTCTATAGGGATGAAGGAGAGTGGTATCTGCTGTTCCAAGGCAGGTGTGAACATATCCAGGAGGACGGTCGCTGCGGTATCTATGAGACCAGGCCCCAAATCTGTCGCGACTATGAAAATGACTGGTGCGAATTTGATGCCCCGGCCGAAGACGGCTTTGAGCTACATTTCAAGAACTACGAGCAACTGCTTAAGTACTGCAAAAAACGTTTTAAGAAGTGGGGCAAGTACCCAGCTAAATAGCAGGCATAATCTCGGAAAAGTCATGTATTGCAGGGAAATGCTCTGCGTTTTTCAAAGGGGCTTTTGTGTCTGGTTTTAATATCATCAGCAACCACTTGATACCGTACTCCTCGGCAGAATGCAGCACCGCAACGCTGTCATCCACAAACAGCGTCTTCTTTTTCTCGAATGGTTCCAATTGTTGTAGTCTCGGCCAGAACTCCGGCGACTCTTTGGCGTGCCCCAGGTCATGGGAGCATATGATCCCATCCAAATGTCCGCTTAGTTTTGTTCTATCAAGTTTCAGCTCCAAGGATTTTTGGTGGGCATTGGTGACCAGCAGAGTTCGTTTGCCCAGTATGTGCATGGAGTTTAGAAATTCCACCACATGAGGATGTACGGCGATAAGATGATCAACTTCTTGTTTCAGTAGTGCGATATCCAGCCCTAGCTCACGGCTCCAATGGTCAACCGAGTACCACTCCAGTGTCCCCTCTATATCCTTGTAACGTCCGTACAGCTCCTGTTTAGATCGCTCTAGTGTTAGGTTTTGGGCCTCTGCATACCTCCTGGGCACGTGCTCCAACCAGAAGTGTGTATCGAAGTGTAGATCCAGCAAGGTGCCATCCATGTCCAAAAATACAGTATCGATCTGTTTCCAGTCGATCATGATTATCTCTTCTTCACGCTATTAACTCGAATTGGTGGATTGAAGGTACACTATACTGAATAAAGATCGTTTCGGAAGTATTATGAGCAAAAAACCTAGCATACATTCACGTCGTCGCATCATCCACACCGGGGTATTCAACATAGAGGAGTTGGATCTGGAGTTCACTAATGGTGAGCAACGCAAGTACCAATGCATAATCGGCTCAAAACAGGGCGCAGTGCTAGTAGTCCCTTTGTTAGATAGAGATACGGTGTTGCTGATTAGGGAGTATGCGGCTGGAACCGACCGCTATGAGCTGGCTTTCCCCAAAGGACACATAGAAGATGGCGAAGACATGTTGAGTGCGGCCGATCGGGAGATACAGGAAGAGACCGGGTTTGGTGCCAACAAGCTCGAACATATCCACTCCTTTTCCATCGCCCCTGGCTATCTGAGTCACACCACGCATATAGTGCTGGCCAGGGATCTATATGAAAATAAGATTGAGGGTGACGAACCCGAGGAGATAGAGGTGGTACCTTGGAAGCTGGGTGATGTAGACAGGCTACTGCAGCAGGATGACTTTACCGAGGCTCGCTCCATAGCCGCCCTTTTTCTAGTAAGAGAGATGATGCGGAAAACGACCGCAACATGGAGAGATTAGACTTTTTTACATTTGTATATAACACTGCTGACCCCATGAACAAGAAACTACCACCAATGGATAAGCTCATTGAGATTGCTGTGGGTGCCGGCGAGGCGATCCTCAAGATCTATGAAACCGACTTTTCTGTATACGAAAAATCTGATCTATCTCCCCTGACTGAAGCAGATCTGGCTGCCCATAATGTCATCACCAATAGCTTGCTGGAGTTGACTCCGGAGATACCTATTCTGTCGGAAGAGTCCGCCAAGATCCCTTACTCTCTACGTAAGACCTGGGAAAGATACTGGCTGATCGACCCTCTGGACGGCACCAAGGAGTTTGTAAAACGTAACGGTGAGTTTACCGTCAATATCGCGTTAATAGACGGCGGACGACCGATCCTGGGCGTCATATATGTCCCTGTATCCAAGGTCACATATTATGGATCGATAGATGGTGGCGCGTTTAAGCAGCTGCCCGATAGTGCTGCGGAATCTATCTCTGTGACTTCGAAGCACGGCTCCGCAATCCGAGTGGCTGGCAGCCGCTCCCACGCCGGCGAGAGGTTGAAACGCTATCTGGAAAACCTGGGGGAACACGAGATCATCAGTATGGGCAGTTCCCTGAAGTCGTGCTTGGTGGCCGAGGGCATGGCAGATATATATCCACGCCTGGGTCCTACATCTGAATGGGATACAGGAGCGGCCCAAGCCATAGTGGAGGCGGCTGGGGGCAGGCTTACCGACACTAACATGCAGCCCCTTGGTTACAATAAAAAAGAGTCGTTGCTGAACCCGGATTTTTTTGTTTTCGGTGATCTGGACGAAGATTGGTCCAGGTATCTAGTCTGATTCTGATTCCTGTGACTCGAATTGAGTCTTATACAGCGAGGTATATTCTCCGTCCAGGGCCAGAAGTTCATCGTGTTTGCCGCTTTCGACGATTTGCCCATCCTTGAGCACTACAATCCTGTCTGCTCCCTCAATGGTTGAGAGGCGATGGGCTACCACCAGCGTGGTCCGTCCTTTGGCCAGATGTTTTAGCGCCTCCTGTATATTCCTCTCCGACTCTGTATCTAGTGCGGATGTGGCTTCGTCCAGGATCAATATGGGAGCATCTTTGAGAAAGGCCCGCGCGATGGCGAGGCGTTGACGTTGACCACCGGACAGCAATACACCGTCTTCCCCGATGAGTGTGTCCAATCCGTCATCCATGCGCTGGATAAATTCCATAGCATATGCCGCCTCGGCAGCCTGAATGATATTGGATTCACTCTTGTCGCCTAAAGAACCATAGGCGATATTACGTGCCACTGTGTCATTGAAAAGGGTGGTGTTCTGGCTGACCAGGGCGATCTGTTCGCGTAGATTGCGCAGTTTATAATCCTGTATCGGGATACCATCCACCAAGATATGTCCGGATGTGGGGTTATAGAAACGCAACAGCAGGTTCGTGATGGTAGTCTTGCCGCTGCCGGACCGACCCACAAATGCGATCATCTCTCCAGGTGCGATCTCAAGGTCTATTCCCCGCAGAACTTTTTGCTCAGATCCTTGGTAACTGAACTCGAGTTCACTGAAGCTGATGCTGCCAGAAACCCTTGCTATCTCAACGGTGCCAAAGTCTTCCTCCGCCTCTTCATCTATTTGCTCAAAGATGTTCTCGCAGGCGGCTATGCCCTTCTGGATATTGCCGTAGACCTCGCTCAATTGGCGTATCGGCTTGGGCATCATGGTGGCGGCCATGACAAAGGCCACTAATTCGGCTACGGTGCCTGTGGCGCGCATCTGTAGCACCAGAAACATGACAATGGCCACAGACAGGATTACCAGGAATTGTAGCACCGGGGTGTTGATGGAACTTACTCGCACCATCTTCATATTTTGTCGTAGATTATTCCAGCTGGCGTCAAAGAAACGTTTCTTCTCATACTCTTCGCCACCATAGCTGCGCACCACCTGATTACCGTTTATGCTCTCTGAGGCCACATGAGTTACATCCCCCATTGCATTTTGTATCTTATGGCTCAGTTTGCGCAATCGCTTACCAACATGAGAAACAATCACTGCCATGATTCCCATAACCACCAGAAAAACCAGGGTGAGTCTCCAGTTGGATAACAACAGATACCCAAGCACAAAAAGTATTGTCAGCCCCTCTCTGATGACGGTCTTTATGGAATCTGTCGCGGCGGTGGTGACTAGGGTTACATTGTAGGTAATCCTGGATATAAGGTGTCCTGAGTTGTTCCGGTCAAAATAGTAGTTGGGCAACTCCAATAGTCGATTGAAAAGATCTACCCTCAGGTCGTGCACCACCCCGTAGGATACTTTGGCCAGGAAATAGTTGCCTAGGTAGAAACCTATGCCGCGGAAGATGGCGATGGCGACCGCCAACATTGGTACATAGAATAGGTATTTCTCATCTCCACCCTGGAGCCCTTCCACAAACCATTCTATTAGCTTGGCAAAGGCAGGCATGGTCCAGGCAAACAGCATATAACCGACCACACTGACAAGAAACGCCGGTACGTACGGGCGCACATACGACAGCAATCTAAGATAGGTTTTGAGGCCGTTTCTATCCTGCATGGGCTCGATTTCGCCGGGAGGAAACAGGACCGATCCAGTTAGGTGATGGCAAACTTCTTCAGTCTATAGAGTAAGGTGTCACGACTGATTCCGAGCAGCCTGGCTGCCTTGCTTTGGTTTCCCTTGGCCAGCTCCAAAGCCTGTCTGATCAGACTCTCTTCAACCCCGGCCAAAGATATGCCTTCAGGCGGCAGGGTTACCACCGAGTCAGTTCTGTTCTCGGCTGTATGCTCAGTGCGTACCTCTTGTGGAAGATTTTGCATGCCCACTTCTTGTCCCGGCAGCAGGATCACCAGGCGTTCGCATAGGTTTCGTAGCTCACGTACGTTTCCAGGCCAGAAATACCTCTTCATGCTGCTGAGGGCCTCTTTGGTAAAGTGAGGCGACCTCAAATTATGACGCGCAGAGAACAGGCTTATAAAATGCCCCAATAGGATTGGGATGTCACCCTGGCGATCTCTCAATGGCGGTAGTTTTAGTGGAACCACATTCAAGTGGTAATAGAGGTCCTGGCGGAATCTGCCTTTCTCTGCCTCTTCACCAAGATCGGTCTGGCTTGCGACAATCAGACGAACATCCAACTTAATTGGTTTTGGCGAACCTAATGGTAGGATCTCGCCAGAATCCAGGAAGCGTAACAACTTGGCCTGCACATCAAGCGGCAAGTCGGCTACTTCGCTCAGATACAGGGTTCCGTTGGCCGCCGATTCAAGATATCCCTTGTGTTCTTCTTCAGCGCATGTGGTTGCACCTTTGGCAAATCCAAACAACAGTGATTCCACTTGGTCTTCGGGAATGGATGCGCAATTCACCGATACAAAAGGGTGTTTATACCTGGCGCTGTGGGCGTGAATAAATCTGGCCAGCAGTTCTCTCCCGGTACCGGTTTCGCCGTAGAGCATGGTATTCACGCCAGTTGCGGCAACAACCCTTGCCGCGTTGGTCACTTCCAATAGTGATGGACTCTTGCCTCGAATCATGTCAGCACCTGCTTCTTTATAATTAATTGGTGGCTAGCCGCCCAATGGTACCAAAAAAATATCCGCTCCGAAAAGCAATCCCAGCACACCCACCAGGATGACTACGACGCCCGCGGTCTGCCGCAGCCGCACATTCCTGCCCAACCGAGCCAGAGCGCCGGCAAAAATACCGGTTCCGATCATGACCGGCAGGGTCCCCAGGCCGAAGACCAGCATAAACAGCCCGCTCATAATGGGGTCACTCAGGGGCAGCGCCAAAATAAGGGCGTAGTAGACTAAACCGCAAGGCAGCCAACCCCAGACCAGACCGGAAAAAAAGGCCGCCTGCGGTGTTCGCACCGGTAACATCTTACGTCCATAGGGCTCTAACAGCTTCCACAGGCCTCCGCCCAGACGATCCATATTACGCAAAAATGGGACCCAGCCGGTCAGATATAGCCCGATCAGGATAATGGTTATGGCGGCCACTATGCTGGCAACCTGCCTCCAGCCCTCTCCCTCCAGTGCTCCTCCCAGTTGCTGGCCGGTAAAACCGATCACCACACCCATGACGACATAGGTCAGTATCCGCCCCAGGTTATACAGCACCACAAACAGCAGAAAGCTGCCAGTTCCGCCCCGCACCTCGGACGGTAGACTCAAGGTCAAAGCCCCCATGATACTGCCACACATACCTAAACAGTGGGCTGCGCTAAAGAAACCTACGACAAAGGCCAGGACTAGCGGGTAATCCACGATATGTTTCTCTATGTCAGTCAAACGAAGGATGGATTATGACAGAAAAACGGTTAGGACGGACAATGCTGTTATATTCACACTGTTTATGGGTTAATATCGAAGTGCCATCAAGCAATAAAAAATTAATGAAGAATAATCTAAGCATGGGATTTTTCGGGCAGATAGCGGTCAGAGTGAATATAGTCAGAAAGTGCCTCACAAGGAGAAAAGCAATGAGAAAATTACTTATTGCTACAGCAGTGTTCTTGACCATGACTAGTGCAGTATGTGCTGACGGCTATTTGCGCGGCGGTCCAGGAACCTACCAACAATACGGGAATACCACCTATAGTCCGGACGGTACCACTTCCAGGCGCTATGGGAACACCATGTATAATTCAGACGGCACAACATCACGGCAATATGGAAATACACTATATAACTCGGACGGCACAACTGAACAACGTTACGGAGATATCACATACCGTTCAGACGGCACTGTTTGTCGCAGATATGGCAATCTGACTTATTGCAATTGAGCCGTAATAAGCGGTCTGAAAAAGAAAATGGTGCCCAGGGACAGACAAAATCGCTTGGAGCGATTTTGCATGAGCGTAGCGAACCCGGAGGGCGAGGCACAGGGATGTGCCGAGTAATCGAACTGCACGCAGTTCGATTCAACACAATGGAATAATCAGCGGATTTTGCCGAAATAAGTAATCTAAGAAGAAATATGGTGCCCAGGGACAGAATCGAACTGCCGACACGGGGATTTTCAGTCCCCTGCTCTACCGACTGAGCTACCTGGGCATTGGTGCGGGATCTCCAATCGTGGAGAGGTGCGTATTAAAGCGGTCCAGGCCTATAGAGTCAAGTCTAGAATGGTTATATGGGTCGCTGCGGAGTGTAATCTACCGGAGCAGTGGTGCCGTCACCGAAGAAAAACTGTTCCATCTGCTGTTCCAGAAAGGTCCTGGCCTTGGGGTCAATCGGATTCAGGCGATACTCATTTATTAGCATAGTCTGCTGTTGAAACCACATTTGCCACGCTTCTTTGGAGACGTTTTCCAGGATACGCTGCCCCAACTCTCCAGGATAGGGCGCCTGGTCCAGCCCCTCCGCCTCTTTGTTCAGTTTTACGCACTGTATCATCTTGGCCATGTCTCTTCTCCGGCAATCTTATGGTTCACATATCAGCGAATAATCTTTCTCAGCAGCTTCCTCTTTAGTTTGTCTTTGTCGGACTCTTCTTCGCCATCCTTTTTCTCTTCGCCGATCAACTTCTCTTCCAGCTTGGATTTCAGCTCCTCTTTCTGGGACTCAAGCAATACTTTGTCCCACTTAACCTTCCATTTGGGATTGGAGAAAGATCCAGTAAAGTGTACAGGAACGCCAATCTTTTTACGTTCTAGTTCATCCAGACCTGCCAGGTCGTGACCGCCCTGTCCCTTGGAGGTCTCTACCACGTAGACATTGGCGGTATAGTCCAGACGTTCTTTGACTAGATTAGCCGTGCCTTTGCCGGTAACTCGGAAGAATGGAGATAGTGCCTGTAGGTCGTCGTTGTGCATCACTCCGTTTTTGATGGTTGCACTGCCCTTGATCTGAGAGAAGTCGGTCTGAACCGGGCCGTTCTCCTTAGGCACCTTCTTGCCGGAGAGCAGGGCCTTGGCCTTGCGCAATTCCGCTGCCAGATTTATTCCCTTGATGGCGCCCTTCAGGAGATTAAAGTCCATCTTTCCGTTCAGGGTTCGCTTGATGCTATCGATACTGTTGCCTGATGCGGTCAGGTCTGCATTGAAGTTGCCTTCTCCGTTGATTCGGTCTTCACCCGCCAGATTTTTGATCAATATCTCCAAACGTACACCAGAGAGCTTGCTGGTCAGTTTAAGTGTCGGCGTCTTGCCGCTTGCATTGATGTTCAGTGAGCCACCGTAGTTTCCACCACTGAAAGAGCCTATCTTCTGCGTGGTCTCCAGCACACCGTTTCTTGCCTTTAGGCCTATTTGCACTTTCTCGGCGGGCATTTTATTTATCGTGAGTTTCCCTATGGTTATTGTACCGCTCATGTCAAGGCTGCGTATGGTCTCCACCGGTATCAATTGTTCACCTGCTGAGGATGGTTCTGGTTTGCCGCTGGTTACTGTATCGCTTTTATCAGAATCTGCCGCTAGATAACGATCAATGTCTATGGCATCCATATCCAGTTTAAAGGCAGCAGCTTTTCCCTGTATAACCGCATTGCCGTTGATTCTGGTGTCGTCCAATTGGATCGCTAGTTTGTTGATCTTGGTTGATACGCCGCTGGAATTAAGGGTTAGGCTCGCTGCAAGTTTGCTCATGGCCTTGCGATCAGCCATTTTTGGCGGCTCCATTCCCTGGCTTGTCATCCAATCTCTCGGGCTGAACTCGGCAATTGCAATCTTGCCGCTGAATTGCGGTGTGTCGGTACCCAACTTTGCCCCCTTGATCTCGCCTGTTAGATTAAGGTCTCCTGATATGATCTTTAGATCCAGCAGAGCGAATGCCTGTCCACTTAGCGCCAGCAACAAGGTGCTTTCCAGATGGGCCTTGAGTTTGCCCTGGGGTAGGGCAGGGCCGTCTGCATCCAATCTGACCTTGAGTCCTCGCACATTTAACTGCTTATGGCTCTGGTCCAACTCTACGGACCCATCCAGTCCTACCATGGCATTTATGGCAGGGTCTTTGCTCTGTACCTTCATGCCCATGCTGAGTTTAACCGGGTTGCCTGGAACGATGGCACCACTGTTGAGATTGAAGTCGCTAATCGCAAGCTGTTGACCTGATTGGCGATCATCCCAGCTGATGCTGGCATCTTTTATGGCAATGCCGCCGATAGCAAAACTTTCCAGCCCCGGGCCTTGCTTGCCCTCTTGCGTATTTGATGCCGTCTCCTCTTTATTGCTCTTATCCAGGCCATCCCAGTTGCTGGCGCCATCACTCTTTCTGACCAGATTGAGTGCAACCCCTTCCAGCCCGATAGTGTCAATTTCCAACTTTTTCTCAAGCAACGGCATCAGCTTAACTCGCAGTGACGCGTGTTTAATTGCAGCAAACGGCAATTTGCCGAAGCCTTTGGCATTACCCAGCTCAACACCGTCTACCTGTACGCCCAGCCAGGGAAATACGGACAGATCCAGGTCGCCAGCAATTTTTAGTTCCCTGCCGGTTTGTTCATGCACCTTTTTAACTATTTCATCCTTGAAGTCGTTGGGGTCCACAACCATGGGTATTACTACAGCTGCGGCCACTATCAGCAGCAAAATAACACCTATGAATATCCCCAGGGCTTTGAAAAGTCTTCCCATCTACATCTCCTTGGTAATGCTGGATTGTTGCTAACTTGAATCAGTGAAAAAATACACCAGAGGCTTATTGCCTAAAGGCATTAGTTATGAGTCTAGCAAAAAAGTTCTGATCAACTATCAGATAGGGAGGTTTGGAGCGGGTAGCGGGAGTCGAACCCGCCTCACTAGCTTGGGAAGCTAGGGTAATACCGATATACGATACCCGCGTCGGACTCTGATTCTATTCCTCATCATGGGGTTAAAGCAACTTGGAGAGTTAGCATGGGGTCGGCTAGAATAACGGGGTGTTCAATACTTCTATTACGAATGCCCCATGCAGATATATCTAAATGGAGAAGAACAGCAGTTCTCCGACAAACTTACTATGAGCGAACTGGTGCAACAGCTTGATCTGGGCGAACAACGTTTTGCCGTAGAGGTCAATGAAGAGCTGGTTCCACGCAGCACATTTGATCAATACCGACTTCAACCCGGCGATAGGGTGGAGATTGTCCAGGCCATTGGTGGGGGATAATCAAGGCAGACTTTTAACCATGACCCAACAAGGCTATCCTTGGGTCCATCGGCGCAAGCCATAGAATCTCATCTGAAACTGAAACAGACGGAAGCAGACATACCATGCCCGAACGAAAGAGCGATACCTTTACCATAGCCGGACGCGAATACAAATCACGCCTGTTGGTAGGCACCGGAAAATATAAAGACCTGGAAGAGACAGGCGCCGCCATAGACGCCAGCGGGGCCGAGATCGTTACTATTGCCGTACGCCGCACCAACATTGGACAGAACAAGGACGAGCCCAATATCCTGGATGTGTTGCCGCCAGATAAATACACCATCTTGCCCAATACTGCCGGTTGCTATGACGCCAAGACAGCGGTTCGTACCTGCAAGCTGGCCCGCGAGCTGCTGGGGGGGCATAATCTGGTGAAACTGGAGGTGCTGGGAGACGACAAGACCTTATTTCCGGATGTGATGCAGACCATTACCGCCGCCGAGGAACTGATCAAGGACGGCTTTGATGTTATGGTCTATACCAACGACGATCCTATTGTTGCGCGCGAACTGGAAAAACTGGGCTGCGTAGCCGTCATGCCTCTGGCAGCACCTATAGGTTCCGGCCTGGGCATCCGCAACAAGCTCAACATCCTGACCATCGTGGAGAACGCCAATGTGCCGATTCTGGTGGATGCGGGCGTGGGTACTGCGTCGGATGCAGCTGAGGCTATGGAACTGGGTTGTGATGGTGTTCTTATGAACACCGCCATCGCCGCCGCGAACAATCCAATCCTGATGGCTTCCGCCATGAAGAAGGCCATTGAAGCAGGACGCGAGGCTTTTCTGGCTGGACGCATGCCAGCCAAGCGTTTTGCCTCCGCCTCATCACCGCTCGAAGGCATGTTTTTCTAGGGACTATTCACGCCGATCAGATGACCGATGGCGAAAGACATCATCGCAAGATTCGCAGCTATGTGTTGCGGGAGGGTCGCCTGACCACGGGGCAGGAGCGCGCCTTTAAGACCTTATGGTCCCAATTCGGTATAGATTTCACTCCAGGCCATCCTCTGGATCTGTTCACACGATTTGGCAACGATTATCCGATTATCATGGAGATTGGCTTTGGTAATGGCTCCTCTCTGGCGCAGATGGCAGCCAACCATCCTCAGCAGAACTATTTGGGTATCGAGGTGCATAGTCCAGGTGTTGGCCGCTTGCTGCTAGATATTGAAGAGCGTGGCCTGACCAATCTGCGCGTTATGCGCCACGATGCCGTTGAGGTGTTGGAGAGTGTCATTGAACCCCAATCTCTAGATGGGGTGTATCTGTTTTTTCCCGACCCTTGGCACAAAAAGAGGCACCATAAACGGCGCATACTGCAGCCGGCATTTATTCGGTTGCTGGCCAGGGCGATCCGACCGGGAGGGGTCTTTCACGCCGCTACCGATTGGGAGCATTATGCGCATCAAATGATGGAGATATTAAGCGCGGAGGACACCCTGTTTAAAAATGATGCAGGCCCGGACAACTTTAGCCCGCGTCCAGATTATCGACCAGTGACCAAGTTCGAGCGGCGGGGGGAAAGACTGGGTCACGGTGTATGGGACCTGATTTTTAGGCGCAGATAACCTTGTCCTCTCTCGTCCTTGTTCAGTTTCAAAGTCGCCACTTAGATCCCATCGACCTCACCGTAAATTCGGGTGAATGCGTCACCTTGAGCGGTCCCTCTGGCAGTGGTAAGACACTTTTGCTGCGCGCCCTGGCCGACTTGGATCCGCATGCAGGAGAGGCGCGGTTAAACAGTGAAGCTCAGGGTTGCATGCCTCCATCCCATTGGCGCAGGCGGGTTGGACTTCTGCCCACTGAGAGTCACTGGTGGTATCCACGGGTGGGCCAGCATCTACCCGTGATCGACCAGACTCTTTTGTTCGATCTGGGATTCGAACGCGAGTGTCTGGAGTGGGAGGTGGGTCGACTATCCAGCGGAGAGCGGCAACGTCTAGCTCTGGCGCGGCTGCTGTCTAATCAGCCCGAGTTTCTGTTGCTAGACGAACCCACTGCCAACCTGGATACAGCAAACTGCCGACGGGTCGAGGAGATGATCGAGCGTTATCGCACACAACAGGATTGTGGAGTGCTCTGGGTGAGCCACAACCAAGAACAACGCCAGCGAGTGAGTGACAGCAGCTACGCCATCAACTGCGGCAGGCTGGAGCCAGAGTAATGCACCTTATCTCACTTAGTCCTCTGGATCTCTCCATCGCATCTATACTGGTGTTGCTCTTGGCATTGCTGTCCTGGCGTCTGCGTCTGGAGGTAGAGGGTAGATTGTTGTTGGCCGCCGTCCGTAGTGTCGTGCAGTTGGGACTGTTGGGGCTGGTACTGAAGACCCTGTTTGATCAGACCCACCCTGTTCTGATCGCTCTACTATGTATGTTCATGTTGAGTGTGGCCGGCTACGAGGTGATGGCTCGCCAGAAAAAACGATTCACCGGACCCTGGGGTATGGGTATAGGCACCATGTCTATGTTCATATCATCCTTCAGCATAACCCTGCTGGCCCTGCACCTGGTGGTGCGTGTAGAGCCATGGTATATGCCGCAATATCTAATCCCCTTACTGGGCATGCTTCTGGGCAACACCATGACCGGCATCGCGATAGCCATGGACAGCCTGACCCAGAACGCCTGGTTACAGAAAGGGAACATAGAGGCCAGGTTGATTCTGGGGGAGGAATGGAGCGATGCCATCGGAGACATCAGAAGAGACGCCCTACGTGCCGGTTTGATTCCAATCATCAATGCTATGGCCACGGCTGGTGTGGTCAGCCTGCCCGGTATGATGACCGGACAGATCTTGGCCGGGAGCCCGCCTCTGGAGGCGGCCAAGTATCAGATTATGATCATGCTGCTGATAGCAGCAGGCACCGGTTTTGGGGCCATTACCGCGGTCTGGATTAGCTCACGCCACCTGTTCGATGAACGGCAAAGATTGAGGCTGGAGCGATTGACCCAATCTAAGAGATTTAGATGACGCGTGATGTGCGCGCATTAGATTTTATTCACCCACATCCGAACCAGCTTGATGATAAGCACCAGCGCTGGTGTTCCGTGCATAAATAGATCGAATATATCCAACGGACGCACCAGCTCTCCCGCTGCCAGCATCTTTAGTTTCTGCCATAGGTGCGGTTCTGGAAATATAGGGGCTACTCCCAGTGGGATAGCGACTATTACAAACATGATTATGGGTGTGTTATCCAACCGTTGCAGCAGGGTCGGTTTTTGCTCTGTCATTACAGCTCCTTCAGCAACCTTCGGTATAGCTCGGTATCTTCTTCGGAAAAGCAACAGGCGACAATCTGTTCGAATCCATTTGCTGACAGCATGACGTTCAAAGCAGTCCCTGTCGCTGCGTCCTTGGGATATCCATAGACACCGGTGCTTATTGCAGGAAATGCGATGCTTTTTATCCCGTGTTCCCGTGCCAGGTCCAGGGATTTTGTGTAGCAAGATCTAAGCAGTTCTGGCTCGCCTGACTTGCCTCCATGCCATATCGGTCCCACGGTATGGATTACCCACTTTGCCGGTAGTTTGAACCCAGGTGTAATGCGTGCCTCCCCTGTAGGGCATCCGCCTAGAGATTTGCATGCCTCTAGCAGTTCCGGCCCTGCAGCCCTATGGATGGCGCCGTCTACTCCGCTGCCGCCAAGCAGAGAACTATTGGCGGCGTTTACTATGGCATCCACCTCAAGCCGTGTAATATCTCCTTGCACTATCTTTATATTATTCATGGAATAAAGTCCCTAAGAATAAGATCACACAGCATAACATTTATGAGTTCCTTGTTTGGCATCCTTCTGTTGTTCTTGTTTATCTGGTTCTGGCTGGATAGCGCCCGCGCTCGTGAGATGGCCACAGGCATCTGCACCAAGGCCTGCGAAATACGCGGGGTGCAGTTTCTGGATCAGACCGTGGCTCTACGGCGCATAGGCATTGTCTGGACCAAAAACGGTATCCGTCCGCGCCGCACTTTCCGCTTTGATTTCAGCGAGGGGGGGATGACCCGTCACTCCGGGCATATCGTGATGATCGGCATCCAGATGCAGGAATTTAGCTTGGGGCTTCCATCCATGCGGCAATAAACCGTTGCATCCGCCATCATGCATACGGACAATAAGGCAAGTTTTCCTGGAGATACCATGCAAGATTATCAACGTGAGTTTATCGATTTCGCACTGGAGACCGGGGTGCTACGCTTCGGTGAGTTCACCCTGAAATCGGGACGTATCAGTCCATATTTTTTTAATGCCGGCCTATTCAATAGCGGTTCTAGTCTAGCCAGACTAGGCCGCTTCTACGCCCAGGCCATCGTCAACTCAGGAATAGAATTCGATCTGTTGTACGGACCAGCCTATAAGGGCATACCCCTGGCTGCAGTGACTGCAGCAGCCCTGTTTGATCATCATGGGGTCGATATTCCCTATGCCTTTAATCGCAAGGAGGCCAAGGATCATGGGGAGGGGGGTAGCATAGTGGGACATGCGCTTGAGGGCAGGATTGCCATCATAGACGACGTGATCACTGCAGGTACCGCCATCAGAGAATCTATGGAGGTGATTGCAGCTCAAGGGGCAAAGCCAGCAGCGGTGTTCATCGCTCTAGATAGGCAGGAAAGGGGCCAGGGAGAGCTCTCAGCCATTCAAGAAGTTGAGCGTGATTACAATATACCAGTAGCGGCCATAACCCGCTTGGAAAACCTGATTGATTATCTGAAGCAACAAGATAACTCAGCCGCAGATCTGGAACGCATAACTAAATACCGCGCTGAGTACGGTATATAACAACAACCATCTGATTCAGGAAACATCCTTATGGCGGAACAATCCAGTTTGCCGATCCTCGACTTGTTTATAGTAGCTATCTATCTATTGGGTACTGCAGTTTTCGGCGCCTGGTTTGTAAAACGCAATGACAGCATGGAGGCCTATGTTCTGGGTAGCCGCAGGCTCCCAGGCTGGGCCATTGGGATATCCATCCTCGGCACCTATCTGAGCAGCATAAGCTTTCTAGCCAATCCGGGAAAGTCCTATGCCAGCAACTGGAATCCCTTTGTCTTCTCTTTGAGTTTGCCCATCGCCTGCATCATCGCAGGCCATTTTTTTATCCCCTTCTATCGCAAGCTGGTTGCCACCACGGCCTATCAACACCTGGAGGCACGTTTTGGGTATTGGGCCCGGGCCTATGCCGGAATCAGCCTGATCATGCTGCAGGTGGGTCGCATAGCGGTGGTGCTGTATCTTGTGGCCTTGGCAGTGAGTCAACTTCTGGGGTGGGATCTGACCAGTGTCATCCTCGCCTTGGGTATTCTAACTATCGCCTACACTGCCGCCGGTGGATTTGAGGCGGTGGTATGGACGGACGTTGTACAATCCATTGTACTGTTGGGCGGTGCCCTACTATGCCTGCTACTGCTGTTGGTTAATATCCCTGGAGGTATGGGGCTGGCGTTTACTAACGCCATGGAGCAGGGTAAATTTTCGCTGGGAAGCATGGACTGGGATCTGGCGGTACAGGGGTTTTGGGTGATCATGTTGTTTGGGATCGTGGAAAACCTAAAGAACTTCGGCGTGGACCAGAACTATGTACAGCGTTTCCTGTCGGCTAGGTCCGACCGGGAGGCAGTGCGCTCCATGTGGATTGGCGGTCTCACCTATATCCCGGTTTCCGCGTTGTTCTTTCTCATCGGCACCTTGCTCTTTGTCTACTATCAGGTCCTACCTACCCCTGGACTGCCAGACAAGCCGGATCAGGTGTTTCCCTTTTTTATTGTTACCCAACTGCCCACAGGGGTGGTTGGTATTGTGATTGCCGCAGTGCTGGCCGCCGGTATGAGTACGCTGGATTCCAGCCTTAATACCTCCGCCACGGTCTGGGCTGTCGATTTTTATCGCAGATGGAATAAAGAGGGAGTGAACGATCATAAGCTCTTATCTGTGACTCGTTGGACCACCGTCATCATCGGCATAATTGGCACTGCTGCTGCCCTGCTTATGATTGAGGTGAAGACGGCGCTGGATGTATGGTGGCAGATCTCTGCAGTGTTTGGCGGTGGGATGCTGGGGTTGTTTCTGCTCGGCATCATGGTTCCCGGAGCCAACGGCAGATCGGCCATGATCGCAACGATTATCGGTGTCCTGGTGGTGGCGTGGAACAATCTGCTACCTAAATTTGAGGCCATTCCTGAGTGGGCCCTGCTGCCGCTGCATCCATTGCTGGTGGGATTGGTCGGTACTATCTCTATTGTATTTTTCGGTTGGATACTGTCACTGAAAAAGAACTGAATCTCAATATAAGCATCTAGTGTTCACTCGCAGATAGTGATCGTCTATGCTATAGCCATCAGCATTTGGAAACAGGAATACCATGCGATTTAGACTAAATCTGATCCTTTGTGCCGCTTTAACCATTGTTCTTTCTATGCCAGCTACCGCCAAGTTATACAGATGGGTGGATGAAAATGGCAAGACCCACTATACAGATAAGCTACCACCTGATCAGGCGGATAAGTCGCGTTCCGAGCTGAATGAGCGAGGTATAGAGATCAATAAGGTCGATCGTGCCAAGACTGCAGAGGAGATCGCCCAGGAAAAAGAGCTGGAGAGACTAAGGAAAGAACGTGAGAAGCTGATCGAAAAGAGGAAGGCCGATGATAGAGTATTGCTGAGGACCTTCCGTAGTGAAGACGACATAATCATGGCTATGGACGGCAAGCTCACGGCAATAGATGTGATGATTGAAATAACCAAGAGCAACATAAGGCAATCAAAGACACAGCTTGCCGACATGCAGAGTAGCGCGGCGAGTATGGAGCGCATGGGTAGAAAACCATCAGACAAACTGTTGCAGGATATAGCCAGTACCCGGCAGCAGCTAAAGAACAACTATGCAGCGATCATAAGTAGAGAAAAAGACAAAGAGAGGATTAAGAAAAAGGCGGATGAGGATTTGGAAAGGTTCCGTGTGCTAAAGAAAATGGAGGCATCACGTGCCCCTGAGATAGAGCGAAAGAGCAGAACTTCTCAGCTTGATTATGTAGTCTCTTGTCCGGATAAAAATGTTTGTGACTCTTATTGGGAAAGGTCCAAAGAGTACGTTCTGGAACATGCCACCACCAAAACGGAATTGACCGGCGAATCTGTGATAATGACTGCGGCCCCGGATAAGGATATGGGGATAGGTATTACCCTTTCACGTATACCAAAAGAGGATGGGCCGGGTGAACATATATTTTTTGATCTTCAATGCAGGGCTTCAAAAGAGGGTAAGAAGTTCTGTGAAAGCGCAAAAATCAAGACGATCAAAAATGGATTCAAAAAGTTTGTGTCTGGTAACGATTAACCCGTTCTTAGCCAACGAATAGAGCGGTTGCGATCAGGCTCCATTGTCTCTCCCATCCTTCAAGCGGGCTCCATCTGAACTGAGAGCGCAAAAAACGGTGCATGCGTCCTTCGGCGAATCCCAGCATGATATCCACGCTATCCTCGACAGTTACTGAACCTATAACATCTTCCCGCATCCTGGATTCGCGTACAATCTGTTTGAGTTGGGTCTCCAGCCGGTTGAAAAATCGCTCAACCCTGGATAGCAGTCTATCCTCTTCCCCCACTAGAGCATCACCCAGAAGCACCCTGGAGATACCTGGGTTGCGCTCAGCAAATCCGAGTAACAGATAGATAATTTGGGCGCAGCGGGAGCTGGTGTCTTTTTCCTCATCCATGATCTGGTTGATGCGGGTGAATACCGACTCTTCAGCAAAATCAATCAAGGCGTCAAACATCTGAGCCTTGCTGGCAAAGTGTCTATACAGAGCGGCCTCTGTAATGCCTGTTGCTCGTGCCAGAACGGCAATGGTGATTCTGGCCCCAGGATTGTTCTCCAGTTCAGCCGCAAGGGCCTCCAGGATAAGCTGCTTACGCGGGATCTTTTCGTTCATCTCATCAACTGGCGCGGATCAGGGTTCCTACACCCTCGTCGGTGAACAGTTCCAGCAGAACCGCATGTTGTACTCTGCCATCAATGATATGGGAAGACTTTACACCGGCATTTACTGCATCCAGGGCGCAATTGATCTTCGGAAGCATACCGCCGTGGATGGTACCATCTGCCACCAATTCAGCCACCCGTGCAGCAGACATGCCGGTTAATAAGGAGCCGTCTTTATCCAACAGGCCTTCGGTATTGGTCAACAGTATAAGTTTTTCCGCCTGCAGTACCTCAGCTATCTTGCCGGCCACCAAGTCAGCGTTAATATTGTACGAGGCCCCTTCGTTACCAATCCCGATAGGTGCTATTACCGGTATAAAACCGCCGTTAACCAGCATGTCAACTACGCTGGCATCAATGCTTTCGACTTCTCCTACATGCCCAAGATCAATAATCTCAGAAGCATCCAGACCGGGCGCATCTTTTTTGATCTTTAACTTGCGCGCATGGATGAGTCCGCCGTCCTTCCCGGTCAGCCCGACTGCGCCCCCACCATGCTGGCTTATCAGGTTTACTATGTCTTTGTTCACCAAGCCGCCCAGGACCATTTCGACCACGTCCATAGTTTCACTATCTGTCACCCGCATGCCTTGAACAAACTCAGTACTTTTGCCCAAACGCTCAAGTAGTTTGCCGATTTGAGGTCCGCCTCCATGCACGACTACAGGATTGATACCCACCAGCTTCATCAGCACAATGTCGCGGGCAAAGCTGTTTTTCAACTCATCATCCACCATGGCATTTCCGCCGTATTTAATTACAACGGTTTTACCTTTGAAGCGTTTTATGTAGGGCAACGCCTCCGTCAACACGTGGGCGACATTGTGTGCCTGCTCTGGGCTAAGACTCATATCTTTTCGCTTTTTAGGTTATCGGTTGTTAACGATTGCAATTATATTCAAAAAGGCAACTTAAGTTCTGGGTCGATCTTCAGCAACTCCTGTCTGAACACATCTTGTACATGCTTCAATCCATTGATGTCATCCGCTTCGAATCTGAATATCACCGCCGGCATGGTATTGGATGCCCTCATAAGACCCCAGCCATGCTGAAATTCTGCGCGGACGCCATCTATCTTAATCAATTTCGCCCCAGGCATGTCTCCGGCTGCAATCAGCTTTTCCACCAGCTCCACATTTTTGCCTTCGGCCGTAGACATGGATAGCTCGGGAGTGCTGATACTATCCGGAAGCTCTGCGAACACCTCCGCCGGACTGCGGGGATCTGCTGTAAGTATTTCAAGTAGTCTGGCGCAGGCATATATTCCATCATCAAAACCATACCAACGCTCTTTAAAGAATATGTGGCCGCTCATTTCACCTGCCAACAGGGCGCCAGTCTCGCGCATCTTGGCCTTTATGAGGGAGTGACCGGTTTTCCACATCAACGGCCTTCCGCCATTAGTGAGGATTTGTCCGGCAAGGTGCTTGCTGCATTTAACATCGTAAATGATGTCTGCGCCAGGCTGACGAGAGAGGAGGTCCATAGCGAACAGCATCAGCAGACGATCGGGCCAGATGACGTTTCCGTCCGAGTCAACCACCCCTATTCGATCGCCATCTCCATCCAGGGCCAGGCCGATATCCGCCTTACTGGATTTAACAGCCTTGATCAGGGTGGTTAGGTTTTCCGGTTTTGAGGGGTCTGGATGATGGTTTGGAAAATTTCCATCCACATCGCAATATAGCTCCGCAACTTGGCACCCCAGCTGCTTGATCAGTGCAGGTGCGATTACTCCGCCTACTCCGTTTCCACAATCGAGGACCACCTTGAGTGGTCTAGCAATGTGTAGATCATCAACCACGCGGTTCAGATAGTCTCCCACCAAGTCCTGCTCGGTTCTTGAGCCTTCTCCTTGCAGGAGATCGCCCTTGGCAACACGACGACCAAGATCCTTGATCTTTTCTCCTGAGAGCGTCTCTCCCGCAATTACAATCTTCAGGCCGTTGTAGTCAGGTGGGTTATGGCTGCCGGTCAGCATTACACCGGAATTGCTGCCCAGAAAATTGGTGGCAAAATATAGGAGTGGTGTCGGAACCATGCCGATATCCACCACATCTCGGCCACTATCCATCAATCCACGACATAGGGCTGCGGATAATTCTGGCCCAGACTTACGTCCATCCCTCGCTACTATTACGGTCTGCTCACCCTCATCGTATGCCATACTACCTATGGCACGGCCTAGCTGGTAGACCACGTCGGCAGTGAGATCCTTGTTAACCACTCCCCTGATGTCATAGTTACGAAGTATGGCTTGGGGCAGGCTGTTGCCGGTTTCAGGCGCTGGCGCTAGGTCTATTTCCTCTTTTGCCGCAACACGGGGTAGTCCTGTGGCTTTATCTAAGATCCTTTTCTTGGGTTTTGAGGGTTTTATCTGCTCTGGAGTTTCAAACTTCATATGCACCAATTGGTCCATAGTTTCCTGTAATTCAGGCACTTTGGCCTGATAGCTGGTTATGGGTTTTCCAAGAAGAAGCCTCTCCACCAGCCTTAATATCTGCTGTAGGTCACTTGCTAGCGCATTATTGAGGCGGCGCGGCAGGATCAATGCAGACAGTACGATTAAGCACAACCCAATTGCCAGAACTCCAAACAATAGGATGCCGTCGCTCCAACCGATTTTTATCCCGCCTGCCTCATATGCGATATCCCAAATCGTACCAGGAATATTTATATTTCCTGCACTAGAATTGACACCATTCCTGGTATTTCCATTAGAGGCAAGCAACAGTGGATTGCCGCCAGCGATCTGTTGGACACTTAGGTCTCCTGCTTCACTCTTGACCATAGATATGGACTGTTCGATGATGTCCATAGGCAGTGAGAGATGAATTACACCGATAACCTTGCCATTCTTGGCGTCAATCACTGGCGCGGCCATAGCTATATGTTGATATTCCGTCTTAAATTGATGCACCTCCGCCGCCGATATCACACCCGCCTCCTCAACACTCCTCAACATGGCCAGGGAAGCAAAACTAAGATTTGGTCCAATACCTGTCTCCTGCTCATTCCATCCAGACGGCAATAGCCGTACATATTTTGCACCTGGAAGTTGTTGCTGCAGAGACTGGCTTTTTTGGAGTAAACCTTTTGTATCATTTGATGTTAAAAGCGCGATCAGTTGAGGGTCTTGGGAGATTGAGCTCAAAAGTTGGCGATAGATGCGTATTTGGCCGGCAACATTATTGGCTACTCCTTCGGCGCTGGCTCTGATTTCACGCTCCATACTCCGACTGTTACTGACTGTCTGAACTACTTGGAACGTCAACCAGCAGGCGATGAAGGTAGCAATGGCGATAACCAGTACAGTTGCTGTAAATACAGACGTACTACCGCCTTTCCTATGCTCTGTAGGGGCGGTTCTAGTAAATAATTTTTTTAGCTTTGCAGCTTCGAACATGTTCTCTTTCCCCAAATCCAGTATCTCCTTATGCTTATCTAGTCTCAGGCAATAATATACATACCTATTGTACTGGCGCTCAGGTCCGTCCTGAATGGCCAAAACCACCAGCCCCGCGTTTGCTGGCGTTGAACTCTTCTACAATCTCAAACTTTGCTCTGATTACCGGGACTACTACTAGCTGAGCAATACGTTCACCTACCTCAATGCGAAAAGGTTCGTTGCCTCGGTTCCAGCAGGATACAAATAGTTGTCCCTGATAATCTGAGTCGATCAGGCCAACCAGGTTGCCGAGTACTATGCCATGTTTATGTCCAAGCCCGGAGCGCGGCAGGATTATGGCCGCCTGGTGTGGGTCTTCTACATGGATGGCCATGCCGGTTGGTATCAGCTCGGTCTGACTTGGCTGCAGTTCCAGGGGCTCATCAAGCATGGCCCGAAGATCCATACCGGCCGACCCTTCGGTCGCATATTCAGGCAGAGGGAACTCATCCCCCAAACGTTCATCAAGTATCTTAAGTTCAATCTTTCTCATGGTATTTTTTTATGATTAGTGTAACCAACTCCCGGGCCAGCTCTCTCTTATTCATCATGGGCAGATCTGTTGATCCACCTTCCCAAAGTACGGTAAGGGCATTTCGGTCGTCCTCAAAGCCACCTTGATCCTTTCCGACCAGATTGGCTGCGATCATATCCACCCCTTTGGCTTTGCGCTTCTCTTCTGCCAGTTGTGCGAGATGCTCGGTTTCTGCAGCAAAACCTACGGTGAATGGAGGATTCGATTTTGACGCCACCTGGAGCAGGATATCAGGATTTTTCACCAGGCTCAGTTCCAATCTCTCTGTGCCCTTCTTGATCTTCTGGTCGGCAATGCCATCGCATCGGTAATCGGCCACTGCCGCGCAGGCTACAAAGATGTCACACCTATCCAGCCTTGATATTACCTCATGCTCCATCTCTATGGCGGTTTCAACATCTGTCCGTTCCACCCCTCGCGGGGTTTCTAGCGAGACCGGACCGCTTACCATAGCGACCTTTGCTCCTGCGTCAGCAAGCGCTGCAGCCAGGGCATACCCCATGCGACCGGAACTGCGATTACCTACATAGCGCACAGGATCAATCGGTTCTCTGGTAGGGCCGGCCGTTAGCAGGACATTGACCCCGTTCAGTGCACCTACAGGCAACTCGATTTTCATATGTTCCAGCAATTCTCTTGGCTCCAGCATACGACCCGGGCCGGTCTCGCCACAGGCTTGTTCTCCGTCAGCTGGCCCCCAGACCTTAAGGCCTCTTTTGCCTAGCAACGCTACGTTTGCCTGGGTGGCCTGGTTTAACCACATCTCTCGGTTCATGGCCGGTGCCAGTGCGATTTGTGCGGTACAGGCCAGGCACAGTGTTGAGAGCAGGTCGTTGGCCATGCCGGCCGCTAAACGCGAAATAAAATCCGCTGTGGCTGGTGCCACCAGGATCATATCGGCCCAACGCGCCAATTCGATATGGCTCATAGCAGCTTCTGATTCAGAGTCAAACATATCATGGCGTACACTTCTGCCAGATAGGGCCTGCAGGGTTAGCGGGGTGATAAAACTGGTTGCCGCTGAGGTCATAACCACCTGTACCTCAGATCCGGCCTGCCTCAATAGGCGCACCAGCTCTGCTGATTTATAGGCAGCGACCCCACCGGTGATCCCTAAAAGGATCCGCTTGTTGTTCAATTCTGACATAAGTATTCCGAACTATTTTTACTTATTATAGAGAGAGATTAACTCAATGCGGGTATCACTAAAAGGATAACCATAGCAGCTGAGTTTCATCTTGCCTCAAACAAACAACCGTCATACTATCCAAACAGGAAAATACAACAACTAATACATGGAGGTAGCTATGGCTATAACGGACTGGCCGGCGGACGAACGACCAAGAGAAAAACTGTTAAAACGCGGGGCAAACGCACTATCGGATGCCGAACTTCTGGCGATCTTTCTACGCACCGGGGTTAAAGGTAAGACCGCAGTTGATCTCGCCCGTAACCTGTTGGACGAACACGGTTCCTTGCGTAGCCTGCTGGCCGCTGACGAGAAGGAGTTCTGCTCCAGTCAGGGACTGGGTAGCGCAAAATATGCTCAACTGCAGGCTGTGTTAGAGATGGGTAGGCGCCATCTTTGGGAAACCATCACCAGAAATGACTGCCTGACCAGTCCGGATGACACCAGAAATTACCTGACCTCTCGACTACGAGAGCGCCAAAATGAGGTTTTTGCATGCCTGTTTCTGGACAGCAAGAATCGCATCATAGAGTATGAAGAGCTCTTTTTCGGCACAATCAACGGTGCCAGCGTACATCCACGCCAGGTGGTCAGGAGTGCGCTGCGTCACAACGCCGCAGGGGTTATCCTGGCCCACAATCATCCATCCGGTGTAGCCGAACCTAGTCAGGCCGATCGTCAGATAACCCGACGTACCCAAGAGGCCCTGGCCCTGATGGATATACAGGTCCTGGATCACCTGGTCGTGGGCGATGGCGAGATTGCGTCTCTGGCAGAGTTAGGATGGATGTGACTGACGATTTTCTGTGATATAGGCCAGAAAAACTTGTATCCCCGACCCCTATCTGATATAAATCCGCCTCTTTCATCCCTTGCGGGAAAGAGATAGCTGATTTTTGAGGATTTAACCATGTCCAAAGTGTGTCAGGTCACGGGCAAAAGACCGATTACAGGCAACAATGTTTCGCACGCCCACAACAAGACCAAACGCCGTTTTCTACCAAATTTGCACTACAAGCGGTTTTGGGTGGAAGCAGAGAAGCGTTGGGTCAAGCTGCGCGTATCGTCCAATGGCATGCGTATCATCGATAAAAAGGGTATAGACAGCGTACTGGCTGATCTTCGTGCCCGCGGCGAAAAGGTCTAGGAGACAATCATGCGCGACAAGATTAGACTAGTGTCCAGTGCCGGAACCGGCCACTTTTACACCACGACCAAGAACAAACGCACCATGACAGGCAAGATGGAGATCAAGAAGTTCGATCCTAAGATCCGCAAACACGTCATGTACAAGGAAGCGAAGATTAAATAATCCCTTCCCTTCTCTGTATAAAACACCCGCTAAAGGCGGGTGTTTTTGTTTCTGAGCTATTGTGATCGACTAGCTTGTTGATCGAGCAAACCTGGTGCCGCGACAACCGGCGCAGGGCGGAATGTGCCCGGCCTTATGGAAGTGCAGCTCCTTGCCACACTCTGAACAGACCAGGGTGCCGGGGCCGGTGATCTCCCCAGTGTGATAGAGGGAAGCGTCTCTTGCCTGTTCAGCGAATCGCCCCAATTCCAGGCTGGTCTTATCCGCAATCTTGGCGAACATATCCAATACCCGGTTTTCGATTAGCTCCATATCGAAGCTGACCCAGTTACGAAACTCTTCTCCAGTTTTATGCAGGAAACCGGCTGCATCGTGTAGGTCACGTTCTACATAGGATGCGATTTTTTCCGCCTCCTCTCGAGTCAGTTCGTTCAGTTCCACTGCCTTTTCCCGGGCATGCTCAAGACCTTTTTTTAGGGTCGGTAGGGCTGTCTCTTCTGCCTTTTCCAACAACTCATCCACCCGCTCCAGCATGTTCTCGTAGGCAACTACCATGCGATCCAAAGGATCCTTGTTGTTATCTGAACTCATTTTTTACCCTCTTTTTTCTTTCTGTCTCATCGTTCGCTTTGCAATCAGAAACATCATTTCCAACTCCTAATTAAGAGTGTGAACCAAAGTGAGCAGATAGCAAGATTGAAGCGGCAATATTTCAACTTATCCAGACCTGTATCAATATTCGCGCATACTGTATCCTTACACAGTTTTAGATTAAGCCATGCGGACTAGCGACAATGCAGACTACCTTCAACCCAGAGATGATAGAGGCAGAGGCCCAATCCTACTGGGAAACTAACCAGAGCTTTAAGGCTATAGAAGACCCGCAACGGGATAAGTTCTACTGCCTATCTATGTTCCCTTACCCCAGTGGCAAGCTGCATATGGGGCATGTGCGCAACTACACCATCGGCGATGTCATTGCCCGTTACCAGCGCATGCTGGGCAAGAATGTGCTGCAACCTATGGGCTGGGATGCATTCGGTCTTCCGGCAGAGGGCGCCGCCATCAAAAACAAGATGCCGCCGGCCCAGTGGACCTACTCAAACATCGATTATATGAAGGGCCAGTTGAGACAATTGGGATTCGGTTATGATTGGGGACGCGAACTGGCCACATGTCAGCCCGACTACTACAAGTGGGAGCAGTGGCTGTTTACCGAGCTCTACCGCAAGGGACTTGTCTACAAAAAGAACGCGGTGGTCAACTGGGATCCTGTAGACCAGACTGTGTTGGCCAACGAACAGGTGATTGACGGCCGCGGCTGGCGTTCCGGCGCTTTAGTGGAGCGCCGCGAGATCCCCCAGTGGTTCATTCGCATCACCGACTACGCTGAAGAGCTGCTGGAAGAGTTGGAGCGGATGGAAGGCTGGCCAGAGAAGGTGCGCACCATGCAGCGCAATTGGATAGGCAAGAGCCACGGCGTACGCTTCGCCTTCCCTTACGAACTGGACGGCAAGTCGGAACAGCTCTGGGTCTACACCACCCGCGCTGACACCATCATGGGGGTCACCTTCTGTGCCGTTGCTGCCGAACATCCCCTGGCTCAATATGCGGCCAAGAACAATCCCGAGTTGGCCGCCTTTATCGACGAATGTCTGCAGGGCGGTGTGGCTGAGGCGGACCTGGCCACCATGGAAAAGAGGGGCATGCCCACCGGTATCTCTGTCACCCATCCCCTCACTGGCGAACAGATTCCGGTTTGGGTTGGCAACTATGTGCTCTGGGGCTATGGCGATGGCGCGGTGATGGCGGTGCCGGCCCACGACGAGCGTGACTTTCATTTTGCTAAAGGGTATGGACTGCCCATTATCCAGGTGATCGATATCGAGGGCGAGAGCTTCTCTACTGATGCTTGGCAGGAGTGGTATGCGGACAAGGAACGCGGAGTATGTGTTAACTCGGATAAATATGATGGCTTGAACTACCCGGATGCGGTGGATGCCATAGCAACCGACCTAGCTACTAAAGATCTGGGCGAAAAACAGGTGCAGTACCGCCTGCGCGACTGGGGGGTTTCCCGCCAGCGCTATTGGGGCGCGCCCATTCCCATGATTCACTGTCCCAAGTGCGGCACCGTACCGGTCCCCAAAGAGGATCTGCCGGTGGTGCTACCGGAGGATGTGGAGTTCGATGCCAGCGGCGGTTCACCCATCAAAAAGATGCCACAGTGGTACCAAACCACATGTCCCGAGTGTGGTGGTGAGGCCGAGCGCGAAACTGACACCTTTGATACCTTCATGGAATCATCCTGGTACTATGCCCGCTACACCTGCCCCGACAACACAGAGGCCATGCTGGACGAACGGGCCAATTACTGGCTGCCGGTAGATCACTACATCGGCGGTATTGAGCACGCAATCCTGCACCTGCTCTACGCCCGCTTCTATCACAAACTGCTTAGAGATGCCGGACTGGTGGAATCCAAGGAACCATTCGAACGCCTGTTGACCCAGGGCATGGTAGTGGCCGAAACCTTCTGTCGTACAGACGAGTCGGGCCAGAAGCACTGGTTCAACCCGGCGGACGTGGATAGCATGCAGGATGAAAAAGGGCGAATGATTGAAGCGGTCTTGCGCGAAGATGGCAAACCGGTAGAGATCGGCGGTGTGGAGAAGATGTCCAAGTCCAAAAACAACGGTGTGGATCCTCAGGAGATGGTACAGAGGTACGGCGCCGATACGGTGCGACTATACACTATGTTCACCTCGCCGCCAGACCAATCCCTGGAGTGGTCAGATGAAGGCGTAGAAGGGGCCTATCGTTTTCTGAAGCGGCTCTGGTCTTTGGCGGTGAATGTAGTTGATATCAAGGAAGAGATCATGCCTATGACGGAGGCCATATCGTCTCTGGACTCAGATCAACAAGACGCTAGGCGTGAGATTCATGCAGCACTGAAACAGGCCTCTTACGACTATGAACGTCAGCAGTTCAATACGGTGGTATCGGCCTGTATGAAGATTGTTAATACCCTATACAAGCTGGGTAGCAGCCAGGTCGATCAAGCAATATTGAAAGATGGCATGGGCATAACCTTACGTCTTTTAGGCCCGATTGCTCCCCACGCCACCCATTATCTCTGGCAAAAACTTGGATATGGTGACAATATTCTGGAAAGTGATTGGCCTCAAGCCGACGAAAATGCATTAAAACAGGATACAATCCAATACGTAGTGCAGGTGAACGGCAAGATAAGGGCCAAGATCCAGGTATCGGCAGACGTTGATAAAAACAGAGTTGAAGAGATAGCTCTTGCGGATGACAATATACAAAAGCACATCGGCGGCAATCCAGTCAAAAAGGTGATCGTGGTGCCGAAAAAGCTGGTTAACATAGTCGTTTAGACACGGCCGATGGCAAATAGAAAAAAACTCAGGAGACAAAAATGCAAAAAACGATCCCTGGCATAAGATGGATCACACTCCTTATAACTCTGCTGCTTCTGAATGGGTGCGGCTATCAGCTGCGCCAAGCCGCTCAACTCCCGGCATCTATCAGCCCCATTATCATTAATGGAATAGGTAGATATACAGAGCTTGGAAAAGAGATTGCGATTAGACTAAAGAGCGACACGGTTGAGGTGACAAGCGAGCGGAGCGAAGCCAAAACCATGTTAAATATTTCACGCTATAGAAGGCAGAATCGCACTCTCTCAGTTGACGCGTCTGGCAAGGTCGCCCAGACGGAGATAAAACACACACTTGAGTTCACCTTGATTGACGCATCTGGCAAGGCCCTGATTCCAACCCAAAGTATCGTTGTGGTACGTGACTACATAAATACCGAGGAACAAAAGCTGGGGAAGGTAACAGAGGCAAGTCAGCTTGTTGAGGGGATGCAGCAGGAGTTGGCGCGACAGATCATCACCCGTATGCAGGCCCAGCTTAAACAAACTCAATAGAAGATGCGGCTGCGCCTACATGAACTTGCACAAAAACTACAACAGGGGTTACTGCCTGCCTATCTTTTAACCGGAGACGAACCGCTGCAGATGGATGAAGCAGCGGACCTGATCAGGTCAGAGGCTAAATCTAAGGGCTATTCCGACCGTACCGTCCTTGAGGCTGACCGCAAATTTGACTGGAACGAACTGGGCCGGCAGGCGGACAGCCTCTCTCTGTTTGCGGAGCAGCGTATCCTGGATCTGCGCATCCCATCAGGCAAGCCTGGCAGCGCAGGATCTAAGGCTCTGCTCGCATATGCCGAGCGTCCGCCTGAAGACACCATTCTTCTTCTGACCATGCCTAAGCTGGATCGCAGCCAAAACAACAGTAAATGGTATAAGGCCTTGGATAAGATCGGGGCCGTGATTCAGATCTGGCCCATTGAGGGACAACGCCTGCCTCCCTGGATTGAGCAACGAATGCGCGACAACGGGCTTATACCGGAGGACGGTGTGGTGACTATGTTATCGCAGCGCATTGAGGGCAATCTCCTGGCAGCATCACAGGAGATAGAAAAGCTGCTGCTTCTGCACGGACCAGGGATCATCACCGTGGAACAGCTTGAGACTGCGGTATCGGACAGCGCAAGATACGATGTCTTTAACCTGGTGGATAGCGCCCTGCAAGGTAAGGCAGCGTACTGCTCCAAGATCCTGAAAGGACTTAAAGGTGAAGGTACCCCGGCGCCGGTGGTGCTTTGGGCTTTGACCAGAGAGATACGCATGTTGGCAGAATTGGCCTATGCCATAAGCAAGGGCAGCTCACCGCAGAGGGCGATTGCTGAGAGACGTGAGATCTGGGATAAACGTAAACAGATGGTCGGTAGCGGGCTACAGCGGTCATCTATTAAAACCTTGCGTGGGCTGCTGGTCTTATGTGGTCGCGCCGACCGGGCTATTAAAGGAAGAGAGAAGAGCGATCCTTGGCAACTGATGCAGGAGATAACCTCCCGCCTAGCCGGCAAGGCCATTATAGCTAGACCTTAATAAATCTTATTATCGGAATATTTGTTAGAATCGTCCGATCTGACACAACATGGGCCACACAAATAGATGTCGAAGCGTATTCAAGATATAGATTCATATATGCGAGAGGTAGGCAGTAAGGCCAGGGCTTCTTCTAGGCTCATGGCCGCTGCTAGTACCGCAGAGAAAAATAACGCTCTGCTGGTTATTGCCGAGGGTTTAGATCTGAACCGCGACACCCTTATCGCAGAGAATAAGAAGGATATGCGTGCCGGATCTGATAAGGGTTTGGAGTCCGCCCTGCTAGATCGCCTGGAACTAACGACGGCCCGTATTGATTCCATGATAGAGGGCCTACGGCAGATCGCTGCGCTCCCCGACCCCATAGGTGAAATTTTCGATATGCATTACCGTCCCACCGGTATTCAGGTGGGACGAATGCGGGTGCCTCTGGGTGTAGTAGGCATCATCTATGAGTCGCGTCCTAACGTGACAGCGGATGCCGCCGCCCTTTGCCTCAAGTCCGGTAATGCCACGGTTTTGCGTGGGGGCTCGGAGGCCATTCACTCCAATCAGGCCATAGCCGGGGTAATCCAAAAAGGCCTGGAGACGGTTGGCCTGCCCGCTGACGCGGTGCAGGTGGTGGCAACCACCGACCGGGAGGCTGTGGGCCAGATGATCACCATGCCTGAATATATAGACCTAATCATCCCCCGCGGCGGCAAGGGGCTTATTGAACGCATCAGTAGTGATGCCAGGGTCCCTGTAATCAAGCATCTGGATGGCATCTGTCATATCTATATCGATGCAGATGCTGATCTGGAAAAGGCAATACAAGTAAGCCTTAATGCAAAGACCCAGCGCTACGGCACATGCAACACCTTGGAGACCTTGTTGGTTTCTGAGGAGATTGCGGAGACCGTATTGCCGGAGCTTGGACGTATGTATCAAGAGAAGGGGGTAGAGATGCGCGGCTGCGAGGCCACTATGCGCGTGGTAGATGGTGCAATCCCTGTCACCGAGGAGGACTGGGATACTGAATATCTGGCCCCTGTTCTGGCCATCAAGGTGGTGAAAGGATTGGACGAGGCTATCAATCACATCAACACCCACAGTTCTCAACATACTGATGCCATCATCACTGAGAATTACACTCGCGCACGCCGTTTTCTGCGCGAGGTGGACTCCAGCTCGGTAATGGTAAATGCATCTACACGTTTTGCCGATGGCTTCGAATACGGCTTAGGGGCGGAGATAGGTATTAGTACCGATAAATTCCACGCTCGCGGACCGGTAGGTCTGGATGGGCTTACCTCAGTAAAGTTTATCGTCTTCGGAGACGGACATATCAGGGAATAGATAAATCCGGGCCCTAACATGATCGGTATTTTCGGCGGCACCTTTGACCCCATCCATTACGGACATTTGCGCACAGCACTGGATGTCAAAGAGGGTTTGGGTCTGGATGAGTTGAGGCTGATCCCGCTGAGGGATCCGCCCCATCGCGAGCAACCATCCAGCTCACCGGAACAGCGCCTTGAGATGTTGCAGGCAGCAGTCGCCGATAATACGGCGTTCATGGTAGATGAGAGAGAGCTTCATCGCAGTGAAAAATCTTACACCCTGCTTACCCTGCAATCACTGCGCGAAGAGCTGGGAGATGTACCTATATGCCTGATCCTGGGTCAGGACGCCTTCCGGGGATTTCCAGATTGGTACAAACCGGACAAGATATTACAGCTGGCCCATCTGGTGGTGATGCAGCGCCCGGGGGAGTACGGTAGTGCCATCTATTCTGAACGCATCACTGACGATCCAACAGAGCTGAGTTCGACGCCTGGAGGGATGGTATATATGCAGCCGGTGACCCAGTTGGATATATCCGGTACAAGAATCAGAGATATGATCAGTAGTGGCCAATCCCCCAGATATCTGTTGCCGGATTCAGTGCTTGAGATCATAGAAAGAGATGGCCTGTACAGAACTTGACCAATTTAGTATAGAATTGGCCCCCTTTTGACAATTAGGCCTATGCTTAATCTAACATCTAAAACTTAATCGACGGATATTATGCAAGCAGAAGAATTGCGCGACCTGGTAATAAAGACCCTTGAAGACCTAAAGGCACGTGACATAAAGGTGCTGGATGTGAGGGGCAAGACCAGCATCACCGACATCATGATCATCGCAAGCGGTACCTCCGGGCGCCATGTGAAATCAACAGCCGAGGCCGTGGCCTTCCAGGCTAAAATGGCCGGCGCCCCACCTATCGGTAGCGAAGGGGTGCAGGATGGCGAGTGGGCCCTGGTGGATCTGAATGACGTGGTAGTGCATGTTATGCAGCCCAAGGTCAGGGATTTCTATCAGCTGGAAAGACTCTGGTCCATGGACGCCAATCAGGCGGAACAAAAGGCATCCGAACACTAGCCAATCTTGCTGCATGAATATCCATCTCATCTCCGTCGGCAATCGTATGCCCAAATGGGTTGAAGCAGGGTTCGCAGAATACGCCAAACGCATGCCTGTAGAGTGCGCTCTCAAACTGGTGGAGATTGCACCGGGCCATCGCGGCAAGGGGGCGGATATCACTCGTGCCATACGCGACGAGGGCGAGCGCATGCTAAAGTCCATACCCAAGGGGTGTATGGTTATAGCTATGGAGGTAACAGGCAAGGCGTGGAGTACCGAGCAGCTTGCAGAGCGGCTGTCAGACTGGATGGAAAACGGCTGTGATCTTGCGCTGTTAGTGGGTGGTCCGGAAGGTCTGGACAATCCATGTCGTGACCGGGCTGATCTGCTCTGGTCGTTATCACCATTGACCATGCCGCATCCGCTAGTCAGGGTGGTGTTGGCGGAACAGCTCTATCGGGCCTGGAGTCTGATGCGAAATCATCCATATCATAGGGCTTAGTAGGTTAATTCTTCTGGTAGTATTGGGTTATTGATAACAGACGGAAACAACAAACAAACCCGATGCAACCACTACTTCACCTAGCTTCCATGTCTCCTCGCCGCAGTGAACTATTGCGGCAAATCGGTGTCGTTCATAGCATAATTAAAGTGGATGTCGACGAGACTCCGTATAAGGGGGAGCAACCCAAAGAGTATGTAACCAGATTGGCGCGGGAAAAGGCGTTGGCCGGCCAGAGCCAGCTTGAGAAGAGGAGTGGATTGGTTCTGGCTGCTGACACCACTGTCGTGGTAGATGATCAGATATTGGGGAAACCGAGTGGCAGAGGAGAGGCGTTGGAGATGATACAACTACTCTCCAATCGCAGTCACTGGGTCTTCAGCGGAGTGGCACTGGCCGGAGATGGCATAGAGAGCATGATAAGCGCAAGCATGGTTACCTTCCGTGATGTATCCATAGATGAGGCCAGGGCCTATTGGGAGAGTGGCGAACCCGTAGATAAGGCTGGAGGATATGGCATACAAGGGCTTGGGGCACTTTTTATAAGCAAAATAGACGGTAGTTTTTCCGGGGTTATGGGGTTGCCACTTTACGAGACAGCGCAACTGTTGACGCAGGCGGGAATAGATCCTTTAACACAAATGAATGGATAACTAGATGAGTGAAGAGATCCTGATAAACATAACCCCGCCAGAGACCCGGGTGGCTCTGATCGAGAACGGAGTGGTCCAGGAGGTTATCATTGAGCGTACCAGTAGCCTCGGAATAGTTGGAAACATATACAAGGGGAAAGTATGTCGTGTGCTACCGGGGATGCAAGCCGCTTTTGTAGAGATAGGTCTGGATCGAGCCGCTTTTTTGCACGCATCTGACATCATTCACCATAATCACGAAGGCAACGGAAGCCACAACATAACCGAACTGCTCCAGGAAGGAGAGGACATCATTGTGCAGGTGACAAAAGACCCCTTGGGTAGTAAAGGGGCAAGGCTTACCACTGGTATCTCCATACCGTCCCGTTACCTGGTGTTTATGCCATCGTTGAATGTGGTTGGTATCTCCCAGAAGATTGATGATGAAGATGAGAGACAGCGCTTGCGTGAGGCCATTGATGCCGCCAGCAGAGGGGAAGACGGTAAGCCCGGAAGGTTTATTGCGCGTACGGTCGCAGAAGGTATTGATGAAGAGACCTTATTGCATGATATGCGCTTTCTGACCCGTCTCTGGAAATCCATCAAAGAGCGTTTGGAAACGGCAAAGCCCAGGGAGCTTCTGCATGAAGACCTGCCGCTGGCCATGCGCGCGCTACGCGACCTAATAAATCCTGATGTCGAAAAGGTGCGCATAGATTCGCGTGAAACCTGGGAGAAGGCCAAACAGTTTACTGAAAAGCTGATCCCGGATATGGCTACAGCTATAGAATACTATCCTGGCGAGCGTCCGATATTCGATTTGTACGGTGTTGAAGATGAGATCCAAAAGGCGCTGAATCGCAAGGTTGAGCTCAAGTCAGGAGGTTACATCATCATTGATCAAACCGAGGCAATGACCACCATTGATGTAAATACTGGGGCGTTTGTCGGTCATCGCAATCTGGAAGAGACTATCTATAAGACCAACCTGGAGGCGGCTCAGTCCATTTGTCGGCAGTTGCGACTGCGCAATCTGGGTGGAATCATTATCATCGATTTCATCGACATGCTGGATGATGAACATAAAAGACAGGTGCTTCGCGCATTTGAGAAATGTCTGTCCCATGATCATGCAAAGACCAAGATTACCGAGGTCTCCAGCCTTGGTTTGGTCGAGATGACAAGAAAGAGGACTAGAGAATCTCTAGAGCACATCCTTTGTGAGCCATGTCCCCGCTGCGGAGGCAAAGGCACATTAAAAACTGCCCAAACGACCTGTTATGAAATCTTTAGGGAGATACTGCGTGAATCACGCCAGTTTGATGTAGAGTCTATGTTGATACTCGCGTCTCAGGCGGTCATTGATCTGCTGCTGGATGAGGAGTCCACAAATCTGGCCAACCTGGAGCAGTTTGTGGGTAAGGCCATCAAACTTCAGGCTGAAACGCTATATAGCCAGGAACACTACGACATAGTATTACTTTAGGATATTACAGCAGCTTTCCAGATGTATAACAGAATAAGTACACAAACAGGCGGCATGAACCCCAGGGGATCTGGTAGCGAATGATACACATATTAAAATCCTTCGCTGCAAAGATGTGGCTTCTTGCCATTCTGTTCATAATCCTGGTCGGGATATTCATGGGAGGCGCTCGTTTGCTGCTGCCGATTGCGGCAGAGTATAGGGAAGAGGTTCAGGAGCTAGCTAGTAATGAGCTGGGACGCAAGGTCAAGATAGAAAAACTCAATACTAGTTGGAGAGGTTACGGGCCTGAGCTCCGACTGCACAATGTACAGCTTATAAATCCACAAAGCGGCCGAGCATCGCTGGGCGTGTCTGAGATCCGAATAGGCGTAGGCATCTTAGATAGTCTGCTCAATTGGGAGATAACCGTTAGGGAGATCACATTCTATCGATCACAACTGCTTATTAAACGTCGCTTAGACGGTTCAGTTGTGTTGGCCGGTTTGGAAGATCTTGAAGAAGGCGGTGGCGATAGCAGCGCCATATTTCTTTTGCCATTTCGTATAGGTATGAAACAGAGCGAGGTCTACTGGGAAGATCAAAAACTAGGGGCGTCTCCAATTAGATTCACCGATGTGAATTTTGTCATCAGCAACGCCAAAAACAGGCACCAAGTAGAGGCAAGTATGCGTCTGCCAGGCAAGCTGGGGGGCAGTATGAACCTGGTAGCCGATATTAAGGGGGCCATTCAGCAGTCTAACTCCTGGTCTGGAGATATTTACCTATCAGGTGATCAACTGGCGCTGGCAACTATTCTTAAAGATCGCATGCCTGATGGTCTGGCCTTCGAATCAGGGAAGGCAAGGGTTGAGCTTTGGAGTAAATGGATAAACGGGCGTATGTCCACAATGGAGGGTAACACAACCATTGACCAATTAAAGATGACCTCTAATCGCAAGGACGATAACAGTACCATTGATCCTTTAGTGGTCGAGCGAATTGGCGGCAGATTCAAATTACAAAGGGACAGAGATGGCTGGCAGGTAGATATTGCTGATATGGAGTTACGACGCAATGGTAAGACGTGGCCAAAATCCAATCTAAGCCTGCGCAATAGATATGACCAGGAAGGGAATATGCACCTGTTGTCAGGCATAGGTTTCATGCGTGCTGAGGATATACTGGCTATTATTAGGATGTTCCCTTTGCTGTCGGAAGATTTCAGCCACATTATTGATTCACTGAAGCCGCAGGCGGATATCCGCTCTACTCAATTTCGATTCCATGAGACTCATGAAGGTCCTGTGTGGTCTGTACATGGCAGGCTGGAGAATGTATCTCTGGAGCACTGGAAAGAGTGGCCGGAAATACGCAAGTTAAATACCAGCTTTTGGTTAGATCAAACCCAAGGGGCTGTCGAGCTGGGGAGTAGTGAGTTAACCGTAAATTTTCCTAATCTGTTCAGAGATGCAATACAAGTCAATGAGCTGACTGGCCGCTTGTACTGGGGCAGGACTGACGAGGGTGGCTGGGTTGTTCAATCTAACAAGCTTATAGCCAACAATAACGACATCAGGACTCAGACCAGACTTCGTCTGCAGATTCCTCAAGATATGAAAAAGACTCCGATACTGGATCTGCAAACCGATTTCCAGGATGGAGATGCTAGCGCTACACGTAACTATCTGCCAACAGGCATCATGGACGACGAGGTCGTAGAATGGGTGGATAAAAGCATAATCAGTGGAAGAGTGCCTGAGGGAAGTGCCATCTTCCGAGGCCCCCTGGACGATTTTCCATTCTATAAGGATACCGGCCATTTCGAGGTGCTGTTCAGAGTGGATGATCTGGTGCTGGACTACGAGCCGGGATGGCCCCGTATAGAGAAACTGGCGGCTGAGGTGCGTTTTCATAATAACAGCCTCGCCATTCGAGATGGCAGCGGAGCCATGCTGAATAGCACGCTAAAAAACCTCTACGCTAGGATCAATGATCTGGAGAACGCATCACCATTAAAGATAGCTGGCAGCGCCCACGGGCCGTTGAGCGATGACGTAAAACTCCTTACAGACACCCCTCTTTCCAAGGACTATAAGGAAACGGCAGCCAAGCTGACGACCAAGGGAGATGCAAATCTTGATATTGAATTGACCATCCCTATCGATAAAGGTGCGCTTGATGTCGATGGAAAACTGAAGTTACAAAAAGCAACCATCAATCTAGACCACTCCAAGTTTCCATTGAGCGACGTTACTGGAACACTTGGATTTAGTGAGAAAGGCATCAAAGCAAAAGGTATAACGGCGAAGATACTAGGAGAAGATATTAAGCTGGACATAACGCCGGTTGACGGGAATGGCTCTACTCAGATCAGGGCTCAGGCAGTCCTATCAGGCGCAGACCTTGATAAACAGTTTCCTGGTATAGGGCTTGAACTGCTTAATGGAAGCAGCAGATGGTCGGTGCAATTTGAGGTGCCATCAATAAGAAAAAACAATGGCAGGATGACTATAGACAAAGTATCAGCATCTTCAGATCTGGTCGGTACGGCAATAGATATGCCGCCCCCTATCGGTAAAAGCAAAAAACAGAAAAGCCCGGTAAAAGTTGCAACTACCATATCGAGCGGAACGGCACGCCAGCTTACCATTAGTTACAATAATGTAGTAAACACCGCACTGCAATTAAGTGAGAGCAAAGATGGCGTGATTACACTTGAAAGTGGCAGCATGATATTTGGTGGTGGGAAGGCGGATGTCCCAAAGACAAAACAGCTGAGGCTATCCGGTAGGCTGGGCCAGCTAGATATGAATCCATGGCTGAACTATCTGCAGAAAGAGGGTGAGAATAAACTTCCGGAGATAAGAGGAGAAAATCTGGAATTTGGAAGACTAAAGATAGGAGATACTTTGCTGGAGGGTGTAACTATCAGTTTTACCAAAAATAGCAACATTTTGGACGTAAGCATTAGAAGCAACATATTAGATGGGCAGATAAGGGCATCGTTGCCCCTGAAATCCAAGCCTGTTGTAGCTAACCTTGAAAAGCTCTCATTAAGGATAGATCCAACAGATACATCAAAAGATAAGATATCTGACACCGAGTGGACAGATCCGCGCAGCCTTCCCGCGCTCTCTCTCACCAGCAAAAGCACTCTCATTAATGGCAAGAATCTCGGACCGCTAAACTTTGTCTCCACCAGCGTTCCAGAGGGACTGATGCTGGATAATATTAAACTCTCATCGGACAGGCTTACACTGGCTGCTAATGGTAGCTGGGTGGCAAAAGGTGATAAGACTCAGACCAGCCTGAAATTGAAAATTAGAACGGACTCATTGGGTAAGTTATTAACTACCCTCGGCTTTGACCCGCAGCTTAAAGAGGCTCCAGCTAAGATTGATGCTAATTTGGTCTGGACCGGGAATCCGCGACAATTTAACAAAACAGATGTCACAGGTCAGATCGAAATGGACATCAATGAAGGTCGTTTTCTGGAAGTTAACCCTGGTCTGGGTAGGATATTCGGGTTGCTCAATGTCAGTGCGCTAACACGCCGTCTGACTATGGATTTTTCTGATACCTTCAAAAAAGGGTTTAGTTTTGACAAGGCGGAGGGGACATTCAATCTGGATCACGGAGATGCCTATACCAATGATCTGAGGATCGAAGGGCCTGCAGGAACCATCGATATATCCGGGCGCACTGGACTGGTTACCCAGGACCTGGATCAGCTGGTTACTATTACCCCCAGTGTGTCTACTACTATTCCAGTGGCAGGGGCTTTGGCCGGCGGCCCTGCGGTTGGTGTGGCTCTGGTGCTGGCGCAAAAGATTTTCGGCAAGACAGTGGATAAGGTGTCCACTGTGAAATACTCGGTCACAGGATCCTGGGATAATCCTAACATTGAAAAACTTAATCTGAATAATCCATCCCCTTGAAGTAGACTTACACCTTTAGCAGATCAGCGGAATACCCACAAAAACAGCTGATGATGCTATTCTGGTGTGATACCCATTAATTAAACGAACAGAGTTAACAGTTGTGGCTGAGAAACATAAAGTAGCCGCCATCCAGATGGCGTCAGGACCGAACACAAGCGCAAATCTTCTTGAGGTTAAAAAGGTAGTCGGTGAAGCTGTCGAAGCAGGGGCCGAGCTAATAGTACTGCCGGAAAATTTTGCCTTTATGGGTAAATTGGAGCAGGACAAGCTTAAGTTGAAGGAAGAGCCAGGCAACGGACCACTGCAGGCATTCCTAAGTCAACTTGCAGCGGATAACGACATCTGGATTGTGGGCGGGACCGTGCCCCTGATCGCCAACGACCCAAATAAGATCAGGGCGGCCTGTCTGGTATTTGACAATAACGGAAAGCAGGTGGCACGCTATGACAAGATCCACCTGTTTGACGTACAACTTCCGGCAACCGGTGAGAGATATAGCGAGTCGGAGACCATAGAGTCCGGAAATGAGACAGTGGTGGTGGACTCCCCTTTCGGGCGCATCGGTTTAGCCGTATGTTACGATCTGCGTTTCCCGGAGCAATTCCGTAACCTATTGGACGAGGGTATGGAGATAGCCGTGTTGCCGGCATCCTTCACCGCCCATACTGGCAAGGCCCATTGGCAACCCCTGATCCAGACCAGGGCCATCGAAAATCTGAGCTACATGATCGCAGCCGCTCAGGGCGGCTATCACGTAAACGGCCGCGAGACCTACGGACACAGCATGGTGGTGGACCCCTGGGGTAATATCCAAGGCATGGTTGCACGTGGTAACGGCTTCGCCATGGGTGAAATAGACTTGGACCTACTGAAAAACACTCGTCGTGCCTTCCCGGCACTGGAACACAGACAGATAACCTGCAGAATAGATGCCTGACCTGATTAAAATAGCACGAAGCGCCATCCTGGCGCCGGCCGAGCTGACCGATTCTCATCTGGACCGCCTAATGGGGCAGCTACTGGGCGGGCAGATAGATGCAGCCGACGCCTACTTCCAGGCCAGCCGTCTGGAGTCATGGGTGCTGGAAGACGGCATCATCAAAGAGGGCAACTTCAACATAGAGCAGGGAGTAGGAGTACGCGCCATCTCCGGTGAAAAGACCGGTTTTGCCTACACTGACGAGATTCACTTGGATACCCTGCTGGAGGCCGGACAAACAGCCCGCGCTATCGCTAGCGGCGGCGGCAACACCCCCATCAAAGTCAATGCCTCTCCGGTCGGACGCACTCTTTACCAACCCATCAATCCGTTGGAGAGTATCAGTGATCAAGCCAAGATTGATCTGTTGTACAGACTAGAGGCGGAAGCGCGTCAGCAGGACCCGCGGATAAAACGGGTCATTGCCAGTCTGGTGGCGGTGCATGATGTAGTGTTGGTGGTTTCCAGCGACGGCACCCTGAGCGGAGATGTACGCCCTCTGGTACGCTGTAACGTGCAAGTGATAGCAGAACAGAAAGGTCGTCTGGAGCAGGGGACTGGCGGTGGCGGGGCCAGAGACGGGTTACAGTTTCTGCTGGAACAAGACCGGGCCCTGACATACGCTCGGGAGGCGGCGCGCCAGGCCCTCCTTAACCTGGAGGCAGAGGAGGCACCAGCTGGCAGCATGCCGGTGGTGCTGGGTCCGGGTTGGCCTGGGGTGTTGTTGCATGAGGCGGTGGGACATGGTCTGGAGGGGGACTTTAATCGCAAGGGTACCTCCGCCTTTAGCGGCTGCATTGGTGAACAGGTGGCTACCAAGGGCTGCACCGTAGTGGATGATGGCACTATGCCGGGTCGGCGTGGCTCTCTAAACATAGATGATGAAGGCACGCCCTCGCAATACAACGTCTTGATTGAGGACGGCATCCTGAAGGGCTATATGCAGGACAGGCTTAACGCCCGTTTGATGGGGGTGGCGCCCACCGGCAATGGTCGACGTGAGTCCTATGCACATCTTCCCATGCCGCGCATGACTAACACTTACATGCTGCCGGGGGGGCATCAACCGGAAGAGATTATAGCCTCAGTTAAAAAAGGTCTGTACGCGGTCAACTTCGGCGGCGGCCAGGTGGATATCACATCCGGTAAGTTCGTGTTCTCCGCCAGCGAGTCTTATCTTATCGAAGACGGTAAGGTAACCAGGCCGGTAAAGGGGGCGACCCTAATCGGTAACGGCCCGGAGGTGATGAACAGAATAAGCATGATCGGTAATGACCTGGAACTGGATGCCGGCGTCGGTACCTGCGGTAAGGAGGGGCAGAGCCTACCAGTTGGCGTGGGCCAGCCGACCCTGAAGATAGATAATATGACCGTTGGTGGTACCAATGCATAGTTCGGACAACATCCTGCAACGACAGGCCCGTCTGCAACAGTTAGTGGAAGATCTACTGACTGAAGCAAAGAAGCAGGGTGCAAGCTCTGCTGAGGCGGCGGTAAGCAGCGACTCCGGTCTATCTGCCACGGTGCGCATGGGAGAGGCGGAGACCATTGAGCATACCAGAGACAACGGATTAGGTGTCAGTGTATTCTTCGGACAGCGCAAAGGCTCTGCCAGTACATCTGATCTTAGCCATCAGGCCATCATCGATACAGTCAAGGCCGCATGCAGCATAGCTAGATACACATCGGAAGATGATTGCGCCGGCCTGGCCGATGCGGAGCTGATGGCAACGGAGATCCCGGACCTGGATCTTTATCATCCCTGGGGCATAGAGGTGGATGCTGCAATTGAGCTTGGTAAACGCTGTGAGATGGCGGCACTGAACTATGCCCCACAGATAAACAACTCCGAGGGCGCAACCCTCAATACCCACAGCGGTCTGCATGTATACGGCAATAGTCACGGCTTCATAGGCGGCTATCCTAGCAGTCGCCACAGCCTGAGTTGTTCCGTTCTGGGTCAGGACGAACAGGGTATGCAGCGCGATTACTGGTACAGCTCAGGGCGGGCTGCAGCAGACCTGGAGGAGGCCGAGGTGGTGGGCGGCAAGGCGGGGGAGAGAACCCTGGCGCGCTTGGGCGCGCGCAAGATTGGTACTAGAGAGGCACCTGTTATCTTCCAGGCCGACATGGCGGTGGGGCTTTTACGAAGCCTGGTGCGAGCGATCAGTGGCACAGCCCTATACCGCCAATCCTCTTTTCTGGTTGATCACCTGGGCAAACGGATATTTCCCGAGTTCGTGCGCATCCACGAAAACCCCCTGTTATCGCGCGGACTGGCCAGCGCCCCTTTCGATTCTGAAGGCGTGACTACCAGTGCGAGAGATATCGTCGACCAAGGCATACTCCAAGGCTATGTCTTGAGCAGCTACTCTGCACGCAAGCTGGGGATGCAGACAACAGGCAACGCTGGTGGTGTGCGCAACCTTACCATAGAACAGGGTGACCAGGATCTGCCAGGACTGCTCAAGAAGATGGGCCGGGGTTTGTTAGTCACCGAGCTCATGGGGCATGGCATCAACATGGTTACCGGCGATTACTCGCGGGGTGCGGCTGGTTTTTGGGTGGAGAACGGGGAGATTCAATACCCGGTGCATGAGGTAACTGTGGCAGGCAACCTAAAACAGATGTTTATGCAGCTGCTAGCGGTTGGCAACGATATAGATCCACGCACCAGCGTACGGACCGGCTCCTGGTTGATCGAGTCCATGACTATTGCTGGCGAATAAACAAATAATATTGAGAGGTTCGATATGGGAAAGTATGTAAACGGAATAGCGGTATCCGAACATGGAGACAGGCAGCAGACCCCTATCATCTTTGTTCACGGGTTCCCATATAATTCCAGTATGTGGGCTCAGCAGATAAAGCGGCTTAAGGAGACCAACTATTGCATCACCTATGATGTTCGCGGGCTAGGTGAGACCCCTCCGGGCGATGGTCAATTTACTATAGAGATGTTTGTCGATGATCTGTTGGCTGTTATCGACGGGCTAGATCTGCACAACCCCGTTATTGTCGGATTCTCCATGGGCGGATATATAGCACTGCGAGCAATAGAGAGGGAACCGGAAAGGTTTCGCGCACTCATCCTCTGCGACACCAAGGCAGAGGCAGATGACGATGAGGGAAGGCTAAAACGGGCTAATGCCATAAGCCTAATCAATCGTGAAGGGGTGGAGCAATTTGCCTCCGACTTTGTTCCCATTGCCTTTAGCGATGAAGCTCCGAACAAGATCCCAGAAACCTACAATGTCTTATTGGAAAGGGCACAGGCGGAGTCGCCTATCGGGGTTAAGGGATGTCTGTTGGCCATGGCGGCCCGGACCGATACAACCCATGTCCTTGGAGAGATCCAGATCCCCACCCTGCTGCTGGTGGGCGAAAATGATGCCATTACACCGCCCGCAGTTATGCAACAGATGCAGGAGAAGATTGAGGGTGCTGAGATGATCATGGTTCCTGAGGCGGGACATATGTCACCGGTGGAAAATCCAGATGTTGTCACCCAGGGTATCGAAGAGTTTTTAACGTCTATATAAGATTGCATTCGCAACAGACAGGGGGAATTTCATGCAACATAATCTAAAACATTTAACCTTAGCCGCGCTACTGGCAGGAGGGGTGAGCGGGTGTGGAGGTGAACCTGAATGGGTAGAGGTATACGAAGATTGTAAACAGAAGATGACTGAGGCGTCGGAAGATATGAAGGCGAACAGTGAGGCATCTGCTGAGGACAATCCACAGGCCAAGGCCATGATGGGGGCCATGAGCAACATGGCTATGGCCATGGGTATGGCCGCTTGTGAATCTATCAAGCAGATGTGTGAGCCAGACCCGGAAGGAGGTGCATGTCAGACGATGGTTCAGGAATACAATAAAAATAAAGATAAAGAATAATTAGTAAGAGCAATAGTGGGTGTGGCGGATAAAATGTCCGCCTCGCTTTATGGTTCTTTACGTAAAACATGATTATTCTATTTCTTCATTAGTGCTGTTCTGCAACTACGAGGTTTCGCCCGGATTTTTTTGCTTGGTACAGTAGTTTGTCTGCTCTTGAGAGGAGATCGGTAAAGCATTCTGCAGTGGCACTTACTGTCACCCCGAAACTAGCAGTTATTGAAATCGGCTGGGCCAGTTCATCGTCAATGATTTCATCAGCGACCGCTCTTCGTATCTCTTCGGCCTTTGTTGTAGCCTTCTCAAGTGTGCATTTTGGCAAAATTATGATGAACTCTTCGCCTCCCCAGCGACAGACAAGGTCTCTTTTTCTGACACTGTTTTGCAGACATAATGAAAAGGTCTTTAGCACGTTATCGCCAATCTCATGTCCATATTGGTCATTTATGGCCTTAAAATGATCAATATCGGTGATTATCATGGCATAGGCTCGCCTGTCCGTCAGGTCAGCTCGCTCATGTTCATTTATAAATCCAGTTAAATAGTGCCGGTTGTATAGGCCGGTCAACTCATCCCTGCCCGCCTGTTCTGTCAATAACTTGCTTTGTTTTTCGACCACCATACGGGCGCTGACAATAGCAAAAACAAACGCAAGGCCTGCGATAGTAGTATTTGTCCGTTGCATCATGGCTAAGGTGTCAGCGGATAGTGTGACATCAGAGGCATGACCCCAATAGATTCGTCCTAAGACCCATAAAATGATACTGACGGAACCGGCAATGAGTGCAAACCTGTGTTTTATTTCTGGGTGATATGCTAACCAGGCGGCCAATGGCCATAGATAGAGACCGAATCCTGAGTCCTGCCCCAGAATAGCCATTGCGAATACAGCATGCAGCAGTATTTCAGAAGAGCCGATATAGACAGAGCGGTAGGCGAAACCACGCAATACTTCAATTATTGCCCAGGCCCATAACAGGCTACTGAAAATATTAAAATAGGATAGTGATGGAATGCCCCAATAATCGAATAAAAATATGAATGAAAAGTGGGATAGAAATCCAAGAATACAGATGGCTAAGCTAACCGGAAACGTGTCATAGACTCTAGTGCGTGATCGAAGTGATTTGATGATCTCTCGTAGAAGTTTTGCCATCTATTTTTCATCACTCGGTTCTTATTTCATGTTCAGTATTAAGGATAGTCCAAGAGAAATGTGGGGTATATGTTTTTTGTTTCCCCGTTACCCTGGGGAGTACGCGTGAGGAATCTTGTTCTTGGCGGTATCGGAGTTGGTTTAGTTAGCCACGATACTCCCTCTCCCCATTGGGGAGAGGGAGATTTCCAGGATCCCGGCCTTCGCTGAGATGAAGAATGGAGGTTATTTGCATTTTGCGTTCAAGTTAGAAGATAAACCCAATCACCCCAACCCCTCCTTAATCTGCCTCACCCTGGTCTGCATCACCGCATAATAGACCACCGGGATAACGATCAAGGTCAGTGCCGTAGAAACGAACAGCCCGAAGATCAACGATACGGCAAGGCCACTGAAGATGGGATCATCCAGGATGAAGAAGGCGCCTGCCATGGCGGCGATGGCAGTGAGTATGATCGGTTTGGCCCTGACCACCGAAGAACGTATCACCGCATCCTCCAGTTCAACTCCAGCGCGCACCTGCTGATTGATAAAGTCCACCAACAGGATGGAGTTGCGCACGATGATGCCTGCCAGGGCGATCATGCCGATCATTGAGGTGGCGGTGAACTGTGTGGAGCCGGTGAACAGGTGCAGCAGAGCATGCCCCGGCATGATGCCGATGATGGTTAGAGGGATGGGGGCCATGATTATCAGCGGTACCAGGTAGGAGCGGAACTGGGCCACTACCAGCAGATAGATCAGGATCAGGCCTACCGAGTAGGCGATGCCCATATCGCGGAAGGTGTCGTAGGTGATCTGCCACTCGCCGTCCCACTTGACGCTGTAGGAGTATGGATTCTCCGGCTGAGAGATGAACCACTGCTCCAGTTTCCCTTGTTCATCTATGGCATCGGATATACCGAACATGCCGTATAGGGGACTGTCGGTATCACCCGCCATGTCACCGGTTACGTAGACCACGGGCAGCAGGTCCTTATGGTTGATGGAGTACTCACGCTTGGACGGGACTACTTTCACTATTTCGGACAGAGGCACGGATTCCCCGTTCATGCTGGAGATCTTCAGAGACAAGATCTGCAGCAGGTTTGATCTGTCGGCCTCGGCATATTTTACTCTGATCGGGACTGCGTACTTCATGTTCTTGCCATGCAGGTAGGTCATGTCATTGCCGCCGATCACCGTGGCCATGGCCTGAGTGATGCTGTCCTGGGATACCCCAAGCAGGGCGGCCTTGGTGCGGTCCACCAGGAGCAGGAGTTTGTCCGATGGGTACTCCACGCTGTCGTCCACGTCTATCACATCCTGGGTCTGGCTGAACAGCTCACGCACCTGTTTGGCCACGCCGATCTGCCCCTGGTAGTCTAGCCCATAGACCTCGGCCACCAGAGGCGACATGACTGGTGGACCTGGAGGTAGTTCCACTATCTTTACGTTGCCCTGATAGCGAGCGGCAATCTCCTGAATAGGTGGACGCAAGGCCAGGGCGATCTCATGGCTTTGGCGATCACGGTTATGTTTATCCAGCAGGTTGACCTGGATGTCGCCCAGGTTGGGGGCCTCGCGTAGATAGTATTGGCGCACCAGGCCGTTGAAGCTGATGGGGGCAGAGGTACCGGCATAGGTCTGGTAGTTGGTGACCTCAGGTACGGTCTTTAGGTAGCCGCCGATCTCGTCCAGCACTCGGGCGGTCTGTTCCAGGCTGGTGCCCTCCGGCATATCCAGGATCACCTGGAACTCAGATTTATTGTCGAAGGGCAGCATCTTCATTATCACCGCCTTGGACACCACCAGTAGCATGGAGAAGGCGATCAGTCCCAGCAGGGAGAACAGCAACAGCTTGCGCCTTTTGGCCCCCTCCTTGAATTCGATGAACGGGTGCATCAGACGGTGAAAGAATTGGAACAGCGGGTCCTTCTCGTCTATCTCCTCTTCATGTCCGGCATGGGCGTGGGCCGTTCCGGATAGGGCCTTGTTGGTGAGCCAGGGGGTGAGGATAAATGCCACCAGCAGGGAGATCAGCATGCCCATGGAGGCGTTGATCGGGATCGGACTCATGTAAGGCCCCATCAGGCCGCTGACGAAGGCCATGGGCATCAGGGCCGCGATCACGGTGAAGGTGGCCAGGATGGTGGGACCGCCCACCTCGTCCACCGCCTTGGGAATGGCCTCCAACAGGTTCTTTGCCCCCATGCTGATGTGGCGATGGATGTTCTCCACCACCACGATGGCGTCATCCACCAGGATGCCGATGGAGAAGATCAGGGCGAACAGGGAGACCCGGTTCAGGGTGAAGCCCCAGGCCCAGGAAGCGAACAGAGTTATGGCTAGGGTTATGACCACGGCCGCCCCCACGATGATGGCCTCGCGCCAGCCTAGGGCGAACAGGACCAGCAGGACCACGGATACGGTGGCGAAGATCAGCTTGCTGATCAGCTTTTTGGCCTTGGCGTCTGCGGTCTCGCCGTAGTTTCTGGTAATGCTGGCGTGTACGCCTTCGGGGATAAATATGCCCTTTAGTTGTTCGAAGCGCTCGATCACTGCATTGGCGATGTCCACCGCGTTGGTGCCGGGTTTTTTGGCGACGGCGATGGTAACAGCCGGCATGGTGCCGGAGGTGGACAGGGTCTGGTCTTTGCTGCCGGGACCACCACCCATCCATACATACTGGCTGGGCTGATCAGGGCCGTGTTTTATACTGGCTACATCGCGCAGGTAGACTGGGCCATCGTCGTGTACGCCCACCACCAGATCGCCCACCTGTTCCGCGCTAGAGAGAAAGGCGCCGGACTGGATCAGTATCTCGCGGTTGTCGTTGGTGATGCTCAGGTTGTCGCGCACTGCGTTGGCGGCGGAGAGGGCTCGTTGCAGGTCGTTCAGGTTTATGTTGTATCCGGCCAGGGCCTGAGGGTCCAACAGTACGCTCACTACATGTTCCGGTGCACCCACGGTGTAGATATCTCTGGTCCCAGGGATCCGCTTCAATTCCGCCTCAATGGCGTGGGCCACCTGTCCCAATTCATAGCTGCCCATTTCTGGATCATCAGTCCACAGGGTGGCGGTGACGATAGGCACATCATCGATGCCCTTGGGTTTTACAATGGGCTGACTAACCCCTAAATTGGGGGGGAGCCAGTCCTGATTGGAGTAGATCTTATCGTAAAGACGCAGTATGGCGTCATTACGGTTTACACCTACCTTATAGCGTACGGTCAGGACCGCCATGCCGGGGCGGGAGGTGGAGTAGATATGTTTTACTCCTTCAATCTCGGACATAACCTGCTCCGCCGGTGTGGCAACCAGGCTTTCGATCTCGGTGGCAGTGGCACCAGGGAAGGGGATGAAGATGTTAGCGAAGGTGACATCGATCTGCGGTTCCTCCTCCCGCGGGGTGATCATCACGGCAAAAAGACCGAGCAGTAGCCCCACCAGAGCCAACAGGGGAGTGATACTGGTGGTGAGGAAACTGGAGGCGATGCGGCCAGATATGCCCATCTTATTCACCGCTGCTCTCCTCTGCCTGCTGTTTCAACAGGGCGCCGGCGGCGATCGGGTCCAGGGCTACCTGCTCGTTCTTATCCAGTCCAGCCAGTACGGCGGCCGTCTCAGGGTCTATCTTCTCGCCTAGACGGATGTGGCGAAAGGTTATTTTGCCTTTTTGATCAACAAGATATACCCCTGTTACCTCGCTGCGGAACACCACCGCCTGCAGGGGAATGGCAAGATGTTTTTGTGTGCCCACGACAAATGCGGTCTTCACATACATGCCTGGGAACAGGCCGGAAACGCCAGCTGGCAGGTCCAGACGCACTTTGAAGGTGTTGCTGCCACTTTGGGCATAAGGAAATACAGTCAGACCTGCAGCATCAATAAGCTGGTTGTCCGGGAGTTGAATCCTGGCCTTGCCACTATCCTTGATCTGTTGAATCATGCTTTGGGGTACGTTTACGTTTACCCTGAGCCTTTCCAGAGAGATGCCACTCATCAGCTTTTGTCCGACATTAGCGGTCTCTCCTACTTCGATGTGGCGTTGGGTGACGATGCCGGAGAAGGGAGCCCTGATCTCGGTATAGCGCAGTTGCTCTTGCGCCCTTTCCATGCCTGCTTGGGCGGCCTGCTGGCGCGCGATGGCCGCTTGCAGATTTGCATTGGCCTGATCCAGAGCAGAGCTTGATACCAGATTCTTTGCGTACACCGCTTTGATCCTTTCTTGCTGCTTCTTTACCTCTTCCAGGCGCGCTTCCGCTGTTTTTAGATCCGCCTTGGCCTGTTCTAGTCTGGCCTTCTGCTCAGTATTCCTGAGTTGGATGATCACGGCGTCCTTCTCAACATATTCATCCACGTCCACCAGGATTCGCATTACCTGACCCTGGGTCTGTGCCGTAAGGGTGCCTTGGTTCGCCGCCTCCACTACGCCATCCAGGCGGTGCTCTAAAGGTATCTCTCTAGGGCCTATTGGAACTGTTTTTAGCGTTGACTCTGCCCACGCTGCTGGGGTGAGCAACAGGGTAGAAAGGAGGATGATGAGACTGGGATTCATGCCGTTTCTCCGGATAGGCAGTAAATAAGAATTTTCTAATATACGGTCTTGTTCGATTTTTTCAATAGTGGGCTAGCATAATCGTAGATTATTCCTTGGCTGTTACAACAGGCGGTGCCTCATCCATCAGGGGCCGCATGGCATGCAGGATGTTGGCATACAAATGCCTGTTTAGTTTTTCTTCACCCAACAACAGCTCCTTCATATGCTGGCGCTGGGTCGGCATGTCGAAGCAGGCTGGGCAGCTATCAGGGATAATTGGCAGCATGGCATCCTTGGCAAAGCAGCCGGTTTGGGTCTCGCGGCAGTAGACCAGGGGTCGGATGATGCGGATATCCCCGTCATCGTTTACATAATGTGCCTTCATGGTTCTTAGTTGTCCGCCATGGAATATGGACATGAGCAGGCTCTCGGCCAGGTCATCCAGGTGTTGCGCCAGGGCCAGCACGTTGTAGCCATGTTCACGGCAGGTGCTGTACATGATGCCGCGTTTCATGCGCGAGCAGTAGGCACAGAAGGAGTCGCCGTCCATATTTTGTTTGGCTTCCTCCATTATGGGTTGTTGTTGATAGTAATAAGGCACACCTAATTTATCGTAGTAGGTCTTGAGGTCGCCCGGATCGAATCCTTCCACCTCCGGGTCTACTGTGATAACCCCTAATTCGAATCTAATCGGGGCATATGTGCGCAGGTGGGCCAGGATCTGCAATAGTGATAGTGAGTCCTTACCACCGGAGACTCCCAGTAATATACGGTCTCCCTCCCGAATCATGCTGTAGTCTGCTATGGCTCGGCCTACCTTGCGTAGCAGAGATTTGGGTGGTTTCTGAATTGTGTCACTCATCTGTATCAATCTCTGGATTAGAGCAGGCAAAGTTTAACAGGAAATAGGGTGTTCTTGCCTCTTTGCAGTTGAGATGAAGGGAGTATACTGGGAGCTCAAAAACAAAAAGTCCTCAGGAGGGAATCAGTATGGGTGAGTTTTCAGTATTAATCGTCATATTGGCGGTAATCATAGTTATTCTCGGCGCTAAGCGCGTGCCCCAGGGATTTGAATACACAGTGGAACGTTTTGGTCGCTATACCAAGACACTACGCCCCGGACTTAATCTGATCATCCCCCTTGTGGATATAGTGGGAGCCAAGCTCAACATGATGGAGCAGGTGGTGGATGTGCCTTCCCAAGAGGTGATCACCAAAGACAACGCCATGGTACAGGTGGATGGTGTGGTCTTCTACCAGATCCTGCAGGCGGCCAAGGCGGCCTATGAGGTTAACGATCGAACCATGGCTATCCTCAATCTGGTCATGACCAACATCCGTACCGTGATGGGTTCCATGGATCTGGACGAGGTGCTATCGGAGCGAGACCAGATCAATGCCCGTCTGCTGAGCGTCGTGGATGACGCCACCACACCATGGGGCATAAAGGTGACCCGTATCGAGATCAAAGACATCACCCCGCCACGGGACCTGGTGGATGCTATGGCGCGACAGATGAAGGCGGAGCGGGAGAAGCGCGCCAATATCCTGGAGGCCGAGGGCTTTCGTCAAGCAGCCATTTTAAAGGCAGAGGGTGAGAAGCAGTCGGCCATCCTGGAGGCTGAGGGTGAACGGGAGGCGGCCTTCCGGGAGGCGGAGGCGCGGGAGCGCCTGGCCGAGGCAGAGGCCAAGGCCACCATGATGGTTTCCCAGGCCATTGCCAAGGGCGATATCAACGCCATCAACTACTTCGTAGCGCAGAAATACACAGAGGCTCTGCAAAATATAGCATCTGCGGAGAATCAAAAGTTGATACTGATGCCGCTGGAGGCCTCCAACCTTATCGGCTCTGTCGCCGGCATAGCGGAGATCGCCAAGAACGCCATGGCCAAGCAGGAAGGGGCTGAATCATGATAGATCTTTTGCAAGAGGCCACCTACTGGCATTGGTGGGTTCTGGGCGTGATCCTGATAATCCTGGAGATCATCTCTCCTGCCGTCTTTTTCCTCTGGATGGGTATCTCTGCCGGGGTGGTTGGACTGCTGGTGTTGCTGTTTCCATCCTTGGGTTGGGAGTTACAGTTACTACTCTTTTCCATCTTCAGCGTCGCCAGCATCGCCTTGTGGCGTAACTATCTGAAGAAACATCCAACCGAGTCGGATCAACCCAGTCTTAACCGCCGTGGCGAGCAATATGTGGGAAGGACGTTTACTCTGGAGGAGCCGGTCGTCAACGGTTTTGGAAAGATTCGCGTTGATGACAGCACCTGGAAGGTTACGGGAGAGGATTGTCCAGCGGGGACCAAGGTGCGTGTTATGGGTGTGGATGGTGTAATACTCGAAGTCAGAATAGAGGGTACCTAGCTGTCTGTGTTAGATTCGTGCAAATATTAGAATAATAAATGGGATATTTAAGATGCAGGTAGAGAGATACCGCATTGTTTTGACTGGCTGGGTCATGTCTGGCTATGAGACGCAGGAGGTGGTTAGCGAATTAAGCCGTCTGTTCAAGATTCCAGAGAGCCGGATAAGGCCTCTGCTGGCCGGTGAACCTTCTATCATCCGCAGAGATCTTACGCTGGAAAAGGCGGAACGCCTACGTAACAAGATTGAAAAGAGGGGTGCGGTATGTAGTCTCAAGCGGGTGGTGCGTGATGTACATGAGCTGAGTTCAGATGCTCATGAACATACGGGTATTTTAGAGCCTGATCTGAATATGGAAAGTACCCAGTTTATTTTGACTGACAAGCCACCACAGAAGTCTACCAGGCTTAAGCCGGGGTTTTTTTCTCACCGGGAAGGTTACGGCAAAGGAAGAAATTTCAACGCCCCGCTGATTCTGCTGTTGTTCGGGGGGGTGCTGATTGCAGTGATGTTGGCGCTTTATCTGTTGTAGCAATACGGGTTGTTTTCAGCGAGTGCCGTAGACCACTATGGTCTTCCCTTTAACATCGATCAATCCTTGCTCTTCCAGTGTCTTCAAGACGCGTCCGGCCATCTCCCTGGAACACCCCACTATGCGCCCTATCTCCTGGCGGGTTATGCGGATCTGCATGCCGTCTGGGTGGGTCATGGCGTCTGGTTGTTTGCACAGCTCAAGTAGAGTGCCGGCTATGCGGCCGGTGACATCCAGAAATGCTAGATGCCCCACCTTGTGGCTTGTGTGCATCAGACGATTCGCCATTTGATTGCCAAAGGCGTAGAGTATCTGCCTGGCATACTGTTGCAGGCCTGTATCAAAAAGCTGTTCTAGACGGGCATAACTTATCTCTGCCAGGATGCACTCAGAACGGGTCTTTACCAGGACACTGCGTAAGGCGTGCGGTATGAACAGCCCCATTTCGCCTATGAACTCCCCCTTGTTGAGATAGGCTAGGATTATCTCTTTGCCGTCTTCATCTTCGATTATGATGGTCACAGACCCTTCTATGACGTAGAACAGGGCATCGGCGGGATCACCCGGGCGGATGATCTCGGCCTTCGCTGGGTATCTTCTGCGATGACAAAATGACAGAAATGGTTGTAAAAATTCCGGTTCTGGCTGAGGTGGTTGAATAATCGTCATGGTTATTATGAGTTCATTATCTTTCTAAGCGCCAACAGATGCAGAGACTACCGTTATTTGTTGTTCATTCATAGTGCATAGGTCAATATATTAGCAGTAAAGAACAAAATCCAGAGGATAGTAGATGAAAGCGAGGGTTAAGTGGGTAGAAAACACCATGATGGTGGGTGAGGCCGGCAGCGGCCATGCCGTGGTGATGGACGGTCCGGAGGAGCATGGGGGGAGAAATCTCGGTACCAGACCCATGGAGATGATTCTGTTGGGTCTGGGAGGGTGCACTCAGTTTGATGTGGTGCATATCCTGCGCAAAGGTCGACACCAGGTAACCATGTGTGAAGTGGAGCTGCAGGCGGAGCGGGCGGAGACCGATCCCAAGGTGTTCACCACCATCCATGTGCATTTCAAGGTGGCCGGCCCCGGTTTGAAAGAGAAGACGGTGCAGAGGGCGGTGGAACTGAGTGCTGAGAAGTTCTGTTCAGCCTCCATAATGCTTGGGGCCTCGGTGGCAATCACCCACGGCTTTGAAATAGTGGATGAGAGCTAATCGGAATCTGCCTGATCAGCAGCTCAACTGGGTGCAATACTTCCACATCCATGCCTTGTGCGCGAATGCCTGCGGCCAGATGCAGGGAACAACCTGTGTTTGATGTGACCAGTATCTTTGCCTGACACTCTTTTAGCCCGTCTATCTTGTATTGTCTCAGAGCATCTGCCTCTTCTGGGTTGGAGATAAGATAAAGACCTGCTGCGCCGCAACAAAGACCGTTATCAGGCAGCTCTAAAAGTGTGATATCAGGTATGTGTTCCAATAGCTGGAATGGAGCATTTGGTTGTTTTAGTGTGTTTTTCATGGAACACGGAGTGTGTATTGCCACCCGCTCTATTAATGGGTTAAGTGTTAGTTTCTTGATATTTGGAGTACTACAGAGAAAGGTACTGATATCCATTACCAGGGCAGAGATATTTCCATCCTGGGCTTGCTCCTTCAGGTGGGAAATACAGCCAGTGGCAACGCCCACTATGGCGTCTAGCTCCAGCTCTGAAAATGCGTCTTGATTTCTGGCGGTCATGACCTCAGCTTCATCGCGGTCTCCACTATTGAGATGCATGGCCCCACAACATCCCTGGTTCGGCGGTACTACCACCTCGTATCCAAGTCGATTCAAGATGTTGATGCTGGCGTCTATTGCTCTCCGGTCGGTGATGCGGCTTATGCAGCCGGTAAAGAGGCCAATACGACCCAGGGATTCACCTTGTGCCGGATAGAACTCTTTCCATGGTGTTGTATCCACATAATCAGGCAACAGATTATTTAGACGTTCGATGTTTTTCCCGCCTAGTCTGCTGGCGATAGAGGCTAGCCCAAACTTCTGGTAGATGCTGGCCATGCTCGGTATGGATGGTGAATATGGGGCGTGGGAAAACGTGTGTAGTATGGTCCTATTTAATACTCCAGGTCTGTTTTTGCCACTCCTTTGTATGTTGCGTACAGAGGTTATGAGTCTTCCATAATGCACTTCGGATGGGCATGCGGCCTCACAGGCTCGGCATGCCAGGCAGGAATCCAGATGATCGTGCAGTCGCTTGCTATCCACCTGCCCCGAGACAAGACCATGTATCAGGGCGATGCGTCCTCGCGGAGACTCACCCTCATCCGCCTTTAGGATATAGGTGGGGCAGTGTGGTAGGCAGTAGCCGCATTTTACGCAACGGTCTACCTCGGCAAGTATCTGTTCCGAATCCACTGGTTAGTGACCTAAATGATGCATATTATCCGATATTTAACCCGATTTGGCTGTTTGGTCCAGTTTGCGCATCCCAGGGCGATTTTTTTTCTTGCTGCACTTGTATATTTTTGGGTTGTCCGGTAACATTCGCGCTCTTTTTTCAAGTGATTTGAAGGCTTACCCTTTGCCGGGTGGCCTGTGTATATAAACAGTATTTTGAGTACTCTTTCGGAGCGAGTCAGATGACGACCGTAAGCACAAAGCCGGCCGAGGTGCGCCGCGAATGGTATCTGGTAGATGCCACAGATAAGACATTGGGCCGTTTGGCTAGCGAGATTGCGCGTCGCCTGCGTGGCAAGCATAAGCCGGAATATACCCCGCATGTGGATACCGGCGACTACATCGTCGTGGTCAATGCTGAGAAGATCCGTGTTACCGGAAACAAGCTGGCGGACAAGATGTACCACCACCACACCGGTTATATCGGCAACCTGAAGTCCATCAGCCTGGGCAAGCTCCTGCAGAAGGCCCCGGAAAGAGTGATTGAGACAGCAGTAAAGGGCATGCTGCCCAAGAACGTCCTGGGACGCGCCATGTTCAAGAAACTGCGTGTATACGCCGGTCCGGAACACGGACATGAGGCGCAGCAGCCCAAGCCCCTGGAAATCTAGGCGCAAGTACAAGTAACTAATTTTAAATCTGGATAGATAAAGATGGCACAAGCACAACACTACGCAACCGGACGTCGCAAGAGCTCAACCGCTCGCGTCTTTCTGGCCCCTGGCAGCGGTAGCATCACCGTAAATAATCGCACCCCGGATAACTTCTTCGGACGTGAGACCGCTCGCATGGTGGTGCGTCAGCCGCTGGAAGTGGCAGAGATGCTGGATAAGGTTGATCTGCGTATCACCGTTAGTGGCGGCGGAACCACCGGTCAGGCCGGCGCCATTCGTCACGGCATCGCCCGTGCCCTTACTGATTACGATGAGAGTCTGCGTAGTCCGCTAC
>JBNKEE010000046.1:0-77187 GCA_050288625.1 Sedimenticolaceae bacterium | reverse complement strand
GCCGGATGAAGACAGCCCCGAGATGCAATATATGCGCGAACGGCGCGAGGCCCTGGGCGGTTTCCTGCCGACCCGGCGCAGAGAGGCGGAACCCCTGGCCATACCGGATTGCGACGCCTTCGGCACCCTGCTGGTGGGATCGGAGGGACACAAGATGTCCACCACCATGGCCACGGTGCGCCTGCTCTCCGCCCTGACCAGAGACAGGGATATCGGCAAAAATATCGTCCCCATAGTTCCGGACGAGGCCCGCACCTTCGGCATGGAAGGCATGTTCCGCCAGATCGGCATCTACTCTTCCGTAGGTCAACTATACGAGCCGGTGGATAGTGACCAGATCATGTACTACCGCGAAGACCTCAAGGGACAGATCCTGAACGAAGGCATCAACGAGGCCGGAGCCGTAGCCTCATGGATGGCGGCTGGTACCGCCTATAGCACCCACGGGGTCAACATGATCCCGTTCTATATCAGCTACTCCATGTTCAGCTTCCAGCGTATCGGCGACCTGCTGTGGGCGGCGGGCGACATGCAGGCCCGGGGCTTCATCCTTGGCGGCACCTCCGGCCGCACCACCCTGTCCGGTGAAGGGTTGCAGCACCAGGACGGCCATAGCCACCTGGCCGCATCCACCATCCCCAACTGCATCTCCTACGATCCGACCTACGCCTACGAGCTGGCGGTGATCGTACACGACGGCCTCAGGCGCATGTATCAGAAGCAGGAGAATATCTTCTACTACATCACGGTGATGAACGAAAACTATGAACACCCGGCCCTGCCCGACCATGTTGAAGACGGCATCCTCAAAGGCATGTATCTGTTGCAGGGCGCAGGCAGGAGCAAGAAACCCAGGGTGCAACTGTTCGGCAGCGGCACCATCCTGCGGGAGGCCATAGCGGCGGCCGACCTGCTCAACGATGACTACGGCGTAGCGGCGGACATCTGGAGCGTCACCAGCTTCAACCAATTGCGGCGCGACGGTCTGAGCGCTGAGCGCTGGAATCGGCTGCATCCGGACAAGAAACCACGCAAGAGCTATCTGGAGACATGTCTGGAGAAACATCCGGGGCCGGTGATCGCATCGACCGACTATATGAAGATCTATGCCGATCAGGTACGACAGTTCGTGCCCAGAGACTATACCGTGCTAGGCACCGACGGCTTCGGCCGCAGTGATACCCGGGAACAACTACGCCGGTTCTTCGAGGTGGACCGCCACCACATCGCCCTGGCCGCGCTGTCCGCCCTAGCCAGAGAAGGCGCGATAGAACAGAGCAAGCTGTCCGAAGCGATCAAGAAATACGGCATAGATCCGGACAAACCAGAACCCACTTCGGTCTGACCAGAGGAGCCTGATACAGATGCTAAAACAAGTAGCGGTTCCTGATTTGGGTGACTTTGAACAGATCGACATCATCGAGATACTGGTCTCACCCGGCGATGGCATAGCCGCCGAAGACCCTATCATCATGCTGGAGAGCGACAAGGCCGCAGTGGAGATCCCCTCCCCCTTCGGCGGTGTGGTACAGGAACTGAAGGTAAAGGTGGGAGACAAGGTATCGGAAGGCGACCTGATCCTGACCATAGAAGTGGATGAGAAAGTAGAGGAACAGCAGGAAACAACCAAACCCGCCCCAACCGCGGAACCGGAGCCGCAACCAGACCCAGAACCAGTGGTTGAGAGACAGCCTGGAGACAAACCACCGGCGCCACCACCGGTACCGCCCTCGCCGGAAAACGGCCAGAGCAAGGGCAAGCCCCACGCCAGCCCTGCAGTGCGGCGTATCTCCAGAGAGCTGGGGGTGAACCTGACCCAGGTCAAAGGCTCCGGCCCCAAGGGGCGCATCCTGAAACAGGACGTGCAGCTGTTTGTAAAGGCGGCCTTGGCCCGACGCAGCAGCAGTTCGGGGGGCGGTCTGATCCTGCCGGAAACACCCACCATAGATTTCTCCCAGTTCGGCGAGATAGAGACCCGCCCCCTGTCCAGGATAAATACCCTGTCCGCTTCCCATCTGCACAGCAGTTGGCTGCAGGTGCCTCACGTCACCCAGTTCGATGAGGCCGACATAACCGAGTTGGAAGAGTTCCGCCAGGAGCACGCGCAGGAGGCAAAAGACAGGGGCTTCCGGCTCACCCTGCTGGCCTTTATTCTCAAGGCCTGTGTGGCGGCCCTTAAGCATTTTCCGCAGTTCAACTCCTCCCTGGACCCGAGCGGGGAAAACCTGATCATCAAAAAATACTACAACATCGGCTTTGCGGTGGATACACCCGCCGGCCTGGTGGTCCCGGTTATCCGCAACGTGGAACAGAAGGGATTGTTCGAACTGGCGGAAGAACTGCACCAACTCAGCGCCAAGGCGCGGGAAAGAAGATTGGTACAGGCCGCGATGCAGGGCGGCAGCTTCACCATCTCCAGCCTCGGCGGTATCGGCGGCACCGGCTTCACCCCCATCATCAACACACCTGAGGTAGCCATACTTGGAGTCGCCCGAGCTAGCGTAAAACCTGTATTCACGGATGATAAATTCACACCTCGCCTAATACTACCATTCTCGCTATCCTACGATCACCGGGTGATAGACGGGGCCGACGGCGTACGGTTCACTGACTATCTAAGCAAGGAGCTCTCGGATATACGCAAACTTCTGCTTTAACCAGGGCCTAAGGAGAACAGATTGACCAAATCTATACAGATAGAAAGGTGTGGCGACCATTCAGTACTGCAACTGCAGGATATAGAGTTACCACAACCGGCTGGCCATCAGGTACTGGTGCAACACGAGGCAATCGGGGTGAATTTTATAGACACCTATCACCGCTCCGGGCTCTATCCCATGGAACTGCCGTCCGGTCTGGGCAAGGAAGCGGCCGGTGTGGTGACAGCTGTAGGTGACCAGGTAACCCGTGTAGCCGTGGGCGACCGTGTCTGTTATGTGGCCGCACCTATCGGCGCCTATGCTGAGGCACATATCGTCCCGGAAGATTGCCTGATAAAACTACCAGACGCCATCCAAGCCAGCACCGCAGCTGGCATGATGCTGAAGGGGATGACGGCAGCCTATCTGCTGCTCAGGACCTACCCGGTCACCCCGGAGGATACCATCCTGATGCACGCCGCCGCCGGAGGTGTTGGTTCAATCCTAACCCAGTGGGCCCGGGCCATCGGAGCCAGGGTAATCGGAACCGTGGGCAGCAAAGATAAGGTGGAAACAGCAAAACAGAACGGCTGTGACGAAGTACTGCTGTACCGTGAGGTGGATGTACCTGCCACGGTAAGAGAGATCACCTCCGGGCGAGGTGTCGACGTGGTCTACGACGGAGTGGGCAGAGATACCTTCGACATCTCCCTGCACTGCCTCAAGCGCCGCGGCATGATGGTGACCTTCGGCAACGCATCGGGCGCGGTCCCTGACATTTCCCCACTGATCCTGACCCAGATGGGATCGCTCTATCTAACCCGCCCTTCCCTGTTCGATTATGTGGCCGAACCGGAAGAACAGCAGTTCCTGGCGAACGCCCTGTTCCAACGCGTGATCACCGGCGACATATCTATCCAGATCTCCTATGAATTCCCTCTGGCAGAAGCGGGGGTGGCGCACAAAACCCTGGAGAGCGGAGTCACCACCGGTTCCATTATCCTGCTTCCCTAGGCAACCTACAGGAGGAGACACAATGGAAAAACTGCATGAACGACACTGTGAGGCCTGCCGCAAAGACGCACCTATGGTCACAGAAGGCGAGGTACGGCAGTTGATGAAGGTGTTGAACGGATGGACTATCCGACAGCGGGACGGCGTCAATCAACTGGAAAGAATCTACAGATTCGATAACTTCGCAGATGCCATGGTATTCGCCAACAAAATCGGAGCCATAGCAGAGGCGGAACATCACCATCCGTCAATCAAGGTGGAATGGGGCAAGGTAACCCTGACCTGGTGGACTCACAAGATCGGCGGTCTGCACTATAACGACTTCATAATGGCCGCCAGATCAGATCAGGTGTGTTGATTTCGAACAGGAACGGCCGAATTACTGAACCAAAGTCCCAACTGGCGGTCGGATAAGCGAAACTGTGAACTAGGGACTATTTCCACACCATCTATACGATTTATCCTTACTATAATTAGATTGAGCGGGCAGAAAAAGAACGGACAATCATCAATAAGATCTGCTGTATGGATAGAGATGATAGTTTGTCAGCGTCTTCTGCATGACGTTGATAAAAGCCGTAACAATGAGGTAATCATGAAAAATCTGCTCGCCATCGCCTTTATCGTCACCACCCTGTGTGCGTGTGGTGGAGAATTCAAACACCAAGACAGCGCCTCCACCAACAAAGCGCTCCCCACTGAGCAGAGCGCCATGCAGACTGCGGCCGCAGAAAAAAAGGAAGCGAATAATAAGCGGGCGGCTGAGGCGACTAAAGAGACAACAAAACAAGATGCAGCAGATACCAAAACAGACTCTGCTATCGAAATGGTTATGGGAGTTGCAAAGAGCATGTACTGAACCAATCGACTCTGACCCTATAGGTCAACCGTTAGCAAAAAAACCCGCATCATTTGCGGGTTTTTGTTGTGTACCACTTTGATAATCAGGTTAATCTCTTACGCCTTGTGAGACCAATCAACCCCAGGATACCTGAACCAAATAGCCATACTGCTGCAGGCAGTGGAGTTTGAGCAGGAGGCGTAAAATTCTGTTGCCAAGACACATTATCTAGGGTTACACCATTGTAATAATCCTGTACACCTACTCTATAAGTGCCACCAAGGATTGCATTCTCAATCATGTTGCCGCCGCTTCCATTGAAGTTTGCCACCGCAGTAGAACCGCCATTAAACATAGAAAAATTAGACATGGTAACCCCAAAGACGGCATCAAACATTATTCCATACCAGCTACCATTTAGGTCGATTACCGTACCAGCCCCAGAACCGATCACGCTGATATTACTGTGGTTATAAAAATTCAGCCCGGTATGAAGACCATTGCCTCTATAGACGGCTGAACCCTCAACATACAAACCGCTTGCCACAGTGATTACATCTCCTGCGCCTGCACTGTTAATAGCAGCTTGAATGCTTGTGAAATCATAGCTAGCGTCCTGGCCAACAGTTATTGTACTCGCAGATACCGCCCCTGCAGTCACGGCAAACATCAACAGCATAAGGACTTTAAGCAATGGTTTCATATTTTCCCCAAAAGTTACTTAGTTATTTATTGTGTAATCAAACCAGCATGTATATTTGTTAAACCAACATCACGCTGAAGTATTTCGAAGCCAAATCGCAATGTGTGTTAGCTTCTCCATTATTATTGGCGATGGACCTTATCATCCACGCCCATTTGAATCAATCTGTAGCCCTAATATATAGATTTATAACCGTCTGATCTTCATCTATATAGGTTATAAGACAGCTTATCTTGTTAATAAGATTCATAAGGCCGTAGTGAATAACATGATTAACAACATGGATACTTGATGGCAGGCTGTCTGATACCTGGAATTCAGTGTGGGAATCGCTCATGAATGATGGGGAACATCTCCTCTCAATACGTCAACTACACCTTGTTCAAAAAACTTTTCTCCATTACATAATCATCCATGTAATAGCCATTACCAATGTCCGTTTTTTCATCTCTTATAACCTTGAAACCACGGTTCTTATACCAAGCGATTGAATTGTGATTATATTTGTTAACAGTTAACCAAAGAGCAGATATGCCTTCCGATCTACATTTGTTTTCTATATATTCCATAATAGCCAAGCCCAATCCTTTTCCTCTAACACTACCCAAGGTATATAGTTTACTTATTTTGATTGTAGATTTTTCGTTATCGACAACTAGGGCGGCATAACCAGAATACTCGTTCTCATATTTAGCTAAATAGTATTCATGTCCTTCAATGATCTGTGACCGTATAGCTTTGTGACTTTGGAATTTGTCTAACATATACTCCACCTGAGAGGAACCAATAAGTGGAATATAATGTTCTTCCCAAATTTCTTTAGCCAGCATCGAAACTATTTCGATATCGCTGTCTTTTTGAACCAAATTCATATCAGATGGCATATTTAGCTTTTTATGGTATTACTTTTAAGCTGTAGCGCTGATACCAGAAACAAAAAAGCAAAAGGGTCAATTTTCATATACAAGCATAACGTCCACATAAACCAGTTAGCATAATCATAGCGAAGCAACGCTTTCTTCAGCCTGAGTTAAAGGCATTATTAGATTTTATTTCTCTGGACAAATCACTCAAGAAATTAGATACAGCTTTTTCTCCTTCAGATGATTCATCCTCTACATAAGTGCATCTTACTTTGACAAAGTTGCCACTTACCCCCGTAAGAAATAAGTAGGAAACTCTACTTGCACCTTTAGCTATAAGACTAAAACTGGATTCGAGATATTCAGTGTTGCCAGATTCTGAACTGATAGTTCTCGTTCTATCTTTGAGTTCTTTTACCGACTTGTAACGCCCTAGTTCGCCTGCCCGTATTACATCATTCTTAGCGCGCTGGAACTCTTTTCTAACGGCTTCTGAGTTCACTCCATGTGTTATTGATGAATGACCGCCGTTGTAGATATACAGCGAGCATACCGCAATAGCGTCATCTCTGTAGTGATAGCCAATACCTAACCTTGGATCAGGGTAGTTGGTTTTCTCTACCAGCGGCAACCCACCCATAACTGGGGCCAAAACAGCAGGAGTGCTTGTATCATTAGATGGCTTTGTAGGCGATGTATCGCAAGACGATATGAGTAGCCCTGTTAAAACAAATATTATTATTCTCACAATATCTCCGATTAGGTCTAGCGTTTAGGGCAAGGGGCCGAGGCGAAGCGACGGTCACACACGAACGACTTGTTATACACAATTATTACTCTGCTGCTTCTAATAACCAAGTTTCTATTGCCTTATGTGGATTTAATCGTTTGGCGCGTGTTGTATTTGAATTGTCAGGAGGCATTACTTCTACATTAATAACAATACTATTGCGTATTTCACCTTTGCCAAAAAAGGCTTCGGCATCAAGGCTTGCCATTGCTGCCTCCATAGCATTCAGCCTTAAGTTATATTCTGCTCTCCGCGCCTCCTCACTTATATCGGCAGTTATCTCATGGCGCTTGGAAAAGAGTTCTTTTACTTCTGAAAAGTACTCTTCACCGTAACAGCAAAAAGGTGAGTCAGCATAAGACCACTTTAATTCATTGCGTTTTCCTTCAGTAGCTACTACTTTTTCAAGCGCTTCTTTTGACCAAGCCGAAACAAATGGTGGAAGTGCCTCACCAGTTGTAATTAATGCGCAATAATAGTAATTACCAGGATTGTTACTAAATAGCTCAGATAAAGCTTTTTTCGAAGCTTCGTAAATTGCATTTTTCAGCTCTGTTTCAGAAGGTGTCATGTTTCTTTTGTGTATATCAGTTAGCTATATGACTTGCGCCTAATACAGTAATATACGACATGTGCGGATATCGTAATATGCAGCATGTATGATAGTTCTCATTTAGATTAGATAAGGCTGAATGCCTTGAATTGACGAGCATCCTTCCCTATCCTTTCCCCTACTTTTCTTGCAGAATATCAGCCCGCATCTCTTTTTTAAAGTCTTGACTTCTCGGTAAACGCAATGCGTTTGCATGCAGCATTAACCTATAATGGTAGAGAGGAAGAAACCATGCATACAGAAGACTCAGTGAAACCAAACAGACCACATAAATCCTGGCGCCGGATCGTGTTAACAGCGAAGGCTGCAAGCAAATCCCTATTCTTTTTTTTGGCTTTTTGCCTTGCCTCCCCACTCTTTGCCGGTAAAGATTGTCCTGGATGCAACTACTCCGGCAACATGTTGAAGGGTGCTGACTTGATGGGGGCTGATTATAGTAAGGCGAATTTCAATGGCGCCAACCTGAGCGACGCAAACATGTCTAACAGTCGGTTTACCGGTGCCAATTTCCACGGCGCCCTGATGACCGGAACGCATTTGCCCTCCTGCAATCTGGAGTCTGCAAACGTCACCGGAGCAATTCTCCAGAACGCAGATCTTAGTGGATGCTCCTTGATCGGCGCCAACTTCTCCGGCGCGATACTCTCCAATGCCAAACTTACGGGCACGAACATTTCCAATACCAATTTCTCCAACGCCATCCTGTCTGGGGCAGATCTATCAGGTGCCACCGGTGATGGGGCCAACTTCACCAACGCCAATACCTGCGACGCAACCATGCCAGACGACAGCAAGGGCGCGTGCAAATAGGACCAGAGTGAACCGTCAATCAGTAGTACCCCTTATCCATTATTAAAACGTTCGACTGATTACACTGCGCAAACCCGCCCTACAGTTCTATGTACCAAGTAAACACTCTTCTGAGCTATTGTGTCCCTCGTAATAACGCGCCTCTATCAGGTTGGCTTCCGGGTCACGGAAATAGAAAGAGGTCCCGCTTCCATGCGCGCCCCAACGGGTAACAGGACCCTCTTCTATAACAACACCATACCCCTTAAGACGATCAAAGAGTCCATCCCACTCCTTCTTACTGAGCGAAATGCAGAAGTGATTTAAATGCTTGCGCCCTTCTTCATCTGCGTCTGTCGCCTGCCACAGCTTCTTCGGAAACAGATCTATGACCGTATCAGGATTTAGCCTCACAGAAGGAAATGGAACCCGCCCTTGTTTATATTCTTCCAAGCGTTCGGTCTCAAGCATTAGCGCCTTCGAGTAAAATTCGATCATTCTCTCGTCATCTTCCACATTTAGAACTATATGATCCATCAGGCACCGCATAGTCTGATCTCCTTGTTGATAGCGGCATTACGATTATACTAACGGTTACTAATCTCTATCCGGTTGTTTATTTTGCTCTTGTTATCGTATAGACATTTGAAAGATCATAGCCTCTGTATCGAGCCGGCGTATTGCTCTTTTCTCCTCGGTAGCTCAAAAGAAGTCCGATAACATTCTCCTTATCAAGCCATTTGATAAATATTCCACTGTGCTCGATATCGTTATAGGAATGGTTAATATGGTAAAGCCAATCCCCTGGCTGCAACATATCTTTATTGGCATATGGCCCGTTTTGTAGAGTTCCTTTAAAGACTACTCTTCTTTTATCTCTAGGAAATCCAGCTCTGGAATAGACAGCATCAACATAATCCCAGCATCCACCTATGACGACAGCCTTTTCATCCAACGTCATCTCTCTGCCGGTTCGCAAAATCATTCTGGCTTTTGGATCTGCCTCCAATTCCGCTTCATTAAGGGTATTAATTAGTAACCCTGCTTTTGGTTTAAAGAAACGATAGGGCACATTTTCCGCGCATGCAGTCGAGATTATCAATAAACAAATAAATGCGACTCTCATTTTTCCTTCTTTATAATACTGTAGATATTTTTCTAATAGATCATAAATCTTAATGTCTTGAATACTGGACAGTTAGAGGCCTAAAAAGCCAGGTGTTTTCAAAACATAATCACTCTCTTCTGTATCAATCTCATCTGTATCATCATCTTCTGCATCACGATTCTGGGTCACTTTGCGAGTAATAAAGCCACCCTGCGGCTGATTGCTGAGCACAGCGACAAACTCGGTGCGATAGTTGGTTTCCCTGCTCAAAGGCTCGTCCGAGATAATGATTGAGGATCTCGGCAATGCGGTCAGCGCGACACGATCGAACACTTCCTGCGGGATAGTGATGCGGTCAAGCGCCCTCCTGGCATCTTCTCCGTTATCGATGGTAACCGCTGTCCAGCGCAGACCTGCATCATTATGTTCCATGGCCGTGAATATATGGGTGCCGATCGGTTTGTCAGGATCATAAATGGTAACCGGGACCTCTATGCTCGCATCGAACTCCTCACCGCCCCCGTCAATGGCCGGCTTATGTGTGTTACGCCGCACGTAAAGTTTCTGTGTCGCGCGACTGATGTATACGGATACCGGCTCTAGTGCAAGCTTGGCGTCGTATGCGGCCTGGACAGCCTCAGCCTTCCTAATCTTGGCCGTTTTGACCGCATCCTTTGCAGTAGCAGCCGCAGCAACTCTCGCCTGCAAGTCTGATTCAGCGGTGTCAATCTGCATCGCCAACTCTGCAGCTTCGGCGGTCGCTTTACGCAACCGTTCCTCAGCCCGCACCTTGGCCTCATCTGCGAGTAAGAACGCCTTGTCTGCGCGTCTGAGTTCGGAGTCGACCCGTTTCTTAAGACCTTCCTGTTTACGTAGAACACCCTTTTGTAACTCCGCCTCGCGCGTCGCACTCTTCTCAACTCTCTTGGCTTCGTCCCTCCTCTGAGCAGCGTCATTTGCAGCTGAGGCTGCAGCTTCAGCTGCAGCGACCATGACCTTTAAATCCGATTCAGCTATCTCGACCTGCATCGCCAATTCCGTTGTCTCGGCAGTAGCCTTACGCAGCTGCTTCTCGGCCTGCGCCTTGGCCTTATCCGCTGAGGATAATGCCTCCTCAGCGTTTCTAAGTTCTGCGTCGGCTATCTTCTTGAGACTTTCCAGTTTCCCAAGCGCCTCCTTGCCTAACGCCATCTCGTGCGCCGCACTGCTCGCGACTCTCTTGGTCTCATCGCTCCTCTTTGTGGCTTCATTTGCAATTTTAGCAACAACGGCTGCGGCAACCATTCTCGTCCTCAAGTCTGATTCGACAGTCTCAATCTGCGTCGCCAGTTCTGTGGCATCGGCTGCTCTCTCCTTGAGACTTTCCAGTTCGTGTAGCGTCGCCTTGCGTAACTCCACCATGCGTACCGCACTCATCTCGATTCTCTTGGCTTCATCGCTTCTCTGGGCGGCATCATTTGCAGATGCTGCCGCAACCTCAGAGGCAACGACTTTCCCCTTCAAATCTGATTTAGCGGCCTGGATCTGTGTCGCCAACTCTGCGGTTTCGGTGCGAGCCATTCGCAACTGCTCCTCGGCCTGCGCCTTGGCTTCATCTGCGGTGGAAAGCGCAATGTCAGCCAATTTAAGTTCTGCGTCTGCGCTCTCCTTGAGACTTTCCAGTTTACCTAGAGTCTCCTTGCCTAACGCCACCTCGCTTACCGCACTGCTTTCTACTTTCTTGGCTTCTTCGCTCCTCTGAGTGGCGTCATTTGCAGCTGATGCTGTAACAGCAACGGCGGAAAGCTTCTCCTCCAAGGCTGATTTGGCAGCGGCGAGCTGCGCTGCCGCTTGTGTGGCTTCTGAGGTGGCCTTTTGTAGCCGCTCATATGCCCGCACCTTGGTTTTATCCGCGGTGGAAAGCGCCTTGTCGGCGCTTCTGAGTACGGCGTCAGCTCTTTTCTTGCGCCGTTCCAACCCGCGTAGTGACCGCTTCTGTAATACCACCTTACGCGCCATGGATTTGGCGTTTTTCTTTGCTTCTAAGAATGACTTGGCAGCCTCTTTCGCCTGGCGCTTGAGTGTTAGCGCTCGCTCTGGAGCAGCTGCTACCACCTCGGCATCCGATGAAAATAGAGTCGGGTGAAAAATGTCGATTGGGGCAACATCATGCGGCGAAATGATCACCCGCATACCGATCCGAGTCTTGTTGAACACATTCGCCGCAAAGCCGAATGGCATTCGAATACAACCGTGAGAGGCCGCATATCCGGGCAGTGGTCCGCCGTGCAGCGCGATGCCATTCCAAGTGATGCGCTGCATGTTAGGCATCTCCGCATCGTCATACATGCTGGAGTAGTGCACTTTCTCCTTCTCAAGTACAGCAAAGATACCGGCCGGGGTCTCACGTCCCCGAATACCGGTCGACACCGGTGCGCGCAGAATCCAGCCTTTGGCGTCGTAGAACGTGACCTGTTGCGACTTGATCGATACGATCGCCATGATCGGCTCACCGGCCTCACGCGGCGCTGTCTCGTAACGCACCTGTCTTGTGGCAGCCACGGCCGTCATGACCGTCACTATAGACGCCACAAAGAGCGTCACAACAGAAAAAGGGGACGCATTTATCTTTCTCAATTTAGTCATCTTCCCGATCATTAAAAACAAATGCGCCACTTTTAACGAACGCATCAATTCCCTATAGATTAGCTAATGATTAGTTACTTTGTGAGAAATGCATCCTGTCTTTTTAGTTATCCTTACTATTTTGCAGAATATCAGCCCAACCTCACTTGATAAAGCACTTTCCTAATGTTTCTTCTTGGCTGTCGATATAGTTTTTACAAAACAACCTCAAAGCATTCTAGCTGTGGCGGTCCCAGGTAAATATCCTGTCTACTGCCGGCATTTGCATGCGCCTTTCTAAACGCTTCGGATCTTGTCCATGCCTCAAAATCCTCGCGCGATTCCCATGTAGCATGGGAGGAAAATAGTGTAAATTCATCATTGCCCGAACCTTGCAATAGGTGAAATTGTTTAAAGCCTGGAACGGCATGGAGATATGAATTGCGACCTTCCCAGATATCTATGAATTCCTGTTCGCAACCTGATCTGATTTTGAATCTATTCATTGCAATAAACATGGCAGCCTCAATTTTGTCAATTACGAGGACAGGATAATTATTTCACACGCATTTAAATGCTTGCATCCTGATCTCTCAATCTATTAATGCCGGATCCCGTAGTCAAGGCGCTGAGTGATGAGATGTAACAAATATACTTTCCATGTACTATTACCCCAACAACTTCCGATAATTCTCATAGATGGGATTCCCTTCCGGAAAGTATTCCAGCAAAACAGCAAGATTTCGATCGAACGGGTTTTTAATTTGTGCGATCTGTTTGCGTTTCGCCACTGGCAGATCGTAGCTGTTAAAGCGAACTGAGAATGGCACCGGGTAATCAGTACCAAACAGAATCTTGTGATGCACATCAATCTGTTTAGAGAGATGACGCAAAGCCCTGGCACGCAACGGCGCCAGGATGGCGGAGATGTCAGCATATAGGTTTTCGTGCCGGCATAGTCTTTCCAACATCCTGAAATAGTCATCATCGAAACAGTAGGGGCGCTGTGATAGGTTGCGCCAGAAACATAGTTTGAAGTTGATGCGTCCCAGACCCATATGGGCGGCGATGACGGTCACGCCACACTCCAGAGGAAGATCAAGCATGTCTATGCGTTCATATCTGGCATCCGAGTCGATACTGTACTCACTGCCGATGTGGATGATCAGCGGCATCTTGTGGGCGACCAATCTCTCATAGTATGGGATGAATCTCTCATCGTTGAGATCCACACCCCAATAGTTTTGCAGGAACTTGGCGCCGCAGCACCCCCTCTCCACATACTCGTCGATCAGGTCCAGTGCATTCTGTCGTCTGGGGTTGATGGAGAAGAAGGGGATGAATGTGTCTGGATAGCGTTGATCCGCTGCCAGCGTATCTTCGGTTGTGGCACATACGGTCCGATCTCGATCAATCTCTCTACCCTGCTCGTCTAGGCGGCTGTCGACACCGAACAGGCAGGCACGCTCCACATGTTCGGATTCGCGGATCGCCCGGGCCATGGATGCCACATAGACCTCGTAGGGATCGGCCATAAGTGCCGCCGCATCCACACCCAACCCCTGTGCGAAGAAGCGGATGGTGACCTTGTCAAAGAGTCGATCGAAGCGCACCTGCGGATTCATCAGGTGGGTATGGATATCTACGGTCTTCATGTCGAGGCTCCTTCCAGTGCAATCTCTTTGGCACGCTTGTAGTCGTTCTTGCCGCTGCCCAGTTTGGGTATTGCATCCACTGGGATGATCTCCACCGGACGCATCAATGGATTTAGCCCAGACTCTGCAATACGCTGCCTGAGTTCATCCACCTGGATATCACCGGCAACCAGCAGTACCACCTTCTCCCCCTTCTTGCCATCCGGCAAAGCGGCGGTGAGTATCTCCACCTCATCTGGCAGTTGCCTACCGATCATGCCTTCGATGGCGCCGAGACTGATCATTTCTCCGCCTATCTTGGCGAAACGGGAGTAACGATCTACGATAGTGAGGAAACCATCCGTATCCAGATGTCCCTTATCTCCGGTCTTGTACCAGCGTTTGCCGTCCAGATCGACCATCACATCCGTGGTCTTCTCCTGGTCGTCCAGATAACCCAACATCACCTGGGTGCCGCCGATCATGATCAGGCCATCCTCCCCGGACGGGAGGGTTTCCAGGCTATCCGGATCGACGATGCGGAAACTGCTTCCCGGCAATGGCATACCGACGGTGCCAATCCTATTCCCCTCCTGCACCTGCCAATCCCGCGGATCAATACGGTCCGGTATGTTCACGCTGGCCACCGGTGTGGTCTCGGTGGTGCCGTAGCCCTCGTATATATCCTGGTTGAACTTGAGTTTGAACTGATCGCGCACCTCGGGGCTGAGGCGCTCGGCGCCGGCCACCACGATGCGGAGCGAGGCCAGCATCAGGGGATGGACACGCCGGTTGCGGATGAACAGCCGCAGAAAGGTGGAAGTGGCACAGTAGAAAGTGGCCTGATACTTTCCGATGGCTTGAGCGATATTGAGGACATCGGTGGGATCGGGATGACAGATGGCGGGGATACCCTCCACCATGGGCAGAAACCCGGTCACCGTCAGTCCCAGGGCATGAAACAGTGGCAGGGTAGCCATGACTACGTCCTCATCCCTGGTATCGAGCACATCCGAGACCTGACGGATATTGCCCATAATGTTGCGATGACTGAGCACCACCCCCTTGGGTTCACCCTCACTGCCGCTGGAGAAGAGTATAGCCGCCGGATGCTCTATCCCCACCCGCTTGCCGAAGAACGCATACAGCAACCTGGCAGGGAACAGAACGGCCGCAGCCAGGAGCCGGAGTTGCCGCGCCTTGCTGATCTCATGCCGCATATCCTCCAGATAGATCACCTCTACCTCCTGCAACAGCGGATTGATCTCCATGCCTTTCTGGACAAGCTTTTCGATAAAGCGCCGCGAGGTGTAGATATTACGTATCTCTGCCTTCTTTACCGCTGCCTGCAATGCCTGCATGCTGGCGGTGTAATTCAGATTGACCACCGTCTTGCCCAGCAACAGGCAGGCCAGGTTAGTGATGGTCCCAGCACTGCTGGTAGGTAGAAGCAGACCGACGTTGCGCTCCGGACTACGCCGGCGTATCAGACGGGAAAAGGCAAGTACCGCAGCAATCACCCTATAGCCGGACAAGGTTACATCACCCCTAGCGTCGGCCAGGCTTAATTCACTGCCTACCCGTCTGGCGCTACGCAACCACGCAAGCGGAACCGGATCTAGATGACCGGTATGCTGCTCCCAGGTATCGATGGAGAGATCGAACACCTTCTGTTTTAGCTCATGGGCCGGAGTATTGAGCGGCAGGGTGGCGCCGAATGCCACGATCACCTCGCTACGCAGATGCAGGTTGCGGATGCGCTGTAGCTTCTCGCTGGAGCGGGAGAAACGACTACCCCAGAGTCCGCGCAGGTAGAAAGGCAGGATGACACCATCGACGCCCTCTACGGCCCGTTCATAGCCGCGACGAAACTCTCCCAACTGACCGTTGCGACTGATGGCCCCCTCGGGGAAGAGGCAGACCACCTCACCCGCCTTGAGAAGACCATTTATCTGCTCCAGCGCCTCCTTGCTATGCCCTCGGGCTATCGGAATGACGCCGAAAAAGTCGAGAAACCATTTCAGATACCAGCGCTGATAGATACCACGGTGCATGACAAAACGCACTGGGCGTGGGCAGGCGATCTGGATCATGGCCCAGTCCAGAAAACTTATATGGTTCCCCAGCATCAGGACACCGCCCTGCGCCGGAAGATTATTGAAGCCCATTACCTCGATGCGATAGGTGCTGGCGAACAGTCGGGCAATGACGTAACGCACCAGCGACTGCGGCAGTTGATAGACCGTATAGATGGCGCCCACCACAGCAGCGGCGCTCAACAGATGGAACAGGCCTATGCTCTCCATCCCGTTGACCGCGAACATGACGGTGAGCCCGAGAAAAGCCAGCATTACGATATTCTGGATCCAGTTATTGCCTGCCAGCACGGTGCCCAGTTCGCTGTCCCTGGCATGGAACTGGATCAGGGCGTTCAGAGGTACGATAAAGACGCCGCCGGAGATACCCAGGAGGAGAAAGACCATCGCCAGCAGAACAGTAGACTCCAGTTGCGGTATAAAGAACAGCGCTACCACTATACCCAGGGCACCCAGGGGTATCAGGCCGGTCTCGATATAGTCCCTGGATGACTTGCCGGCCACCACCGAACCTATGATAATGCCGATGCCTGAGCATGCCATCATTCCCTGAATCACAACCGTGTTGGTTATATCTATGGTCTCTTTTGCGAATGCTGGGAAGGCCGCCAGCACCACCTGGGAGATACCCCAGAAGACAGATAGGCCGACTATGGAATGCCAGATGGTGCTGTCACCCCAAATCTTACTCAGGTTGCTCTTTAGGTAACGGCCTGTGCCGTAGCTGCTCCAGTCAAAGAGGAGTTCTGGCGCCTCGGCCTTAGTGGGATAGAGCCTGAGGGTCAATAGCAACTCCAGCATGGCACAGGCCACCAACACCCAACCCAACGGCGAGATGATCTGCAATATCTCCTTCTCGCTGCTGAAGTTGACGTCAGTCAGCCAGCGCTCGAAGAGCACCGAAAAGACAAAGATACCAGACAGGATGGCCACTATGGTCACCGCCTGCACTGCAGCGTTGGCCCGGGTCAACTGTTCCTTGCCGGTCAACTCCTTTATATAGCCGTATTTAGCCGGCGAATAGAAGGCGCTCTGCACAGCCAGGAGAAAGGTCATGCCGAATGCGACCTGGAACCAGCCCATATAGTAGGAGTAGGTAATCAACAGGGTAAGGACCACCGCTATCGCTGCGCTGACCTGCATAACCCTGGGTTTGCGATATTTATCCGCCAGGAATCCGGCCGGCGTGAACAACAGTACAAACGGCAACAGAATTAAACCGTTGACCAGGGCAGACAGGATGATCTGATCCTGACTGTCATAGATCTTGAAAATAGTGTTTTGGATCAGAATCTTGTGGCCCAGGTCGATAAAGCCATTGAGAAAGACCACAACCAGAAACGCTATGAAACCAGATACCTTGAACAGCTTATCCATGCAACCCGCCCTTTAGTGTTATTGATGATGGGGCTAGATTAGGTCAACGCGTCCATTCGTACTACGATGTTAGACATCGTTGAATTATATTTACCCGTTGGTATTATTATTCGAGACCAACCGGGAGTTAATAGCATGGCCCAAACCGCACTGTTAATCAATATGCTCAAAAAGGCGCTCAAGACACACGGAAAGACCTACGCGGATACAGCAAGACATCTGCGGATCTCAGAGGCCAGCGTGAAGAGGGCCTTCTCGCAAAAGAACTTCACTTTGCAACGAATAGATGAGATATGCCGCATGCTCGGCATTGAATTCACCGATCTCTTGCAGATGCTGAAGGACAATGCCTCCACCCAGATCACCGGCTTGTCCCAGGAGCAGGAGCAAGAGATCGTAAGTGATATAGAACTGCTGCTTGTCTCCGTCTATGTGTTGAACCGTTGGACCTTTGAACAGATAGTGGAACACTCCGGGATGTCTGAGGCCAGATGTATCAAGCTACTGGCGCAGCTCGACCGGCTGAAAATGATCGAATTGCTGCCAAAGAATCGCATCAAGCTGTTGGTGGCGCCGAACTTCCAGTGGAGAGAGAACGGCCCCATTCAACAATTCTTTCTAAAAAAGTTACAATCAGATTTCTTTAATTCCCGTTTTTCCAAACAACAAGAGAATCTAATTGTGATCAACGGGATGCTGGCGCAAAGCTCAATATCGGTCTTCCATAGAAAGATGGAGCGCCTGGCCAAGGAGTTCGATGAGCTTTCTAGCGATGATGCCGGCCTGCCGTTTGATCAACGCTTCGGCACCACAGTGGTCCTGGCCATGCGCCCATGGACGGTTGGCATGTTCAGCCAGTTTGACAAGATCCTGTTGAAATAAAACATGGGGAGAGCACCAATTTAGTATCAAAATACGCTACCCGCAGGGCATTATGTATCAACTTTTTCCGTTGTGGTTGCAAATAATGGCTACTGGCGGCTATATCTCGCACTAGGTAACAAGAAACGCGGATCCGACAGAAGAGACGATCCGCCCACAGGGAGTAATAATGACAAAACCTAATCCATATATGCGAGATGCCATCACAGCTCATGGTCCTTTCGGAAAGAGCCTTGCCACCACACAGGTCACGGGTCCGAAAAGTGACGTACACACAGGAATGAGCCTGTTCATTGATGCCGGTGTCGGCCATATCCGATTCATCACATTCGATCGTAGCGGCACCATCGTCACCGACACACTGTTCCCGAGCAACACCGACCTGCCGGAACTGTTGTCACGCCAACAGGTGCACGAGCGCTTCGGAACCAATTCAACCGCTCCAATATATATCAGCGGCAAGCTGGGTCCGCTGGTTCGTGAGGCACTGGGCTGCGGCAAGGTATTTATGTCCAGCGCCGCCGCCTGGCTCGCGGCACATGATCTTCTGCTACAGAACGGGAACGATGATGCACAATCACTCGCCATCGTGGAATTGTCCGCCTCTGGTTATCTGGTGGTAGGCGTAGACCGTTCCGGTGATCTCAAGGACGATCTACTGGTAGTGAATCCACGCTGCGGCGCCGGTTCTGGTGTAAATCTCGACCGGGTATTGCAGAAGCTGGGGCTGGGTCGCCAGGAGGTCGATGGCATATTGAACGACTATGCCGGTGATGCCGGGCGCGCGGCGCGAGAGCAGATCAACGAGCGTGCTGATCGTTGCGGAGTCTTTAGTTCATCCGCCACCATCTCCGACAAGAATCAGGGCATCCCTCTGGAGATGGCCCTCGCCACCACCCTCAAATCCGAGGTACTCAAGGCCTGCCGCAAGGTTACACCAGGCTTTGACAAAGTGTGCCTTACCGGTCGCGTATTTCATTGGCGTTTCGCACGCGAATGCGCCGAAGACTATCTGACTACCCTAGGGGTAAAAGAGGTGGTCTGTGACCCCGACAATACCATGGTGTTGACGGCGCTACGCGAGATGGTTACCCGCCTCGGTGACCAGGGTATCGTGCAGCCGGACTCACGCCTGCTGCATCGTGAAAACACGCAGACCTATCCTGCCTTTACCGAGCTCAAGCAAAGATACCAGGCAAATGCCCGCTATCTTCGTCTCAACGACGATATCGAGCATACTGATCTCGACATACTGAATGGCCATAGCCTGAATCTTGGCCTCGACGTCGGTTCAACCATGGCCAAGATATTGATAACCGACTCCGAAACCGGTGCGGTACTGGCGGTACGCGCCTATAGTAATGCGGGCGACACCATCGAAACCATCAAACAACTCTTTTCCGATCTGCACACCGCCGGTATCGAATCCCTGACAGTACGCAGCATCGGTATAACGGGTTCGGCGCGCTATCAGGTGCAGCAGGCACTGCAGCGCATCTACCCGGAACTGGCCGAACGCGTTTCGGTATTGGTTGAGAACTATGCCCACGCCCGGGGATCGATCGCTCTCGCGCGTGAACATGTTCAGCGTTTAAAGGATCAGGGGATAGAGGATATAAACGAAGAGTTTTGCATATTGGTAGATATCGGCGGCGAGGATACCAAGATATCCACCATCGCCCTGCGCGAGGCTGAACTTTTCAACAACGCCATGAACCTAAAATGCTCAGCCGGCACCGGCAGCCTTATGGATACTCTGGCCACCCTGTTCGGCCTGCCAAGCGTGGCCGATGCCTGCAACGACGCTTATCAGGCAGCAAAGGGACACGCGATCAACGCCACCTGCGCGGTGTTCCTGATGGAAAACGCCAGCAAACTACAGGCACAGGGTGTTCCACGCAGTGAGATCTTGGCCTCCGCCAACTGGGCGGTGGTAGAAAACATGGCACGCACGCTCTGGTCACAGGTGGAGCTCCCGGGTAATGCCGTGGTGTTGCTACATGGTCAGACCATGCTATCCGAACCTCTGCCGGTGGCGGTAACACACCGTCTGCAGACATTCATCAAGGCACCAAGCTATGCTCTGGTACCACCGAACCCGGGCCATCGGGCCTGCTTCGGACTGGTACGTACGACGGAACAGAGTGCGCTGCTTGATGCTGTGCAGATCGACATCGCCAGATTCCTTGAAACGAGTTTTGAGAAACGCATCATCCAGTGCCGCGGCACCGCATGCGGTGACGATGCCGCAATCTGCAACCGTACCAAACTGACCTGTCGCCAACAGGACGATAAGGAGACCAAACCACTGTCGTTTACCCTCGGTGGCTGTAGCGCCATCAATGAGTTGATCGCGAAAAAGAAAAACAGCGGTGACGCCAACGCAACCGTGCGCGACACCTATAAGGAGATATGGGACTTCATCGACAGGCAGCAGCCTCGCAGTGAGGCGCAGGACCGACTAGTTATCCCACGCAGCTTCGCCGTCTCCGAATGGTCCTATCTGCTGGCGCGTCTGTTCGAACGCCTAGGGCTGCCGGTACATGTGGACAACGTGCAGGAGAGCGACCTGACCGCGGCGCAACCGCTGTTCAACGTGGACTCCTGTGCACCGCACATGGGCGCAGTCGGACACTACCGCCGCCTGGCAGCACAGCCGCACGGGATGATTTTGGCGCCACAGATCGAATTTCTCCCTACTGCAGGCAAGAGTATGGGACGCACCTGCACCCTGAACCAGGGTGGCGTGGCGGTGGCCATGAATCTGGCACGCATGGACCATGCGGATGCGCGTCTACACCTTTTCAATCTTGACCTGAGCGAACTCGACAGCGAAACCATATACAGTCAACTGTGGGATCGCCTAACACCGCTGTTTAGGCATTATGGAATCCATCCCGACCGGAATAGTCTGCTGGACGCAATCTCCGGTGCCATCGATGACCATCTGGAATTACGTGCCCAAACCGCAGATTTTGCTGCCGACCTGATGGAAGAAGCTCTGGAAAAAGATATACCGGTGGCGCTGGTGGTTGGACGTGAGTACATCCTTAATCCCGGGATATATGACAGTCACGTGCGTCGACTCCTGCGCGATAAACGCATGGTGGCGTTGCCTTCATATCTGCTGGATCTTGAACTCAATGCAGAGTATGAACACATTTACTGGCGCAACCCGCACGCCATCGTGACCATCCTCGATGCGGTATCGCAACGCGCTTTGCACAAACGCCTGCACCATCCGCGCTTGAGCGAATTGTTCCGACGCATCGAGTCCGGACCTGACCTGCTGCCGGTGATACAGATCTCCACCTTCAGTTGCGGACCAGACAGCACCATCCAACCGTTGATCGCCGAGATCATGAAACAGCGACCGTTCTTATTGATTCAATCGGACGCGGTTATCAAAGAACTGGCCCACTTGGAGAACCGAGTGAACACCTACGTCAAACAGCTTGATCTCGGACTACACGAACGGCTACATATCAATGGTGGGAAACAGTTCGATATCCGTACCCTGGACGAGATCAGTCAATCCGGCCCTATCAATCCGGACAGCGATGTGATCTGCTTCCCGACCATGTCCGACAACCGCATGCTAACCGCCGTGTTACGCGGCGCTGGTTTCACCTGTCTCGACACCTACCACGAGGATCATGATCTTGAACAGTTGATCAAGCAGGGGCGCCGCTCGACCGGCGATGCCATCTGTGCCCCGCTGGCCGGTGTCTACGCCGATCTGGAACGCGCGGTAGAGGCCTTCCACAACCGTCGCGATTCCGGTGATCCGCAGTTCGTGGATAAAAAGCGTCTGCTCTATTTCGATAACAAGGGCACTGGACCCTGTCGCCAGGGGCAATATATGCATGTGCATCAGCTCCTCTATTACGGCAAACACACCAGTGATACATCGTGCAGTGCGCTACCTGGACAAGGCGTGCTCAAATTCCTGGTTGGTCAGGAGTCGGAAGGCTACAACATAGGTATAGATGAGTGGGTATTGGCGCGCGCCCATCAGGCCCTGGTCCTGGAGGGGGTACTGCACAGCCTGCTGTTCACCGGGGGCGTGGCTTGCCGTGACTTTGCGGAATACAAACGCTTTCTAGCCGATTATCGTCTACTCAAACGTGAGCTGTTCGCGGCCCTGGAAGCCTTCAAAGGACCGGGGAAATTAATGCGCAAGTTGCTCGACCGGGTCGGTACAGTAAGCTATCTGGGTCCAGCGGTGAAATATTTCGCCTACCGCCTGCATGGTAGAGACATCGCCAAACCCCTGCATCGCTTTGCTAAGACCTGGATTCATGGCCGCCCGCCACGCAGCGATGCTCTAAATATCGCTATGACCGGCGAGGCCTACATGCGCGTAGCCCAGTGCGAGGATATCTTCCGCCTGCTGTTGGCTAATCTTGGATTCCGTCGCTTCAACCTGGCCTTTACCCCGACATGGAGCTATATGGAATGGCTATGCGAAGAGGAGATTGAGACGCACAACGAAGAATTGAAGCGCCTGTATGCCACGCCAGATCATGACGTCACACAGGTTAAAACGATTCAATCCAGAATCCTTGCAACACGCATGCTGCAGTTCTCAATGCGCACTCTTGTTGCACGCCCGTTGTACCGGGCGGCAGGAGTGCCACTGCCGGTATCAACCACCACCGCCACACACAAAGCGCGCAAGATCCTGCCGACACTGCGTCCTTTGGGTGAGATCAGTCCATACGTTGGTGAGGTTATGACGGAGCTGCGCCACGGCACCGATATAGTATTCAACATCGCGCCTAACGGCTGCATGGTATCTTCCATGGGCGAGGCACTTACCCCTGCGCTGCAACACGCCAGCGGAAAACAGGGACGGGTACAGCACCTGTTCTCCGCCGACGGCGACGTCAACCAGGAATTGCTTACCCTGGCACTACTCAAAACCATGGGGCCGGAGCGTTACTATCGAGCGGCTGCGGATACCGGGGTCGACGACGAAAGGTGGTCTGACAACTCCTATGAAGGTGAGTTAGCAACCGCGAACTCGTATTGATCCTGCGCCATTACCACGCAACGGAGCAAAAATCTTCCAAGATAGACAACAAAAACCCGCCTGTTCAAGGCGGGTTTTTGTATCATTCAGAACCACTACTGCCATCCTTATCCGGCAACTTATTTGTCCCGATGACTCGAATGAACTCCATGGTGGCAGTAAAAAAATCGTTTCCTAGGTCTTCTTCACAGATAAGCTTGATCCTGCGCATGGAGCTCTGAGGATCTACCCCTTGCATTACATCCATACCAGTAGCCATGGTGAGCCCACTGATGAAACCGGTAAGCCAGTCACGATAACGGAAGTACTCCCATACCTGCTCCTGCTTTCCTGTCTCCTTGGCCTTATAGGCTCCGATATAATCTTTGCAGCTCTTGGTCCCATAGCCCCAAACCTTGGGCGTTATACTCTCTGCCTGAACGGATGTGGAAAGTACAACAAGGATCAATAGTATAGCTCTCACAGTGGTGTCACCTTTAATCAATAAAGTCTTTGGTTGTGTGAAACATGATATGCATCAATTAGATGGCACGCAACATCAAGTAGTGCTATCGCTCCTAGGTCCGATCGCCGATCAGGCGCCGCACCACCACGAAGAATATTGGCACGAACAGTACTCCAAGCACCGTGGCGCCCGTCATTCCCCCCATCACACCAGTTCCGATGGCATGGCGGCTGTTGGCGCCAGCACCGGTGGAAAGGGCTAGCGGCATGACGCCGAAGATAAAGGCTATAGAGGTCATAAGGATGGGGCGCAGACGTAGCCGGCATGCCTCCATGGTCGCATCAAGCAGATCGCGTCCTTCGCGACGCATGGTGTTGGCGAACTCGATGATAAGTATGGCGTTCTTGGCCGAGAGGCCAATGACCGCGATCATGCCCACCTTGAAGAATACGTCATCCTCCAGACCACGCAGCCAGGTAAAGCTGAGCGCCCCCAGCACCCCGAGGGGCACCACCATCAGTACCGCAGCCGGGACTGACCAACTCTCATACAGCGCCGCCAGAGCCAGGAACACCACCAGAAGAGAGAGTGAGAACAGGATAGGGGTCTGCTGTCCCGACAGTATCTCCTGGAACGACTGACCGGACCACTCAAAGCCTATGCCGTTGGGCAGCTCATTGCTCACGATCTGCGCCATGGTGTCCATTGCCTGCCCTGAACTGCTCCCGGGCGCCGCCCCGCCGTTGATCTGGATTGATGGAAAACCGTTATAGTGGTCGATTGCCGGTGGCGCCGTGTGCCAACTTGAGTTGACTACGCTGCTCAGTGGCACCATCTCATCCACACCGCCATCATTCGACGGAATATAGTAGCGGGAAAGGTCTTCCGGACGGCTGCGAAAGGCGGCATCGGCCTGCACCAACACCTTCAAGACCCGTCCCTGAAAATTAAAATCGTTGGCGTAGACCGGCGCCAACATCAGACGAATGGCGTCGTATATATCCGTCAGCTTCAGTCCCATGGACTGGGCCTGCACCCTATCTACGTGCAGTTGCAGTTCCGGGGCGTCCTCTAGCTGATTCGGGCGCACCCCCATCAGAGTGGGTTGCTTGGCTGCTGCGCCCAACAACATATTGCGCGCCTTGACCAACTCATCATGGCCAAGTCCGGCCCGGTCTTCCAGGCGCAGATCGAAACCGCCAAAACGTCCAAGACCGCGAATAGTGGGTAGATTTACCACGAATATGCGTGCCCCTTTGATACTCTGAAGGGCACCGTTGGCCCAGCCGATAAAGGCCTTGATCTGCTGATCCGGCGTCTTACGCTGACTCCAGTCATGCAGGCGGATAAAGCCGAGACCTACGTTTTCGCCCTGACCGATAAAGCTGAACCCTCCCACGGTCACCACCTTATCCACCGCCTTATGCTGTCGAATGATCCCCTCCGCTTGACTCAGTACCTTGCCGGTGCGCTCCATGCTGGCGCCGGGCGGCAGCTGGATCAGGGCCAGGGCGTAGCCCTTGTCTTCCTCAGGCAGGAAGCTGCTGGGCAGACGTATGTACAGGAATGCCGTAACCACCACCAGCGCAATAAAGGCCATCATCCAGCGCGGGGTGTGGCGAATGGCCTGGGCCACCCGTTGCAGATAGAAGTCGTTACCCAGTTGATAGAACTTATTGAAACCGCGCAGCAGGATATTCGGCTCCCCATGCTGGGGCTTGAGGATGGTAGCACACAGCGCCGGGGTGAAACTCAAGGCCATGATCGCCGAGATCACCATAGATATGGCGATAGTCAGGGCGAACTGGCGATATATGGCTCCCACACTTCCGCTCACCAATGCCATAGGGATAAACACCGCCGCCAACACCGTTGTCATAGCGATGACCGCGCCGGTGATCTGATCCATGGCCTTGCGTGCCGCCTCCTTAGGAGGCAGACCTTCCTCGGTCATGATGCGCTCCACGTTCTCCACCACTACGATGGCGTCATCCACCACCAGGCCTATGGCCAGCACCAGTGCGAACATGCTCAATACATTGATGGAGAATCCGACCAGATACATGCCGGCAAAGGCACTGGTAAGCGCCACCGGCACCACCAGAGTGGGGATGATGGTTGCGCGCAGGTTCTGCAGGAACAGCAGGATCACCAGGAATACCAACACCACCGCCTCTATCAGAGTGTAGACCACCTCGTCGATTGATATGGTTATAAACTGGGTGCTGTCATAGGGTACGAACCAGCTCACCCCGGCCGGAAAATACTGCTGCACCTGCTCCATCTTGCTTCGTATCGCCTCCGCAGTCTGCAGGGCATTGGCCTGAGGAGCCAGCATGATGGCGAAACCGGCTATCGGCTCTCCGTTTACATGTACGTCATGTCCATAGGATTCGGCCCCGAGGGCAATGCGCGCCACATCCTGCAGACGTACCGTGCTGCCATCTGCATTGGTGCGCAGAATTATACGGGCGAATTCTTGCGGGTCGGTGAAGCGGCTGGCTGCGGTCACCGAGGCAGTGAAGCCCTGACCGGGCACGGCCGGTTCCGCACCTATATTACCGGCGGCGATCTGCACGTTCTGGTTGCGAATCGCGTTCAGCGCGTCGGCTGCACTAAGGCCATAGCCACGTAGCTTGTCCGGATTGAGCCAGATACGCATGGCGTAGGCGGCACCGAACAATCTGGCGTTACCCACACCGGGCAGGCGCTGAATCGGATCCAACACCTGTGACGCGATCAGGTTATTCAGGGCATAGGTATCAAAATTGGGATCGGTGGACTTGAGGGCCACCACCATCAAAAAGTCGTTGTTGGCCTTGGCCACGGTGATGCCGTTCTGCACTACCTCACGAGGCAGACGGGCCTCAGCCACACTAAGCCGGTTCTGTACCTGAACTGCGGCGATATCCGGATCGGTCCCACTCTGAAACGTAAGGGTGATCTGGGCACTACCGGTAGAACGAGATGTGGAGGTAAAGTAGAGCAGATTATCGACGCTGGTCAATTGCTGCTCAATCACAGAGGTCACGGTCTTCTCCACCACCTCGGCGCTTGCCCCGGGATAGGAGGCGTTTATACCTACCTGAGGTGGAGCGATCGGTGGGTAGGCGGATACCGGTAACCGAAAAATTGCCACGCTCCCTGCCAAGGTGATGAGGATCGCCACCACCCAGGCAAAGATAGGACGATCGATGAAAAAACGCGGCATCTACTACCCCTTTGGCTTGTCGTCTAGTAAAACCGCCTTGGCCTCACCACCGGGACGCACCTTTTGCAGTCCTTCCAGTATCACCAGGTCTCCCTCCTTCAGGGAACCGGTTACTATCCAGGCGTCCTGGGTGGTGCCGTGGGTAACGACTTTACGTGATTCCACCTTACCCTCGCCATTCACCACCAACACAGATGCACTATGGGCATCCCGTAACAGTGTGGCCTGAGGCAGCAAAAACGCATGCTCCAGGGTACCTAAGGTAAGACGCAGGTTCACGAACATGCCTGGAAGCAGCTGATGTTCCGGATTGGGGACAAGCGCACGCAAGGAAATGGTGCCAGTACCTGGATCGGCCACAGAGTCAGAAAAGTCGAGGGTTCCTGTATGCGGATAGTCGCTACCATTCGATAGTATCACTGTCACCGGCAGTTGCTTACCTCTGCCGGACAGGCCGTCCATCTTAGCTCCTTCAGCACGTAACTGCTGTAGTTCCGAAACCGAAAGACTGAAGTTCACATACGCCGGATCCATCTGTTCAATGGTGGTGAGCTTGGTCGCTTCGCCCTGCCCTACCAAGGCACCCTCGGTGACCAGGGCACGGCCTACGCGTCCAGCGATAGGAGCCGTTACAGTCGCATAGCCCAGATCCAGCCGTGCCTTCTCCACATTGGCCTTGGCCTGCTTAACAGCGGCAGCGGTAGTGCGCTCGTTAGCCAAGGCTGTATCCCTCTCCTGAGTTGAGAGTAGTTTCTTGGCCGCCAGTTCACGATAACGTTTTGCGATCGAGGCTGCATTGGCGGCGTCCGCCCTGGCCTTGGCCAGTGTCGCCTCCTGCACATGCAGTTCCGCACTCAAAGGAGCCGGATCAATCTGAAACAGGGTCTGTCCAGCTTTAACATCTGTACCCTCTTTATAGCTACGCTCCAGGATAATGCCGGCCACACGCGCCCGCACCTCCGCAATCCTGGTGGAAGCCAGTCGCCCCACCAGTTCACGAGTCAGCGGTACCGACTCGGCATGGGCCTTGATCACCGTTACCTCTGGAGGCGGTCTTTGTGCTTGTGCTGCAGTATTCGGTTGAGATGATTCACCACAGGCGGCAATGAATACAAATGGTGTGCAGATCAACAAGAAACGAAAATGCAATAACTTCATGTGCAACTTCCTAATCAACTACTGATTTGATGCGTATCTTGGAAGAACTCTATTACGCCACATCGAGGCAACATAGTTTACAGTTATTATTACCCACATCGCCAGGACATTTATGTAACAAAATGTAACAGAAACAACTTCTGGCCAAGGTTACGCACACTCACCCGCCCGAACGTGGGAACGCTAAGGCTTGATACAGCAGCAGATAAGGTAGAAAAACAGGCGATGCTCTTATTTTTATTTGTTCGCCTGTATCGTTCCAGCAGTTGTCCCTTGGGACTGTTCCACACCCTGTTTGAGCGAAAGCTGTTTCCCGCTCTCTGACCCGGCCCGATCTCCCAGCATACCGCCAAATACCAGTGCCAGAATGGCCACTGCTGTAACAATGGTAATGGATTCGATAGTAAATTTGTGTGATAGAAACATTGGAACGGTCCTTTTGCAATAAACAGCTATGCAGATATAGCCAAGATTGCTAACGTTGTTCTCTTATTATTCTGCGCCACCACCCCGATTTAGCAGAAAATCATACACAACTATTCTAAAGATTTAAACCTTAAAATCCTAAGACGGCTTCTCGGTTATGGGTAAGTCTGACAGGAGATCAAAAGAAAAGGGGCTAGCATTACGCTAACCCCTTGTTTTATATGGTGGGTCGTATAGGAATCGAACCTATGACCAATGGATTAAAAATCCACTGCTCTACCGACTGAGCTAACGACCCGATGGATCAAAGCGCGTGATTATACCGGACGATTCCCCACTGTCAAAGCAGTATTACCCCACGAATACCCCTAGAGTGTAGCAGGCCCTAGATAGCATCCAGCCTCCTCATCCCCTGGGGCAACAGGCGCAGATCCACCATGCCTGAGACCAGAGCCTTACGGAAGCTGGCCTCTTCTTCGTAGACCAGTTTGTAATACTGCACCTTCATGGTCAGTGCGCTACCCAGGATTATTGTACCCAGGACGATAAATGATCCCAGCGCCATGGTGGAAACACCGGTAACACCTTGACCGAGGGTACAGCCCATAGCAAGTACGCCTCCTATACCCATGAGGATGGCACCTATTATGTGGTTTACAAAATCTTTGAAACTGGCGAACCATTCGATCCTGAAACTACGGCTGACGATGGCATATATAAAGGAGCCTAAGATCACCCCAAACATGGTCGCTACACCGAATGTAATCAGGTTCAGCTCAGCACCTCCCTGAAGAAAAACCAAGGTCTCACCCATCGGATTTACAAATGTAAAAGATTGCGGGCCCACTCCTGGCGGTGGCACCTCCATGAACTCCGCGGTCTCAACCCACTCCTGGCCCATACTACCAGCGGTCACATACCAGCCAATCATGGTGAGTGCGCCAATACTTATACCAGCGAACAACAACTCGCCGCTGCCACGAAAATCCTTTGCTTTGAATATAATCAACAGTAAACCAAGAGCCAGAATGCTCCCCAGATAGAGATTAAGATCAGAAGGATTATCTAACCCAAATATACTACCCAAAATGGTTCCGATACTTTGATCAGGTATATCTAAAGTGGCAAGATCAGGGCTTATGGGCGCCATCCAGCTATGGAATACCACACCATAAAAGTCGGTTCGCGTCATGGCATACGCAGCCAATCCAACCACGAAAAACACAACGATGGACTTAAGATTGCCACCGCCAATGCGGATCAGATTTTTGTTGGCACAACCTGACGCCAGGGTCATGCCAATACCAAACATCAAACCACCCAGGATGTATCTTGGCCAGAAAAACATACTGTTGCGGTATGGTACGCGCAACCCTGCCATCTCTATCAAGGAAGCCGACTCGAACCAGCTAACGCCGATGATAGCGATGGCAACGGCCAGAAACCATGATCTAAGCCGACGCATGTCGCCCATATTGACCCAGTCGGAAACTGCACCCATGGTGCAAAAGTTGGTACCGTTAGCCACTGCCCCCAAGGCCGTGCCCAAGGCAGCGCCAAGCAGTACTACCTGTGTAGTAATCTCCAAGTCCATACCCTCCTCCGGTATATCTATCTTCGTTGTCGACGGGTTCTTACTGAACCTCTTTTGATTTATGGTAGCGCAGAAGATATCAAATTAACTAGTCAGATATTTATAGGGTGGGAACAGCGTTATTTATATGGTGTCGGATCAGGCACCCCGGCATCTTTAAACCCCTGGGATCGTAGACGACAGGAATCACATACGCCGCAGGCCCTGCCTGCACTGTCGGCCTGATAGCAGGAGACCGTGGCAGAATAGTCCACCCCCAGACGGATCCCCTCCTGAATAATCTCCGCCTTGGTCAGATGCACCAGCGGCGCATGAATCTCACACCCCTTACCCTCAACCCCGGCCTTGGTGGCCAGGTTGGCCATTGCCTCATAGGCCTGCAGAAACTCTGGACGACAATCGGGATAACCTGAATAGTCCACCGCATTCACTCCGATGAAGATATCTTCGGCACCTAGGACCTCGGCCCAGCCTAGGGCCAATGACAGAAAGATGGTGTTGCGCGCCGGAACATATGTTATCGGTATACCGCTGCCCATCTCTTCAGGGACAGCTATCGACCTGTCGGTTAAGGCCGATCCGCCAAAGGCATCCAGGGCTATGGGTATGGTTCGATGTTCCACCACCCCAATTGAGTTTGCGACTCGATCGGCCGCCAGCAACTCAGCGGAGTGCCGCTGGCCATAGCTCAAGCTAAGGGCATAGCACTCATACCCCTGCTCTCTGGCAATAGCCAGGGTTGTAGCAGAATCCAGGCCACCGGAAAGCAGGACCACTGCCTTTTTCATCTTATCTCCATAGTGTTTTATTTGCCTCTCTCATCACCCCAAAGCTGTTTGTGTAACTGCATCTGAAAGCGCACAGGAAGTCTATCACGCAATACCCACTCCGCTAGTTCCACCGGATCTTGAACTCCATGAGCTGGCAAAATTATCACCTCCACCTTCTCCGCTAGTACCTCTTTATCCATGATCTGCCGAGACCATACGTAGTCCGCTTCGTCACATATCACAAACTTTATCTGGTCGGTATTGGACAGGAAATTGAGATTTGAAAACAGGTTGTTATCCCCCTCACCAGAACCCGGTGTTTTTATGTCCATGATCTTGGTGACTCGATGGTCTACCCCTGAGATATCTAGAGCACCACAGGTCTCTAGTGCGACCAGATAACCATCATCACACAATCTGGTGAGGAGTTCTAAACACTGTCTCTGGGCCAAGGGCTCACCACCGGTAACGGTTACCCTTTTACACCTATGTGAGGCGATCTGATCTACTATTGCTTCGATGGTTAACCGCTCTCCCCCACTGAAGGCATACTCAGTATCACAGTAATTGCAGCGCAGGGGGCATCCGGTTAGGCGTACAAAAACCGTGGGCATGCCAACGGTATTGGACTCACCTTGGAGTGAATAGAATATCTCTGTTATCTGCAAACTGGACACCAGCACACCTTAACAAAAAAAGGGGCATCAAGATGCCCCTTTATACATATAGAAAACCTGAACTACACCTAGTGCCCCTGAGCCCGCATCTTGGTTAGACGTTTTTTTGCCAGTTGGCTTGCGGTGGAATTTGGGTATCTGTTGATCACCACATTCAGTGTATTCTTCGCCGCAGACCACTGTTTCTTTTCATACTGAATATAACCTATCTTCAGCATGGCATCTGAAACCTTGGGGCTACCAGGGTGAGTCTTTATCACCTTGGTGAACTCGGTCTGGGCCGCATCGAAATCCCTGGTCACATAGTTTGCCTCAGCTAACCAGTACTGAGCGTTATCTGCCAATCTGCTGTTGGGATACTTGACCAGGAATGAGCGAAACGACTGTTTTGCCTGGTCATACTTCCGATCCATCAGCATATTGAACGCTTGCTGATAGCTAGACTTTTCACCTTCGGCTTCGCGATATGGTGCAGAAGGCCTAGGCGCCACAGCCACTGTGGTAGCCTGAAGCTGACCGGGAGAATCCATTGCTGAAGATGATGATACGGACGGGGATGGAGATGTTGAGCTTACTACCGGTGGCAGATTTGCCCCTCCTGACTGAATCCGAGCACTGCTTGCGGCAGGAGCAGCAGATTGATCCTGCGCCATAGATGTAGGTTGGTTAGGTGCTGGGGTAACAGGGCTGGACTCCCAATTAGGCTCACCGGCCGGTTGTGGCGCCTGAGACTGAACCGAATTATTGGTTCGCTCCGCGGTCTGGGGTACCATCCCACCAACGGTGTCTCCCGGCTGTCCGGCAGGGGCCTCGCCAGACAATCTGGATATCCTCTGATCCATGTCGTTGTAGAAATCCAGCTGGCGCTTTCGCAGGCCTTCCATAGTATGGTTCTGCACCTCGACGTCGCCCCTGAGATCTTGAATCTCTTGTTGCAGACTATCCAGACGCAGGACGATGTTAGAGAGGGTATTTATCCTCCGCTCTAACATCTGCACCCTTTGTTCCAGAGATGGTCCCTTGGACGATGTACTGCTGTCATCTTTCTTGGACGAGAAAAAATCTATTGCAGATACTGGCGCAGCCAGGAGCAAAATCACAGCACCAACCAAGACCCTCATACCAATCTTCCCCTCAAAATCAGTAGCGTAACTCTACACGGCGATTAGACGACCAGGCCGCTTCATTGGAAGCGATATCTGCCGGACGCTCTTCACCATAACTAATGGTTGAAATCTGCCTCTCAGATGCACCCTGCGCCAGCAACAAACGCTTAACCGCCTTAGCACGATCTTCGCCAAGGGCGATATTGTACTCCCTAGAACCACGTTCGTCCGCATGACCTTCAACAGACACCCGAGCCTGAGGATTGGCCGCAAGATAGGCACCATGGGCCACAACGATATCCCTGTAATCTGCCGGGATTTCACTTATATCATAACCGAAGTAGATGATCTTGGTGGAAAGAGGACTGTTGGGATCATCCAGAGGACTACCGGTCCATGCCCCACCCTCACTTGCTCCAGCGGTTCCTGCTTCTGCGACATCGGCGCCATCCTCATTGCCTACGCCTGGCATGCTGGAACAGCCAGCAAGATACAGTGCCACAGTCAACACCGGGATTAGTTTTACCATTTTCAATTTCATTTCTGTCAATTCCTCTATTTTGATCGACTAAATGGGGACCATGCTGGCTCACGAACATCTCCCACCTGGAGAGCCAGCCTTTGTTTTACACTTCCATCCACCGAGACGGCAGCCAACTCGCCTTTGCCCCCTATCTTGGTTGCATATATTACCATGCCACCGTTAGGAGCGAAGCTAGGAGACTCGTCCAATCGTCCTTGGCTTAGGATATTCATAGATCCTGTAGCAAGATCCAATAACGCTATACGAAAAGATCCTGCTTTTCTGTTAACCATCGCAAGTAATTTGCCATCAGGAGAGTAGGTTGCACGCGCGTTATACTTACCTTTATAGGTAACGCGCTGAACCTTCCCACCGAACGCTGGAACCTTATAGATCTGTGGCTGACCACCGCGTGACGAAGTAAAAGCGACGTACTTTCCGTCCGGCGACCATGCAGCCTCTGTATCTATCCCATAGTGCTTAGTCAGCCTTAGCAACGATTTGTTCTGTAGATTCAGCACATATATGTCTGGATTGCCGTCTTTGGATAGGGTCAATGCCAGTTTAGTTCCATCCGGTGACCAGGCTGGAGCACCGTTTATACCTCTGAAGGATGCAACCTTCTGACGCTGACCGGTATATACACCCTGCACATAAATAGAGGCCTTTCTGCCCTCAAACGACACATAGGCCAACTTACGCCCATCCGGTGACCAAGAGGGAGACATCAGAGGTTCAGTGGAAGTCACTATGGTCTGAGGGTTATAACCGTCAGCATCTGCCACCTGCAGAACAACTTTCTCCCTGCCGTTGCGCTGGATGATGGAGGTGACATAGGCCACCTTGGTGGAGAAAGCGCCCCTCTTCCCGGTGATCTTCTCATATATTATATCCGCTATATGGTGAGCGGTAGCACGCAGATCGCGCTCATTGGTCGGCACGTTGTAACCTGCCAACTGCTCCTGCTTGAACACATCAAACAATTGAAATCTGACCAGATACTGGCCCGATCCCTGTGACTGCACCTGGCCCACCACTAGGTTTTCCATCTTTAGCACGCGCCAATCCTTAAACTGTATCTCTTTGCCATCCTTGGGACGGGATAGCATATCCTCCGGGGGCATAGGACGAAACAGTCCGCTACGCGCTAGATCTGCACGGATAATCTCAGAAATATCCTGACTAGGACCCTGGCCCGATCCCGTCCAGGCGAAAGGCACCACTGCGATAGGCAATGCACCCTTGGCACCTTCCGTGATACGAATGGTCAGGGGGTCCGCAACCAATTGTTGCATACTGATTAGATATAGCACTACAGATAGTAAGATCTTTCTCATAACAGTTTCAGTTACTCCCCGCTTCTCGGTGCAAACACAAAGTTTATGTCTCTAAATTTTTCGAACAACCGTCCACTAGGCACAGGAAGTGGATCGGCTTTACGTACGGCCGCCTCTGCAGAGCGGTCAAAGGCGCTATTGCCACTACTCTGAACCACCTGCGCTGCTATCACATTACCGCCAGCCGCCATACGAATCCTCAAAGTACACTTCAATCCATCGCCTACAGTGCTTGGCCTTAGCCAGCTATCTTCAACCGTCTGCTGTATCTTGGCCATATAGAGCTCGATCTCAGTCGCATCTCGCTCGGCCTCCATATCGGCCCGCATCTGGGCCTCCAACTTACGCTGTTCCTCCAGTTTACGCTTCCTTTCCGCTTCTGCTTTGCGCTTTTTCTCCTCGGCCGCTTTGCGCTTTTTTTCTGCAGCTGCCTTACGTTTCTTCTCTTCTGCCTCTCTCTTCTTTGCCTCCGCCGCCTTGCGTTTATTCTCCTTCTCTAGCTCGAGCTTTTTCTTCTCTTCCGCCTGGCGTTTCTTTTTCAGATCTGCCAGTCTTTTCTCTTCTGCCTGACGCTTCTTTTTCAAATCATCAAGATGTTTTTTCTCTTTAAGCTTGGCCGCTTCCTCTTTTTTCTTTTTATTCTCATCCGCCAGCTTTAACTTCTTTACCTCGGCATCCACCTTTGATGCGTCAATAACCGTGGCCTGCACCACATTCGCCTTAAACCTGTCCGGTTTAGGTTTCTCCAGCCAGTCCAGGCCGAAGACCATCAACAGGATGATGACCAGATGCATGCCAATGGCGATGGCCGCGGCTAACGGATTGGTCTTGAGAATCTGGAACATCTGGTTCTCTACCCTACTCTTCCGGCGTTTCCGTTATCAGACCGACATTGGGCGCACCCGCCTGCTGTATCATAACCATTGCCTTGACCACATGGCCGTAGTCCACGTTGCGGTCGCCACGTACCATTATGGGGGTTTTCGGTTTATATTTCAGCACCGCAGCCACCCTGGTCATCAACGTCTCAGGTTCAACCGGGGCGTTCTTGCCCTCGCCTATGTCGATAAACATCTGGCCCTTGGCGTTTACAGATACTATGACCGGATCGTCCGCATCCGGTGGCAGGGGGTTGGCGTCCGCCACCGGCAGGTCCACCTTTACCCCTTGGGTCAGCAGAGGTGCAGTGATCATAAAGATCACCAGCAACACCAACATCACATCAATGTAGGGCACCACATTGATCTCGGCCATGGGGCGACGGCTGTTCTTCTGCCGACTCATGCGGTCCTCCGCAGACGATTTTCGGGCATACCCTTATACATGGGCCTGCCTCTGGAGTATGGTGGTGAACTCGTCCAGGAAGTCTTCATACCGGCCGTTCAGCCGTTCCGCATCGTTAGAGAACCTATTGTATGCCACTACTGCAGGGATAGCTGCGAACAGCCCCATGGCAGTTGCGATCAGGGCCTCGGCGATACCAGGAGCCACCAGGGACAGGGTAGCCTGCTTCACATTTCCCAGGGCATGAAACGAGTTCATGATGCCCCACACCGTTCCAAACAGACCTACATAGGGACTGGTGGAACCTACAGTGGCAAGAAAGGAAAGATTGGTTTCCAGTCCATCCATCTCCCTGCTCAGTGCCACATGCATAGCGCGTCTAGCGCCTTCCACCACAGCCATTGGTTCGATGTCTTCATGTTGACGCAGACGGGTAAACTCCTGAAAACCAGCATAAAAGATGTTGGCCAGCCCGGCTGGAGAATCACTCCCCCCAACCTGGTTGTAAAGTTCTCCCATGTCGCCGCCAGACCAAAAACGTTTTTCAAACGCATCCGCCGCCTTGCGCGCCTTTTTCAGCACCCTGGCCCGATCAAAGATCATGGTCCAGGATATGACTGAGGCCAGCATCAAGGATGCCATGACCAGCTGCACCAAAGGGCTGGCGTTGAGTACCAGATGAAAAAATGAAAGCTCAGTCGACATCCGGCAACTCCTTCAGGATTGAATCAGGTATGGGGCGAGGACGGAATTCTGTGGCATCCACACTGGCTATTTGTATTGTTCCGTTGCAAATTGCTCGTCCGTCGGTTGTATTGGTTATTTCTTGTCTAAATATTAAACTTGCTCGCTTACGCTCCACTATCCCCACGCGTACCTCCAACGCATCATTGAATCTTGCGGCTGAAATGAAATCTATCTCCGCCCTGCGTACAGCAAAGATAATACCCTCTTGCTCCGCTAGTTGGTCTTGTTCAAACCCCAGGGTTCTAAGCCACTCCGTTCTGGCCCTTTCCATGAACTTCAGGTAGTTGGCATAGTACACCACACCACCCGAATCCGTGTCTTCGTAGTAGACCCTGATAGGCCAGATAAATTCCTTGGTAGATGTCATTTTTTCAATAAAGGATATTTAATAGTTTTTTTCATAGCGGAACAGTGACACAAGCACGGTTTCCTACTCGATAGCGATCAATTTAGAGCCACTCCGTCAGCCTGTTATTTACAACTATCACTCCCTAGCCCCAATTCAGTAACCGCGTATTGTCCAACAATTACGCCTATCCTAAAAGGCCTTACACGCGAATTGAGCAAGATTATCGGCTATTCGGAAAACAGATCAGGGGTATCCGGCTTGCCGGTGTCCGTATCAGAGGTTGGGGTCAGGCCAAAATGCAGATAGGCCGCCCTGGTGGCTACCCGCCCCCGGGGGGTGCGCATCAGAAACCCCTGCTGGATCAGATACGGCTCCAGCACATCCTCTATAGTGCCGCGCTCTTCCCCTATGGCCGCCGCCAGGCTGTCTACACCGACCGGACCACCGTCGAACTTGTTGATCACCGCCGATAGCAGTCTACGATCCATACTATCAAAACCGTTGTTATCCACCTTAAGCATACCCAGGGCCTGATCGGCGATCCCCTTGGTGATACTGCCATCCCCCTTGACCTGAGCGAAGTCTCTAACTCGGCGCAGCAGACGATTGGCTATGCGAGGCGTACCACGAGAACGACAGGCGATCTCATTGGCACCTGAATCGTCAATGGCGATATTCATGATCCCAGAAGAACGCTTGACGATGTGGGTAAGATCATCGGTGGAATAGAACTCCAGCCGCTGCACTATGCCGAAACGATCGCGTAACGGCGAGGTAAGGAGACCCGCTCGGGTGGTGGCGCCAACCAGGGTAAAAGGAGGAAGGTCCAATTTAATGGACCGTGCTGCCGGCCCCTCCCCTATCATGATATCCAGCTGAAAATCCTCCATGGCCGGATACAATACCTCTTCCACCACTGCGGACAGACGGTGTATCTCATCCACAAACAGGACGTCATTCGGCTCAAGGTTGGTCAATAGCGCCGCCAGATCCCCTGGTTTTTCCAACACCGGGCCGGAGGTATGACGCAGACCCACCCCCATCTCATTGGCAACGATATGAGCCAGGGTGGTCTTACCCAGACCGGGCGGACCGAAGATCAGCACATGATCCAGGGCCTCTTCTCGGCCCTGGGCAGCCTGAATAAAGATCTCCATCTGATCCCGCACCGTGGGCTGTCCAACGTAGTCGCTAAGTCTTTTAGGGCGAATCACTCGATCTACGGCGGCATCGTCAGAAGCGGCCTCTGGGATGATTATGGGGTCATGTCCTGTCATCAGTTTGTCACCGCCGCCTTAAGGGATGCGCGGATTATCTCCTCGCTGCTTAGTCCAGCACAATCAATACCACGGACCATACGGCTTGCGTCGTTGGCCTTGTACCCTAAAGCAATCAAAGCACCCACCGCATCTGAAACCGGGGAGTGTTCTACGACCGAAGACGTTCCAGCGGAACGGACGGCAATGTCACCAAGTTCAAGCTTATCCAATCTATCCCTCATCTCCACAATGAGGCGCTCAGCGGTCTTCTTTCCGATCCCTGGAAGACGTACCAGTGCGGCGCTATCGTTGGCCTGCACACAGGCTGCAAACTCGTCGGCGCTCATGCCAGACAAGATTGCCAGCGCCATCTTGGCCCCCACACCGCTCACCTTAAGCAGTGAACGGAACAGAGAACGTTCAGCTTCGCTGGCAAATCCATACAACACATGTGCGTCATCCCTAATCGCCAGATGGGTAAACAGGGTTACCTGCTCTCCCACGGCCGGTAGGTTGTAGAAGGTGGACATGGGTGATTCAACGTCATAACCCACCCCATTTACGTCCAGTAGCAAAAAAGGCGGAGTCTTGGACACTAGTTCGCCGCGCAGACGCCCGATCATATCCTGCCTCCCGCTTTAAGGTTGAGCAGCATACTGTTGGAGTGGGCATGAGTGATCGCAACTGCCAGTGCGTCCGCCTGGTCCGCAGCAAGTTTCTCATCCAGTTGCAGGATCAGTTTAATCATGTGCTGTACCTGTTCTTTATCTGCGCCCCCGGTTCCCACCACCGTCTGCTTGATCCTGCGCGGGGTATATTCGGCGATCGGCAGACCGGCCATTACCCCGGCACAAACCGCTGCCCCGCGAGCATGCCCCAATTTTAGTGCGGACGATGGATTCTTGGATACGAACACCTCTTCCACCGCCATCTCGGTCGGAGCAAAATCGGCAATCACCTGGGTGATTGCTCGGTATATCTCGCCCAACCTTTCCGGTATATCGTTCTGCTGCAGACGGACACAACCACTAGCTATGTGTATACTCTTGCTGCCGTCGCTCTCGATCACACCATAGCCGGTTATGCGCGAGCCGGGATCTATGCCCAGTATGCGCCGCATGACTATACCTTAGCCCAAGGCTTCCATGATCTCGTCCGAGATCTCGGCATTGGTGTAGACCTCCTGCACATCATCCAGGTCTTCCAGAGTATCGATCATCCTCATCAGCTTTTCCGCCGTCTCCTGGTCCAGCTCGGTGTTGGTGGATGCGGTGAAGGTAACCTCGGCGTTATCTGGTGTATGTCCAGAGGCAAGCATACCGTCTTTAACCGCAGTAAATACCTCCGGGGTGGTCATCACATCTATGGAACCGTCATCGTTGCTTACCACGTCATCGGCCCCGGCCTCAAGGGCAGCCTCCATGATGCCGTCCTCATCCGCCCCTGGAGCGAAGCTGATTATGCCCTGCTTGCTGAACATGTAGGCCACAGAACCGTCTGTCCCGAGATTGCCGCCATGTTTGGTGAAGGCGTGACGCACCTCGGATGCGGTGCGGTTACGGTTGTCGGTCATGCAGTCGACGATTACTGCGATTCCGCCGGGACCATAGCCCTCGTAGCGGATCTCATCGTAGTTGTCGCCCTCGCCGGCACCGGCACCACGCTTGATGGCGCGATCGATGGTATCCCTGGGCACATTGGCCCCGTTGGCCTTATCCACAGCCAGACGCAACCTGGGATTGGAGTCGATATCCCCACCGCCCTCTTTGGCCGCCACCGTTACCTCGCGTAACAATTTGGTCCAGATCTTGCCGCGTTTTTTATCGTTGGCCGCCTTTTTATGCTTGATATTGGCCCATTTACTATGTCCAGCCATGAAACATCCTCAAATACTCGTTAATACATTGGCGCAAAGTTTATCATTCCAGAGGGTGATCAGGACACCTTCTGCCAGCTTTTTGTTGCTGAGACGGCATAACGGCCGTAAAACCCACATGTTGGCCTGCTCCTGATCTGTACTACGACTTCTCTGTTTTGCTCTATATTTATATCAACTATCAATGTTCCCATCTGCGCTGTGTTGTGCTTTCATTTCAGCCTGAAGATAAAGTGTAGGGATATAATAAACAATGGCAATTTCTCTCGAGGGCCTGGTTGCCAACTTAGCGAAACGTCCTCTTCCGGCGATGGCCGTCACAATTCAACGGGTCAGATATCTACAGGATGACCCCATAACCAGCAACCAGGACCTGCAAAAGGTGATTGGTCTGGACCCTGGCTTTACCATGGACATCTTCCGTAGCTATGGGGCATCTCATGGTGACGAAAAAGGACCAGCAACCGACGTGGCCCACGCCATTTCTATGCTCGGCCCCCTACCGGTCAAGATTGCAGCCAAAAATCTACCAACACTGGATAAGACCCTGCCAGACGCCGCAAAGATAGGCATCTACCATACATACTCGCGCGCTGCACATGCCGCCATATATGCAAAGGCCCTAGGTGAACTACGCAACGACAAGAATCCTGATGAGATGGGGCTTGCCGCTCTGCTACACAACTGTGGTGAAATGGCCTTATGGGCCTACGCCCATAAACCGATGTTAGAAATATACAAACTGGTGCAGAAGGGCGCAGATTATGGGTCTGCTTCTTATTCTGTTCTTGGCTTCACCATGAAACAGCTGAATACAGAACTGTCTAAAAGATGGCAGTTCTCGCGCCTTATTACCGAGACCACAGACCACACCTGGTTCGGGAAATCTCGTTCCATGGCGGTGCAGATTGCCTGTTCTATTGCACGTGAATCGGCAACTGGGTGGAACTCCAGCGAGGTCGAAGACCTGATTGAACTCTTAGGTGGATACATCCAGCACAATAAGGAGAAGACCGCGGCTTTCATCCACTCGTTAGCGGCCCAGGCTGACAGGCAGCTATTCGGACTACCCTTGCCCGCATCCTCCTTCAATATGCTGCGACAGCCTCCCGTCACGATCATCAGTGAGAAGAAGACACCGGAAAAAGGATCTATTGAGATAATCCCCCAAAAACGGATAAAAAGGCCGATGCGCATCGAGATCGAACGACCACCGGAAAAACCCAAAAAAACAGAAAAAAGGCCATCGCTGACCGAACTTATAAAGCAGATGCCGAAAGATCCACCCAAAAAACCCAGGCCGATTCAGGTTAATAAGTCAAAAGACAAACCTGTGATTGAGAAGAAAGAGATTAAAGATATCAAACCACCCAAACAGAGTAGCGTTACCCAGAAGTCCGAGCCTGCAGTAGATAGGCCGACCCTGCCCAAGGTCGTTCAAAAGGCCAGTGCCCCGTTGCCCTGGGAGGCCAGTCTATCCGATTATATGCGCAAGATGCGCAACGATCTGGGTCTGAAACGGGTCATGTTCGCCATAATCAATGAGAATAAAAAGTACGCCAAGGTTTGTGAACTGAAAGGTGCTGAGGCAGACTCGGGATTGAACAACTTTATCGTCAACATTAAGGAAGAAAATCTTTTCAAACTCTTGCTGTCGAAACAGCAAGGATTTTGGTTAAAATCAGATAACCGGGAAAAGTTTCTTCCCATGATCCCGCAAGACCTGCGTGACTCTCTCGATCAAAACGGATTTTTTTGCATGTCCATATTTGTCCGCGGCGAGGCAGTTGGTTTTATTTATGCCGATGGAACATATGTGCTGAACGAAGATAACTACGCAGATTTTAAACAATTGTGTGCAAAACTGAGCCTAACCCTGGGCCAGATCAGTAGTTGAAGTAGATTAGATGAACCAGATCAGTTATCAGATAGACGATCGTCTCTACCTGAATATCACAGACCGCTGTACCCTAGGCTGTTCTTTCTGCCCCAAAAACTGCGGGACCACGCAGTTGCATGAGTATGACCTAAGCCTGGATCACCGCCCATCTGCACAAGAGGTGATAGATTCAATAGATGATGTCTCGGCCTATTCCGAATTCGTCTTCTGCGGTTATGGCGAACCCACATTGCGTCTCAAGGTACTGCTAGAGGTGGCGCGCCACATCAAAGAAAATGGTGGCCGAGTGCGTATCAATACCGACGGCCTGGCCAATCTGGTACACAAACGCAACGTTCTGCCAGAGCTAAGTGAGTGTGTAGACGCCCTATCAGTGTCTATAAACGCCCAGGATGAGGATGTATATAACCGCCACTGCCTACCGGCAATGGAGGGATCATATCAAGCCGTACTAAATTTTCTTAGGCTGGCACCAAAATACATTAATGATGTTACAGCCACCGCACTTGAAGGGCTGGACGGGGTGGATATCCAGGCCTGTGAGCAGATAGCTTTGGAGTCAGGAGTTAAGTTTAGAAAACGGGTATTAGGTATAGTTGGCTAGTTAAGTTTTCACAACAAAGGGGACAAGATGAAATATTGTTTAACAGTTGCAGCCTGTCTATTGCTGCTCATACAAAACCCAACCATAGCACAAGAGGTAAGCGCTGAGATCCTCGCTAAGGGCTCAACAAGCTGGGACGGCGGCGCCATTCAATACCCACACAAAAACCCAGAGATGACAGTGCAAAAGATCGCCATAGATGTGAACGACCAGGAGATCATCCTCCCACTGCATTGTCACACCATACCGCTTGCGGCCTATGTATTGAAAGGTAGCGTCAAAGTGGTGAGGTCAACGGGAAAAGAGAAGTTGTTTAAGGCGGGGGAAGCATTTATTGAGGTGATGAATACCTGGCATAAAGGCATATTTACTGAAGATACGGAACTGCTTGTGGTCTACGCAGGGGAAGCAGATGTGCCTCTGTCGATAAAACAAAACGGTGACATCAAGCTTTCAAAGCTCTGTAACTAATAACCAGAATCCAGATGATAACCAGCAACGACATTGACCCAGGACAGTGGACCACTCCCAGTTTTTGGCGCCGCCTGATCGCTATCTTTTATGATGCCTTGCTGGTCACAGCTGTGCTGCTGATGGCCGTCGCCCTGGTAACGATCCCACTTAACCTGATCCACGGGCAGGAAAACTTCGACGCAACGAACCTTCGCTCCAACCCGTTCTATATCGCCTATCTCTTCTGTGTCATGATCGGATTTCACATCCTGTTTTGGATGCGTGGCGGCCAAACCCTAGGTATGCGGGCCTGGCGACTCAAGGTAATACGTGATAACGGTCAGAATCTGAGATTCAAAGACGCCCTTTTGCGCTACTTTGCCGCCATACTCTCCTGGGTGATTTTTGGTCTTGGCTTTATCTGGATTCTGGTGGACAAGAAGGGCTTGGCCTGGCACGACCGCATATCAAAGACCAGACTAGTTTTAATAAAGAAATAGCTTGTTACTTAAATTCGCTCAGGTGAGAGCAAGACAAAGCAATACCATCCGAAAATGTACAATTAACACATGGTAAATGAGCGTCTTGAATAGGATGTTAACGCAGTATGGCGCTCACATGAGAAAGATTAATGTACTTTTCTAAATAGCCAAGCCGCCAATCCCAACATGGCAAACGCCGGGAACGTTGCCGCAAATAGAGGATTAAGCTCATACACCACAGCCATGTGGCTTAGGATCTTGCTCAAAAGAAAGAATCCCGTGCCAAGCAACGACCCTGCAAACACCCTCTGACCTATGCCAACGCTCCTGAGTGAACCGAAAACAAACGGAACCGACAGGAACACCATAACCAGCGTCATCACCGGAGAGACTATCTTGCTCCAGAACGCCACCTCAAAAGGGATGGCACTTTGACCGTTGCTATGCAAAAAGCTGACGTACTTAAACAGCCCCCAGGCAGCAAGCATGGTAGGTCTAACCACCACCACACTCAGCACGCCAGGATCTATCATGGACTCCCATGCAGCCCGCTCGATATTCCTGCTGATCACACCGTTTGAAGTAAATAGAGACTGCTTAATGTTATTCAGCAACCAACGGTCGTCCCTGTATTGGGCGAATGACGCATAACTGGCGACCTTCAGCTTTCGATCATCTGAGAACTCATATATATAGATATCCTGAAGTCTGGCCCCCGGCAATATCTTGCGAATATTGACAAAGGTGTTCCTATCCCTGGCCCAAAAACCGTATTCTGACTTAAGGGTAATCTGGTCTGACAGCTTGGATGCCCGCATGGTCTCAGCATACTGCTCTGTATTCGGGGCAATGATCTCTCCAATCACCACGATTATGCACATCATCAGGACACCAGCCTTGAGAGCAGACATAATTATCTCTTTTAGCGAAACACCTGCAGCGCGCATGGCTGTCAGTTCAGAGTGGCTGGCCAACCCCCCAAGACCGATAAGACTGCCTAACAGTACCGCTATGGGAAATATCTCGTAGATCCTGCGCGGCGTAACCATCATCACATATATGAACGCATCTGAAGTCTGATAAGTACCCTCGCCTACATCGCTTAACTCGGACATAAAGGTGCCTACCGACACCAAACCTAACAGCACTACCAATGCGATGACGATATTTACAATTACCGTTTTGCCGATATGTCTCTGCAACAATCTCATCGGGCAAACTTCCTGAACAGCTGCTTGGCGGTCTGTCCGAACTGTTGAGACCTAACAACATACATAGCCCATATCAACAATAAGACAACGATATATACCCACCATCTACCAAGCCAAAGCGGTGTAACGCCATTCCTCATCCAACTGCTCGACATCGCCTGCAGATTGAGAAATATCGTGTAAAACAGTATCGACAGGACAATGCGGACAGAAGTGCCTTCACGTGGCATGGACCTGCTGAGGATCACACCGGCCAAAGCAAAAACAAATACCGACAACGGCATAAAAATACGATATTGCAATTCCGACATCTGGCCTTTGTCTTTAGAACCAAAAAGAGACAAGGTACTAAGAGCCTCTCTCTCCAAAACCACCACTCTATCCTGTTTTGTTTCTACCCTGAAACCGACCTCTTCCATCTCTCCTACCGAGAACTCAGTCTCTCCAGGATTTCCAACATAACGGTGGGCGTTCTGCAATACAATGAAACGGTCCCCCGTCTCTTCCTCAACATATTGATATCCTTTTGCCGCTGTCATAAGGCCCAATTCACCCTGCTGCCTATTTTGCACGAAGATATTCAGGATCTTGGTCTTGTCGCTGGACATCTCCTCCGCAAAGAAAAGCACATCGCCCTGCTTAAACTCATTAAAACTACCGGCCGTGGCGCTACTTAACTCAGCTTCATCCTCCTGTCGGTCATAGATCTTGGCAGACGTGCTTTCCGACCAGGGCATTGCCAGGATCGTCAACAGAGCCACAATAATGGAGACCGGTACCGATGCAAAGCTAACTGCACGGTAGATCCTTCTAAATCCGAAGCCGCAACTTGCCAGGGCAGTCATTTCACTATCTCTATACATACGCCCTATGGCATAGAGGACCGCAAAAAAGAAGGCCGGAGGTATGACCGTCCCCAGAATGACTACCGACTTCAGCGCCACCAGTTGAAACAGCACATCATTACCTATGGTGCCAGATACCGCCTTCTGCAATATCTTGATAAAGCTGTTACTGGTAAATATAAGAAACAGTACAGAGAGAATAGCCAGGAAGGTTTTGGTAACCTCCCGCAAAATATAACGATCGATAATCGAAATCATGTGGTGAATTGGGGCCTATTAATGCTATTTCTCTGTTTATGTGAATGCAGTGGTAAATATTGTCATTTTTTGTAGACTAGTCGGTATCTGCCCATCCTATCGAAAAATAGGATATTTGAGAACAAGGTGCGTCTGATCAATTCGCTGACAGGCCGAGTTTGTGTTCAAATGGCAACGATGGCAAGTATGACATCCGGGCTATCATAGTAGTTCATCCAAGGTCCTATAGCCCTAAGACCTATGAAAATACCAGGGAGTTAAAGTGGAATTTCATGTCAAATCCGGTGTTCCATCCACTCAGCGCACCGCCTGTCTGATCCTAGGGGTCTTTGAAAAACGTAGATTACCAGAGTGCTCAGATTCCGTTGATAAAGCGAGCAAAGGCCAGCTGCGACAGATCCTGAAAAGTGGAGATATCGACGGCAAACTGGGGCAGACCCTGATGCTTTATAACCCCCAGGGGCTCCCGTGCAAACGCATACTGCTAATAGGTTGCGGCAAAGAGAAGGACTTCACCATGACCGCCTATCGCAAGGCTGTGAGCATGGCCGTATCCGCACTGAAGGATGGCGGTGCCGCCGAGGCGTCAACATGTTTACCGCTACTTGCCCCCAAAGACGCTTCAACTTACTCCATCTACCGGGATACTGTCATAGCAGCGGAGGAGGCAATATATAGTTTCAACCAGTGCAAAAGCGATTCCGATAATGGCAAACGCCCCCTGAAGAAACTAACCCTGATGCTAACCGATGGCAGACAGAACAAGAAGGCCAAACTAGGACTGGAGCATGGTCAGGCCATAGCCGCATCTGTCACCATGACTAAGGACCTGGGCAACCTGCCTGGCAACATCTGTACCCCCACCTATCTGGCCGATCAAGCTAAAGGGCTGAAACGCAAGTCACGCAAGTTGAAGGTGGAGATACTAGACGAGGCGCAGATGAAAAAGTTGGGCATGGGCTCTCTACTCTCGGTGGCCAAGGGCAGTAGACAGCCGGCCAAGCTTATCGTGATGGAATACCGGGGAGGAAAACCCAAGTCCAAACCGGTCGTGCTAGTTGGTAAGGGTCTCACCTTCGATGCCGGAGGCATATCCTTAAAGCCATCTGCCGGCATGGAAGAGATGAAATACGATATGTGTGGAGGCGCCAGCGTATTAGGAGTGATGTCCGCCTGTGTCGAGTTAAAACTGCCGATAAACCTGATTGGGCTGATACCCACGTCAGAGAACCTGCCAGACGGCGCCGCCAATAAGCCAGGCGATATAGTCACCAGCATGTCTGGCAAGACCATAGAGATCTTAAACACGGACGCTGAAGGCAGACTAATCCTGTGCGACGCTCTCACCTATGCCGAACGTTACAACCCTGCAGCAGTGATCGATATAGCCACCCTCACCGGTGCTTGCGTGGTCGCACTGGGAAAACATGCCTCGGGCCTGCTGGCAAACAATGACGACCTAGCCCAAGAGTTGTTGGATGCAGGCTGTGTCACTGGGGACCGAGCATGGCAACTCCCCCTATGGGATGAGTATCAGGAGATGATCGACAGCAAGGCGGCAGACATTGCCAACATCGGTGGCAAGTGGGCCGGCACCATAACTGCAGCCTGTTTTCTCTCCCGCTTCACTCAGGAGTTCAAGTGGGCGCATCTGGATATAGCAGGCAGTGCCTGGACCACAGGATCCACCAAATCAGCCACCGGACGCCCAGTTCCGCTCCTAACGCAATTTCTGCTGAAACGTTGCCGTCTGGACGGATAACTACATTATGACTCAGGTAGACTTCTATATATTGAGGGACCAATCAAGTGGGGACCGCTTCACCATGGCCTGTCGTCTGGCTGGAAAGGCTTGGCAACAGGGTCATAGGGTCTACCTACATACCAACTCCGATGCGGAAACACAGCACATAGATAGACTGCTTTGGACCTTACGTCAGGACAGCTTTATACCCCACTCCATGTTTTCAAACGCCGATACGGAACTAAATCCAGTATTGATTGGTCACCAGGGAGATATAGGAGATGAACATGATGTGCTGCTTAACCTGGCCACCGAGGTCCCGCAGTTTTTCAGTAGATTTCAAAGGGTGGCCGAATTTATAGACCATGACAGCGAGATAAAGAACTCAGGACGCAGTCGCTATTGTTTCTATCGAGACCGCGGCTACCAACTTAAGACTCACGAGATATAGACTATGAGCAATGACCGTCCCGACAACCCAATTCCAGATCAGACAGGAAACAACGGCAACGACATAGCTGTAGATGACATGGGTATCCCTATACTGGAAGAGATAATCCCTGACAAGACTGAGCCAAGGCCAGAAACACACGCACCAGCCAAGACATCGTCCGATACACTTAAGCGCGCTCTAACAGTCCCCAATAATGAGATCCTGGCCAACGCCTTGCGGAACCAACTCAGATCAAAGGTTAAAAAAAATCTTGACGATATTGCACAGGATGTTGCCGCCAAAGCGGTATCAGGAATAGCCTCGGAGCTGGAGCAGAGGATAAGGAATCAATTGACTGAAGTACTGGATCAGAACCTGGATGAAATGATCGAGAAGGTAATCACCGAAATCCCAAAGAGGATATAGGAATATACAATCATACCAATCCAATCGAGCAGCACAGGTGGTAACAAATGCATGACACCCTTCCGCTACTGATAGATAGTAACTTCCCTGAGATTCGCCGCAACAAAGTGAAGACAATCCAGGTTAATCTAGGTTACAGATGCAACCAAAGATGTCTGCATTGTCATGTAAATGCCGGACCCACACGCAAAGAGATGATGTCGCAAGACAACATCAGACTGCTGCTAGAACTACTTAATAACAAATCAGTAGAGACGCTGGACATCACCGGCGGAGCCCCAGAGATGCACCCGGATTTCAGGTTCCTGGTGCAGAATGCCAGCGACACCGGGATAAAGATCATCGATCGCTGCAACCTGACCATACTGAATGAACCGGGATATGAAGATTTGGCAGACTTCCTGGCAAAGCATCGAGTCGAAGTCGTGGCGTCCCTTCCCTGTTACCTGCAAGAAAACGTGGACGCGCAGCGCGGCGAAGGAGTCTATCAGTCCAGCGTCAGCGCTTTGAAAAAACTAAATTCAAAGGGTTATGGCAGCGATGGTAGCGACCTACAATTGAGCCTGGTATACAATCCCGCAGGTCCCGCATTGCCTCCTTCCCAGGAAGGTCTGATGGCAGATTATAGGAGAGAGCTTCTACAACGCTTCGGCATTGTCTTCAACAATCTATACACCCTAACCAACATGCCTATTAAACGTTTTGGTAGTTCTCTGGTTTCAAACGGCCAGTTCGATGAGTACATGCAGCTACTCAAATCATCTCATAAGGATGAGAATCTTGAGAACGTCATGTGTAAGAATCTATTAAGCGTTAATTGGGAAGGTTACATATATGATTGTGATTTTAATCAGATGCTTGATCTGCCACTCAAATACAACGGACATAAACGCATGCATCTAAAAGACCTTTTGCAAAAGGACGTCGAAAACAACCGGATTGTCGTGGCTGACCACTGCTATGGCTGCACCGCAGGTAGTGGAAGCAGTTGTGGTGGATCATTAACCTAACGCCTGACAAATATAATAATGTTCTGTATCAAGATATCCGTCATCATCCCAACACTAAATGAAGAGGAGGGTATTGAGCGCACCCTTACGTCACTACAACATCTCCGCAGCAGCGGCCATGAGATCATCTTGAGTGATGGCGGCAGTAGCGACCGCACCGTAGAGATTGCACAGCCACTGGTGGATCAGGTAGTAACATCCAAGACGGGACGCGCCACTCAGATGAACGAGGGGGCAAACAAGGCCACCGGCGATATACTTTGGTTCCTGCATGCAGATACCAGCGCACCCCCATCAGCAGAAGCCACTATAATCGAATGCCTAACCAACAAAGAAAATATCTGGGGCAGATTTGATGTGCGCCTTACCGGCCGACAGCCTATCTTCCGTATAATCGAATTCATGATTAACCTACGTTCATGTATAACCGGCATAGCCACAGGTGACCATGGTATATTTATGTTGCGCTATGCATTCGACCAGATAGGCGGCTTCCCTGAGATACCACTGATGGAAGATATAGCCATAAGCACTAGGTTAAAGAGATTCAAATCACCCGTCTGCGTCAAACAGAGATTGATTACTTCCAGCAGGAGATGGGAACAAAAAGGTATCGTTAAAACTGTCCTATTGATGTGGTGGTTACGCCTGGCCTATTTTTTCGGTGTGCCCCCTAAATACCTAGCGGCAATATATAACTCATAGCCATGTTATTCCCTGGCGATAAGCTGGTAGTCTTTGCTAAGGCGCCCATTCCTGGGCAAGTAAAAAAACGACTAATCCCTGCACTTGGCGCGGAGGGAACAGCTAGACTGCACCAGGAGATGCTGGAACAAAAACTACGCATCGCCCATGACCACTATATTGCAGATGTCGAACTCTACTGTTGGCCAGATACACGCCACCCCTACTTCCAACACGCACAGTCCAGATACCGCATACAACTACATCCCCAGCAAGGAGATGACCTGGGTGAACGCATGGCTAATGCTATGCAAGGTTACGTCAAGGATAATCACAACACTGTACTCATCGGTACGGATTGCCCTCCACTTGATGGCGCTTACATAACCCAAGCCTTCCATGCACTGCAGGCAGGCGCAGATGCGGTCATTGGCCCTGCTGAAGATGGAGGATATATACTGATCGGCTTAAGTCGTTTTAACAGTAGGATCTTCAAAGACATTCACTGGGGCGGAAAAGATGTCCTTAGCCAAACCTTATCTAGGTTAAAACAGCTTAATTTAGACTATGTCGTGCTGGATACCTTGTGGGATGTAGACAGACCGGAGGATTTGGTGCGGTTAGGAGATTTTTATAATTAGATAACTCTGGAAACAATTCGCGATTTTTAGGACTTAGAGTGCAAATTGCCCGAATTGATGAAATGGTAAATAGCTGGTAAAACTAGCAGGTAGTAATCACGACAAACCGCAAGGTTGTGATAATTAGCAAATAATTAATGATACAGGGAGGTGGAATCATATAAACCTCTCCCTCCCTTTTTGAAGATATAAGGCAAACAGCACGCCTATATTCGGGCAACCTGCCTTCTATCTTGCGTAATACGGCGGATTAACAAGCAAATTACCTGTTGAATCTGGGAAATAGTCGGATTAGAGGGCAAACTGCCTTCTACTTAGATGTTATGCGTAAAACCAAGATGATTAGATACACATTCATATTGAGTGCCATTTCAATACCCATTTCTATTTTTTTGCTTTATCTGGCAAATAAGATAGAAAATATTGATTGCTACAATTATCGAGAAATTGTGTCATTTTCAAGCTGCGTATCTATTACAAATAAGATAAACGATCCTTTTACAATAATGATATGGAGCAAACATACAAATTTAATATTATTTATCTGTGTTCTTATTGTGCCAGTCTTGTTTTCAGCAATAACTTCAAACTATGCTTTTGCAGGTTTAGAAAAAGCAAATAATTCAATATCGGTCTTGTTAGCTGCCTTGCTTATATCTTGTGGGTGTATTTTGATATTCTTGGTATCAATGAACCTCATGGTTAGCATGCTTATTCCTTAGCAAGGAATGTTAGCGAGGGTATTTGATGTCTAATGCGCATAACAATTTGTTCAAGATCGCCCGCAAAAAACGCGTGCTGGGACATCCGCTTCGCTCCGGCTGATCTAGCACCACTTTTGTGGACACTTTTACGCGCATGGCTTTTTATGCTTCTCTGGTTACACTCCCTAACTCTTCAACAACCCTCCCAAACTCTTTTTCTATCTCGGATACCTGCTGCGCCACATTCTCTAAAGTGCCTGAACGCACCTGTTCCTCTAATTTCTTAGCGAGCGCTGAAAGTCTCATCGCACCGATATTCGCACTACTTGACTTCATGCTATGGGATGGCACCTGTAGTGATGCATGATCATTTTTTTCACACGCATCCTTCAATATGCGCAAAAACTCTGTCGTGTCTTCCTTGTAGGCATCGATCAGGACCGAGAATTCATCTCCCATAAGCTCTTTTAGACTCTCGAACACTGTCCTGTCGATAGTCGCCTCTTCGTTCTCTATTGGATCTTGTGTCTGAACGGCGCGCTCATCCTCCAGCATAGCGCCGCCGTCGACAGAGAGCCATCTTTGCAACACTGTGATCAACAGCCTCTGTTTGAATGGCTTAGCCACGTAGTCGTCCATCCCTGAATCAAAACACCTCTCTCTGTCTGTCTCCATGGCATTGGCTGTTAGGGCTACTATTGGGACGTGTCCACCCTGCTCTTTTTCAATATGCCGAATATTTCTCGTGGCCTCATAGCCGTCCATCTCCGGCATTTGACAGTCCATTAGAATCAGATCACATCCTGCTTTGCGCCATGCGTCGATCGCCCTTTTGCCGTTATCTACAGCAGTTACCTCAAGACCCAATCTCTTAAGAAGGGTACAGGCCACCCTTTGGTTGACCAGGTTGTCTTCGGCCAGGATGATATGTCGACCTGCATATTTCTTTTTGAATTCTGTAGTACCATGTTCAGGGTTTGGGACATGATAACTTGTCAGGAATACCTGCTCTTCTCTAGACTCCTGCTTTAACCCCAAAACTCCTGCCATAGTGTGGCGTAACGTTTCACTATGCACTGGTTTAGTAAGATAGGCCGAAAACCCAAGGTCTTTAAAACGCTTCCCATCCCCACGCTGTCCTGCCGATGTCAGCAATATCAATGAAGTTCCAGACAGCTCTTTATCCGAAAGTATGATCTTACCCAACTCCTCACCACTTATCTGCGGCATGTGGTGGTCAAGCAATAACAGCCTATATGGATCGTTCTTTGCCAAGGACTTTTTGAGCATCCTAACGGCTTCATCTGCATCTGCAGCCGAATCAACATTCATGAACATATATTCGAGCTGCTCCTGAAGCAATCGACGATTGACCTCACTATCGTCTACCACTAGTACCCGAACGCCTTCCAGGTCAGCTTCCGGTATCGCATCCATAGACTCGACCATAGGCAGGCGCAACGTAAACCAGAACGTTGATCCAACCCCAGGGGCGCTATCTACACCTATAGCACCATCCATCATCTCTACCAACTGTTTGCATATGGTAAGTCCGAGGCCGGTCCCCCCGAACTTGCGCGTGGTGGATACATCCGCCTGTGAGAATGGCTGAAAAATGTCCTTTATCACGTTAGACTCTATCCCTATGCCTGTATCCTGTATGGATACCCTCATCTCCATATGTTTATCATCAAGCTGTTTGCCGCTAATGTTTACCGACACAAAGCCTTCCGAGGTGAACTTTAAGGCGTTTCCGATAAGGTTCATTAGGATCTGACGTATACGTCCTGCGTCGGCATGGAAGCATTTATGGCATCCGGGCTCATACTGAAACATCAATTCAAGGCCTCTCATTTCAGCCTCGCCCAGCATCAGCTGAGTCACTTCATAGGCCGCTCTCTCCAGATCGAAGTTGCTAGGTGATAAATCCATCTTGCCTGCTTCAATCTTGGAGAAATCCAGTATGTCGTTGATTATAGTCAGCAGCGCCCTGGCGGAAGTAATGATTATTTCAGCAAACTCCTGCTGCTCTTCGTTGAGCGATGTATCCATGAGCAATTCAGACATACCGAGGACTCCATTCATCGGAGTACGGATCTCGTGACTCATTGCGGCAAGAAATGCACTCTTGGCCCTGGATCCTGCTTCCGCCTCTTCCTTAGCCCGAATCAGTGAGAGGTTGGCATAGCGACGTGTTATGCCCATACTTATGATATCTGCAACCCTGCCAAGAAAGATCTCCTCATGCATATCGCGTTCATGTTGCTCTGGCAGATATACCAACATCACACCAATGACATCATCATCATCCATAATCGGCACTGCATAGTGCCCATGTTTCGGTACCTCCGGGAAGCTAACGTCATGACTATGATCAACACATGAAGAATATGTAATCTCCCTATTCAGCGCAGCCTTGCCACAGAGACATTTTCCAAACGGGACAGTAGCACAACGCTCTTCGACCTCAGCGCTCATGTTGTGCGCAGCTGTATACCGTAATATCTCCTTATCCTTACCAGTAAGGAAGATGGCGCCTTTTGGAAGGATACCGGACCAAGGCACAGATATAACAAGCGATTCAATGGACTGATTCAGATACTCTTTCAGCGGTATTGAGGTAAGCGCCAACTGAAACAGGGTTGCCATCACCTCATCTTCAACCGCTTTTCTTTCACGACGCTTTATCTCATAGGCTAGGTTTGCCTTGCTTTTGCGTAATCTCTCTTCCGCCTTCTTTCGTTCAGTAATATCCTGTTTTATTGCGATGTAACGAACAATATTGCCGGTTTTGTCTTTCACCGGCGTTATGGTTGCCTCATCATGGTAGAGAGTTCCATCTTTCTTTTTATTTATAAACTCACCTCGCCACACATGACCGGCATTAATGGTATCCCACAGCTCCTTATAAAAGTTGATGTCATGTTTACCCGATTTCAACATTTGAGCACTACTGCCGACCACCTCATCAAAGGTATATCCCGTGCACTCCGTAAAAGCGGGATTGACCCACTGTACGACACCATCCGTATCTGTGATAACCACCATGTTTGCCGCCGCCATCAGCGCCTTTTCCCTTATCAGCAAACCCTGTTCGGTTTCTGCCTGCCTGACTCTGATAACGGTCAGCCAAGCCCCACCTAATAGAAAGATCACATAAAGCGGCAATATGAAAAATAGTATCTTTTCGACCATTCCGGAGGCGATGGAATCGATCCTATCCTTGGATAGATGAGAAACCAGCTTCCATTGATACGCATTTACAGCATCACTCCGCACAGAGGCTATATCACCCACCCTATCTCTTGGCCCCACCTCCTTCAAAGGATAGATGGTATCGTAGGTATATAGACCTCTGTCGTTATAGAACTGCCCTGAGTCTGAACCTTTTATTATCTTCCATGCTTCCGCATCGCTTGCGCCGAATACTGCACCGGAGCCCAGCATAAAGCCCCACTCTTTCTCCCGTTCTGGACTTAGTAACCAGTAACCTTCAGAGTTAAGCAGCATGGTGTGATCAATGATATTAGCCAGGCTCTGCCTTAGATTGTCAAGCAACCTGGAACCAAAGTAATTGAGGATCACTATCCCTACTTTGCCCCCATCTCTGTTGAACACTGGCGTGGCAAAACGAATCATAGGCTTATAAGGGATCTCAACACCCCCATGTTCAATGTTTAAATCGAAAGGAGATACGTAGACATCACCTTTTTCCAGAGCTAACGCTTCTAAGAAATAGTAACGATCAGACTTGTCCTGCAACCCTGACGGCGGTACAAGAGTTACTTTGCCATTCGCATAATTTATTCTGACAACTTCCTTGCCCTTCTCATTGATATACCGAACCTGATCGTACAGTTGTTTATTTTTTGCATAAACCAGGAACTCGTTCGCGAGATGCCTGACATCACGCGGGATAGGCCGGTTGATGAAATCTACGAATCTGTTATTTCCTGCAAGAACTAACAGATCAGTACGTACCGAATCAAGATCCTTGGCTACAACCTTCTTACCGATCGCAACATTCAAAGACTCATTCGTCTCGATCTTGCTCTTTTCTACATCCACCTCAATGAGATAGAAGAAGAGGAGCGCACCTAATAGCAGCGCAGTCCACGGCAGCACCAACCTTAGGAACTGTAGTATTATTTTCTTTATGTACGGCTGATGATCAGGCATGAACAGCCCCTAAAAAGTACTACAAAAACTTGAACATAGGTCAAAACTACGGTCTATACTCCCTGTATTGTAGTGTTATCGGCAAGTAGTTCTTTTACTTTAGGAACCCAAGTAATCAGGACGCAGCCACAGGGAGATGAAGTGATATGCCAGCCAACGCCGACCTAACTAAAACACTACTACTTGTTGATGGTAAACAAGTGATCCTAGATTCACTCAAAGACACACTTACTCCTCACGGCTTCACATGCATCCAAGCAAACAGTGGTGACCAAGCTATAGGAATAATACAACAGGTTCAGATCGATCTTGTAATATCTGAGATCGCGATACCTGGCATGCCCGGCACAGACCTTATGCAACAGATCTGTTCCTACTGGCCCCATATTTTGCGCATACTTATCACGTCCCACGCCGACCACAAAAAGGTGGCCGACTCCATCCACAGCGGTTGCCTGCATGCATTCATAGAAAAACCGTGGAATCCTGATGAACTTGTTCAACTTATCAAGGACACCTTACTACTTAGAGACAACCAACCCTCTATCAGGACACCGTTAATTGAAGACATAGACAGCTCCATATTAAGGTCATACAACGCAACAGATTATTCCCTGGCGGAGCCTGCATACGACACACTACAACAAAACACTCAAAGACTATTCCATGGAATAACCTTCAGCAGACACAATGTGGTCGTAATGATTGACACCTCTTTCGAGATTACATACTGGAATAACGCAGCCCAACATATGTTTGGTTATTCAGCAGATGAAGCATTAGGCAAGAACCTAAACATTATCTTGGTTAAGAATCAGGATCATATTGACATTCTAAATGAGATCACCAACCTATCTACAATCAACATCGATCTCTCGGTAAATCACACTATCGAACTTGCTGCAAAACACAGAAGTGGTTCTGTATTTCCAATAGAACTATCTGCATCCGCATTTCAGTACAATAATGAGTGGCACATCATATGCTCAATACATGACATTACAAAAATCAAGCTGGCCGAATCCTCACAACGGGCGAGCAAAGAGATGTTTCTTAACGTTGTTGAAAGAAACCACATCGGCATACTTGCCGTTAACAGACTTGGCATCTGCGTATACGCTAACGGAGCTGCAGAAGAGATAATCGGTAAAGAGCGATCAGATCTCGTTGAAAGAGACCTAGAGTATCCACTGGATACCGAAAGCAGTACCGAGTTGAAAATCACTAGAGATGATGGCAGCACTGTAGTGGCCGAGGTAAACGTAAGCAAGACCTTGTGGAACGGATCATTCGCTCACTTAATTATGTTACATGACATATCAGCGAGGAAGGAGGCTGAATCTACAGCAAAAGAGCATGAGACCAAGCTACAACAAATACAAAAATTTGAATCTCTTGGACAGATGGCTGCTGGAATAGCGCATGAAATTAACACTCCAATTCAATTTATTGGGGATAACGCACATTTCCTACAAGAGGCATTCGAAGACATAGAATCGTTATTTAAGGCATATGACCGTCTTCATAACTCAACTGGGTATAGCCACCAACTAGAAGAAGCTGTAACTAACACAAAATCTCTGACTAATGAGATTGAGCTGGATGAACTTCGGGAAGAAATACCCTGCGCTATAAGAGAGGTTTTGAAGGGTGTAGATAGGGTGTCAAACATCGTAAAGTCAATGAAGTATTTCTCACATCCAGGAACACATGAAAAGGAATTTGTTGATATCAACCCTGTCATAGAAAACGCTATCAACATATCACGCAGCGAATGGAAATATGATGCTGACATATCCACAGAGCTTGATTCCAACCTGCAAACCATTCCTTGTATCTCAGGGGAGTTTGATCAGGCGATACTTAATATGATTGTAAATGCGGCACACGCTATAAAAGAAGCAAAGGAAATAGATACATCAAGAAATGGCGAGATATATATACAAACAAGAAAATATGATGACTGGGCAATAATCTCTATAAGCGACAATGGGACCGGCATCCCCACAGAGTTACATTCAAAGATATTCGACCCCTTCTTCACCACAAAGAAGGCTGGCGTGGGAACGGGTCAGGGACTTTCGCTAGCCTACTCTACTCTTGTGGATAAGCTCGGAGGTCATATCGAAGTCGAGAGTGAAATAAACCGGGGGACAACATTCACTATATGGCTGCCGGCATCAGATCAGGGTCAGGTAAAACATAGGGCATAACGATTACCGAGCAACAGCGAATTTAACAGCAGCTACCCACATCATCTTGAGAGCTGATTTTTGCGTCATAAGGTAAATCTGTTCCACAACCATCAAATATGCCGAAGTGGGTATCCCAATTGCCATAAAACTCAAAATAGTCGCTAAAGCGTGACCCATTTAGGATGCGGAAGGTGTTACCACAAACTGGAAATTGGCGACCTTTTTCAATTACGTGGTGCTTATCCAGAAGAAAGACATGCTCACTGTTCTCAATTCCGCCTTTATAAACTACGGCCTGACCATAATCTTCACATGCGTTCTCCAGGCCTTCTATCTTGAATAGTCTATAGGTAGCTGAATAGAAATTGATGTGGCCGATGCGTTGCGCAATATCTGGATTATCGATAGCGATCGGACGATCCTCCACCAGACGCGTATCGGTAAATCCAACGCTGGCGGCCAAGCGCAGAAAGTCATTCCAATAAAGGGCGCCACTGAGACACTCTCCGTATAACACAGGATCCTGCAGCAACTCCTGTGGTACCCTGCGATCGGAATAGACATCGGAAAAATAGAGTTCGCCACCAGGCTTAAGTAATCGATAAGCCTCTTTCAACACGGCCTCTTTGTCTGGCGAAAGGTTTATTACACAGTTTGAGACAATGATATCGAAGCTGTCGTCTTCCAAACCAAGCTCATCCAGACGTTCTATATACCCCAGCTTGAACTCTACGTTTGATTTAGCGTAACCAAATCTATCCCGGTGCCACTCAATATGAGTATTGGCAATCTCAAACTGCTCCTCGGTCATATCAACACCAACCACGGATCCATGTTCACCCACAAGCTGCGCCAACAGATAGCAATCGCGGCCAGAACCACTACCCAGATCCAGAATACGCGCTCCTTCCAAAACATGCGGCACAACCAAGCCACAGCCGTAATATCGCGCAGCAACTTCCACATGTATATTAGACATGGCCGTCTTCAGATAATCAGGCAACCCAGTATCAGTACAACATGCATCTGTCTTAAGATCGGTCGTACCCGCCAACACCTTTCCATAGTACTCTTTTACCGACTCTTTCATTTAACTACTCCAGACAGCTACTCAACGGAAACGGCATCCACCTTCTGAAAACCACGCGGTAATTTTCTACCCCTGCGTCCACGCTCACCTTCATAGTGTTCCAGATCAGAACGCTTCAAGGCTATGTAGCGCTTACCAGAATAGGCGATCAACTTACCAGATTCCGGTACAGCAGCAATCGCAACAACAAACTCTTCTCTACTGGCCACACGCTTGGGCGGGATACCTATGATTTTGTTTCCTTTACCACGATTGAGGACAGGTAGATCAGCTATATTAAACACCAACATACGCCCTTCGTTGGTAATCGCCACCACCCGGTCTGTCTCCATATCTGTCACTACCGAGGGGGCTAGCACCTTCGCACCCTTAGGTAGTGTAAGCAGGGCTTTCCCGGCCTTATTCTTAGAGTGCAGCTCTTTATTCTGAACCAGGAAACCATAACCAGCATCAGAGGCCACCAAATACCACTGTTCCGGCTCGCCACCGATCACCGCACGAAAAGTGGCGCCATTGGGTGGCGCCAAACGCCCTGTAAGTGGTTCACCTTGACTGCGTGCAGACGGCAAGGTGTGCGCCTGAACAGAATAACAGCGTCCACAACTATCGATAAACACGGCCGACTGGTTACTGCGCAACTTTGCTGCGCCAAGATAGCCATCACCAGATTTAAAGCTAAGACCGGCCGGATCGATGTCGTGCCCCTTAGCCGCCCGAGCCCAACCCTTCTCTGATAGAACCACAGTGACCGGCTCGCTGGGGGCGATCTCCGTTTCATCCAATGCCACGGCGCTATCACGCTCTATAATGGGTGAGCGGCGTTCGTCCCCATACTTCTCGGCATCTTCCAGCAACTCCTTGCGGATCATGGTCCTCATGCGCTGCTTGGATTTCAGAGTGATCTCTAGCTGTTCACGTTCCTGCTCCAGCTCCTTCTGTTCGGCCCTGATCTTCACCTCTTCTAGACGAGCCAACTGGCGCAGCTTGGTGTCTAATACATAATCCGCCTGTATATCACTGAGACCGAAACGGACCATCAACTCATTCTTGGGCTCATCTTCGGTGCGTATGATCTTTATAACCTCATCTATATTGAGAAAGGCTATGAGCAAACCATCCAATAAATGCAGTCGATCCCGCACCTTGCCCAACCGATACTCCAAGCGCCTGCGCACCGTCTCAAACCTGAACTCCAACCACTCCTTGAGCATGCCGCGTAGATCTTTGACCTGGGGTCGACCATCAAGACCGATCACGTTCATGTTGACCCGATAGCTACGCTCCAGGTCGGTGGTTGCAAACAAATGCAACATCATACGTTCTACGTCCACCCTGTTCGAGCGGGGCACAATCACCAGACGGGTGGGATTTTCATGGTCTGATTCATCCCTAAGATCTTCCACCATTGGTAGTTTCTTGGCTTGCATCTGGGCGGCTATCTGTTCCAATACCCTGGCACCAGACACCTGATGCGGCAAGGCGGTTATTACGATCTCACCTTGCTCCTTCTCAAAACTGGCCCGCATACGCACACTGCCACTGCCTGTCTGATAGAGCTTTTGCAGTTCATCTTTTGGGGTGATGATCTCAGCCTCGGTCGGGTAGTCAGGTCCCAAAACATGTTCACACAGCTCTTCCACACTACTCTTGGGGCTCTCCAACAGACGAATGCAGGCGCTGACCACCTCTTTCAGATTGTGCGGTGGTATATCCGTCGCCATACCTACGGCGATACCCGTAGTACCGTTCAACAATAGGTTCGGAAGACGCGCGGGCAGCACAGCTGGTTCTTGTAAAGTACCGTCAAAATTAAGGTTCCAATCCACCGTGCCCTGCCCCAATTCAGACAGCATTACTTGGGAGTATGCAGTGAGGCGCGATTCGGTATAACGCATGGCGGCAAACGACTTGGGATCATCCGGCGAACCCCAGTTTCCCTGTCCATCGATCAGGGGATAACGATAAGAGAAATCCTGCGCCATCAAGACCATGGCCTCGTAACAGGCGGTATCACCATGAGGATGAAACTTACCCAGGACGTCGCCAACGGTGCGAGCCGACTTCTTAAACTTTGCCGTAGCGGACAACCCTAATTCAGACATGGCGTATACGATGCGGCGCTGCACTGGCTTCAGGCCATCACCGATATGAGGCAGAGCGCGATCCAGGATCACATACATAGCGTAATCCAGGTATGCCTTCTCGGTGAAGACCTTTAGCGGCATCTGCTCGATGCCTTCCAGGCTATGGTTTATTTCATTGGACATATTGACTGCTTCTCAAATAAGAACTTGGCTGATTTCACTTTAGACTTATGGTTATTATCTATTGAGCGCGTTTTTATATGATTCATTCGGGGCAGGATATTTAATCCTGGTTACGATTTCGTTCTTCTTGCGCGGCAACTTGCGCGGATCACACAGGTAGAATTCCAGAAGATCCATTCTTAGCTTTTTATATCCACTGCTGCTGATGTTCTTCCATTCGGGTTTTTTACTAGGGCGAAACTTGCCGTTCCCGCCTTTTCCCATACCAAAGGCATAGGTCTTATACTCTTCTGTATTACAACGGATGCCTTCGTAAAAGATATTTCTGGTGCCCGTCTTGGATTCGATCACCATGGTATAGCGCACTACGTAATCATTTTCGGATACGGATAAGGACTCCTCATCCATATAGTAGGTAAATCTTTTATTGGGGTCGTCCAGCTGCAGCTCCATCAGGTCGCCATCCTCAGGATACGGAGGAATCTTTGCCTCAATCTCCTTCCAAGGTTCGCCCTCTTCAAACTGGTATTTTTGGTCCGGCAGGCTCTGTTGATTTCCATCCACTACGATCTTTCTTGCATAGGCACTGCCCGTCTGTATCGACATCACTAATATTAATACAATTGTTAAAAGGTAATGTTGCATAATGTTTTTTCGCTCCATATTCTAGACCTCTGCCAGGTCGCCCTTCTTCTGCAGCCACTCTTTACGATCTGGCGCACGCTTTTTTGCCAACAACATATCCACCACGCTGTTGGTATTATCCGCAGCCCCCACCGTCAACTGCACCAGTCTTCTAGTATCCGGCAGGATAGTGGTCTCCCGCAGCTGCATGGGATTCATCTCACCCAGACCTTTGAATCTCTGCACACTCACCTTGCCCTTGATCTTCTCCGCCTCAATGCGATCCAGCACGCCCTGTTTTTCACCATCGTCCAAGGCGTAAAACACCTGTTTGCCCACATCTATGCGATAGAGCGGCGGCATGGCTACGTAGACATGCCCCTCTCGCACCAGTTTGCGGAAGTGCCTTAGAAACAAGGCACACAACAGGGTTGCAATATGCGCCCCGTCCGAATCGGCGTCCGCCAGGATACAGATCTTATTGAAGCGCAGGCCGGAAATATCATCCGAACCCGGCTCTACCCCTATCGCCACCGATATATCGTGCACCTCCTGGGATGCCAGCACTTCAGAGGAATCCACTTCCCAAGTATTCAGGATCTTACCTCTAAGCGGCATCACCGCCTGAAACTCGCGATCTCGTGCCTGCTTGGCAGAACCTCCCGCCGAGTCTCCCTCCACCAGAAACAACTCGCTACGTTCCGGATCGGCCAGGGTGCAATCCGCCAGTTTCCCTGGTAGAGCTGGGCCCTGAGTCACCTTCTTGCGTTGAACCTTGCGTCCGGAACGCAATCTGGCCTGGGCCGATGTTATGGCAAGATCGGCAATGGCCTCGCCGATCTCTGTGTGCTGATTCAACCATAGACCAAAGGCATCTTTCACCACGCCGGTTACAAAGGCCGCGCATTCGCGGGATGACAACCGTTCCTTGGTTTGACCGGAAAACTGAGGGTCTGCCAGTTTAACTGACAGGATATAACTGCAACGGTTCCACACATCGTCCGGGGCCAGCTTAACGCCGCGCGGCAACAAATTGCGAAATTCACAGAATTCTCGCACCGCGTCAGTAAGACCGGTGCGCAGTCCATTCACATGTGTGCCGCCCTGGGCCGTAGGGATTAGGTTGACATAGCTCTCTGTTATGGCGTCTCCACCCTCAGGTAGCCATGCAACAGCCCAATCTGCCGCTTCGTTGTTACCTGACATGGAACCGATAAACGGCTCATCCGGCAATATAGGCACAGACTGCAACTCATCCAATAGATAGTCCTTTAGGCCATCTTCATAAATCCACTCCGCATCCTCTCCAGTCGCCTCCTCCCAAAAACGCACCAACAGTCCAGGACATAGTACAGCTTTGGCCCGCAGCAGATGCAGCAGGTGGCGTTTGGAAAACTTAGCGGAGTCAAAATATTGTGGATCTGGCCAGAACCGTACTGTGGTCCCGGTGTTGCTTTTTCCTACCTTGTCTACCACCTCCAGATCTGACACTTTTTCGCCACCGGCAAAGGCCATATTGTACTGCTGACCTCCGCGCTTCACCCACACCTCCAGATGTTCAGACAGGGCGTTTACCACTGATACACCAACACCGTGCAGACCACCTGAGAAACGGTAGTTCTTATTAGAGAACTTGCCACCGGCATGCAGCTTGGTCAGGATCACCTCTACCCCCGGCTTGCCCTCCTGCGGATGTAGGTCAACCGGCATCCCCCTGCCATCATCAGTCACCTCCAGAGATCCATCCTTATATAGGGATACATCTATGGTAGTGGCATAACCGGCCACTGCCTCGTCCACACTGTTATCAATCACCTCCTGGGCCATGTGATTGGGACGACTAGTGTCTGTATACATACCGGGACGCTTGCGTACCGGCTCAAGACCGCTCAGGACTTCAATCGCTGATGCATCGTAGGAACTGTTGCTCATGCTGGATAAATACCATCTGCTACTAAAACCCGTAGAGTTTACACCTAGCGCATCAATCAAGCGAACCGGAGATTGACCCTGGCCACGCATCAGGGTAGTTTTATCCCTCCAAAGCAGAAAGGTAATCAACGTGCCCAAAGTATCAAAAAAAACGCCATCTTTTGAGCAGGCCCTGGCCGAACTGGAATCCCTGGTGGAAACCATGGAACAGGGCGAACTATCGTTGGAAGAGTCCCTGAAATCCTTCGAACGGGGCGTGCTACTTACCCGCACATGCCAACAAGCGCTAAAAGAGGCGGAGCAGAAGATACAGATCCTCACAGAGAACAATCCAGACGCCGAGCCAGAGCCGTTTGAAGACCAATAATGAACAAGACCTGAGCAGGTTCCTAGTCGCATCCCAATCTCGGGTGGAGCGCGCCCTCCAGCAGTGGCTACCTTCAGAAGACACCTTACCCCATAGACTTCATCGAGCCATGCGCTATGCGGTGCTGAGCGGTGGCAAACGTGTACGCCCGGTACTGGTGTATGCCACCGGTCAAGCTTTGGGGGTCGATCTGGATCACTTAAATGGACCGGCCTGCGCAGTGGAGCTGATACATGCATACTCCCTGGTGCATGACGACCTCCCGTCCATGGACGACGACGATCTAAGACGCGGTCAACCCACATGTCACAAAAGATTTGATGAAGCAACGGCCATCCTGACTGGCGACGCCCTGCAAACACTTGCATTTAAGGTGCTGTGCCAGGATCAAAGTATGGAGGTAGACATTCAAGCTCGTACGCAGATGTTGGATAACCTGGCAATCGCCAGCGGCTCCAGGGGGATGGCAGGTGGACAGGCGATGGACCTGGATTCGGTGGGAAAAGAGCTGACCCTGATAGAATTGGAAAATATGCACATACACAAGACCGGAGCCCTGATCTTGGCATCTGTCCGCATGGGATATCTAGCTGCACCAGATGCAACTCCAGATCAGATCTCTGGTCTAGACCAATATGCCAAACGCATAGGATTGGCCTTTCAGGTGAAGGACGACATCCTAGATATTGAAGGAGATACCGAGACCCTAGGTAAGACAAAAGGCAAGGACCAGGCCAACAACAAGCCTACATACCCATCGCTACTCGGATTGCAGGGCGCGCGCGATCTGCTCAACCAGCTACACCTAGAGTCCATTGAGAGCTTGGACGTCTTTGATGACAAGGCAGACCACCTACGCTGGCTGGCGGACTATATTGTTTCACGCAACAGCTGACAGAGACCCTTCATTTTGTATTGATATCAAAGTATTTTGTCAATTCACACATTTATTTAGGGCCTAGAGTTGCGCCGCTCCTTTGCTAGACTCATAATGTATGGCTTTTCAGAATGCTGGGGTAGAAGATGCGGCCCCACAAGTGCTAGAGGATTTCCACCTTGACGGAAGATGTCACCAAACAACCTGAGATCGCTGATGTTCAGAGCAGTAAAGATACCCGCCATATTGCTATAAACAAGGTAGGAATCAAGGATATACGCCATCCTGTAAGGATCAAGGACCGTAGTGGGGGTGAGCAGCACACGGTTGCTAACTTCAACATGTACGTCAACCTACCCCACAACTTCAAGGGTACTCACATGTCCCGTTTTGTGGAGATCCTCAACAGCCATGACACTGAAATCGGCGTTGAGTCCTTCAACGACATGTTAAAAGAGATGGCGAAACTGCTGGAAGCGGAAGCAGGGCACATCGAGATGAATTTTCCATATTTCATCAGGAAGCAGGCGCCGGTATCTAAGGTCAAGAGTCTGCTGGACTATGATGTAACCCTGATCGGTGAAATACATAAAGGCATTCCCACCATGATCATACGTGTGGTGGTTCCAGTGACAAGCCTCTGCCCCTGCTCCAAAAAGATATCCGACCGAGGCGCCCATAATCAGCGCTCCCATGTAACAGTACAGGCAAAGGTAAGAGGATTTGTCTGGATTGAGGAGATTATAGACTTAGTTGAAGCTGAGGCATCATGCGAACTGTTCGGACTGTTGAAGCGTCCAGATGAAAAACATGTGACCGAACGGGCCTACGACAACCCAAAGTTCGTGGAGGATATGGTGCGCGATGTATCCATGCGTCTGAATGAGGATGACCGTATAAGCGCCTATGTGGTGGAATCAGAGAACTTCGAGTCTATCCACAACCACTCGGCGTATGCATTGATTGAGCACGATAAGGAAGAGGATTAAAGACTAACCCGCGTTGACCAGCCCCCTGGCCACCTCAGCCAGCCTCTCTGAGAGCTGCTTCACCTGACCCTGGTCACTACCCTCCACCATCACCCGGATCAGCGGCTCGGTGCCTGATGGCCGCAACAGAACCCGCCCCCGGTCTGATAGCTCTGACTCCGCATCTCGTACCGCCTCTTGCATAAGGACAGAGCCCATAACATCCACGCCATTCTCCAGACGTACGTTGACAAGCTCTTGTGGGTATTTGATCACTGGCTTGCGCAGATCACTCAGACTTTTCCCAGAACGCACCACCTCAGAAAGCACCTGTAGCGCGGAGACGATACCGTCGCCGGTCGTGGTCCTATCCAGACAGATGATATGCCCTGAAGGCTCCCCTCCCAGGACCCAGCCCTCTGCCTCCAATCTCTCCATGATATGGCGGTCGCCCACCTGGACCCGCTCCAGACCTATACCCAGATCGGCCAGGGCGTGTTCCAACCCCAGATTAGTCATAACGGTGCCCACGACAGAACCGACCAGCCCGCCACAATTTTGCCTGGCCTGGGCAATGATGTAGAGGATGTCATCCCCATCTACCACATTGCCATCACCGTCCACCATAATCACCCTATCACCATCGCCGTCCAAGGCCACGCCCAGATCAGCACCGTTGGCGATCACCTCTTTTTGCAGATTATCTATGTAGGTGGAACCTACCCCGGCGTTGATGTTCAGACCATCTGGTTTGTCGCCTATGGCCATGACCTCGGCGCCCAGCTCCTCAAATACGTATGGTGCGATGTGATAGGTGGCACCATTGGCACAGTCCACCACGATCTTCATGCCCTTAAAGCTGGTCTCCCAGGATGTCGCGCCCTTACAAAACTCTATATAGCGACCGGCCGCATCCGTTACACGGAAGGCCTTTCCCAGTAGCCCGGACTCGACCGTGGTCATCTCCTGATCTAGCTCCTGCTCTATCGATATTTCAACATCATCCGGTAGCTTTTTACCCTCGGCGGAGAAAAACTTGATACCGTTATCGTAGTGAGGGTTGTGGGAGGCGCTGATCACTATTCCAGCCTGGGCATGCAGGGTGCGCGTCAGGTAGGCGATGGCGGGGGTCGGCATCGGCCCCAACAGGTGGGTATCCACTCCTGCTGCCGCAAGTCCCGCTTCCAAGGCAGACTCCAGCATATAGCCGGATATCCTGGTGTCCTTGCCGATCAGCACCTTGCTGCCTGCATGCTGGCCGAATACGCGCCCGGTGGCCCAGCCCAGCTTCAAGACAAATTCCGGGGTGATCTTGCCTTCACCCACTCGTCCGCGAATGCCATCAGTACCAAAATATCTTCTACTCAAAATCAGTCCCCATAATTTATAAGACCTTGTCCACCATCCACGGATTATAAACCATTAACCGCAACGAACGGCATCTACCACCTTCAAAGCATCTACCGTTGGTTTGACATCATGCGCGCGTACGATTGCAGCTCCATGCTCCACGGCCAGCACCGCAGCGGCCAAACTGCCGTAGAGGCGTTTATCCACCGGGGCGCCATTTAGGATGGCACCGAGCATGGACTTGCGGGAAATACCCACCAAAATCGGCAGACCGATATCCTTGAATTCCCCAAGATGTCTCAGCAACGTAAGATTGTGTTCCAGGGTCTTGCCGAAGCCAAACCCTGGATCCAACAACAGACGCCCCCTAGGTATACCTCCGGCCACACAGGCAGCAATGCGCCGTTCAAAAAAATCCATAATATCCGAGACCACGTCGATATATTCGGGGTTTTGCTGCATGGTGCGCGGCTCACCCTGCATGTGCATGAGGCAGACCGGCACATTAAGGGACCGGACCGTCTCTATGGCGTCCGGTGCCTGTAGCGCCATTACATCGTTGATCAACCCGGCCCCCACCGCCACCGCCTCACGCATGATCGCGGGTTTGTTGGTATCGATGGATACTATGACGGATAGCCGTTGCTTGATCGCCTCTATAACCGGGATTATCCGATCCAGTTCCTGCTGTTCAGAAACGGCCTCGGCCCCAGGCCGGGTCGACTCGCCGCCTACGTCAATGATAGCGGCCCCGTCTCGTACCATCTGCTCCGCATGACGGAGGGCACTCTCAGGCGAAATAAAATCACCCCCGTCGGAAAACGAATCGGGGGTGACATTTAGGATCCCCATCACCTTGCAGCGCGTGAGGTCCAGCTGCATTCCTGCACAATCAAGAATCATGTCTTCAGACTATCAGTGCTGTCCAGCCGGTCCTCCGATCTCGCCTTTGGAGTCCTTCTTCTTCGGTCCAACCTTTACTCCGTTCCCGGATTTAGGCTCAGAGTCGTTCCACCCTTCCGGCTCCCTTGGTGTCTTTCCGGCCATGATGTCGTCGATCTGATTGGAATCGATAGTCTCGTATTTGATCAAGGCCTGCGCCATGGTCTCCAGCTTATCCAGGTTCTCTTTGAGTATCCGTTCAGACCGCTTATAGTTACAGTCAATAATCTCCCTGATCTCACTATCAATAGCGTGAGCCGTGTCATCAGACACATTTTTATGTTGGGTTACTGATCGTCCCAAAAACACCTCTTCCTCTTCATCACCATATGCAAGAGGACCAAGCTTTTCTGAAAGGCCCCACTTGGTAACCATGTTGCGGGCGATCTCGGTTGCCCGCTTGATATCGTTGGAGGCGCCGGTGGTAATCTTCTCCGGACCGAAGGTGATCTCTTCGGCAATGCGTCCCCCGAACAGGCTTGAGATCTGACTCTCCAGGCGCTCCTTGCTCATGCTGTAGCGATCCTCTTCCGGCAGAAACATGGTCACACCCAGGGCTCGGCCACGTGGTATGATGCTTACCTTGTATACAGGGTCATGGGACGGGACCAGACGCCCAACGATGGCATGTCCGGCCTCATGATATGCGGTCAGCCTCTTCTCATCGTCACTCATGACCATAGAGCGGCGTTCGGTGCCCATCATGATCTTGTCTTTGGCCTTCTCCATATCCTCCATATCTACCAGGCGCTTATTCTCACGGGCGGCGAACAACGCTGCCTCGTTTACCAAATTTGCCAGATCGGCACCGGAGAACCCAGGGGTGCCGCGCGCAATCAATTCGGGCTTTACGTCCTCGGAGATCGGCACCTTACGCATGTGTACCTTAAGGATTTGCTCGCGGCCCCGGATATCTGGCAGAGGTACCACCACCTGGCGGTCGAAGCGGCCAGGACGCAGCAGTGCAGGGTCAAGGACATCAGGACGGTTGGTTGCGGCAATCACGATAACGCCTTCGTTACCCTCAAAGCCGTCCATCTCAACCAGCAACTGGTTCAGGGTCTGCTCGCGCTCATCGTGACCACCACCCAAGCCGGCGCCACGGTGTCTACCGACCGCGTCTATCTCATCAATGAAGATGATACATGGAGCGTGCTTTTTGGCCTGTTCGAACATATCACGGACACGGGACGCACCCACTCCCACAAACATCTCTACAAAGTCAGAACCGGAGATGGTAAAGAAAGGCACCTTGGCCTCCCCCGCAATGGCGCGGGCCAGGAGGGTCTTACCGGTACCCGGGGAACCTACCATCAGCACACCACGGGGTATCTTGCCCCCAAGCTTCTGGAACTTGCCAGGATCGCGTAGGAACTCCACCATCTCCGACACCTCTTCCTTGGCCTCCTCAACCCCGGCCACATCGGCAAAGGTCACCTTCACCTGATCCTCTGTGAGCATACGGGCCTTGCTCTTACCGAAGGACATGGCGCCACGGCCACCTCCTCCGCCCTGCATCTGACGCATGAAGAAGATCCACAGTCCGATCAAGATAAACAGCGGAAACCAGTTGATAAGTATTGACATCAGGACCGATGGCTTCTCTGGCGGTACGGCCTGAATCTTAACATCGTTGTTCAACAGGTCACCCACTAGACCTCCGTCACCGGGGCTCTCTGTGACAAAGGTATCACCGGAACGGAGTTTACCTTCGATGGTGTTACCGGAGATCTTCACCGATTCAACCGATCCATTCTTAACCTGAGAGATGAACTCAGAATAGTTCATGCTGGTTGAGTTCATCTTTTGCGCGTTAAAATTGTTGAATACTGACATCAGGACGATCGCGATGATTACCCATAAAATCAGATTTTTTACCAAGTCATTCAATGTCCAATCCTCTGCAGATCTATCTAGATATCAGCTATTAACCTGTGTATAGCCACAGTTTAATTTAAAATCTGGCAACTTATTCGGTCTTTTTTAGACCACGGCTATTTACCCTTTAAACCCGGTAGCTACCAGGTAGACCTCCCTACTCTTAGGTCTAGAGGCCTTGGGCTTCCTGGCGACCACCTTGTTAAACACGGCGCGCAGATCGCGCATATACTGATCAAAACCCTCTCCCTGAAAGACTTTGACCACCATAGATCCGCCTGGTTTCAAGCAATTCCGTGTAAAGTCCAGGGCCAACTCGCACAGATACATAGACCTGGGCTGATCCACAACCGCCATACCGGTTACATTGGGGGCCATATCTGAAATAACAAGATCCACCTCAGAACCATCAAGTAACCTCTGCAACTGTGCCAATACAGACTCCTCCCGAAAATCTCCCTGAATAAAAGAAACGCCATCAATAGGGTCCATTGGCAGGATATCCAGCGCCACCACCCCACCGTTACCTCCTACAAGCCTTCTGGCGTACTGAGACCACCCCCCAGGCGCGGCCCCCAGATCCACCACCAGATGGCTCGGCTTGATCAGGCGATCACGCTCCTGTATCTCCTGTAGCTTGTACGCCGCACGGGAACGAAACCCATCCTTATGGGATTTTTGAACATACTCGTCCTTAAAATGGCGATCCAGCCATTGTCGGCTACTTTTGCTGCGTTTCATTCTTCAATCTATCAGATCATGCGAGAAATTGTGGTGACGATTCTCAAACCATCAGTAATCAGGATGATTGTATACTACCAAAGTCACGACAATCAGGCCTTATGTAAGAACTAGGCTATAATCGGCATTTTTCCTGAGAGACAAAAATGGCAATAACCGAACAACAGCGCCGCGGATTGAAGAAACTGGTCCATCACCTCAAACCAGTGGTCATAATCGGCCAAAACGGCCTGAGCGAGGGTGTTTTAAACGAGATCGATATCGCCCTGGATTCCCACGAACTTATCAAGCTTAAACTAAGCGGCGGGGAGCGGAATAAGAAAAAAGCAATGATTGAAGAAATATGCGAAAAGACCGGTGCAGACTTTGTCCATTCTATAGGACATATTGCCGCCCTCTATCGCAGGCATCCGAAGAGGCCTAAGATCAAGGTGTAGAAATAATGCGCTTTTACTCGTATCTCACTTCTAGAATATCCAAATGCCTTGGGCCCTTAGGGGTATCCACGACGGCCACATCCCCTTCTTCTTTTCCGATCAAGGCGCGGGCCATAGGTGAGCTCACAGAGATAAGACCGTCTTTATAATTGGCTTCGTCTTCACCCACTATCCGGAAGGTATGTTCCGTATCGTCTTCTTCTTCATACACGTCTACGGTTGCGCCGAACACCACCTTACCGCCAGCGTCTATGGTGGTGACATCGATGATCTGGGCATGGGACAGCTTCCCCTCAATGTCCTTGATGCGACCTTCGATAAACCCCTGCTGCTCACGGGCAGCGTGATACTCTGCGTTCTCTTTCAGATCGCCGTGGGCACGGGCCTCAGCAATGGCCGCGATGACCTTTGGGCGGTCTTCATTCTTCAACTTCGTCAGCTCTGCCCGCAGCATCTCAGCACCTCTGACGGTAAGCGGTACCTTACTCATATCTACCTTCCTTCGACCTCATCAAACCTGTGCGTGCAGCTCTTGCAGACTGTTTACGTCGACATCATCTAATTGTTTCACCGCCATGCAATAGGCCTCGGCTCCAGACATGGTGGTGGTATAGCTTACCTTGTGTTGCAGCGCGGAGCATCTGATCTCTCTAGAATCCGCTATCGCCTGTTTCCCTTCCGTGGTATTTACGATAATGCTAAAGAAGTCATTTTTGATCATGTCCACTATGTGTGGCCTACCCTCGGCCACCTTGTTTACGCGCTCACATTCGATACCGGCGGCCTGCACCGCTCTTGCTGTTCCACCAGTACCGTATAGCTTAAATCCCAGCTCACGCATAGTACGGGCCACATCTATCAGTCGGACCTTATCTGCATCACGCACTGATAACAAGGCACGTCCACTCTTGGGCAGGGCCGTACCGCCACCCTCCACCGCCTTGGCGAAGGCCTCACCAAATGTCTTGCCCACCCCCATCACTTCGCCCGTAGATTTCATCTCCGGACCTAGCAAGGTGTCCACACCAGGGAACTTGATGAAGGGGAAGACCGCCTCTTTGACGAAATAGTTCTTTGGAATAACCTCTTCGGTCATGCCCTGTTCTTTCAGACTGACCCCAACCATGCAACGTGCCGCAACCTTGGCCAGCTGAACACCTGTAGCCTTAGATACAAAAGGTACGGTGCGAGAGGCCCGCGGATTCACCTCCAGCAGATAGATCTCGTCATCCTGGATGGCAAACTGGGTATTCATAAGACCCACCACCTTCAGCTCGAAGGCCATATCTCTGATCTGCTGACGCATCCGGTCCTGGACTGACTTAGACAAGGTATAGGGTGGCAGGGAGCAGGCAGAGTCTCCGGAGTGCACCCCGGCCTCCTCAATATGTTCCATGATGCTGCCTATCAGCACATCCTTGCCATCGCAGATGGCGTCGATATCCACTTCGATGGCGTCATTCAGAAAACGATCCAGCAACACTGGAGAGTCATTGGACACGCTCACTGCCTCACGCATATAGCGGCGCAGATCATCCTCCTCATAGACTATCTCCATAGCGCGTCCACCCAACACATAGGATGGACGCACCACAAGCGGGTAGCCAATCTCATCTGCCAGCTTCACCGCCTGCTCGGTCTCCACTGCCGTGCGGTTGGGTGGCTGCTTTAGATTTAGTTTCTCCACCAGCTTTTGGAATCTCTCGCGGTCTTCGGCCAGGTCAATAGAATCCGGACTAGTGCCGATGATAGGCGCGCCCGCAGCCTCCAGGTCGCGGGCAAGCTTGAGCGGAGTCTGGCCGCCGTACTGTACGATCACACCGGTGGGACTTTCCAGTTCAATAATCTCCAGCACATCCTCCAGGGTCAGCGGCTCAAAATAGAGCCGGTCGGAGGTGTCATAGTCGGTAGACACAGTCTCTGGATTGCAGTTGACCATAATGGTCTCGTAACCGTCGTCGCGCATAGCGAAGGCCGCATGCACGCAACAGTAATCAAATTCTATGCCCTGACCGATGCGGTTTGGCCCCCCACCAAGGACCATGATCTTCTTACGCTCGGTCGGAGCCGCCTCACACTCCTCTTCATAGGTGGAGTAGAGATAGGCGGTACTGGTGGCGAACTCGGCCGCACAGGTATCCACCCGTTTGTAGACCGGACGCACACCCATGTCATGACGTCTCCGGCGCAGTACCTTTTCCGGAACCCCCGCCAGTATCCCCAGACGCCCATCGGAAAAACCCTTGCGCTTCAGATAGCGCATACGCCTTGCTTCGAGAGAATCGATTCCGCCTGCACGCACCTCCGCTTCCAGTTTAATAAGCTCTTCGATCTGCACCAAGAACCATGGATCTATCGCCGTCGCCTCGAACACCTCTTCCATAGACATGCCGTAACGGAAGGCATCGGCAAGAAAGCGTAAACGCTCAGCCCCCGGCTGACGTAGCTCACGCAGGATCTCATCTTTGGCGCCTTTAGATTTCAGATCCACGATCTCATCCAGACCGTGCATGCCGGTCTCCAACCCACGCAGGGCCTTCTGCAGAGACTCTTGGAAGGTGCGGCCGATGGCCATCACCTCTCCTACAGATTTCATCTGGGTGGTGAGACGGTCCGGGGCCTGGGGGAATTTCTCGAAGGCGAAGCGTGGAACCTTGGTGACTACGTAATCGATGGATGGCTCGAAGGAGGCCGGGGTGGCGCCGCCGGTGATCTCGTTGCGCAACTCATCCAAGGTAAAGCCCACCGCCAGTTTGGCGGCAACCTTGGCAATAGGAAAGCCGGTGGCCTTGGAGGCCAGGGCGGAGGAACGGGAGACACGCGGATTCATCTCGATGATGATCATACGCCCGTCCTTGGGATTGATGGCGAACTGCACGTTGGAACCGCCGGTATCAACGCCGATCTCGCGCAGTACCGCCAGGGAGGCGTCGCGCATGATCTGATACTCTTTGTCGGTCAGGGTCTGGGCCGGGGCCACGGTGATGGAGTCGCCGGTGTGTACCCCCATGGGGTCCAGGTTCTCGATAGAGCAGATAATGATGCAATTGTCCTTGTGATCGCGCACCACTTCCATCTCATACTCTTTCCAGCCCAGGGCCGACTCTTCAATCAACAGTTCGCTGGTAGGTGAGAGATCCAGACCGCGTGCGCAGATCTCCTCGAATTCATCCTTGTTATATGCAATACCACCCCCTGAACCACCCATGGTGAAGGATGGACGGATGATGGTGGGAAAGCCTATCTGGGCCTGCACCTGATGCGCCTCTTCCATGCTATGGGCAATGGCGGAACGGGGCATATCCAGACCAATCTTGTGCATGGCCTTACGGAACAGGTCGCGGTCCTCGGCCTTGTCAATGGCCTCGCGGGACGCACCTATCATCTCTACCCCATACTTCTCCAGCACACCCTCCCGCACCAAGTCCAGGGCGCAGTTGAGGGCAGTCTGGCCACCCATGGTGGGTAACAGCGCGTCCGGACGTTCCTTCTCGATCACCCTGGCCACGGTCTTCCAAGTGATCGGCTCTATGTAGATGGCGTCAGCCATCTCCGGATCGGTCATGATTGTGGCCGGATTGGAGTTGACCAGAATAACCCTGTACCCCTCTTCCCCCAGGGCCTTGCAGGCCTGCGCGCCAGAATAATCAAACTCACAGGCCTGGCCGATGACGATGGGTCCAGCGCCGATAATCAGGATACTTTTTATGTCTGTTCTTTTTGGCATCTACTTGCTTTCAGTTGCTGACTGCATCAGCTCAATAAAGTGATCAAACAACGGCGCTACATCATGGGGACCCGGGCTGGCCTCAGGATGACCTTGAAACCCGAATGCCGGTCTGTCGGTACGATGTATCCCCTGCAGCGAACCATCAAACAGGGAGCGATGGGTCATCTTCAGGATTGTGGGAAGGCCCTCTTCATCCACCGCAAAACCATGGTTCTGGCTGGTGATCATAACGGTCTTGTTTTCCAGGTCCTGAACCGGGTGGTTGGCGCCGTGGTGGCCGAATTTCATCTTCACTGTGCGAGCACCACTGGCGAGGCCTAACAGCTGGTGCCCCAGACAGATGCCAAATACGGGGATGTCTGCCTCGATGATCTCCCGGATCGCAGCTATGGCGTAGCCGCATGGCTCTGGGTCGCCTGGGCCGTTGGATAGGAAGACCCCATCAGGGTTCAGCGCCATTACCTCAGAAGCCGGTGTCTGGGCCGGCACCACGGTCACCCGGCAACCCCGATCCACCAGCATACGCAGGATGTTGCGTTTGACGCCGTAGTCGAAGGCCACCACATGATGCGGAAGTTCCTCTGCATTAAATCCATGCGGCTCCGGCAGCCCCTGCTCCAGATCCCAAGTGCCCTGGGTCCACTGATACAGACTCTCCGTGGTGACCTCTTTCGCCAGGTCCATGCCTTTGAGACCGGGAAACGCCTTCGCCGCATCCAGGGCTGCCGCCTCATCCAGATCGTCTCCGGCGATAATGCAACCACTCTGAGCGCCCTTCTCCCTGAGGATGCGGGTGAGCTTACGGGTATCTATATCGGCGATGGCCACAATGCCGTTCTCATACAAGTACTCATCCAGTGGCTTCTGATTACGCCAGTTGCTGGCCAGCAATGGCAGGTCGCGAATGATCAGCCCGGCGGCGTATATGGCTGCGGACTCTTCGTCTTCATCATTGGTGCCGGTATTGCCGATATGGGGGTAGGTGAGGGTAACGATCTGTCTGGCGTATGAAGGGTCGGTCAGGATCTCCTGGTAACCGGTCATGGCGGTATTGAACACCACCTCCCCTATGGTCTTGCCGTCGGCCCCAATGGAGTCGCCACGGAAGATGGTTCCATCTTCAAGGACCAATAAAGCGGGTTTTCTCAAAGGAACTGTCCTCTCGGGCATACTAAAACGGACGGACCAATCCGGTACGCCCGAAAACAAAAACCTATTAGGGGGCGACACTACCTATTTGGCAGCGCCAACTTGAGAAATCATTCTACTTGATGTGGGTTGACTCGTCTATTCAAATCCTGCCATTCGATGGCTAGAGGGCAACATCCGGCGGGGCATGTCGGAAGATTTTGCGGTATAGTTTGCGTGCAGCCTTTCTCCGGCCCTTGTCTTCAATATCCAGAACGATGTCTGCCGCACGTTGGTAAAAGGGGAGACGTCGTTGCATAACCTCTAGTGCCGACCTGGTCTCATCAAGTGTAGGACGCCTCTTATCTCCCTTCACCTTCGCTGCCAACCGTTCGATATCCGCCCTAAGCCAGACGATCTGACCGTTGGCCTTCAATAGATCCACCTTGCGTTCGCTGTAGATCTCGGAACCATCATCCGCCACATCCACGATGACCCCGCCGCCACAGTCCACGATGACATTATTGAACCTGGATATCTTTTCCACTACCCGATACTCCATCTCCCGGAATGCCCTCCAGTCGCCAGCGTTCTCAGCCATGATCTCCTGGATGGATTTACCCCCATTCTCATACTCGATCAGGAGATCGGTGGAAAGAACCGGCCACTTGGTGAGCAGACACAAACGACGACTGATATTGGATTTGCCGACACCGCGCATTCCAGTTAGTACAATATTCATAAGGTTCGGTGATATTTAATAATGTGGTACGCCAATACTACTTCAATAACGGATTGCAGTGGAACCGTTTAGCCGTGATCGTGACAACTTCGCCCCAACCCTTGGTCTATACTTTTATTCACAACACCTGCGTATAAGGATCTGCAAGAAAGGGTATGCTCTAACAAAAATACTAAAGAAACTTTGGAGACAGCACAGTGACCATCATCGGTATCATCCTGATATTACTTACACTCTGGGCCTTGGCCTACAAACCGGCTCGGGCAGAGGTTTGGATCGTTAGCCTGCCAATATTATTTATCTTATTGCAACTGTTCTCTCTTTTAGCCCTGGGGTGGGCCGTATTCTTCTGGATCATCTACAGTGTATGCCTAGCGCTGTATCTAGCCCCGGAACAGAGACGCCAGTGGGTAAGCGCACCCCTGCTGCAACAGTTTCGCAAGGTCATGCCCAAGATGTCCAAGACCGAACAGGAGGCGCTGGAGGCGGGCGACGTTTGGTGGGACGGCGAACTGTTCAGCGGCAAACCGCATTGGGACACGCTATTACAGCTACCGCTATCCGAGCTCAGCCAGGAAGAACAGGAGTTCCTCGA
>JBNKEE010000045.1:0-92154 GCA_050288625.1 Sedimenticolaceae bacterium | reverse complement strand
ACACACTTTCCAGGCGTGCTCCTTAAGCCGCTCGGACACCTCTCCAAAAACAAGGGCGCAAGGTTAAACCAGATTGATGCTATTAGCAATCCTCATAGCGCGGTTTTCATGTCATCCTGACCTGAGTTCTTAATTATTGTTAACTATAATTAGATATTTCTAGTATATTTCACCTGCTGCTATTACTCTCAACACCGGTAATTATTAGATGGCTAAAAACAAAAGTAATAAAAAAAAATCCACCATTAAACCAACAATGGCGGAACGAGCCGACCGACATAAACTATACGAACTATCGGTTCAGTGCGCAGAATCTGAAGTCGACTTTGTTGATGATGCCTACAAGGCGCTACGCGGTACCAGAGCGCGGTTCATGCGTGAAGATTTTTGCGGCACCGCCAACGTTTGCTGTGAATGGGTAAAAAGGCGTAAGGGCAATTATGCTATCGGGATAGATATTGATAAAGAAGTCCTTGACTGGGGGGAAAAGCATAAAGTTAGAAAGCTATCCTACTCCCAACGGGAGCGTATCAAATTACTTTCCTCAGACGTGCTGAAGGCTAAAACAAAGCCCCAGGATATCGTCTTAGCCATGAATTTCAGTTACTGGTTATTTAAAAAGCGTAAAGATCTCCTCAAATATTTCAAAACTGTGAGAGCTGCGTTGAAAGAAGACGGGATATTCTTTTTCGATGCCTATGGTGGCTACGACTCATTTAAAGAGATTGTCGAGGAACGCCTGGTAGAAGAAGGCAATTTTAACTATGTTTGGGAGCAGGAGATATATAACCCAATAGATGGCAATCTTATCTCCCACATCCATTTCTCCTTTCCAGATGGTTCCCGCCTGGATAATGCCTTTAGCTACGATTGGAGGCTATGGACCCTGCCGGAGATTCAGGACATGCTGCATGAGGCCGGCTTCAGTAGGATCACTATATACTGGCAGGGTTTTGATGAAGACGGAGAGCCGGATGGAAACTTTCAGCCAGCAAGTGTAGCGGATGCGGATGCTGGATGGATCTCTTATGTGGCTGCTGAAAAATAGGACTTCAGGCTTTAATGCCAATATAGTCTAGAATGAATTCAGCAATCTTTGATATGTCATTTATATCCAACACCGGTAGTTCAGTTTTCAGAGATATTTCTTCGTCCGTGGCTATTGCGATCACATTTTTGTCTTCAGGAAAGATAAAAGGTTTAACAACACTAGATCTATGTAATTCAATCTTGTGGATATCTTCATGTTTAAACCCTTCCACCAAAACAATGTCCAGATTTACATGATCTAGACGTGCTAACATCACTGACAATACCGGATCTTCAGATAGGTCCGTATCCACCATAAGAGCCCAGCGTTTGCTTGAAGCAATCAGCATCTCATTAGCCCCGGCCATACGCAGTTCATAACTGTCCTTGCCTGGCTTATCTATATCAAAGTCGTGATGGGCATGCTTTATTACGCCAACACGCAAACCGCGCCGACGCAGAATTGGGAGGATTTTTTTCAGCAGTGTAGTCTTGCCAACTCCACTATAAGCTGTAATTCCAAGTACAGGGGTTTCTGTTTCTAGCATATCAAATAAGTCAGTTTATGGTGTATCGAATATATTCTAACAAAAAGGCCGGCAAAAGCCGGCCTTTCTCTTTCATATGATGCATATTCGTTATATTAAACTATCCGGCCTTTTTTACCCCGTGCAACATTACCAGAAGCTCAGCTTCGCTCTTGCTAAGTCCCAACTCTTCTATCAATCTGGAAGGCCTCGCTCCCTTTTGAGCCATCTCTATCGCTTCACCATATGGACGATCTCCTGGCTGTTGAGAGGTCTCTATATGTTCCTGCCTATATGTTAGATCACGGCCATGGCGTTCCAGTTTTATTACCCTCTTATCCACTCCCACAGCGCTGGCACAAAGGGCGTTTATAGTAGACGTGAGTTGCTCAGTCTGTTTACCTAACTCATCGATACGATCGTTTTGCCACTGAATCATCTTTGCCTGCCTTTTGAAAAAGATCAGTGTAATGCATCCAATAACTGTCAATATTATGTATTCCGGATTCATATTCTCACCTATTACGCATAATCATCTATGTGAGGTCTGTCGTTATCCTGCTTCTTTTTCCTTTTTTTATCTTGATCGTTATCAGACTTTGGAACCTTTTTTTCTGCAATTTTCCTCCCTGGCCTAGTTGGCCATATAGGTTTTACTGGATATGGTTCTCTAATGTCTGGCATGTTCCTATATCCTGAACTTTTACTACAGCTCTATTACATCTTTGCAACCTCAGCCCACTCTTCCTCTGTCAATAATTTTTGTAGATCAACTACAATCAAGAGTCCTTTTTCCATAGTCGCAATACCCTGAATATACCTAGAACTCTCCTCATTACCGACGTTTGGAGCAGAATCTATCTGTGACTCCTTCAGCTCAACGACCTCGGCCACTGCATCCACCATAATTCCCACAACCTGTTTGTCGCTCTCAATTATCACTATCCTGCTGGAATCGGTTGGTTCATCGTCAGGGAGGCCAAAGCGCAATCTAGTATCAATTACCGTTACAACGTTGCCCCGCAGATTTATAATGCCAAGAACATAGTCAGGAGCACCAGGAACCGGGGCAATCTCGGTGATGCGCAAAACCTCCTGCACATGCATAACATTAATTCCATATGTCTCGTCTTGTAGACGAAAAGTGACCAACTGGATTATCGGGTCATTCCCTGATTCTTCAATGTCGTCAATACTCATCTATCTTCTCCACGAATATTCTATTGCTGTCAAAATCCAGTCATTGTCATGGTAACAACCGGAAACCTGCATTATTCATGCCGGATGATCTCCAATAATGCCTCTATATCCAACAATATAGTAAGTTTTTCCTTGATAGTGCCAGCCATCCAGGGACGATCCTCATGTTTTATTGACCAATGGACATCTTCTTTGTTAAGAAACAATGGCTTAGCTAAGCTGTCACAGGCCAAACCAAAATGATGGTCACCGATTACCAGAATATGGCTGCCATTCTCTTTCCCAGCAATCGCTTCCTCTGATTGCTCTAGATTGAGCAGTTTCGTCGTGTCCACCACCACCGTCTTATGATCTCTATTCTGCAGAACCCCCAGGTGCCACTCAGGTTGAAATGGCATGGGAGTAAGCTCTAGATCCCATTTTATGATGTTTTCCAGGGCAAGCAGGGGCGTGGCCAGGGTTATGTCACCTACTCTAAAGATAAGACACTGGAAAGGCTCCTGCGCCCACTCTGGAGCAGGTCTTTCCTCCTGTTCATCATCTATCTCCTGTAGCACATCCTCAGGCATTGATTCCGGGGCAATGGAGACAACCTCAGCCGGCTCTTTTCTAGTATCAGCTTCGGAATCGGTATACTCAGTTACTTCGCACAGCAACGCTTCCAAGTATTGATTTACTATCTGTTCCTGATCCTCAAGCTTGGTTTCCTGTCCATTTTCATTCTTATTTGACCTTCTCATCCGACCATCTCCTTGCCAGACGGTGTCTTATCACTGTTATGCAGGAACTCAAGCAGTTTTGCGTACGCCAGCACCCCATGCGAATCCGGACTGTATACTGTAGGTGGGATCCCTGCCTTGCTGGATTCACGGAATTTAGTATCAACGGGTATGACATCACCCCAAAGCATGTCGGGATATTTCTCACGCAGCATCTTTAGGCTGTCTATCGAAGCCCTGGTGCGACGATCAAAGAATGTCGGAACTATGGTGTAAGGCAGTGCAGTTTCTTGCGATTGTAATATCATCTTTAGAGTGTGCATCATTCGTTCCAGACCCTTAAGAGCCAGAAACTCTGTCTGAACCGGCATGATCAAACGTTCACAAGCTGCAAGTGCATTTACCATCAATACTCCCAGCATTGGTGGGCAGTCGATCAAAACATAGTCAAAACGGTCAGACAGTTTATTCAATGCCTGTTTTAGAACCAGTCCCATCCCTTCCAAACGCCCTGTTTGTCTATCCAGAGTTGCCAACGCCATTGAAGCCGGCAGCAACTCCAGACCATCCGTGCCCGTATCACGAATCAGTTTGGATATATCTAATTGCTGCTTATCTATCTTGGCTCTAAACAAGGAGTAACTGCTATGATCTAATGAGTCAGGATCATAGCGGAAGTAGCTGGTCATAGAACCATGAGGATCTATATCTACCAACAATGTACGCAGTCCCCAGCCAGCCAAGAGACCACCCAGCGTTACCGTAGTAGTGGTCTTGCCAACACCGCCTTTTTGATTGGCGATAGTCCAGACCTTCATGGTCTTGCCCTATCTCTAAAGTCTTCGACACTTCCGTCTACACGTTTACTATTTGAAGTTTTTATTACCAGTGCAACACGGCGATTTTTTTGTCTACCCTCTTCATTACTATTAGTTGCAGTTGGCTTATACTCTCCGTATCCGATAGCCGCCATACGCCCAGGGTCTATGCCAAATCTACCCAGGAGATTAACCACGCTGGCCGCACGTGTTGCAGACAATTCCCAGTTAGATGGAAACAGTATGGTCCTAATCGGTACGTTGTCAGTATGTCCTTCTACTACGATTTGGTTAGGCAGTGGCTTGAGGATGCTTGAAACATCTCTTAGCATTTTTATGGCAGACCGGGAAAGACGGGCGCTGCCACTGTCAAAGAGCGTTTTACTCTTCATCTCTACCTCAATACCCCTGTCAGTCTTTTTTATATTGACAAGATCATCAGCGATAAAGGTCGACAAGGTCGATTCTAACGCCTCTGCGGTCTTATCTAGGCTTGTATTGCTGTCCCCCTCTCTTCCTGTACCCTCCGCCTCTGGTTTGCCTTTGGTTTCGACACCCTCCTCATCTAGGATATCCAGAGGATCTTCAGTATCTGATGACTCTAGCGTACCTGGCTCTGAAGCGGCGTACTCCCCTGCAACCGGATTAATAGTTCGTACTTTTTCACCCACCTGAATAGGCTCGAGGCTTTGAGCAGATCTGAGAAACGCATCTGTCAGGGTCTCTGAGAGAACCCGATACTTCCCATCATTGACGGACGATATGGAATACATGACAACGAAAAATGCAAACAACAGCGTAATGAAGTCAGCATAGGACACCAGCCATCTCTCATGGTTAGGGTGCTCTTCTTCTCTTCTCTTTCTGGCCATGTCTGTTTCCAAAAACTCAATTCAGATAACCCTGGAGTTTTGATTCAATATGGCGCGGATTCTCTCCCTCAGCTATTGATACTATGCCCTCGATGATCATATCCCGATAATGAGACTTTTTGAGCGCCAGGGATTTGAGCTTATTGCCAAATGGAAGCAGAAAAAGATTGGCCAGCCCCACGCCATAGATAGTCGCCACGAATGCGGTGGCAATGCCGCTTCCAAGTTTTGCCGGATCAGCCAGATTCTGCATTACATGAATCAACCCCATTACCGCGCCGATAATACCTATGGTTGGAGAGTAACCACCCATGGCTTCAAACACCTTAGCTGCCTGCATATCATGTTGCTCTCTGCTGTCCATTTCTACTTCAAGGATATCGCGTATTACCTCTGGCTCGCTGCCATCCACTAGCAGCTGCATACCCTTACGCACGAACAGATCCGGCTCGTTTTCTGCTATCTCTTCAAGACCAAGCAAACCTTCCCTTCTCGCGATATTACCCCATGTAACCATATTTTCTATCGCAAGATTCATATCCAATTTAGGCGGTATGAATACAGATCCGGCCACTCTTATGGCGTGTACAAATACGCTAACCGGGGTCTGCAACAGGATGGCGCCGATGGTACCGCCTGTAACAATAACCATGGCAGGACCATTGACCAGAGAATCTATATGTCCACCCTCTAGCGCATTACCTCCGATGATGGCGGCAAAGGCGAGGATAACACCTATGATGCTCAGAATATCCATCTACACCGCCTTGACCAATGATGGGCCTATATCAGCCAGAGGTAGAACCAAGTCAGACAATCCTTTCTTTTCCACGGCCTGCGGCATGCCATAGATCACGCAACTTGCTTCGTCCTGGCTCCAGACTGTAGAGTCGCACTGTTTCAACATGCTTGCCCCTTGACTGCCATCTGCTCCCATCCCAGTCAGGACCACAGCCAACACAGAACCACGCAGAGTCTGCGCTGCGGATTCAAAGGTTAGGTCAACGCTTGGCTTGTATGTTTCTCCCACCACCCCTTCTCGTAGCGATACTGCCAAGTCCTTACCTTTATGACGGAACAATAGTTGTCTCCCTCCGGGCGCCAGCAAGACGCGCCCAGGAATTAGCAGATCACCATCATCTGCTTCCTTTACATTCAGTTTAGAGATTGAATTTAGTCTCTCTGCATATGCCTTAGTAAAACTCGCAGGCATATGTACTACTAATACCATGGGCACACTAAAGCTACTTGGCAGCGAACAAATCAACTGTTGAATGGCTACAGGACCGCCGGTTGACGCGCCTACGACCACTAACTTATAACTTCCCTTCCTCGCTTTAAATTGCGCGTCAGTCTGTTTACCTCTAGGTGCCTCTCTGACCACCTCTTCGACATAAGAAGGGATAGATGGGCGTAGATTCTTTTTGCCCATAGCCAGAACTCTTTTAATCAGCTTGGCTGCGAGCTCTTGTTTTGCCTCAGGTGATGAGTCTGTCTGTTTTTGAATAAAATCCAGGGCACCGGCATTAAGAGCATCAAGAGTGGCCTTAGCCCCTTCACTTGTATAGGATGAAAGCATCAAAATTGGGGTAGGTGCTTCTGACATAATCTGCTTAACGGCAGTTATACCATCCATCACTGGCATCTCCACATCCATAGTGATCACGTCCGGCCTGAGACGAAGAGCTTCTCTCACACCTGACTTACCGTCCCCGGCAGTGCCTACTACCTCTATCCTATCGTCAGAGGTAAGCATATTTGTTATACGGTGCCTGAAAAATGCCGAATCGTCCACGACCAGCACTCTTACTTTTTTTTGCGTATTCCGATCAATATTCATCGGAAGACACCGCTAGAATCTTCGTGCATTTTTTCTTAATAATCCCGGCACATCAAGAATAAGGGCGATCTTTCCGTCCCCAGTAATAGTTGCACCGGCCATACCTTCCAATCCTTGTAACATTGAGCCAAGAGGTTTAATCACCACCTCTTCCTGACCAATAAGATGATCTACGACTAGCCCTACTTGTATACCACCTAAATTCACCACTACCACATGCCCAACGTTATAATCAGGCGCCTCATCATTGTGGCCTGCACCCTCTTTGATAAGCCATTTACGAAGATAGAATAGCGGCAATGCCCTATCCCTAACCATTATTGTAAGTTGCCCATCAACTACGTTCGTTTGGTCCAGATCCAGGTTGAATATTTCAACAACTGTTGAAAGAGGAAGTGCAAACGGCTGTGAGGCTAGCTTCACCATCAGCGTTGGCAGGATCGCAAGCGTGAGTGGCAACTTGATTACAATCATACTACCTGTACCAAGTTCAGAATCGATTTCAACCGATCCATTCATCTGAGCAATGCGTGTTTTTACCACGTCCATACCGACACCGCGGCCAGACACGTCTGAGATCTCTGTCTTAGTAGAAAAGCCAGGATGAAAAATCAGGTTATAAAGATCTTTATCAGTGAGCCTGGCGGCAGACTCCTCATCCATCATACCCTTTTCAACCGCCTTTTCCCGCAAAATCTCCGGGTCCATGCCTTTGCCATCATCGGTTATGGTAAGGAGTATATGATCGCCTTCTTGCGCAGCGGATAATTTGACCGTACCGGCTCTTGGCTTGCCTGCTTTTTCTCGTTCATCTGGAAGTTCGATACCGTGATCCACGGCATTTCGAACCAGATGTACCATAGGATCCGACAGTGCCTCTACCAAATTTTTATCCAGATCAGTTTCCTCACCTTCCATCTCAAGCTCTATCTCTTTCTTGAGGCTTCGTGCCAGATCACGTACTACCCGGGGAAATCGTCCAAAGACCTTTTTTACCGGCAACATCCTGGTCTTCATCACAGAATTCTGTAGATCTGCAGTGACTACATCTAGATTTGAAACTGCGGTCGCGACCTCTTCATCATCCAATCTTGACCTGAGTGTAGCCAATCTGTTTCGAACCAGAACAAGCTCGCCTACCATATTCATGATGTCGTCCAGACGTGCTGTATCTACTCGAACTGTTGTTTCCGCTGATGATGCCTTCTTTGCAACAGCTGTCTTTGCTGGCGCAGCCTTCTTGGCCTTTGTTTTTTCTTTAGGCTGAGACTTTTCCGGTTTTTGTTTTTCCGGCTCAGATTTTTGTTTTGACCCATCAATCTGTTTCGGCTTATCTGCAGGCTGTTTAGGGACGCCTCCATGCTTACCCTTGCCATGCAGTTCATCCAACAGGGCATCAAACTCTTCCTCAGTAATATCCTTTGAGCTACTCTCTGTTGCGGAAGATTTTGCTGGGGTGGTTTGCTCAGTTGCCTGCTTCGGTACACCACCATGTTTTCCCTTTCCATGCAGTTCATCCAGCAGAGCGTCAAACTCCTCTTCAGTGATATCATCAGATTCACTGCCGGTCTTGGAGGGGGTAGATTCTGCTACGGCCTTTACAGCCTCCTGAGATGGGACACCACCGAACTTACCTTCTCCATGTAATTGATCCAGGAGTTCCTCAAACTCCTCTTCAGTTATGTCATCGTCACCGCTTGGCCCTGATTCTGTCTCTTGTTCAGCAGGCTCTTCTTGTGGCTCAGGTTCAGGCTCAGGTTCTGATTCCTGCTCAGGCTCTTCCTCGCCCGTCCCTTCAGAATCCTCAGGCTGTGCAAGCTTTTCCAGGGTCGATATCAAGGCCGGATCAGCCGGCTCAGGATCTTCACCATTCTGGACCATCGCAAACATGCCATTTACTTCATCCAGCACCTGCAGTACAGCATCCATGAGTTCCGCATCTACTGAGCGCTGACCCTGACGTAGGATATTGAATACATCCTCAGCCCGATGACAGACGGTTACCAATGCCTCAATACCTAGGAATCCAGCACCACCTTTAATGGTGTGGAATCCACGAAATACCGTATTCAAGAGATCGTAGTCGTCTGGGCTATGTTCCAGATCGACTAACTGTTCGTTAAGCTCTTCGAGGATCTCTCCAGCTTCTACGAGAAAGTCTTGTAGGATTTCGTCATCAGTATCTATGGCCATATTTCCAGACCTCTAAAATCCCAAGCTCGATAAAAGATCATCCACATCATCCTGCCCCTTCACGACATCACCCTGATCTACTCCGGGCACAACAGGACCTTCTAATGTGTCTGCTCCAGATTTATATTTTGCATCCGGTAGTTTTGACCCGGATATACGCACCAACTGCACAAGTTTATCCTCAATGTCCGTTACCAGAGCTATAACCTTTCTGATAATCTGCCCGGTTAGATCTTGAAAATCCTGAGCCAGGAGTACTTCAGATAGATTCTTATGCAGGCTTTGTGAATGTCCACTAGCAATATCCAAGAAACTGGATAGATCGTCACTCAATATACGAAAATCCTCAACTGAAAGTTTTCTTCCCTTGAACTTGTCCCACTCATCTGAAAGTTGTCCCGCCTTTTCTCCGATCTCATCGGCCAATGGAAGACTCTCTTCCACAGCATTCAGAGTGGTGTTTGCTGATTTCTCCGTCATTTCTATAACGTAACTAAGACGTTCACTTGCGTCTGGAATCTCGCGTTGCGCCAAATCTGCAATCTTGGCATCAAGAAGGAAGCCATTTATGGCTTCATGTAATTCTCTGGTTAGACGCCCTACTTCACGAAAGAGAGTGCTATCAGCAAAATCAGATAACTCTTCGAGAGTCTTATCTGCAGTTTCTAAATCATCGGACTCAATAGAGGCGACCAATTTTTTCGCCTTTTCCAATAATTCTTGTTTTGAATCCATATCAACCATTGCGGGTCTCCTGCATTTTATACATATTAACCTTCTACCCGCTCGAAGATCTTATCGATCTTCTCTTGAAGTGTTGCAGCTGTAAATGGTTTCACCACATAGCCATTAACACCGGCCTGGGCTGCTTCAATAATCTGTTCACGCTTGGATTCTGCGGTCACCATCAGCACCGGAAGATTAACCAGATTGGAATCATTTCTTACCGCTTTCAACAGGTCTATACCGGTCATTCCTGGCATATTCCAGTCTGTTACCAGAAAGTCATATTTGCCTGTTTGCAACATAGGCAGAGCAGTGGTTCCATCATCCGCCTCTTCGGTGTTTGTGAACCCGAGATCCCTGAGCAGATTTTTTATAATCCGCCTCATTGTGGAGAAGTCGTCCACAATTAGAATCTTCATGTTCTTATCCAAAATAACCTCCTAACTTGTACTTAACAGTCAAATATCCTCGATCTGTTTTACTTTTCTGGTTCAAACTTGATCCTCATCAACATCAGATAACCACTCATTTAACCTGGAGCGCAGCCTAAAGGTTGCCTGACTGTGAATTTGGCACGCCCTAGATTCCGTAACTCCTAATACCTGACCTATCTCCCGCAAGTTCATCTCGTCATCGTAGTAAAGCGCAATAACTAACCTTTCCCGCTCAGGCAGACCTGCAATTGCCTCTGCTAGTGAATCCTTGAACTCGCTCTTCTGGAACCCTTCAAACGGTTCTACTAACTCACTATTTGTCCCTTCCGATGGAAGCTCTCCCACAACACGTAACTCTTCAACGCTGAATACCCTGCAACCCGACGAATCCAGTAATATCTTGTGGTATTCCTCCAACGAAAGCCCCATCGCCTCAGCCACTTCCACATCACGCGCATCCCGGCCTTCACTATTTTCAATATCGCGCATGGCCTCCGATACCATTCTGGCCTTGCGGTGAACCGACCTAGGAGTCCAATCGCTGCGTCTTATCTCGTCCAACATGGCCCCGCGAATGCGAATGCCCGCATAGGTCTCAAAGCTTGCGCCCCTGCTTTTGTCATAATGCCTGCTTGCCTCCAGCAGACCTATCATTCCAGCCTGTATAAGATCATCGACCTGTACGCTGGGCGGCAATCGGTTCATCATATGGTATGCGATACGCTTTACCAGTGGCGCATGCTGGTTTACTAATGTATCGGCATTCTGTTCCTGAACTGAACTGTAAGCCGCTAACCCTTTCACAGGCGCATCCCCTCTTTTTCACTTGAATACCGAACCAATCTTTCAACAAAAAATTGAAGATGCCCACTTGCACCATCGGGTACAGGCCAGTTATCGGCCTTTTTGGCCAGATTCTTTAATGTTTGCGCAGCTCGGCTACGGGGGAAGGCGTGAACTACAGGTTTTTGGCCTTTGATGGCTTTACGCATGCTCTCATCATAGGGGATACTCCCTATGTAGTTGAGCATTACATCCAGATATCTATCTGTCACTCGACACATCTTATTATAAAGATCACGCCCTTCCTGGGCGCTCCTCGTCATGTTGGCCAGAATCCTGAATCTATTGATGCCATATTCTCTATACAGCAGTTTAATCATAGCGTATGCATCAGTGATTGAGGCCGGTTCATCACACACTACCACTATCAACTCCTGCACAGCGCGGCTAAAACTGATCACGGTGTCGGAAATACCTGCCGCTGTGTCTACGATCAGGACGTCCAGATCGCTACTCAGATCACTGAAACCACGAATCAGGCCGGCGTGTTCAGCTTGACTGAGTTCTGCCATCTGCCTTATTCCGGATGCCGCAGGTACAATCTTGATACCGGATGGCCCTTCAATTACCACCTCTTCCAACGTCCTTTCGCCTCTTAGCACGTGGGACAAGTCATACTCAGGGTGTAGACCCAACACTACGTCTATATTAGCCAGGCCAAGGTCGGCATCTAGGACCATGACCCGTCTGCCAAGATCTGCCAGGGCCACGGCCAGATTGACCGATACATTTGTTTTTCCTACTCCACCTTTGCCGCCGGTGACCGCAATTGCACGTATCGGTGTAGGTTCAACCATCCTTCTTAGCCCTGCCGCTTGATCAATATTTGTATCAGACATGAGCATTGGCTCTCGTTCCACCTAACGCTAATGCAAGGAACTCTTCACTTAGCCCGATACCTTCTTCATGGGCCAAACCGACTGTACGGCTCACCAGAGAATGTGGGCGTGCCAAATGCAAGTCTTCAGGTACCCTTTGTCCATCTGTAACATAAGATATCTTCAACTTATGCTCGACTATCGCAGATAGCACACCGCCCAAAGAACCTGCCTCATCAAGTTTTGTCAGGATCATGGTATCTGGATTTGCTGCATCAAATGCCTTGATCGCCTGCCTCATTGATGCCTGTTGCGTAGTGGCAGACAGGGTTAATATGCTCTTTACCTTTCTCCGACCTGACCTGAGTAGACTCAACTGCTCACTGATACGAACATCCCGCTGGCTCATACCGGCAGTATCTATGAGAATAAGTCTCTTGTCGGAAAACGTATTGAGTGCGACATTCAACTCTTCAGTGTTTGCCGCAGTACGGATGGGCACATCTAGAATTCTGGCGTAATTGGTGAGCTGCTCTTGGGCACCAATACGGTAATTATCTGTAGAGATAAGCGCCACGTGGCGATTGCCGTGACGTAGGGCATAACGCGACGCCAATTTGGCCAGTGTAGTGGTTTTTCCCACTCCTGTTGGTCCGATTACGGCCATTACACCACCGTTCTCCAACACATCGTCTCCTGTGGTCTTGATCACTGTCGCGAGATGGTACAGTACCTTGCGCCATCCATGATCGATACTGCTAAAACCGCTTGCCTTACGAACCAGCCCGTGGCATATCTCCGGACTCAAACCGATAGCCATCAATCTACGTAACAGTTCTCGTGCTTCGGGTTTCTCCTTACCCATATCACGCCAAGTCAGTTCAGAGAGATCGTTCTCCACCATGCGCCGCAGGTTCTGCATCTCTTGACGCATATCCACCAAGATCGGATCCTGACTCCATTCAACCCGTGGTGATTTTTTCGTCGAAGAGAATTGCGACACATATTCTTGCGAATCCATATCTGCAGCGCTATCCCGCCCTTGTGGAAACTCCGTTATCACACTGTTGTTAGGCTCCATGTCTGATTGGGCTGCCATGGCCTGCGTGGCAAATTCCTCCTCGTCAAAATCAAGCGCAGCCATCAACTCGACCCCGCCGTTAACCGGCTTGTTTGAGAGGATCACCGCATCAGGACCAAGGGTTTCACGAACCTGCCTGATTGCACTACGCATATCTTCTGCAAAATAACGTTTAATCTTCATATGTTCTATTCCCAATCTCAGATCTATATGCGTTGGCTACCGTCACAGCGTTATTGTATTACCTAATCCCATCTGTCAACTCGCCGCTGGACTTTCCTACTGTTGCCACAACCTTGATCTGTCTGTTATCCGGTATCTCGTTATACGACAATACTTGCATACCGGGGACACTATGTTTCACAAACCTGGCTATCCATGGCCTGATCGGCGCCGCAACCAGCAAGATGGCGCTTTCCCCAATCATCTCCCTTTGATTTGCAGTCTCTACCAATGCCTTTTGCATCTGCTCTGCTAGTCCTGGTTCAAAGCCAGCACCTTCGTCATCGGCACTCAATAAGGTCTGCTGCAATATCTGTTCCAGGCCTGGATCCAATACGATCACGGGAATTTCTTCCGTAGGACCAACGAGTTGCTGCACTATGGTGCGTGACAAAGCCACCCTCACGGCCGCAGTCAAAACGCCAGTGTCTTGACTCAGTGGCGCATGCTCCGCCAATGTTTCGGCGATTGTGCGAATATCACGAATAGGCACCCCCTCTAACAGCAGATTCTGCAGAATTCTCAACACCTGGCCTAAGGTCAAGGTCTTGGGTACCAGATCCTCTACCAGTTTTGCTGCAGTCTTGGACAACACATCAAACAGCTGTTGTACCTCTTCGTGCCCCAGCAGTTCATGGGCGTGGGATTGGAGGATCTCACTGAGATGGGTAGCGACTACTGTACTGGCATCAACCACGGTATAACCCATACTCTGGGCATGATCACGCTGATCCGCCTCTATCCAGACCGCGTCCAGACCGAATGCCGGGTCTTTGGTCTCTACCCCAGGTAGAGTTCCGAACACCCTTCCAGGATTTATTGCCAGTTCTCGGTCCGTCCTTATCTCAGCTTCAGAGATGGTAGCGCCATGCAACGTGATTCTATAACTGTTGGGATTAAGGTCCAGATTATCCCTGATATGTACCGGCTGGATAAGAAAACCTAACTCCTGCGACAGCTTCTTGCGCACCCCTTTGATGCGATCCATCAACTGACCGCCCTGATTTCTATCCACTAGAGGGATCAATCTATATCCAACCTCTAGACCGATTATGTCTACTGGCTGTACGTCATCCCATGTCAGCTCCTTAGGCGCAGGCGGAGCCTCAGGCTCTATCTCTTGTACTTGCTGTGTCTCAGCCGCTTCTTGGCGCTTAGCGATCATATAGGCACCAGCGCCTGCGGCTAAGGAAAGTGTCAGGAAGGCGAAATTTGGCATACCAGGGATTATGCCCATTACACCCAGAACACCTGCCGCTACAGCCAGGGACTTAGGATTGGCAAATAGCTGGCTGATTACCTGAGAACCTACATCCTGGGCGCTGGCAACACGGGTCACGATGATTGCAGCAGATGTGGATAACAGTAGAGATGGGATCTGTGCGACCAGGCCATCGCCGATGGTCAAGAGGGTATAAAAACGCAGAGCGGTGGAAAAATCCAGATCGTGCTGGATCATACCTATGCCCAGACCGCCTAGGATATTGATAAACAGGATCAGGATGCCAGCAACCGCGTCGCCCCGTACAAACTTACTGGCACCATCCATAGCACCGTAAAAATCCGCCTCCTGCGATACCTCTTCACGTCTGGCCCTGGCTTCATCCTGATTGATCAACCCGGAGTTAAGATCTGCGTCGATAGCCATCTGCTTTCCTGGCATTGCATCCAAGGTGAACCTTGCGCTGACTTCAGACACGCGACCTGCACCCTTGGTTACAACCACGAAGTTGATGATAACCAGGATAAAGAAGACCACAAGACCGACGGCATAGTTACCGCCAATAACGAATGACCCGAATGCCTCAATCACCTTACCGGCGGCATCACCGCCAGTATGCCCTTCCAGCAGCACCACCCTGGTAGAAGCGACATTGAGTGCAAGACGCAATAGGGTGGCCACTAAAAGCAGACTAGGAAACACACCAAAGTCCAGGGGTCTTTGTGTGTAAACCACTACCAACAATACCACCAGTGAAAGGGCTATGTTGAAGGTGAAGAACATATCCAGGGCGATGGGTGGCATGGGAATAACCACCATGGCCAGGATCATCATAAGCACCATGGGCACACCCATACCCTTGGCACCTCCAGATCTTACGGTTTGTATTATTGTCGCTGCATTCATACTTATTTAGTCTTCAGGTACCTGATACTCTTCCGGTATGGATAGATCGGTCGGCATCTCAGGCCTCAGACCACCATCTGTTCGATATATGCGTAGCTGGAACACGTAGGCCAATAACTTAGCTACGGCAAGATAGAGGCCGGCTGGGATAGCATCACCAAGTTCGGTATTAAAATAGATGGCGCGGGCTAGCATGGGTGATTCAACCATCGGAACCTGATGCTCCAGGCCGACACGCCTGATGTTTGCTGCGACCTCGCCGCTTCCTTTTGCCACCAGCTCAGGTGCCAGCATGTTATCCTGGTCATAACGCAAGGCTATGGCATAGTGGGTTGGGTTAGTGACTATAACATCCGCCTTTGGTACTTCTTCCATCATGCGCCTCTGGGCGAATTCACGTTGCAGGTTGCGGATCCGGCCTCTGACCTCCGGACGTCCTTCTGTATCCTTCATCTCTTCCCGCACTTCCTGACGGGTCATCTTCAGTTGGCGCTTGTGCTGCCACAACTGAAACGGAGCATCTATCATCGCGATAATAATTAAGGTCGATGCGATCAGGATGAAGGACCCTCCAATAAGAGTGCCCATCGCGGAAACAGCGCTGCCCAATTCCATCTGACTGAGACCCACAAAATCCCCTAGGGAACTCCATAGAACCATACCTGTAGCACTACCAACCAGCACAAACTTTGCAAGCGCTTTGAACAACTCGACCAGACCTCTAAGTGAGAACACGCGCTTGATGCCGCTTATAGGGTTTATCTTGCTAAATTTAGGGGTCAAAGACTCTCCGCTGAATGTATATCCGCCAAGAGCAACTGAACTAGCTATTGCCAACGCAATCACCACCAGGAAAAACGGCGACAACATAAGTAACGCATCTTGGATCGCCAATGCCAGACGATTGATCATAGCAGTGGGGTCATACATATCCTGACGCGGAATGGTGAAACTGCTGGTCATCAGTTTCCACAACCCGTTGCCAAGATGACTGCTCATGCTGACCAGGGTAATCCCGCCAATGAGGGTTATAGCCATGGTGTTCAACTCACGGGAACGCGCGATTTGGCCCTTCTTCCTGGCCTCATCCAATCGTTTAGCTGTCGGTTGTTCTGTTTTTTCCTGACCGTCTTGATTCTCTTCAGCCATTCTGGAATCCTCAGTTTGCGACCAGCACCAGGGTGCGAATAAAGGCCAGGGCCTCGTTCACTAATTCATTGAACTTACCAAACACGTTCGGCAGAGTAACCCACATCAAAATGAATCCGATCATCATAGTCATAGGGAAACCCACAGCGAATATGTTCAACTGGGGGGCAGCCCTAGTGATAACACCCATACCAAGATTGACCAGTAACAAGGCAGCGATAGCCGGCAGGGCTATAAGCAGTCCACCGGCAAACATGCGACTGGCCCAGAGCACAATATCCCTCAGATTTGCCTGCGTAATGCCATCAACGGCTATGGGCAGGGTGTAAAAACTCTGAGCCAGTGTTTCTATCATAAATAGATGACCATTCAGGATCAGAAACAACAGAGTAGAGAGAATGATGTAGTACTGGGACAACACTGGCACCTGTACGCCGTTTTGCGGATCCACCATAGATGCAAATCCCAGACCCATGCTGTATGCCAAGGCCTGTCCACCAAACACCAGGGCGCCAAACACCATCTGCATAATAAAACCCATGGCAAGACCGATAAGCACCTGTTGAGCAGCAATGAGTAGCGCCGCAGGACTGAACACCTCCACTACAGGTGGTGGCGGGATCAACGGCATAATCATGAAACTAAGCAGAAGTGTGATACCGACTCGAAGGCGTCTGGGTGTCTGGCGTGAACTGAATATGGGAGCAGAAGCGATCATCGCACTTATGCGGATAAGCGGCCATAGAAATGCTGCCAACCATGCGCTTAATTGTGCCTCTGTGAAAATCATACTCAATATACAGTCCCGTACTAGTTAATTCCGTTTGCACTCTCTTATCCAATCAGTTCCGGAATGCTCTCAATCAAATCAACGGTAAAATCAGTAATCAATTGCAACATCCAGGGGCCCGCCAGCATTAACACCACCACTACTATGACCAGCTTTGGTATGAACGTAAGGGTCATCTCATTGATCTGGGTCGCTGCCTGAAACATCGCCACCACCAAACCAACCAGTAGGGCCGGAATGAGGATTGCGCCGGCCAACAGGGTGGTTACCTCCAAAGCCCTTTGCCCTATGTCTAATACCGAATCAGGAGTCATAGTAATTACCCGTCAAATACTGAAACTCGCAGCCAATGTTCCGAATACCAAGGCCCAACCGTCGACCAGCACAAAAAGCATGATCTTGAACGGTAACGAGATAATTAGAGGTGACAGCATCATCATGCCCATGGACATCAGTACACTCGCCACCACCAGATCAATTATCAAAAATGGTATAAACAGTAGGAATCCTATCTGAAATCCTGTCTTCAGTTCGCTAGTGGCAAATGCAGGTAAAAGCATGGAAAACGGCACCTTGTCCGGTGATTCGATCTCGCCGAAATTGCCAATTTTGGCAAATAGATTCAGATCAGATTCTCTGGTCTGGGCCAGCATAAACTCACGCACTGGAACCTGGGCCGTTTCCAGTGCCTGCGACGTTGTTATCTTATCTTCCAGATACGGTTTCATAGAGGTGTCATATATCTCGTTGAATACCGGCATCATAATAAAGATGGTCAGAAACAGAGCCAGCCCGACCAAAAGCTGATTAGAAGGAGTGTTCTGGGTACCGAGGGCCTGACGCAGAATCGCCAACACTATGATGATACGGGCAAAGGATGTCATCATCAGGAGAGCGCCCGGCAGCAAGCTCAGGGCGGTCATGAATATCAGTATCTGAATACTCAGGGTATAGGTTTGCTGGCCACCCTTTCCTGGTGCAACTGTGAGCGCTTCAAGACCTGGCGCAGCCTGGACGGCGAAGGGAAAAATCACTGTAAGCAAGATAATTAACCTGACAAACCACCTCATTTTGGCCCATCCTGCATCTGCTCATGCAATTGATTGGAGAATTCCTCCTCTGACTCATCGATAACACTTTCATCAAGTAAACACAGGGTCTGAACCCTTCCCGGAGATACTCCGACTAAAAGCCGTTTATCCCCAGCCTCTAGTACAACCGCCCTCTCCCTTGGACCCAGCGAAACTCCACCGAGTATCCTTACCATCCCTTTCCCCGCAGATGGGAAATTGCCTACTCGTTTAATCAACCAACCAATTATCAGAATAAGCAGTATTACTCCGGTTAGAACCGCAGCCATCTCCAACACGCTGCTGGTTCCAATAGTTCCAGTTGGTAATCTAGTTGCGGTCTCAGATTGATTAGGCGCCGCTCCGAGCAGTGTCGGAATAACGCCTATGGATACGCCCAAGAGGCGGAGATACTTCATTTTCCCAATCTCTTCACCCGTTCCGATGGGCTGATCACATCTGTAAGGCGAATGCCAAACTTCTCATTCACCACCACAACCTCGCCTTGGGCAATAAGGGTCCCGTTTACCAGAACATCCATAGGCTCACCAGCGAGCCTGTCTAACTCAACAACCGAACCCTGGTTGAGTTGCAACAGATTGCGAATATTGATGTTGGTGCGACCTATCTCCATAGATATGGTCACAGGTATATCCAGTATACCTTCTAGATTTACATCAACATCGATAGGGCCGCCCCCTGTCCTATCCTCGTGTAATTGCTGGAATTGAGCAGACTCTGCGTTGGTTTGGGCGGCAGGTTCCGGAGCCGCACCTTTATCTGCTGCCGCATCATGCTCTGCTTGTTCCTCTAATGCCTCCGACCATTCATCGGCCATTGCTTCATTAGGGTCTTTATCTGTTTCGCTCATAATCAGATCCCATTACATTAGTTTGCAGACTTATCATATAAATCATGTATATTTTCCTTGGGTTCTACAGTTATTTTTTCCCGTATCTTGATCGCATAGTTACCTCCTGATACCCCAACCTGTCCACGAAATAGAGGTATATCGGAGGTACACAACTCCACCATCTCCGGTATATCCAGAGGAATGATGTCGCCTTTCTTTAAATCCGCCATCTCTTTAACACTTATCTTTGTCTCGGCAAGTACACTGGACAGTTCCAAATCGGCATGTTGAATACGAGCCCTTAGAGCTTTTTCCCAACGTTCGTCTTTGTCTCCACGATCACTCTGCACTCCTGCGTCCAAAAGATCTCGAATCGGCTCGACCATGGAATACGGCAAGACAAAATGCAGATCGCCTCCTCCTGCTTCTAGGTCAATATTGAATGTAGTAACGACCACAACCTCAGATGGGCTCACGATATTAGCGAATTGCGGATTTACCTCAGATCCCAGATATTCAAAATTTACCTTCAATACTGGTTTCCAGGCATCGACCATATCCTTAAATATGAGGTCTAGCAGCATCTTGACCACACGAAGTTCAGTCGGAGTGAAATCACGCCCCTCAATCTTGGTATGAAAACGTCCACTGCCACCGAAGTAGTTGTCCACCACACTGAAAACGAGCTTAGGATCCAATACGCATAGACCTTTGCCACGGAGGGGGTGAATCCTAACCAGATTAAGGCTCGTGGGTACGAATAGGGTGTGTACGAACTCAGAAAACTTTAGCATCTGTACGCCTGAAGCCGAGATGTCTGCTGTACGTCTGAGCATGGCAAAAAGACTAGTCCGATAGTGACGAGCAAAGCGTTCGTTGATCATCTCCAGAGTAGGCATGCGTCCTCGAACTATGCGGTCTTGACTGGCAAAGTCATACCCCCTGGCTACACCGTCGTTAGCTGAAGTATCTTCAGTTTCTACCTTGCCGTCATCAACGCCATGTAATAACGCATCGATTTCGTCTTGTGATAGTAGGTCGTTTGCTGACATGATTTATTGCATTACAAAACTGGTGAAATACACGGCCTCAACCTTACCTGGGCCACCCTGGTCTTTTACAATCTTCTGTATTGTCTCTTTTGCCTCTTCCTGCAGCTTTTCCTTGCCTGACCTCTTACGCAACTTGCTGGCATTCTGAGTACTAAAAAGATTGAGCAACTGATGCCTGATCATAGGATCGTTGGTTTTTATGAAATCCAATAACTCCTGATTTCGCACCATTACATCAACCCCAACCTGGAGCATCTTAGCTCCGGAGTCAGGCGGCAGGTTCACTACAAATACCGGAGACAAAGATAGATACATCGCTGGTCCTTTAGCTTTGGCACTCTCCTCCTCTTCACTTGTGCCATCTGCCTCTTCAGTCTGAGCCGCTTCAGGTGCGGAACCATCATCTCCGGACAAAAACCACCAGGTACCTGCTCCGCCCAGGATCACCACCAGCAATACCGCGCCGCCAATGATGATCAGCTTATTCTTAGATCCGCCTTCTTTCTCTTCGCCTAGATCCAGATCCTCTTCCAACTCTTCTTCAGCCATTTATATTTCCCCCTGGGTTAAGGTCAATTCATGATGTGCAATTGACGTGCCAGTAATACCAGCGGTGTTTTTTACTTATTTTTCTGCTAGTTACAGAATGTAGGATAGGGAACGTCAGACTATTGACTCGACGAAACAAGAATTTAAGGCATATTTCCGTCAGATTGATAAACTCAGTTCAAATGTACCTATTATTGACATCTAACAAATGCTCACGAACACACTCTATGTTAGATTACCTATGATTATTGATGGAAAGCTCCAATAGTTGTCGAATAGCACTTGCTACAATCAATTGTTTTTGTGTCTTTTACGGGAGGACAGCATGAAAAAAAACGTTGGTGGCATTGATCGAATGATTCGCCTGGTAGTTGGACTAGTATTGATCGGATGGGGGGTGGTGGCACAAAACATGTGGGGACTGATCGGTATTATCCCGCTGTTTACAGCAGCAATAGGATGGTGCCCGGCCTATCTTCCATTTGGCATTAGCAGTTGTAAGGCTGAAGAGCAGTAATCCACAGCTAAAATGAAAGGCGCCCAGACTCCCTTCCCTGGGTGCCTTATTTATTTCTCCTGCTCATCTAGAAATAACTCATACTTTTTGGCAAATGTGGTCTCAAGCTCATCAATAACATCTGATGCAGATCTGCCATGTATAAGGTGGGCAGTCATAAGTGATGAGGTTTCGGTCAGCAACATGTCTGAATCCAACATGTGGTAGCTGGAAGATAGCCTCTTAATAGCAGCCACCACGCTCTCCTCTTCAGGACGCTCTATGTGGATAGGTTTGAGTGGCTTTTCCTGTTCGTTTGCATTTTCTAAGGAGCATTCACGCTTATTCAGAAACTCGGCAAATGCGATCAGGACAGACTGGTCTTTTGCATCTAGTCCTTTATATAACTTGAGCAGTTTGCGCTGATCGCTTGTCAAATTTGCTATCGGCTGCACACCTACCCCTCAAGATCGTGTTCGTGCTCCTTGATATAGCCCCTGGCAAAGTCAAGAAGCTCTTCCATGACCCGAACACGAAATTTCTGTTTTTGATGTACGAATGAGAATGGTCGTTCAAGCATCGGGTCTAGGTTTATCGCTACCAGGGTTCCCAGCTTGACCTCTTTCTGTATAGTCGCGCGTGAAACAATTGATATTCCCATGCCAGCCTCAACGGCACCCTTTACCGCTTCAGGGCTACCCAATTCCATGGAAATGTTAAGTATTCCAGCGCCATCAGATATATCTTTCAGATAGTCTTCTATGACTTCGCGCGTACCCGAACCCTCTTCCCTGCAAATGAATGGGTATTTGACCAGATCAGAATAGCTAAGGCTCTTTTTCTCAGACTCCTGATGTCCAGGTGGTACGATTGCAACCAGTTGATCAGGTCTGCAAACCTCCACGACCAGGTTCTTATTACCAACCGGGGCCTCCACTATACCCAGGTCTATGGCGTTGTTTTCCACCATGGATACTATACCTTCGGTGTTAGATACCTTCAGGTTTATATTCACATCAGGGTATCTATCCTTAAAATCACCCAGTAGTGAAGGCAACATATAGTCTGCAATAGTGGTACTGGCTCCGATGGTAAGAGAACCACCGACACCCCCAGTCATATCCTGTACCGCATGCTCCATCTCGCTGTATAGCTCAAATATACGGTCAGCATACCGATAAACCAGATTTCCTGCGTCTGTGAGGCTGATACGATTGTGGGTACGATCGAATAACCTGGTGTCAAAATACTCCTCAAGCTGGCGAACCTGAAAGGTTACTGCCGGTTGCGTCATATGTAATGACTCTGCCGCCTTGGTAAAGCTCAGCAAGCGAGCAACAGTATGGAACACTTGAAGTCTGCGATCTGCCATACGCTCCCCCAACCCATAGGGTGTATTTATTGTTTATAAGAATATCTAATAAAGTATATTAATAACACATAATATACCATCAAATCCATATATTTATGTCGTTTTTTCTATCAATACTTATGAAAATATGTATTATTTATAACTTGTGTGGCAGCACTGGTCCATCTCTTGATTAAATGGTAAATCAAAGATCTTTACATTTAATCTTGACAACGATCAGATAAAAATTTATAAGTGTCGTACAAATAATACATGTAGCTAATTTTAAACACTAAAAACGACCTGCGCCTTATCTTGTGTTTTAAGTTAGCTAGCAATATTTAAGTCCCTATTGCAGCGCGGGGATAATATAAAACTTATAACACATACAAACGATAGGGTATATCAGATGAACATCAAACACCAAGGCTCTTTAAGATACCTGCTTGCATTAGGGTGCATGGCTAGTTTAGTTCCAGCGCAACTGATGGCGGCCGGTTACAAGGTTCCGGAGAATTCCATAAACTCAACAGCGCTTTCTGGGGCTTACGTAGCTAATGCCCATGGAGCTGATGCAGCCTACTTCAACCCAGCTGCCACGGTTTTTGACGACAACGGCGCATCATTTGAAGCCAACCTTACATATATCCATCTATCCAGTATTGATTATACCGACATGGATGGAATATTCGCTGATGACTCTTCATTAAAAGAAAACTTCTATATACCATCCTTCCACTATGTAAGCCCAAGCATGGGTAACTACCGTTTTGGACTCTCGGTAGTGACACCAGCGGGTTTATCCAAGAGATGGGATGGAACTGGTAAAGCCACTTCCGAAGAGTTCACTCTCAAGACCATTGAAGTCAACCCTACGGTTGCGTACAAGTTTAACGACCAATTTTCTGCTGCTGTTGGTGCAAGAGTGGTTTACACGAACGGTAATGTAAGGAGTAATGCCAATCCCCTTGCAACACCTATACGTGATCTTGGTGGAAGCTCCTACGATCTTGGCTATAACCTAGCTTTACACTTCAAACCAAGCGATGAGCTTGCCTTAGCGCTAACATACAGATCGAAGATAGACCTGACAGTTGAAGGACAGGCTGAACTGCAGGCAGCTGGAGGAATCCTGAGTTACGATGGCGATGCTGAAGTAACGATCCCTCTACCTGCGGCCCTGAATCTAGCTGCAGCCTATACCTTCAATGACAGAACTACCGTTGAACTTGTGTATGAGAGGACCTATTGGTCAGCCTACGAAGAACTTGATTTTGATTACGACCCCACGATCAATCCAGTGTTGGATGCTGTCTTCGGCACACCAATTACCAAAGACTGGTCAGATACCGATACATACAGAATCGGTGTTACACACAAGCTAAATAATAAGTGGACCCTGATGGCTGGCTACGCCTATGATAAAACGCCTGTGCCAAAAAGTACTGTTGGCTTTGAGCTGCCGGATAGCGATGCCCATATCTACTCTATAGGTGCTCGTTATCAGTATTCTAATGATTTGAATATCGGTTTCGGCCTGCTCTACGACAAGAAAGAGACCCTCAAGGTTAATAGGGGCTCAGCACTTGCCGATAGCGTTGACAATGGTAAATTTGAAGATGCCTCTGCTGTCCTTCTTACTGTAGGTGCTCAATATAAGTTCTAAGCGAATATACATCGCGCAGTTAAAAACGCCGAAGCATAGCTTCGGCGTTTTCTTTTTTCGTTATCTATATTAATTACACAACCACTTCCTGCACCAATATCCAAGGTGCAACCACCACAGCCCATAAATCAGTGTCATTCTCATTCCAACGTTTGGCATCATCTGTTGATGCCTGCGCAATCAGACTCTGCTGCATCCACTCCTCTACCCTACTCTTTTCGTCCATGATCATGCTGGCTGCGGCATCAATCAGATCAAGATCAGGAACTACTATAAACACCTGTCCCTTAGCAAAGAATCTTTGGATTTCGGTCCAGCCGATCATTGCTGTCTCTGTATTCAGTCGCGCTTTAAGGACCTCTATCGGCTCCTGCATTCAGATACCCATTCTTTGCCTGACTGCCTCATACAGACTTACACCGGTAGCCACCGAGACATTCAGGCTATCGACTGTTCCTGCCATAGGTAGTCTCACCAGGGAATCACAGGCCTCGCGGGTAAGACGGCGCATACCATTCTCTTCCGCCCCCATAACCAGCGCCAGCGGACCTGAAAGATCCAACTGATATATATTAGATTCCGCCTCTCCGGCCGTACCTACCACCCACACTCTATGCTCGTCCTGTAGCCAACGAATTGTCCTGACCAGATTGGTAACCTGTATAAATGGAACGGTTTCTGCAGCCCCTGAGGCTACTTTACATACGGTTGGAGTCAAGCCGACGGAGCGATCTTTAGGCGCAATAACTGCAGTTACGCAGGCAGCATCAGCACTCCTCAGACATGCACCTAAGTTGTGAGGATCTTGCACCCCATCTAACACCAGCAGTAACGGTGGCGTGTCTGTTTGGTCTAACAGAGATGCTAGTTCCTTCTCTCCCATGGCGGCCGGTACCGCCACCTTGGCTACAGCACCTTGATGGTTGACCCCAGGAACCAAAGCATCCAGTTCTGAGCGATCGACCTGATGCAGGATAATGTCGTCACCCTTAGCTAAACCAATAATCTCACGGATCTTCTTATCCCTACGTTTAGCTTCTACCCACACCTCAGAAACACCTGTAGAACCGTGTTTGAGAGCAGTACGCACACTATTAATCCCTGCGATGATGTGGGGTTTAGTCACTATTCATCCTCTATTTCTTATCTTTACGTTTTTTGTTCTTTCCACTTGAGTGCTTCGAGCCCTTATTCGCCTTCTGCTTCTTATCTTTTTTAGCACCCTTGTTCGGTTCATCCATGATGGCATCAATCGCATTGCTCAAACCTTTAGTACGTCTCTTGTCAGATCTCTTTTTACCTCTGGTTTTTCGACACACTCTTTCAGCAGAATCGGCCAAGATAAAATCTATCTTTCTATCGTCCAGGTTCACCGCAGCCACCTTGATCCGTATCTGGTCACCAAGACGATAGACCTGCCCGGAGCGTTCGCCTGTCAGTCTATGGCCGATTGGATCAAAGTGATAATAGTCATTATCCAGGGCCGTGATATGCAGCAGCCCGTCTACATAGATATCGTCCAGCTCCACAAAGACACCAAAAGATGTAACACTGGTTATGATGCCATCAAACTCCTCAGCCACCTTATCCAGCATATATTCACACTTGAGCCAATCCACCGCATCCCTGGTGGCGTCATCGGCACGTCTTTCCGTGCACGAGCAGTGTTCGCCCAACCATTCTAGACGGGACGGAGCATATTCAAACTCTTCCGGCCGGCCACCCGCTACCAGATGCTTTATGGCGCGATGCACGATTAGATCAGGATATCTGCGTATGGGTGAGGTGAAATGGGTATAGGCCGGAAAAGATAGCCCAAAATGGCCCTGGTTCTCCGCCCCATACATCGCCTGGGACAGCGACCTGAGCAGCACGGTCTGAATAAGATGCCGATCTGGTCTCTCAGCAACCGATTCCAGCAACCGGGCATAATCTTTTGCGCTCGGTTCGTCGCCTCCCGGCAGAGACAAACTCAACTCAGCCAGGAACTCCCTCAAATCACTCAGCTTATCCTCCGGCGGTCCTTCATGGTTGCGGTAGAGTGCCGGTATCTTTTTCCCAAGCAGATAGCGGGCTGCGGCCACATTGGCCAGTAGCATACACTCCTCGATCAGGCGGTGAGCATCATTCCTTACCAGAGGTACAATCTGCTCCACCTTTTTTTCATCATTAAAAATGATCCTGGTCTCGGTAGTATCAAAATCTATGGCCCCGCGTTTTGTTCGCGCCTTGTGCAACACCTGATATAACGCATATAACTGATGCAAATGGGGCAACAGATCTGCATATTGTCGGCACAGTTCCGCGTCACCCTCAACCAACATATCCGACACCTGGCTGTAGGTAAGACGAGCCTGAGAACGCATGACTGCCTCAAAGAAGCGATAGCTATCAACCGCCCCCCTTCGATCCACCAACAGCTCACAGGTCATGCAGAGGCGATCTACATCAGGATTCAGGGAACAAAGACCGTTGGACAACTTCTCAGGCAGCATGGGGATCACACGGTCGGGGAAATAGACCGAGTTGCCGCGACTCTCCGCTTCTCGATCCAGAGCCGTACCCGGCGCCACATAGCTGGAGACATCTGCTATACACACCAGGAGTCGCCAACCGTTTGCGCTCTGTTCACAGTAGACTGCATCGTCAAAGTCCCTGGCATCCGCCCCATCTATAGTTACCAGCGGCAATTGACGTAGATCCTCACGCCCCTGTTTGGCAGACTCGTCCACCTCTGGCGCCAGACCTGAGATCTCCTGTTCCACATCATCCGGCCATCCCACTGGCAGTTCATGGCTACGGATAGCCATCTCAATCTCCATACCTGGAGCCATGTGCTCACCCATGACCTCGACGATACGCCCGACCGGCTGGGTACGCTTGGTCGGCTGCTCCACGATCTCAGCAACCACAATCTGTCCATGTTGTGCTCCGTGCCACTCTGCCTCCGGCACGATGATCTCCTGGTGCAGTCGTTTATTGTCCGGCTGCACAAAACCAAGTCCCATCTCGACGTGCAACCGGCCCACCACGTTGTGGTTGGCACGCTCCAGCACCTCGACTACAGCACCCTCTTTACGCCCGCGCTCATCCACACCCACCACTCGGACCACGGCGCGATCTCCATGCAGTACCGTACGCATCTGTCTGGGAGTGAGAAACAGGTCTTTACCACCTTGATCCGGGTGGAGAAAGCCAAACCCATCCGGATGAGCGATAATACGACCGGCAATCAAATCACGCTTGTTCACCAGACAAAAAGCTCCACGACGATTACGCACCAGTTGACCATCCCGCTCCATGGCGTTGAGACGTCTGCGCAGGGCCTCTATAGATTCCTCAGAGTCCAGGCCAAGAAGAACGGCCAGCTCTGAGCGTCCAATAGGTACGCCATGAACCTCCAACGTCTCCATAATAAATTCACGGCTTGGAATAGGACTTTCGTACTTCCTGGATTCCCTGGCATGGTGCGGATCTAACTCATGAAAACCCTTTCGGGATGAACGCTTGGTCACAATAAATAGTCCCTGAAATACATATAACTTGTATTGTACCTGGCATACATATAGATGTCCCCACATACTCCACCCAAGCCATTGACAAGCATTCCAGGTAACGGTAAAGTTCGCCGATTCGCTGGGTTGTGCGGCTCTGAATGCAGTTCAACCAAACCTTAGCCGAGGTGGTGAAATTGGTAGACACGCTAGCTTCAGGTGCTAGTGGGCGTTTAGCCCGTGGAGGTTCAAGTCCTCTCCTCGGCACCATATTCAAAGACTGTCATAGACAATCAGAGACAACGAAAAGCACCAGTTTTAAGGTGCTTTTTTTGTGCCTGAAATTTCGTTTGGTTGTCTCTCGTTGTCCCTGATTGTCGTGAGAGTGGAACGCGGATGGAACGTGACGAACATTATCTAGGGCATATAATGTGCGAGATTCTCTTATGTGGCGATATGTTACGAAATATGACTTGCGGATTACCCTGGAGGACAGATCCTCCACGTGTTTGCTCGGCCCCTTATGGCCGACAACAACAGCCTGAGTAGCTTACTATTCTGACTTATTCCCAGCCCAGTAGAACGCCTATTCTGTGCCGACTCATGATGTATAAGTGCTTTTTAGTTAGGATTGGACTTATGAAACTTTATTAATCCGGGTTTGTCACCTAGAGTGTATATAGTAAAGAAGTGGGTCTTCTAGAGATACGTGTATGCGCCTGTTTCCTGAAAAACTATTGGCCATGTTTCTTGCCATTCTTCTGGTGATGGCCCCGCTGCATGGTGCGATGGCCGGTATTGCGGATTTTTCCCCTCACAAGCCTGGTGCGCATCAGTCAATCGATCTACATCATGACATGGTTATGTCGACTTCAGTGCATTCAGATAACGCATGCGATCAGTGTGATGATGAGGGCACATGCCCTGACCATGCCTGTTCAACCAATCTATGTACTTCTTGCCCAGTGGCATTGCTTTCAACCTTCTCATTTCCAGCGAACTCTGTTGTCTCGTCTGCATTCTTTCCAACTGGCGACGACTTGGTAACACGACACTCTTCCTCCCTCTTTCGTCCGCCCAGGGCTTAATTTCCATATAGTTGGTCGCTGGTCTTGCAGCGATCATTCAACGACTGATTCATTCAGTGTCACTCGGTAAGCCATGTTTGTCTGCTGCCACGCATAAGGCGTACTCGAGACGACAAAACGGAAATTAACTAATGAAGAAAATATCACTGAGTATGATTTTATTTGTGGGTTTGCTATGGCTGTCTGGTTGCGAAAACCAGCCGGATGCTACAGCCAGCATCGACGCTCAAAATGTTGCGTCACCGATGCTGCCTCCTGTTGGACGCTGGTACAGTAAGGCGCAGATCGAAAGCGGAGATGTGTTATTCCAGAAAAATTGCGCTAGCTGCCATAAAACGGATGCGTCCGGCACCCTAAATTGGCGCAAGACTGACGCTTATGGAAAGTACCCACCGCCGCCTCTGAATGGTTCAGCACATACATGGCACCACCCCTTATCAGTTTTGCATCGGACGGTCAGAGTAGGAGGAATACCATTGGGCGGGACCATGCCTGGGTTTGGCGACAAACTGGGTGATCAGCAAATCTACGACATCCTGGCCTGGATGCAGTCCCACTGGTCTGATGAGATCTATCGTGTTTGGTATGAGAGGAATATTCAGTCCGGCAGAAACTACAGCAGACCATCAAACGCCACAATGTTGAACAAAGGAGGCAAATCATGACCATAAAAGAAACCGCTAAGCAAAAGAAATCTCTCAGCATGGGCAAATTGAATTATTGGCTGCTGGTAGGAATTACTGTTATTTCGCTGGGTGTTTTGTTTGCCATAAAACCATCCAGAGCGGCAGATGTTGAGGTCTACAAAAGCCCGACCTGCGGTTGCTGTAATGATTGGGTGGAGCATATGCAGGAAAACGGTTTCTCAGTAGAGGTGCATAACCTGCGCAATATGAACCCGGTCAAAGTGGAGTTCGGTGTACCGCGGAACCTGCAAACTTGCCATACAGCCAAGATCGGCAAGTATGTTATCGAAGGTCATGTGCCAGCCAGTGATATCAAGCGCCTATTAAGAGAGAAGCCTGATATTGCAGGTTTGGCTGTTCCAGGCATGCCCATGGGTTCTCCCGGCATGGAGGGGCCACGCAAGGATGCATACGATGTGTTGACCTTTCGGTCCGATGAAAAAACCTCTGTTTACTCCAATCATAATCAATAGGAGATAAAATATGCGTAAGAGATACCCTGTTTCGATCGTGACCATGATCCTGGTTTTAACAACCGTTGCCGCAGGTGCGCATTCGCCGCCGGACGGTGCAAAGGTATATTTCATCGGACTGGAAGATGGGGCAGTGGTTAAAAGCCCGTTCAAAGTGCAGTTCGGGATTAAAGGCTTCGGCATTACGCCAGCCGGGACAACCGATAGACGCAAGCATACCACCGGACATCATCATCTTCTGGTAGACGTAGAACAACTACCTGATTTGGATGAAGCCATCCCCCGGGATTCGCACCACATACATTTCGATCAGGGAGAGACCGAAGCCGTACTGGATCTGTCTGCTGGCAGGCATACGCTTCAGTTGTTACTGGGTGACGAAGAACATGAACCCCAGGATCCTCCGTTGTTTTCGAAAAGGATTACCGTAATTGTTGAGTAAGAGGGTCATATTAGATGGGGAAGATATTTAACTTGACCTGTGTGTAGCGCACAGGTTGTACGATTTATATAGGTTTCAGGTTATTGGTGGTTATTCAACCTAAAATAGGAGAAAAGCGATGAAACTCACAAATACGCTCATAATTACAGCCCTGATTTCCGTTGTCTCATTGGCTGCAGTAGCACATTCAGCAGGAGATGCAGGGACAGCAGGAGCTAACTCCATGCCCATGATGCAGGGTCAGCAAGGAAATATGCCAATGCAGCAAGGCAACATGCCCATGATGCAAATGATGGGGATGATGCAGCAGAGGCACGCAGTTATGGAAGGGCATATGCAAAAGATGGAGACGCATATGGCAAATATTGAGGCCCTGCTGCAACGTCTAGTGGATGCAAAGGATAAGTGAAAACGCCATATCTGACATAAGGATTGACTCAGATGCTGACAGTAAACGAATTAGCCCAGCAAAGCGACGTGCCTGCTCATGTGGTGCGCTACTACGTGCGTATCGGCATGATCCAGGCCGCCGAAATACAGGAGAACGGTTATCGTCTTTTTGAACCGGGGGATGTGATAAGGATACGTTTCATCCGTATGGCCAAGCATCTGGGGTTTACCCTGAATGAGATCAGACAGATAACCCAGCATGCGGATATGAGGGAGTCCCCATGTAACGATGTGCGCAACATCATCCAGCACCGTATTGAGGAGAACCGAGCCAAGATAGAGGAGATGACGAAATTGCAGACCCGCATGGAGGAGGCATTGGAACTGTGGAAACAGATGCCCAATGGCGTTCCCGATGGCCACAGTGTCTGCCATCTCATCGAGTCGGTGGAAAACGATGTGGCTGTAGAACCCTGTCACGAAGAGGATTAAGGAGGAAACGATGGAACAACCGGCCAAAAAACATGCAGCGGATAGTTGGATCGACCCGGTCTGCGGAATGGAGGTGAACCACGAAGACCCCCATCGTTATATCTACAAACATAATGAATATCGGTTTTGCAGCAGTTCCTGTCTGTATAAATTTCGCTCCCATCCGGAGCAGTATCTAAAATCTTCGGTAATTATCGATCCGGTATGCGGCATGACGGTGCAGGAAGATAGCGCCTATCGGTTCGAGTTTGATGGCACCGAATATCAATTTTGCAGCGAACATTGCCAACATAAATTTGCGTCTGACCCACATAGCTATTTGCATGATCACACCGATGACGTAGCAGATGGCAGCAAGGCTGACCACTCCCATTGTTGTCACAGCGATCATACGCATACCCCGGTAGCGGCACCTGCATCCGGCGCCCTCTACTTCTGTCCCATGTGTCCAGGTGTTGAGCAGGATCATCCCGGCACCTGTCCCAAGTGTGGTATGGCGTTGGAGGCGGCGGGAGAACCGGTTGCTACTACCCGCACTGAATATACCTGTCCCATGCATCCGGAGATCGTGCAGGATCATCCAGGCAGTTGCCCCAAGTGCGGCATGGCCCTGGAGCCACGCACGATTGAGCTGGAAGAGGAAAACACCGAGCTGATCGATATGAGCCGACGTTTCTGGGTGAGCACCGCCCTGGCCCTGCCGGTCTTTCTGCTGGCCATGGTGGCAGATCTGGCGCCATCCTGGCTGCCACAAGCACTGTCTGCCCAGACCGTGCAATGGATTGAGTTTGCCCTGGCTACCCCGGTGGTACTCTGGGGTGGTTGGCCGTTTTTCCTGCGTGGCTGGCAGTCGGTGCTAAGCTGGAATCTCAACATGTTTACCCTGATCGGTCTCGGTGTATCTGTGGCCTGGGTCTATAGCATGGTTGCCTTGTTGGCCCCCGCTATCTTTCCACCCAACATGTTGCATGCGGGCGGAACGGTGCCGGTCTATTTTGAGGCCGCCGCCATGATCACCGCCCTGGTGCTGCTGGGACAGGTAATGGAACTGCGCGCCCGCAGTCATACCAACGCGGCCATCAAGCTGCTGTTGGGATTGGCCCCGAATACGGCACGTATTGTGCGGGACGATGGAACGGAAGAAGACATATCCCTGGAACAGGTCATGCCGGGTGACATCCTGCGCATACGTCCGGGTGAAAAGGTGCCGGTGGACGGAGTGGTAACCGAGGGCAGCGGCTCTGTGGATGAGTCAATGGTCACCGGGGAATCGATCCCGGTGGAAAAGATCGCTGGCAACGCGCTGATCGGCGCCACAGTGAACGGTACCGGCAGCATGCTGATGCGGGCTGAGAAGGTGGGAAGCGATACCCTGTTGTCCCAGATCGTGCGCATGGTCAGCGAGGCGCAGCGTTCACGCGCGCCCATCCAGAAACTGGCCGATGTGGTGGCTGGCTATTTCGTGCCTGCAGTGGTATTGATCGCACTGCTCACTCTTATTGTCTGGGGTCTGTTCGGACCTGAGCCACGTCTGGCCCACGCCATTGTCAATTCCGTAGCTGTCCTTATTATCGCCTGTCCCTGCGCATTGGGCCTGGCGACACCCATGTCGATCATGGTCGGCACCGGCAAGGGGGCGACCCTGGGAGTGCTGATCAAGAACGCCGAGGCGCTTGAAGTCATGGAGCAGGTGAACACCCTGGTGGTGGACAAGACCGGTACCCTGACCGAGGGCAGACCGCAATTAGTTTGGGTGCATACTGTCCAGGGCTTCGCAGAGGATGAGGTTTTGCGCCTCGCCGCCAGCCTGGAGCGGGCCAGCGAACATCCCCTGGCCGAGGCCATCGTGCGCGGCGCCGCAGAGCGGGGTGTGCAACTGGTTGCTGCTGATCGGTTCGAATCGATCACCGGACAGGGTGTGACGGGAAGCATAGGTGGACAAGCAGTGGCCTTGGGCAACCTACAACTTTTGCGGGGACTCTCTATCGATCCCGGTGACCTGCCGGCGCAAGCGGAAGCCGGTCGTGTCCAGGGACAGACGGTGATGTATGTGGCGGTTGATGGTAAGGCGGCGGGCCTTATCGGCGTAGCCGATCCCGTCAAGACTTCTACCCCACGGGCAATCATGGACCTGCATAAGTCAGGGGTGCAGGTAGTCATGTTGACCGGAGACAATCGAACCACTGCGCAGGTTGTGGCCAAACAACTCGGCATTGACCGGGTCGAGGCGGAAGTACTGCCGGAACGGAAGGTCGAGATCGTCAAGCAACTTCAAACAGAGGGTCGCATCGTGGCCATGGCAGGTGACGGCATCAACGACGCCCCGGCCTTGGCCCTGTCTCATGTAGGCATAGCTATGGGGACGGGAACTGATGTAGCCATGGAGAGCGCCGGAGTTACCCTGGTCAAGGGCGATCTGCGCGGTATCGTACGTGCCCGTCATCTGAGCCACGCCACTATGCGCAACATCCGTCAGAACCTGTTCTTCGCCTTTATCTACAATTCGCTGGGCGTACCGGTGGCGGCGGGTGTGCTGTATCCGCTGTTTGGACTGCTGTTGTCACCGATCATCGCGGCAGCGGCCATGAGCTTCAGTTCGGTCTCCGTGATCAGCAATGCCCTGAGGCTGAAACGGGTCAAGGTGTAAGGAGGGAGAAATGATGTACGGTGAACATATGTTTGGTTTCGGAGGGTGGTTTATGTGGCTGTTCTGGATCCTGATAATCATTGCTGTGGTATGGGTGGTCAAGGCCGCCACGTCAGGCGGCGACAGTCCCGCGACAAAACAGAAAACCGCATTGGATATCCTGCAGGAGCGCTATGCTAAAGGTGAGATAGACCAGGAAGAGTTCGAACAGAAACGTAAAGATTTAGACATCTAAGCAAAGACTGGAGTTAACCATGCCTACACCAGACACTACTCAAACAACCGACAGCTGGGTAGTCAGGCGCCACATTAAGATACCGGCACTATCCCAAGCTGCGGATGCGGCTGCAGTGGTGGGTACCATAGGTGAGCTGCCCGGCATACACAGTGTGACTACGGACCTGGACCGGCACCAAATCCTAGTGGACTATGACGCCAGCCAGTCGTCATACCGGGAGATTAAGCAGGCTCTGATGGATGCCGGTCTTCCACCTGCTAATAGCTGGTGGGACCGCATGAAGGGCGGTTGGTATCAATACACAGATGAAAACGCCCGGGAAAACGCCAAGGCACCACCGCCGGCCTGCTGCAACAAGCCTCCGAAATAGCGCCAAAAAATATCAATCCGGTTTTCTTGTACAATCTATCTTTGTTGTAGAAATAAGTCGGGAACAGAGATGCATATACATACGTTGGAGAAATGGCAACACAGCCATGATTTTTCCGTACAAAATGACAAAGGCGAACGGCGGACACAATATGTCCTAATCCTCACCGCCGTAACCATGCTGGTAGAGATTATCGCCGGTAGCGTCTATGGCTCAATGGCGCTTCTGGCGGACGGCTGGCATATGGGGACGCATGTGGCCGCATTCATGATTGCGCTTTTTGCCTATCGCTATGCACGACGACACGCTGACGACCCAAATTATGCATTCGGTACCGGCAAGGTCAATGTTCTGGGTGGGTTTGCCAGCGCCATAGCACTGGCCGTTGTTGCCCTGGTGATGTTGATCGAATCGTTACAGAGAATAATAGAACCGCAAACAATCCATTTTAATCAGGCGATCTTCATTGCAAGTCTGGGCCTATTGATTAATCTGATTAGTGCGTTTTTGTTACAAGATGATCATGCTCATCATCACGAGCACGACCACCATCATCACCATGACCATAATTTGCGGGCTGCCTATCTTCATGTATTGGCGGATGCCATGACGTCCTTGCTAGCCATCGCGGCATTACTATCCGGAAAGTACTTGGGGTGGAATTGGCTTGATCCGGTCATGGGGATGGTAGGTGCGGTTATCATCACGCGTTGGTCATACGGTCTGTTACAGGAAACGAGCCCGATACTGCTGGATGCGAGCATTGATGAGGAATATCAACAGGCGATTAAGGAAACTCTAGAGAATGACTCGGACAACAGAGTAACTGATATTCATATATGGAAAGTCAGTGCAAACCACTATGCGGCAATCATTGCGCTGGTAACACACTACCCAAAATCCACGGATGATTACATGCAGCTATTAGATAAGTTCACAAAGCTATCTCATGTCACGATCGAGGTGAATGAGTGCAGGGAAGCCCCCTGCATTGATTCGAAGTAATTGCACTCTGAACCTGTTTTCTTATCGAGTATTTTGGATTCTGAAAATAGAAGCATCTCTTATCCTTTAACTTTTGGAACGGTTGAGCATGGGTAGAAAAAGCCACTGGGAAAATATATATAAAGACAAATCACCTCTAGAGGTAAGCTGGTATCAAAGCAAGCCTGCCGTTTCCCTGTCTATGATTGATAACCTGTCTTTGAAAAAAGAAGAAAATATAATTGATGTTGGCGGAGGTGCGTCAACATTAGTTGATCATCTTATCGAAAAAGGTTTTAAGAATATTACTGTTCTTGACTTATCATCTAATGCACTAGAGCTGGCTAAGAAACGACTAGATGAAAGATCAAAGTGCGTCCATTGGGAAGCAGAAGATGTAACGAACTTCTCTTCGCAAAAAACATATTCACTATGGCATGATCGAGCGGTATTTCATTTTCTAACAGACAAGAAAGATAGGCAAAAATACAAAATGAAGTTACAGTCATCCGTGAGGGTTGGCGGCTATGTTATTATTGCTGCATTTGCTGTCGGCGGACCAAAAAAGTGCAGTGGTCTTGATATTGTTCAGTACAGTTCGAAAAAGATGAAAGAAGAGCTTGGCGCCCATTTCAATCTCATTGCAGAGGGGTCCGAAACCCATATTACGCCAGCAGGTAAAGAACAATTATTTGGATATTATGTTTTTACAAAAATATCCTAGCAAAAGTTAATGGAATTGCCGTCCACCCAAGAAAACAAGGGCAGTCTGTACGCTTTGAAAGTTATCCGGTAGAACATTTCATGCATCTGGTAACATCACCGTTTAACACAGCTGTCCCATTTACGCGTCGTTCCCGTGAAGTCGGGAACCCAGTTGCTATGCCCTGCATACAAATCAACCGCTTACTGGATTATTCGCTACGTTCACCCTTCAGGTCGCCCTGTTGGGCGTTCAACGCGCTACGCACTTTTGTCCATCCTTAGGTTCGTAAACGGTGCTTCCATGCACCACTTCTCCCGCCTACACGGGTATGACGTTGCTCCGTTTATCAAACTTCATGTCTCGATACAATTCAGAGCCGCGTAAGCGCCGAAGAAGTATGCCTGACCGCGGGAAAGCAGTTTATCGAGGTAGTGGTCCTAAGTAGCCATGCCCCGTTTATATGCGTAAATCGATAAATGATCATGGGTTTTGCATATGATTGGGGCGGTGGTTAACCTGGCTATTCAGGCCAAGAGTGGATCAAATGAGGTGGTCGCTAACGAGAATCAAGCTTGGAACGTGAGCGGAACGCAGAAAGCACGCAATCATGTATCCTACTGTATTAACTAGCTTTTTGTAGCTATTTTATAATAAGTTCAAGTCCTCTCCTCGGCACCAGACACAAAAGCCCTTTGCATTTTATTGCAAGGGGCTTTTATTTTGAGCAGATGTCACGATACTCAATAAGTATTTCGAAATCATCATGAATCAGATTCGTTCATTGACTTCCGTAAATACTCACCATATTGCTGATCGATTCCAAGCAGATGATTGTATAGCCAACTGTTGAGAAAATTTAGAACATCTATGCGCGAAACCTTTTGGCCTTCACGCAGTTGATCGCGTATTGCGACAACTTTGCGTGAAAAGTCCCGATGCTGGGCAATGTGTTCTCGCGACTCTTCTGGATAGGCATCTTGGTAACCGTAGCGCTGCATAAGCCCTTCTTCTGCTTCAAAGTGCATTATTGCGTAGCGGAGTAGATTTACCGCAATATCTTGCAGCATAGCTCCGCTCTCATCATTCATCAGCTTTTCGTTCGCTTCCTGCAGTGTATCCACAAGAAAACGATGCTGTTTATCAATGACCTCTATACCGACAGACATTGATTCATCCCATTCGACTGGCTTAAAGGGGTTGCTCATTGACATCTTTCTTTCCCATTTACCATAAAATCTTCATACCACTTTTCGAAGTTCTCTACCGACATCGGTCGCCCCAAAACAAATCCCTGCGCTATTGAGCAACCCAGGCCCCTGAGGTGTCTAATCTGATCTATAGTCTCTACGCCTTCAGCGACCACTCGCAGCCCAAAGGCTTTACCCAAGCCTATCACGCCCTCTACAATCGCCTCGTCATCTGGATCATTGAGCATGTCACGTACGAATGATCTGTCTATTTTTAACTCCTCTATACTAAGGCGGCGCAAATACACCAGGGAAGAGAAGCCAGTGCCAAAGTCATCAAGAGAGAAACCTATACCCATAGTCAGACACTCATTGATAACCTGTTCTATCGGATCCAGTTCCTCCAGATTTGACGATTCTACAATCTCCATTAGAAGGCGTCCCTTTGGCATCTCCGGCCAGTAGTTTTTGATTGCACCATGAACATCGTCCATAAAAGATGGATTTTTAAGATGGCATGGAAAAAGGTTAATGCTTATTGGGGTAGTGATTCCTTTATCGTTCCAGCTTCTTGCCTGTTGAACGGCATGATCTATTACCCAACACCCTACTCGGAATGCCAAACTATCCTCTTCGATCATCGGCAGAAATTCAGAAGGGCCGACTAATCCCAGAACAGGATCCTTCCAGCGCAACAGTGCTTCACACCCATAAAGACTTCCTGAGGTGCAATCTACTTTAGGCTGGTAGTAAAGCTCAAACTGTTCTGATTCAAGACCTCTCTCTACCATAGTCAGGAACTCATATTGCGAAGCAATCTGTCTCTCCAACCTAATATCAAACATCTGGTAATGATTCCTGCCAAAACGCTTCGCCGAATACATGGCCTGATCTGCATGACGCAATAGGGTATCGGCATCAACATCATCATCAGGATAGAGCGTCACACCTATACTTGCAGAAATGGAGACCGGCATACCATCAAGCTCCATCGGTTCGGAAACCGTTTCCAGAACTCGATCCAATGCATGTGCACAATCAGCATCAGATGTAATGTCATTCCACAATAGTACAAACTCGTCCCCGCCCAGCCTGGCAACAGTATCATCGGAGCGAGATATCCACTCAAGACGACGGGCGATCTCAACCAGCATGCGGTCACCACCTTCGTGTCCGAACTGATCGTTAATTGGTTTGAATCCATCTAGATCCAGATAGCAGATAGCAAGACTTTTACCATTTCGTTTAGCACGCGCGATGGCCTGATCTAACCTGTCGCTGAGCAGACGTCGGTTGGGCACAGATGTCAGCATGTCGTAATGGGCAATGTGATCAAGCTCTGCCTCATGCTCTTTAAGTATACTTATATCAGTAAACGCGCCCACATAGTGCTGTAACCGACCTCCTTCGTCTTTGACCGCAACAATGGAGAGCAACTCCGCATATACCTCTCCCGACTTGCGCCGATTCCACACCTCTCCCTGCCACTCTCCTTGAGTGTTAATCGCCATCCACATCTCGTCATAAAATTCTCTAGTCTGGTGTCCGGCGCTAAGCATACTGGGATCTTTGCCCAAAACCTCATCTCGGGTATATCCGGTCAGGCGCGTGAATGCAGGATTGACATCTATGATGTGATTATCGGCATCACTGATCAATATTCCCTCCTGGCTACTTGCAAATACGCTTGCCGCTAAGCGTAGTCTCTCTTCGGAACGTTTACGCTCGGTTATGTCAATAATAGACACTAGAACCTTGCCAAGACTATGCTCATAGCCGGAACAGACCGAGATATAGATATTCACCTTGCGGCATCGTCCAGACAGGGTCTGCAGGATGCTTTCAAATACCAGATCCTTCTGACCATCGGCCAAGCCAACCAGTAGCGCACGAAAGGCATCATAGGTCTCAGATGTAAAGACCTGTGGAAGTCCATGTAAAACCTGCTCCTTGCTTTCCGACTCGTGCAGAGCCACCGAGGCCTGATTTACGTTAACCACGCGCACTAATCCAGCGCATTCCTTAACAACCTCAGGGTTATCTTTTAGGTAGGATTCAATATCGTCAGTGCTGACATCTTTTATCTCGTCCAATCGCGCCTTGACTGATGAATAATCCTCTTCTTGAATAGGCAGCGGTGAATTCTCAAACACCAAGCGAAAGCGTTCTTCACTCTCACGCAGATTGCTCAATGTTAACAGACTGCTGAGGCCGTCAGATAAACGATGGCCTATCTCCTCAAACAGGACCATCTCCTGATCGGTCCAGGAACGATCATGAGAACACTGGTGAATACCAAACTGCCATGGTTTATCTACTCTTGGATACAGCGCAGTAGCCATAAAAGAACGAATACTAAACTGTTCCTGTAGAACCTCTGCCACCTTATACTCGGTTCCTAAACCTACACGTATAGGATGCTCTGAGCCAAGCACCATATCCATAGACCAAGTGACCACATCGTTCATAGGCATATCAAGACCAAACTCAAGCACACCTGGGTACTCCGGTCGAGTACGCTCTATCGGCACCGACCAGGTAGACGCGTTCGGATCACAAGGATATAGCAGGTAAGCCCGGTCACAACCAAAGATACCTAGCACCTCATCAAGCACATTACTCATCATGGTCTCAGGATCACTGGTACTCTGTATCGCACGGTTGACCCTGTCCATGTTTGTGAGAAATTCAGCGTGGAGTTGACGTTCCTTTTCAGCCTGTTCGAGTTCGGTGACATCCCTGCATATTGACGCAACGCCAATAGCCTTACCATCTCTGTTTACTAACGTTGTATTGAACCACTCACATGTGATGGTACGACCATCCTTGGTTATATTCTCGTTTATACTGTGTCGACCACCGCTTCCGTCCATTAGATCATGAAAAACTCCGTCAACTAAGTCGTGAATCTCAACCGGTATGATCAAATCCTTTGCATACCGACCAATAGCCTCCTCTCTGGTGTAGCCAAAGATCTGTTCGCATGCTGCATTCCACTCAGTTGCACAGAAATTTTCATCCCATTCCAAAAATCCTAAAGGAGACAGTTCAGCGTGTAGCCGCAGGCGTTGCTCTGATTGAAGTATTCTATCTTCAGCTTGCTTGCGCTTGGTTATGTCGTGGGAGATAACTAATACTGACGCGACCATGCCATCGGAATCGTATTCTGGAGCAAAGCGCATACTAGCCCAACGCATATCTCCATTGACATCTCGGAAAGAAACCTCGCCGAAACATTCCTCAGCTGTTTCAATCACCCGTCTGATATTTGCCATGTAGTACTCAGGCTCAATCAACGAAGGAGAATTCTCGGAGGTCTTTCCTAACAGCCTATCTACAGGTTCACTAAACAACTTCTGTAAAGTTGGATTTATATATACGCGACGCAAATCCCGGTCATAACGTGCAATGTAGTCTGGCGAATTCTCGACCATGGTGCGAAACAGTTGCTCACTGGCGACAAGCTGCCGCTCTGCCTCTTTACGCTCAGTCCGCAATCGCAATGAGTTGATGCCAAAGGCCATGTCGCCAGCCAACTCTTCTAGAAGTTCGACTTCATCCGGTGGAAAGGCTTCTGCCTGAGTGGAGTAGATACACAGCACACCAAATGTGAATGCACTATCGTCTTTTAGGGGAAAAGCTATGGCTGATCTGAAACCAGAGGAGAAGGCATACTCAACACATGGGGCAGACCCTTCTTCTTCGCATAGATTCTGCATATATGCTGTTTTACCGGAACGGACAGCGACCCCGCATGGGCAGTTTCCTTCAACGCAATCACACCAGGTAAGATTATTCCTGGAGAGGAACCCCTTTTCGGCACCAGCCAATGAGCGAACGGTTATAGACTTGGCATCATCATGCTCGGCGTATCCCACCCACGCCATACCATAGCCTGCATCCTCACAAATAATATGGCAAATATCATCAAGTAGTGTCTGTTCGTTATCTGCCCGTAATAACACCTGATTACAGTCGCTGATCGCCAGAAATTTACGATGTAATTGATTCTGGGACTTTTTCTGGTGTTTACGTTTCGCCATCTGATCAATAACAACAATGAACCCATGTATAATCGCTACTTCTCTAAAGCTTGGCTCCTAATAGGTGTATTTTCAAGCGAATAATCTTGATGCGGATCATTTAAAGCAGTCAGGGACTCCGCCAAACTCAAATCCAGATAGAAGGCTGGTAAAGACAGGGAAAGATAAATGGTGATCGTAGGCTGCGGAGCACACGAATAGTGCCCCGCAGCAGGATATTTAGATAGGAATGCTATTACTCGCTCTTACAGGTGCTAAGGCCAATCAGAGGATAAAGTGGGCACCAGCCGATGGCTGCGGTAAATAGAGGTATGATGCCAACAGCCCCCCACCAGTTTTGAGCCACAACACCCCATGCAATCAATGCAATACCTACCACCAGGCGCAAGATACGGTCAATTCCACCAACGTTCTGTTTCATAACGGTCTCCAGATATATGACTATAAAGGTGCCGACCCTACATAACAACCGGATCGACGGTTTATAGGTCAGAAAGATAGCGCTGTAAGCGCCGCTTGTCTGTGACTATGTCACACAGATCGTCATATCATGGTTCTGTTCTGTAGCTGTGCCTGGTCGACGATCTCCACCGAACCTCGCGCCACATGAATGAGGCCATTGCTCTCAAAATCCTTCAGTATTCTGCTTACCACCTCGCGGGAGGTTCCAAGATCAGACGCCATCAATTGGTGAGTGATCTCAATACGCTGGCCATCTTGAGAGCAGTGCTGAACCAAATAGTCGGCAATACGCTGATCCATGCGACGAAAAACCACCTCCTCTACTAGGCTGATGATATCTGCCATGCGATGAGCGACCAGACCGAAAACATAGTCGCGCCATAATGGTGACTCAGCCAGCCACTGCCGAATCTGGACAGATGGAACCACTGCCGCCGTCACCGTCTCTTCGCAAACAGCAAACGCTGGAAACGGCATCTGACTAAGTATGCAGGATGCGGTAAGTATACAGCTTTCTCCGCGTCCGATACGGTAGAGAGTGATCTCCCTTCCGCTCTCTCCCAGTTTGTATATCCTAGCGGTTCCACTCATAACCAGAGCGAGATGGGCACACTCATCCCCCTGCTGGCACACATGCTGACCTGGTTCCAGGTGGGCTATCAGCGCGGACTGCAGAAACTTTTCGCGCATTTTGTCGTCTGCCAGATTTAAAAAATTGAATGCAGATAGAATGTCTTTGATGTTGGTCTTATCAGATATCACTTGATGCTGCTCAATAGATAAATAAGGCTATTTTATAGGAAAAAATACAGGATAAGGGGTAAAAAGTGTAATTTGATTTAGTTGATATCGCTAAATGTAATCTCCACCAGCGCTAAGAGATTGTTGTGATTACCACCTATTTCAATCTCTTGTAGATGTATCTCCTCATACGGCCTGTCTGAGCCAGTTATCTTTATACCCATTTTGTTAACGCAGACAGTGTTCTCTTCAAGAGATATTAAATCTATAGGCAATTCAAGAATGGTTACCAGTTCGTCAAGATAACGGTATGGATTGCTAAGACTCCTCATGCTTTCGGTTAAACTGTGGATTTCCCTTATTCCCGTTTCATTCTGCCGTTCACGGCTTAGCAATAGCTTCAGGTATTCAACCACATCCTCTAGCAGTATGTGTCTAAGCGCAGACCTTACTTCAAACTCGCTTGCCGCTGGAGCCATTAATCTATGCCCAGTAAAAAATACGCTGGTCTGCCTTACGTCTCTGTGTATAAAATCACCCCTAAGCTCATCTCCAAATATCTCCTTTTCATGGTAGTGCATAAATAAAAGCGCAAAAAAACTACCTTGATTTAAAGAGCAATGTGTCCTTATGAACCTTTGCACTTCTTCATTCTCATCGCATAGCCTTTTGACCTCTTCCATACTCCCCAGTAGCGAACTGGCTTGAGGATCATATACAAAGTTTTTACGTGAAAGCTTAATAGGTCCGGCCAACCGCTCAGCAATTGAGTCTATGTGCCCCAGAAGTTTTCGCACACCGGAACGAAGAGCGTCTTGATAGTTGTAAATCGCGCGCACCCTGGCGTCTGTCCCTTCGACGATCTCATCTATCGCATCTCCAACAGGAAGATCTCTAACATGCTCTACAGATATATCCTCATCATTCACCCCCAATAGCTTTAAAAAATGAAGCCACTGTTCGTGAAACAAGGCACGTAGAGCAGACGCCTCTTTTTTTCTTCTCTCAACATCCATTGTTTATTCCATAAAATAATGAATATAGATCCTATGTTAGGCCAGCATATTCAATCTGGCTTGCCTTATAATAATCCGTGTGGTCTGGTAAAACTGGTTATCCTGGCCTTTTTCACCAACCAATCACCAGATTCGTAACCCAGTTCCAAAGATAGTGTATACAAATCTGATCGCTCATCCACTGCCTTTATCCATGCTGTTGAATCTTCGTAGAGAAGTTCCAATTCAGGAATAGGTTTATCTGCAGTAGTTAAGAGAAAATTCATTCTAACTATAGCTGTATCTTCCTCTTCAGATAGTCGCACAGAGGGCCTTGGATAATGAATCCTAAATCTACCGAAACGTTTGAAGGTTACAAAGAGTATCCTTCTCACATCTTTGCTCGAATGGTTACCTGGTCCTGCGGTAAAGCCGTCTTGAGTAAGATCCATCAGCGCTCCTAACTGGTGTCCCTCTGCAAGCTCTACCGCTTGCTCAATGAACAGGTACACCTCCTCTTCTCTTTCTGTTTTCGAACAGGCTGCCAGCAGGAACAAAAAGAGAAGCACAATCATGAAGCGGCAGGATCGCAGTTTATTTAGTAGCATGGCCTTATGCATTGATCTTATCCAAATAATCAATAACAAATTTTCTTGTGTCACCTATATCGCGATAAAGGATCCCATGGCGATCAGAAGGTATCATCTCCAGATGCTTGTCTTCACTTCCGATGGTATTCATAACAATGGTTGCACTCTCTGGCTCCACCACAGGATCATGATCTCCCTGTAGAATCAATGCAGGACATTGGACATGTTTCAGTCTCTCCTCCAATTTACTTACTAGCACACGCAATTCGAACAAAGCATGTACCGGCATAGATCGGTAATTTATGTGAGGATTTTCAGTTGCGCTATTGTATCTAAAAGGTATCCCTTCGTACGCGGGGATCCAGCTGACCAGTTTGTTTGCAGTATGCAAAAATGGTACATACACCATATTTTTGTTAACAAACTTTATGGGTGCTGATATAGCGACCACCCCTGCCAACCCGTCCAATTGCTCCGAGGCCAGCATGAGAGAGAGCGCACCGCCGGTAGAAAATCCTACCAGGCATATATGGTCACAATAGGACAACAGCACGTCATAGGCCTCACGTGCTGATTCAGCCCAATCTTCCCACTTTCTCTCCCGCAAATCCCACGGTGAAGTTCCATGACCTTTCAGACGTGGCCCTATAACTGGATAACCTAAAGAGGCAAGCTGCTTGCCGAATCCTATAACCTCGGAAGGCGAAGAGAGAAACCCGTGGATAAGCACAATACCCAGTCTATTATGTTTTTCAGGTAGAATAAAAAAGGGATCGCTAGGTTCTGAGGCGGTCTCCTGTTGGTTTATTTCTGCATAGCGCGGCTTATCAAAACATTCTCTGTCCCATTTATGTGAAATACACATATCGTCAAACCTAAATCCGGCAAGCTCTTTAACATCAGGAGCAGACGATCTTTTAATCGCCCTACTTATAACCTTTACTATGCCTGCGACAGGTTTAGCCTCATTGGCGTACACCTCAACCATGTTTTCCATTCGAATAATATCAAAATCATGCTCATCACATAGTTTCGGCAAAAATCTGTATACACCTTCTTTAAGCTCAATCAGCTCCAACTGAGATGCGGTGGTGAAAAACTGATCCAGTCCATCACAAATACCATCCATGAGTCTGGAATAGGCATCGGGATTTCTCAGACTGCGATGGAGATTTATTTGTGGCAGTTTCTGTGCATATTTAACCGCCAGATAAAGCATGCGATGAAAATCGTCATATCCGACCTCCTGTATACCCTTCTCCAGATGCGAATAGATGATGAGCGATGCAAGATGGCTAAGATTAATCGTTACTTCGTCATAAATTGCACGCATGTATCTGTCGCGCAATTTGCCTGAGTTACGACGTATCCTTGAGGACAGATAACGCCGTTCCATGGTGCTTGCAGCCGGGTTAGGAACCAACAGGTCATCCAGCTTTGTTATGCATTTACTACAACGGAGGGTGATTGGGCGTTCCCAAAGTTTCCAATACTCCTGCGTACAAATCATATCCCCCAGACGAATATCCATATCCGTGTTTTTCAACAATATATTTCCCTCTATCAACAGCTCCTCGGATAGACGCTTACTGATACCACTGTTAAATAGTTCTACACCTCGACGTAACAGGTTGTCACCAACCCTCATCGGGTAGAAGGTTATATTTGCCGGGACAATGGTAGATTTGCGTTGTACTGCTGCATACAGAGCATCACGGTCTGAAAGCTGTAAGGTATTGACCCAATATTCGATGCTGTCATTATCACCCTTATCAAAAGATCCCATGATAGATTGCTTAAGCAGATCAACCTTAAGCGATAACACAGCAGCGCCAGTATGGTGTTTGCGTCGCTCTTTTGCACTTCTGGAATAGATGCTATAGCGTCCACGTTTGTCTTTAACCCGACGATCTTTGACCATCCCTCCCTCTGGAAATATGATTACTTTCCGGCCACGCAATATCTCCGCAGCGAGAAACGGCATTAATCTGGGGTATTTATTTGGGACAGCACCAACACTGCGCAGAAAATTGGCAAAGTTATCTTCTACGTTGAATAGATCGCTGGCTGCGAGGGAACGACAATAGGACCCATCCTCTTCATAGATGAGATACTGTGGGATAAAGGTCTCAAAACGGGCAAAGTGGTTAAACAGGAAGATCTCGCCATCCGCCAATTGCCCATCATGATGATGCATCTTGATATTAACACTCAGCAGGTGTTTGAGGATGGAGAATACCCTCACAGACCACTGATAGGTTGAACTGTTTATTCTTAGTTCTTCAAATCCTTCCACAAAGATCTCTCTTGATTGGATACTGCTTTGATCAATGGATATGCAATTGGTTCAGTTCCAGACTATGCGCGAAACCCTGCTTGGTCAAGGTGGATATTACATGTCAAACAGATATGATCCTCTGCCCAGACTGGCCTCCTAACATCTTATCCAGATGCATATCTACAGATTTTTCCAGGCTTATCTCGCCTGCGATTACAGCATCTTCGTATTCACGTATCCAGAGGCCGATCAAACCTCGAGCATGATGCAACTCCATGAGTATCAATCTTGCAATAGGGCCACCTGCGTCTAAAAATCCGCTAAGCTCAAAATTACGCTCAGCCTGTTTCTTGTCATAATCCAGGCGAATAATATCCGCCATCCAACGACCTTGAGAATAGCTGATCTGTGCGTATGAAGCGCGATAGTCACGATCAAACGGACTGCCTACCGATCCGCTGTTCACCACCGTGGCACCATTGTATTTTCGTACAAACGGCCAATGGGTATGTGATGTGATAAACATATCCGCGCCACTACCAAGCTTTTTCGGTAATTCACGATCTTCCGTCCTAGGTGTTATACCGTCACGATTACCCAACCTTGTACCATGAGTGATATGCAAACGTCCGCCATCAAGCCCATCCAGGTCCAGGCTCTCTTCCCAATCAGATATGGCATCCATCTCTGAACCAAGCTGAGAATAGGTCCAGTGGCTGAAGCGTCTCATCTCGTATACTGGGCCGAACGTTGGTTCTTCCCCGGTCCCACAATTGAGAACAAAGTCCTCATGATTTCCTTTCAGAAAGATACTGTCTGGGAATCTATCAGTTACCAACCGCAAAACCTGAAGACTGTATGGTCCACGATTTATAAGGTCACCATTTACTATGATTTGGTCCGGGCCCCAACGCTCAATATGCTCCAACACCATTTGCAGCGCCGGCACATTGCCATGAACATCCGAGATTACAGCTAACTTCATATAGATTACGACGACAATTAGAGTTAAAGAGTTTCCTATCCGATATCCTATAATACACATATCGCAAATCTACTCTAGGAAATGATAACAATATGAGCATGGACCAAGACCAAATTCTAGCACTGGACCACAGTATCATCTGGCACCCATACAGTTCCATAAACTCTGATATCCCCATCTATTCTGTAGCATCAGCAGATGGTGTATATCTGCATCTCAGTGATGGGCGAGTGCTTATAGATGGCATGTCATCATGGTGGTGCGCCATCCATGGTTACAATCATCAGGTCATCAACAATGCTGTCCAAGACCAGTTACAACGGATGTCCCATGTTATGTTTGGAGGGCTAACCCACCAGCCTGCAGTAGAACTTGCAGCCAAGCTGGTGGAACTTACCCCAAAACCACTCCAAACCGTATTTTTTGCCGATTCCGGTTCAGTATCGGTTGAAGTGGCCATGAAAATGGCCATCCAGTATTGGTATGCCAGAAAACAACCGGAGAAGGATCTGTTCCTGACTATCCATAACGGCTATCACGGAGACACATTCGGAGCCATGTCTGTTTGCGATCCGGTAAGTGGCATGCACTCAATCTTTTCCGGGGTGTTAGCCAGGCAACTATTCGTGGACTCACCCACCTGTGGTTTTGGCGAACATTGCAGCACGGAAGATATAGAGCCTTTGGCCGAGCAGTTGGAGAAAAATCATGACCAGATTGCCGCTATAATACTGGAACCCATAGTTCAGGGTGCTGGTGGTATGCGTTTCTATTCGGCCGAATACCTGAAACAGGTACGGGATCTATGTGAAAAATACGAAGTCTTGCTGATACTGGATGAGATTGCTACCGGTTTTGGACGTACCGGAAAGATGTTTGCCTGCGAACATGCAGGAATAGCACCAGACATAATGTGCGTCGGCAAGGCCCTGACCGGTGGTTATATGACTCTGGCCGCTACCCTAACAACACGTGATATCAGCGAAACCATAAGTAACGGCCAGCCTGGGCAATTCATGCACGGCCCCACTTTTATGGCCAATCCACTGGCCTGCTCCGCCGCTCTGGCCAGCCTACATATCCTAACTGAATCCCCCTGGCATGTACGTGTGGACAAGATAGAACTGGGCCTATCCAGAGGATTGGAGCCGTGTAGAACTATGCCACAGGTAGCCGATGTGAGAGTGCTAGGGGCGATCGGAGTGGTGGAGATGAAAAAACCAGTAGATATGCAGATCATTCAACCGGCCCTGGTGGAAGAAGGGGTGTGGGTGCGTCCGTTCGGTAAACTGGTATATCTGATGCCTCCATACATAATCAGTGATCGCGATCTGGAAAAGCTTACAACCGCGGTACGAGATGTCGTATCAGTAATGCCCTAATAACCTGGCATCAAATGGAATTATTTGATGCCATACATCTCCCCTCTCCCCACCGCGGGGACGACTCCAGGGATGGAGGAGTTACGAGCCCATGGACGGGCGAAGGTAGAATAATGTAGGAGCAATTATCGATGGCGACGCAGGAGGCCTAAGCCCAGGGTTATGGTGAGGGGGAAATAGATTACGGCAAAAAATAAAGTGTATAAATAACTTCTCCGGTTAATCACGCAATCGCGACACCAAACCAGTAGTAGGAAAACAGCTTGGTTTCATGCCGCTCTTTTGTTGCCACTCGCCGATGGAGCGTCGAGTCTTATAGCCAGGCAGTCCGTCGGCGCCACCTACATCATAACCTTCTTGCTCTAATTTTCGCTGCATACTTGCTATATCCGAGCGCAGCATCCTACCCACATCACCCCATTTTCCCTGAAACGGACCAGATCCGTATGCTATGCGATCCGCCAAATTGCCAATATAAAGGGCATACAGGTCAGAGTTGTTATACTCCTTCAGCACATAAAAGTTGGGAGTGACTATAAACTTTGGGCCATAGATTCCGGCCGGAACCAGCATCATACCTTTGGCTTTCAACTCATGATTGGGAAACGGTTTACCATTTATGCGTCCTATACCCTGCTCTACCCACTCTGAGATCAGCCGTCTACGGTCCGGCCCCTCTTGTGCACAAAACACCTGAGAAGAAAAAGATGCCTCAAATCCCCAATCTCGTCCATTCCGCCAACCGGATTTAGCCAGATAGTTGGCAATAGATGCCATGATATCCGGTACCGAGTTCCAGATGTCGCGTCTGCCGTCACCATCAAAATCTACGGCATATTTGAGATAGACCGATGGCATGAACTGTGGTTGTCCCAATGCCCCAGCCCAAGAGCTTCGCATAGATCCATTGCTGATATAACCTCTTTGCAATATCTGCAACGCTGCCAGCAGTTCCTGCCTAAACAAATCTTTGCGCGTAGACATAAAGGCCTTGGTTGCCAGCACCCTTAAAGCCGAGTTTCCCAGCTTAGCGCGGCCAAAACTGGTCTCTTTACCCCATATCGCCAGGATGATGCGGCCGGGCACACCGTATTTCTGTTCTATCTGCCTGATGGTCTTGTCCCATTTCTGCGCCTGACCACGACCGTAGTCTGCCAGCCTACTGAGTCTATCTTGATGAAAATAGGCAGCAGGGGAACGGAACTCCGCCTGGCTCTGCTCGCGTTTAGCCGGAGGTTTACTACCAGGTGGTACCAAATCAGGCAGATCCCAACGTAATTTGGCATTGGATAAGGCCTGCTTGTAGGTGATGGATGATATGCCTTTACGCTTGGCCTCAGGCCAAAGATCCTCTTTGAGCCATGCAACAAACATCTTCTCAACTTCGCTACGGGATGCTGCATGCAGCGGCAAGGAGATGGATAAGAACAGGATGATACACCCGAATGTTCTGCATAATTGCGCAAGTGCGTTCATCTAAACTCTCTTCTATCTAACACAACGACGATATTAGCAAAGATTCTTATCATTGACGCTGCAGCCTGTATATATGTTCAGACAGTCTACTGAGACCCTTACCACGGTAGCGACTGGTATCCTTAAGCAGGTCCAATGTGCTAAGACATGTAATAACAAAGTCATCACCGAACAGGGTATATACTTCCCCCTCGGGTACTGAGTAGGGGGGACCCTGCATCTCATCCTGTGGATAATCCATGGAAACCAGCAGGGCTGAACATCTAGCTGGGAGGAGATCAGTCAGCAGATCTGCGTAAGCGCTCCTGTATCTAGCATCCAAAGCAACCAGGGAGGCGCGATCATAGACAGCGCTTATCCCCATGATTTGATCTGGCTTGAGTTGAAATATGTCACCGCAGAGAAGTTCGTAGCTCCCAGCCTGAAATCTCTGGAATGCTCCGTAACTAGTTACCTCTGGAATCAATTTCTGTTCAGAAAAGAACTGCTCTACTGCTATATCGCTGATCTCTACACCAATAATGGAATGTCCTTGTTGCGCAAGCCATACCATATCCAGGCTCTTGCCACACATGGGTACAAACACCCGAGAACCTCGCTCCATCTCCAGCTTATGCCAGTGTGCGAGCAGGTGTGTATTTATCTCCTTATGATGCCAGCCGATATCACCTTCCCGCCAGCGCCGAAGCCATAACTGCCGCAAAGAGCCATCGGTTTTGTCTATGGAGCAAGACAAGGCATGATCAGGCGTCGAATGGATTGCGAAGGATCAGGGTCTCAGCGCGATCCGGTCCAGTGGAAATCACGTCTATGGGTACACCGGTAAGCTCTTCCACTTTCTTTAGATACTCCTGAGCGGCCGTTGGCAGATCATCATAGCTCTTAGCATCGACCGTCGATTCACTCCATCCAGAAACTTCGATATATATTGGATCGCACTTTTCTATGAGGTCAGCTCCCACTGGTGGTATATCTATCTCTTTACCATCAAGCTGGTATCCCACACAGATCTTTATCTTCTCCAGACCGTCCAATACATCCAACTTGGTAATACAGATACCGGTTACGCTATTGATTTGCAGGGAGCGCTTCAAAGAAACGATGTCCAACCAACCGCAGCGACGTTGACGCCCGGTGGTAGCGCCAAACTCGTGGCCTTTGGTGCCGAGGTGGTCCCCCACCTCATCAAAAAGCTCTGTGGGAAATGGCCCTGCTCCAACCCGTGTGGTGTAAGCCTTAACTATGCCCAGGATATAATCCAGGCTACACGGGCCCATGCCACTGCCGCTGGCAGCTCCACCGGCGGTAGTGGTTGAAGATGTCACATATGGATAGGTGCCATGATCAATATCCAGAAGCGCGCCCTGTGCGCCTTCGAACATGATGTTCTCACCGGCAGCGCTCATCTTATGCAAGGTACCTGTTACATCTTCCAACATTGGCAAGATGCGTTCTGCCTGGGCCAGAGCCTGGTCCAGCACCTGTCCATAATCCACTGGTTCTGCCTTAAAATAGTGTTCCAGAGAGAAGTTGTGATACTCCATGACCTCGCGTAGTCGGTCTTTAAAGTGCTCAATGTCCTGCAGTTCACCCAGGCGTATACCGCGGCGAGAAACCTTGTCCTCGTAGGCAGGACCTATACCACGACCTGTGGTGCCGATCGCCTTTTTGCCGCGAGCAGCCTCACGAGCCTGGTCCAGGGCTATATGGTAAGGCAAAATCAATGGGCAGGATTCACTGATACCAAGTCGCGAGGTCACCGGAACCCCTTTCTTCTCCAGCTCATCCACTTCATGCAGCAGTGCTTCAGGAGATAAGACTACGCCGTTTCCAATAAGGCAGCGGACATTTTCGCGCAGTATGCCCGAAGGAATAAGGTGCAGAACCGTCTTCTCACCATCAATTACCAATGTGTGACCGGCGTTATGTCCCCCTTGAAAACGGACCACCGCCTTTGCCCTATCCGTAAGAAGATCGACAATCTTACCCTTACCCTCGTCACCCCACTGGGTGCCGATAACCACGACATTTCTACCCATTATTTGATTCTCTAAATGTGAATTTCTTTTATGATTTTTGCATATGGCCTAAGCGGACATAACCACCCATTCTCCACCCTGATCCATCAAAACTGAGTTGCAACCCATCTCTGCGGCGGATCCGACCTGTCTCGGCAGGCCCATGACCACCCTCTTTCCCGACTGCCGCAGCTTTGCGATGGCCTGAAATAGGCTTGGATCATCCGACCAGGGAGCAAATATACCATCATTGGCGGTCTGCTCCACATCTTTATTCAAACGCATCAACAGCTTCAGATCAGAGCTGAAACCACATGCGGGACGAGCGCGTCCAAATGCCTCACCTATATCGTCGTAACGCCCACCCCTGGCCACTTCCTGCCCCAGCCCAGGGACAAAAGCTGCAAATACGACCCCTGTATGATAGTGATAGCCACGTAGCTCCGCCAGATCAAAGTGCAGGGAGAGTTCCGGCATGCGTATGTTTACCAACTCTGCCAGACGTACCAGGTCATGCAATGCATCTTTCACATCCTGGTTTGCCTTGGCTAACACCGTCGCTGCCCTATCCAGGGCATCGTCTCCACTCAGCTCTGGCAGAGCTAGAAGCAAGGCGGCCTCCTGCTCAGCAATCTGGAATCTACCAATGAGATCTTTGATTTCTGGAATCGACTTGCGTTGCAAGGCATCAAACAGTTCCATCTCACTCTGTTCGGTAAGCCCTGCTTGACGCACCAGGCCCCTGAATATACCTACGTGACCAAGATCTATATATATGTCTTTCAGACCCGCAAGCTTAAGGGTCTCCATCATCAGGCAGATGATCTCCAGGTCACTCTCCACTCCTGAGTGACCATACAGTTCCGCCCCAACCTGCATTGGCGCTCTGGAACCAACAAATCCATCGCTTTTGGTATGCAAGACGGTCCCAGCATAACAGAGGCGAGTTGGGCCTTCGTCACGCATCTGATGGGCATCTATACGAGCAGCTTGAGTGGTTATATCGGCCCTGATGCCCAGAGTGCGACCGGTTACCTGGTCGGTTACCTTAAACGTCTTCAGGTCCAGATCACCACCTACGCTAATTAGCAGTGACTCTAGATATTCGACAAATGGTGGAAGTACCAGTTGATATCCCCAACTGGCATACAAATCCAGAAGATCGCGCCTCAACCTCTCTACCACTGCAGCCTCAGGCGGCAGTACCTCATCTACGCCCTCAGGCAATAACCAGTTTTCTCTTTGCATAATCTGAACCTGTAAAGGATCATTAATGTACCAGATATAGCATGACAACACCCATAGCCATGCTAACTAGACCGCTAATACGCAGTGATCTGTCATCCATATCACTCATGGTACGCATAATATTGCGCATAGCACCCGGATTGAGGAATGGCAATATACCTTCTATGACCATTACCAGCGCTAGGGCCGCAAGTAGATCATGCCACATTATGCCTCCGTTTTACCGACCGTCTGGGCAATGATTGCTACAAACAATCATTTTGCATTCCCACCATCCCTGGCGGTCAGATGGTGGAAGTGCAGAAAATGCACGCCTGCACGGATGCAGGCGGTAGAGCAACGCAGGAGCGATTGCCGATGTGCAATTTTCTGCAAAAAAATGCCGGGCGTCTACCGCCCGGCCATTGTTCACGAAGATGTTATATCTTCGCTCTATTGTTCCTTACCCTTCTTGTCAAAATATCTGAAAAACTCTGAATCAGGTTTTAATACCATCATATTTCCCGTGTTGGCGAATACAGAACGATAGGCCGCAAGACTTCTATAGAAAGCGTAGAACTCGCTGTTGGTCTCATAGGCCTTGGCATAGATAGCTGCGGCCTTGGCATCGCCCTCGCCGCGCAGTTTCTCTGCATCACGGAAGGCATTGGCCAGGATCACCGTACGTTGACGATCTGCATCCGCTGTGATTCTTTCCGCCGCCTCGTCACCCTGGGCACGCCAGTCTTTTGCAACCCGTTCACGTTCCGCGCGCATACGTTCATACACTGAGCCACTAACCTCTGACGGCAGGTCGATACGCTTGATTCTAACATCTATAACCTCTACGCCAAGCTCGTTGGCCTTCTCGTCTGCTTCCTTGGTAAGCAACGCCATAATCTCAGCACGTTCACCCGATACCACCTCCACTATGGTACGTTTACCAAACTCATCACGCAGACTGGTGTTGATCCGTTCCGCTAACAGAGAAGCAGTACGTAGGGGGCTACCACCCGTAGAACGGTAGTATTGCCCTACGTTGGCGATACGCCATTTGACGAATGAGTCTACGATTACGTCCTTCTTTTCACCCGTAAGAAAACGTTGAGGGTTTGCATCCAGGGTTTGAATACGTCCGTCAAAGATCTTCACATTATTAACGAATGGGATCATCCAGTGCAGGCCTGGTTTATATTCTGCATCAACGATCTCACCCAGCCTTAATTTAATAGCCAGTTCCCACTGCTTTACGGTAAAGGCGGAAAGCGACACCACAATCGCAACCATGGCTATAGCCATTAATGATCCAAGTGCTTTAGATGACATCAGCGTACCCTCCTGCCACGATTGACCTCACGTTGACGAGACTCTTCCCTCTTACTGGCGTCATCTGACGAAGTAACAGGAACATTCACACCGGGGAGCTTAGTGCCCGACTGAATCATCTTGTCCAAAGGCAGATACATTAGATTGTTGCCTGCGTCGGTATCCACCACTACCTTGTTGGTCTTGCCCAACACATCCTCAATGGTATCCAGATATAGTCTTTGGCGAGTAACTTCTGGCGCCTTCTCATACTCCGCAAGAACCGCCAAGAAACGGCTGGCATCACCTTCGGCCTCGGCTATTACTCTCTCTTTGTAAGCATTTGCATCTGCCAACTTGCGCGCTGCATTACCACGTGCCACCGGAATCACACCGTTGTAGTACGCTTGTGCCTTGTTCTCTTTTTTCTCCTTATCCTCGCGGGCCTTAATGGCGTCGTCGAATGCGCTCTTTACCTGCTCAGGTGGCTTCGCATGCTGTATATTGATTCCTACGATCTCAATACCAGTGCGATAAGTGTTTATCAGGTCCTGCACTCCTTTCTTTATCCTATCTGCGATTGCACCTCGACCTTCAGTGACTATGAAATCCATATCGCTTTTACCAATAGTCTCGCGCACAGCGCTTTCCGTGGCATCGCGCATGGTTTTGTCGGGATTCTGATCCTGAAACCAATAGTCAGCGGCATCTTGTATTCGGTACTGCACCGTCAATTCAATATCAACGATATTCTCATCCCTGGTCAACATAAGAGCTTGATGTCTAAAGGGTTTTACCTCGTCCACATTGAATTTTTCTACCGTTTCGATCGGTATAGGAAGATGCCAATGTGGGCCTGGCTTAGTCACTTCCTGATAAGAGCCAAATCGAAGGATTACACCGCGCTCTGCTGGGTCGATGATATAAAACCCACTTGCTAACCACACTAGAAAGAGGACGATAATAATTATACCGATACCGGCTGAGCTTGGTCCCTGCATACCCCCATCGGTACCTGAGCCACCGCCAGACGGTCTTTTGCCGCCACCAAATAGTCCACCCATCTTATCCTGAAGCTTCTTTACCACCTCATCCAGGTCAGGTGGACCCTGATCCTTACCATTTCCTCCCCAGGGATCTTTGTCCCCACCGGGTTCGTTCCAGGCCATGTACTACTCCTGTGATTATTCAGTTATGCGGTTTGACCGCGAAATGGATTAATTCTAGCTTGCATACCTAATAAAATGAACCGAAATAGTGGCTGTTTTGCCCTTCGATTCCGCTCCAAATCTTACTATGTGCACCTTTATACCCTATATGGTGCAGATTCAGCTGATTTCAACATGAATCATAATCGTTCTATGTGATTAATCTGCCTTCAAGATCCCGCTCCCTGCTCAGCAGACGTTCATATTCGTGTCTGGGCAGTTCGATTTCCATTTCCCATCCGCCACGTTCCAAGACCTCATCTGACAACACATTCGCCACCTGATAAAGGCGGGAGCGCAGTCGACCGTCCTGTGGTCTGAGATGAATCCTATGGCGTTCATGCCCCTGATGAAAAAACTCAGCAATGGCCTCTGTCAGAAGATCTATACCTATTCCATCTTTGGCCGATATCCAGACTCTCCTAACCAATCCGTCGTCGCCCCGTTCTACCCGAGGACCACCTCCATTCAATAGGTCTATCTTGTTGTAGACCTCGATTTGAGGTATTGCGCTTGCTCCTATCTGTCCAAGTACAGAATTTACCTCGGCCACACAGACTGACCTTTGCGTGCTAGCGCAGTCAATGACGTGTATCAACAGACCAGCTAATACGGTTTCTTGCAGGGTTGATTTAAAGGCGGCAACCAACTCATGTGGCAGACGAGAGATAAATCCAACCGTATCTGCTAGAACAACAGTCCCTTCCCCTGGCAGTTCCACCCGTCTTAGAGTTGGATCCAGTGTGGCGAATAACTGATCGGCAGCATACACACCTGAATCGGTAAGATGGTTAAACAAGGTGGATTTGCCTGCATTGGTATACCCAACCAAAGAGACCGTTGGCACCTCCGCCTTGTTTCTGGATCTGCGTCCCTGGTCACGCTGACTGTCGACCTTCTCAAGACGCTTTTTTATCTGGGCTATACGGTTATTTAACAACCTGCGGTCTGTTTCAAGCTGGGTCTCACCTGGCCCTCTCAACCCAATTCCGCCCTTCTGCCTCTCTAAATGAGTCCAGCCTCGTACTAGCCTTGTGGATAGGTGCCGCAACTGGGCCAGTTCAACCTGTAGCTTGCCCTCGAATGAGCGGGCCCGTTGGGCGAATATATCAAGGATCAGGCCTGTTCGATCCACTACACGGCATTTGAATGCCCGCTCCAGATTACGCTCCTGGCTGGGAGATAGCTCGTGATTGAATATGACCACTTCAGCCTCTGCTGCTGCTATGGCATTCTCTATCTCTTCCACCTTGCCCCGTCCAATAAAAAAACGCGGATCAGGTGACTGTCTACTACCAACCACAGTCACCAGTGGTTCTGCACCAGCGGATATAACCAGATCTGTGAATTCGCTTAACTGTTCCGGGTCAGAGCGCATCCCAATATCTTGATGTACCAGTACTGCGCGCTCTCCGGTATCGGGGCGTTCAAACATATATAAGGTTTATCTACCCCTGGACAAAGAGTGATGAGGGTATGAGGGTACCGCGACGCGGTACCCTAAATTCAGGTTAGTAATTCCCAGGTTCAGGCTGACTGTCATGTCCGGTTGGAATTCTAATATTTCGTGCCGGTACGATAGTGGAGATAGCATGTTTATAGACCATCTGATTGACACTATTCTTAAGCAACACCACAAACTGGTCAAATGAATCTATTTGACCCTGTAATTTAATACCGTTTACCAGGAATATCGAGACCGGCACCCGTTCTTTGCGCAATGCGTTCAGAAAAGGGTCTTGTAGGCTTTGCCCTTTTGACATTGTTTTCTCCTTATTTATTATTAATTCCATCTCAATCGAGACGGGATAATTACACTAGTGGATACACCAGCATTCCCTTATTGAAATATATAGTGTAGCACATGGGTGTAGATTTACTGTTAGGCCTAAGATATGGGCTTTGAAATGATTTTCAAGGCCTGATCCAAAACGTTTTTTCTCTCTTCAATCAACCAGTTGACATCCTTTTCCGATCTAAGCCAGGTAAACTGCCTTTTCGCCAGTTGACGGGTAGCAATTACCCCTCTCTCAACCATCTGACCATATGAATATTCACCCTGTATATATCTCAACATCTGCCTGTATCCTACTAGACGCATTGAGGGCATTTCGTGGTCTAGATCCCATTTCTGCAATAGTGTCTTAACCTCCTCTTCAAGACCCTGCTGCAACATCTTATGGAAACGCTGTTCAATCCTTGCGTGCAAAGTAGACCTCTCTACCGGGGCACGCACCAGTTTTATGACATGGTATGGAAGCTTTGGTTCACCATCGCTCTGTTGCAGTTCTGAAAGAGGAGATCCTGTGATTTCGTACACTTCAAGCGCACGTTGTATCCTTTGGGGATCATTGGGATTTATCCTATCCGCAGCATGAGGATCCACCTGATGCAGCCGTGCGTGCATCGCCGCCAAGCCAAACTCCTTCATTTCTGCATCCAACCGTGCTCGAATATCCGGGTCAGCATCTGGCATATCAGATAGACCATATTGCAGCGCTCTAAAATAGAGCATGGTACCACCCACTAGCAATGGTATACGTCCCTGCTCCTGTATCTGCTCTATCTCACGCAGCGCATCCTGACGAAATCTCGCTGCCGAATAGCTCTCTATGGGGTCACAGATATCAATCAATCTATGCGGGGCCCGTTCCAACTCCTCTGCCGAAGGCTTGGCTGTACCTATATCCATGTCACGATATACCAGGGCAGAATCCACGCTGATGATATCGCATGGCAACTCCTGCACCAGATCAATGGCCAGATCGGTCTTGCCGGACGCGGTTGGTCCCATCAGAAAGATAACTGTGGATTCCGGCCTGTCGGATAGCTTACTCATATATACCGATGGCTACTGACCACGCAGAAATAGTCGATCCAATTCATCCATGCTTAACTGCACCCAGGTTGGACGACCGTGATTGCACTGTCCTATGCGTTCTGTCTTCTCCATATCTCTCAGCAACGCATTCATCTCGTCCATGGATAGTCTGCGATTAGCCCTGATAGAGCCGTGACAGGCCATACCGGCCAACACTGCATTTATCTCCTGACGGATACGTTCCGTGGTCCCATGCTCTACCATGTCAGATAACAGATCGCGTAGTATCTGTTCCGGATCAGCCCCCTGCAGGATTGCCGGAATAGAACGTACCACTAATTTCTCTCTGCCGATACGGTCAACATCCATGCCCAACTCTTTCAGTAGTTCATAAGCCTCTTCAGCAAGATCGGCTTCTCTCTCAGAAACCGCTGCAGTCACCGGTACCAATAGCGGCTGGGTGGTTATTCCAGCATCCTCCATACCCTGTTTGAAGCGCTCGTATACAATGCGTTCATGGGCTGCGTGCATATCCACCAACACCAATCCTGATGCGTTCTGGGACAGGATATAGATCCCATGCAACTGGGCCAAGGCATACCCAAGCGGCGGCATACCTGTATCGTCTGATACATCTGCTGACTGAACAGGACGTTGGGCCTGGAACGATGCCTGATAACCTCTCCTGCCTTCAGAGACATCCAGGTTAAGAGGCCTTGGCTCAAAACCTATATCTGCTGGCTGTTTTAACTGGACTATCGCATCATCGGATGTGGCTGATGTTTGTTGTTCGTCCACGGTCTCAGCCATGGCCCTTTGCAGCGTTCGAAAGATAAAGTCATGCACCTGACGGGACTCACGAAAACGCACCTCCGTCTTGGCCGGATGCACATTCACATCCACCAAGGACGGATTCAACTCCATGAACAGCAGATAGGCCGGATGCCGACCATGAAACAGTACGTCCTGATAGGCCTGCCGTACGGCATGGCTTACCACCTTATCCCGTACCATGCGGTTATTCACATAGAAATATTGCATATCAGCCTGACTGCGATTAAAGGCTGGGTTGCCGATCCAACCGGACAGGTGCATGCCAGCAGCCTCAATCTGCAAAAACAGGGAATTCTCCAAAAAGCTTGGACCTAACACCTGACTCACACGTGCGCCCTTATCCGCATCGGTGGTAGCTGGTGCGAGAGAGAGAACCTCCTTCTGATTATGCCGCAACACGAACCCTACATCGAAACGGCTTAGGGCCATACGCTTTAACAGGGTATCGATATGACCGAACTCTGTCCGTTCCATCTTGAGAAATTTGCGTCTGGCCGGGGTGTTGTAGAAAAGATCACGCACCTCGACTGTTGTGCCAACCGGATGGGCCGCCGGCGCAGGGTCGTCGGATGTGCTGATGGTCCATGCTGCATCCGCCTCCTGCTGTCTTGAGGTGAGCGCAAGACGTGACACAGAAGCGATACTCGGCAAAGCCTCGCCCCTGAATCCTAGGCTGGATATCTGCTCCAGATCCTGCAAACTGACAATCTTGCTGGTGGCATGGCGAGACAGAGCCAAAGCCAGATCATCCTGGAAGATGCCGCTACCGTTATCCCTGACCCTGATTAGCTTGATCCCACCCTGCTCTATATCTATATCTATTCTGCTTGCACCGGCATCCAGACTGTTTTCCAACAGCTCTTTTACTACGGAAGATGGGCGCTCGACCACCTCGCCGGCAGCGATCTGATTTATCAGCTGTGAAGGTAGAGCATGGATTCTCAAGGGATCTGCAGGACCTGTCCTACCCTGATGGTGTCTCCGGACAGGTCATTGGCATCACGGAGACCATGCACACTGACCTGATACTGTTTTGCAATCATACCTAGCGTGTCCCCGTGGTGTATAACATGTTTACGCGTTGCGATCTTTTCAGGCCTTAACCTCTGGGCCAACAATGTCCCTGGTGGAGGATTGGAATAGAAGTAATCCTTAACCCCGGAAAAGATGGTTTTTGCCAACTTACCCTGGTGCGATCTGCTCCTCAAATATCTCTCTTCTGACGGGTTGCTGATAAACGCTGTCTCGACCAATATGGAAGGAACATCTGGAGACTTCAAAACTGCGAAACCAGCCTTCTGCACAGACCCTTTGTGTACCTTCCCAACACGACGCATATTTCTCAACACCTTCTCCGCCACATCATGACTGGCCTGCCTGGTGCCGGTCTGTGATAGATCAAGCAGTACCGACGCCAGAACGTCATCCTTATCTTTCAGTTCCACCCCACCTATTAGATCGGCACTATTTTCCCTTTCGGCCAGCCAACGCGCAGCCTCACTTGAGGCACCTTTATTAGACAGAGTGAAAACCGATGATCCTCTGGCTCGCCTGTCCCTAAACGCATCAGCATGTATTGATATGAAAAGATCTGCCTTATGCTTGCGCGCCAGTGCGGATCGTTTCCTAAGTCCCAGATAATAATCCCCTTTACGGATCAGGACCGGGCGCATGCCTTTTTCCTGGCTGATCATGGCAGACAGCTTGCGGGCAATGGATAGAACTACATCCTTTTCCCTGGTTCCGTTGCGACCTATTGCACCCGGATCCTCGCCCCCGTGACCTGCATCAATCGCGATCACCACATCCCTGGCCGGTTGATATTTCTTAGGCTGTTTCTTCACCACAGCCTTCTGAGATGAAGTGGACCTTACCGGTATAACGTTTGTTGGAGAAACGGCATCTGACTCAATTTCAAACAAATCCAGAACCAGACGATGTCCATACTCACGATTTGGCGCCAGCGCAAAGATTTTAGGATTTATCCTGGACTTTAGATCAAGGACTATGCGTAGTCCATTTTCACCCCGCGCACCACTGCGAATATTTTTTACAAACCTATCATTACCGGTAAATCCGGCAAGGGAGGTGTTAAGTTTCGCGTCAGTAAAATCTATCACCAGGCGATCAGGATTACTTAGGGCGAATATACGATGCTGCACGGAGCTACTGACGTCAAACACCAGTCTGGTGTGATCAGGCGCACTCCACAGGCGCAGACTGTTGATATCTGTCTGCCCTGCCTGGAGGGAAAGACTACAAATAAGTAGCAGGATGGCGGCAATCTTGTTCATTTTCATCAACCATCACACATAAATTACTCTGAATCTGTTGATAAAAGTAGCATGTGAAAAAATAATTTTCCAGTGTTTTCTTAAGGATAGCAGACTTTTCTCTATTTAGTTATTAAGTTTGTCATGCAATATGGCTTTTGCCGCCTGCAATAGCCGTTCACCCCGTTCGGTTTGGGCCGTAAGTTCCAGATTTCGCCCCTGCTGCAGGTGACCAATATGGATCATCAGGTCAGATGGAGGCAATCCTCCCTGCCCCCGTTCCGGCCACTCCACCAGCAGCGTGGCCCCCTCATCCAGTAGATCGCGCAGGCCCGTATATTCCAGCTCTTCTGCATCTGATAAGCGATAAAGGTCTATATGGCAATAACTTATGTCACCTATGCGGTATGGTTCCATCAAGGTATAGGTTGGGCTTTTTACCGCACCTTTGTGACCAAGACCATGCATAAACCCCCTGACCAGGGTAGTCTTGCCTGCGCCCAGATCTCCATGAAGGTAGATGATACTGCCGTGCGGACAATCCGCTGCCAATGCTGCACCGACCGCCTCCTGCTGTTCCGAATTGTCGGTATACAACCTTAACATCCATCCAGCTCGGAGTTGATCAGTCTTCTAATAGTAGGTATCAGATCTGTAGCAAGCAGTCCTTTTTCACCGTTTTTTGCTTCAACATCAGCAGCTTTAGCATGCAGACACACTCCCATGCTTGCTGCTAGCTCCGGTGCATAGCCCTGCGCCAACAACGATGCGATCACACCAGTAAGGACATCCCCCATCCCGCCGCTGGCCATACCTGGATTCCCATCGGTGCAGATGCTGGTCGCCCTCTCCTGCCCAGCCTGTATAAGGGTTCCAGCCCCCTTCAATACCACTATTCCGCCGTATTTAAGCTGAAGCAAACGCGCACTCTGAAAGCGATCAGATTGGACATCGGCAACTGAACAACCGAGCAACCGAGCAGCCTCTCCTGGATGCGGGGTCAAGATCCAATCATCTCTATGCATGGGTTCATATGCTAGAAGGTTCAGTGCATCGGCATCCAAGATCAGGGGCAGTCTACACTCCAACACATAACCCAAAAGTCCCATAGCCCACTTTGAGGTACCCAAACCAGGACCAATTGCCAACACATTAGCCTTTTTAAGTAACGGCCTTAGCTGTTCCGGGCCTTCCACCCCATGGCACATCAGTTCCGGTCGCCCCATATTTATAGACATCGCATGTTTCGGGCTAGTGGCCACTGATACCAATCCAGAACCGCTCCTAGCCGCTGACTCGGCTGCCATGCGCACGGCGCCGGAGAACCCGGGGGCGCCACCAATAACCAGCAGATGCCCAAAATCCCCTTTATGTGCCGTCCTGCTCCTGGGCGTAACGTGGCATCTTAGGGCATCCCAACTCACCCTGGTTGCGGATGGAATCTGTCCAGAGTAAACCCCGGACGGTACTTCCAGCTCGTCAAAATGTAGTTCCCCGCACTGCTCCGGGCCATCTCCGGTAAACAACCCCTGTTTCAATCCAATAAAACTGATGGTCGCATCCGCCTTTACCGCAATCCCCAGCACCTTGCCACTGTCGGAGTGCAGACCGGACGGAATATCCAGGGCCAACACTGGCGCCCAATGATCATTGATCGCGCCCAATGCTTCGGCCCAGTCACCGCCTACTTCCCGCTCCAGACCAGTACCGAATACCCCATCCACTATCACCTCGGTCTGTTCCGGAACCGACCCAAACTGGATGATCTCGCCACCCAAGGCCATGAAGGCGTCGGCATTATGCTTGGCATCACCAGACAACTTATCTGGATCTCCCAACTGTAACACCCGCACTGCAATACCATCCTGCAGAACCATCCTGGCCAGAACGAACCCATCTCCCCCGTTATTCCCCGTTCCGCAGACAACGGTTACATCTTGAACCTCCGGCCATTTTGTACGCAATAATCTATAAGCAGCACTGCCAGCTCGCTCCATCAGTGTGAGTCCCGGTATTCCAAAACTCTCGATCGAGGTTCTATCCAGTTCGCGCACCTGCTCAGCTCGATACAGATCTACTGGCAGGGCCTCAGTTAATTTCATTGTCTTCATACAGATCCATTCACTACATCTGGTGTGGTATCGAATTGTATCCGAGATTTGTTGTTTAGTGGGGCTTAATCGAGATGCTATAGTTCCAAAGCTATGAAGAGTATGGATTACATGCAACTGGCAAACGCGATAAAGGTCTGGGGCCTGGAGCTAGGTTTCCAGCAGATCGGCATTTCCAACACCACCCTGGACCGTGCGGAGAGACATCTGGATCGATGGCTTAATGCAGGACGTCATGGTGATATGGGATACATGGCTAGTCACGGCCACAAGCGCAGTCGGCCGGATGAGCTGATACCTGGCACTATCAGTGTAATATCCGCCAGGATGGATAATATGCCACCTGAGATCGATTCGCATGCGGTCCTTGCCGACTCAAATCTGGGATACATAGCTCGTTATGCCCTAGGGCGCGACTATCATAAGATAGTACGCAACAGGTTGCAGAGGCTAGCCACGCGCATCCATGATGAAATAGGTGATTACAGCTACAGGGTCTTTACCGATTCCGCCCCGGTCATGGAAAAACCCCTGGCAACCAAGGCCGGTCTGGGTTGGGTCGGTAAAAACAGTATGTTGGTGAATCGTGCAGCTGCATCCTGGTTTGTCCTGGGGGAGATATACACAGACCTACCACTGCCTTATGACAGAGAAGAGAGTGATCACTGCGGTTCCTGTGATAGATGTATGCAGGCATGCCCCACACAGGCCATAGTGGCGCCCTATGAACTGGATGCCAGACGCTGTATCTCATATCTCACCATAGAGCTACATGGCCCTATCCCGGAGGAGCTACGACCTCTGATGGGTAACCGCATCTACGGCTGCGATGACTGCCTGTTACCCTGTCCCTGGAGTCGTTTTATAACATGCACCAGCGAAAAAGACTTCCTCCCGAGGAACGGATTGGATACGCCTGAACTAATTGAACTTTTTGCATGGAGTGAGGACCAGTTTCTAAATCGATTGGAAGGATCGGCCATACGAAGGATCGGACATGAAATCTGGCTACGTAATATCGCTGTGGCCCTGGGAAACGCATTGACATCAGAACAGGTTACGTCCGCGTTAAAGAATAGGATTGACCACCCATCGGCACTGGTGCGGGAACATGTGGTCTGGGCGCTTGGACGTCACGGCATTATGCCGTGATCCGCCAGCCACTCCTTATCCAGCTCCCACCTAATCCGCTCTATCTTTCCTGATTCGATCACTATGCGCTTGGCCTGTTTTTGCACTTCGGCTAACTCCTGCTGAGCTCGCATAAGATCCGGGTTATCCTGATCTCGATTTGCTAAACGCGGAAAGATTATTCCCAATGCCCTGTACATCGGAAACATGCTGTCGCGCGGCGAACTGATCACTGCAACCCCATTGTTTACACGCACTACATGAAACCTATAAGGATAGTTAGCAACCATCTGATCCTGCTCCAGCAGATCATTAAGTTCAGACACCTTTGGGTCTTCATACAGCGCCCAGGCCATAATAACCAGAACAAGGGTCCCCAGGAAGATCGAATAATTTCTGGTGAATTTATCCATACAGAGCAATCTCTCTAAAGCTACCTTTAGCCCTCATCAACACAGATCTGCTTGTTACCTACCGCCATTACCGTCTTATACAGAAGAAACGATATAAGTAACGTGATAAGTCCAAGCAATCCAAACCCCATAATCTTAAACCAGATCTGCCCGGTCTTCTGATACATAAGTATGGTCGCGATGGTGATTGCTGCCATGGGAAATGAGTAGGCCCACCACGAAAGGAAAAACTTCAATTTGGTAAAACGTGGTATCTGGGTAAACAGCAATAGAGTGAGAAACAGGGCCGAGTAATACAGTACTCGAGCAAAGATATCCACCTCACCGTTTAGTTTCACATAAGAGATAAAACCGATAGCGGGAGGTGCTATCAAAATGAACAGAGTAGGAAACAACCTCTCCGGCAGTGGCTGATGAAAGATGACCCGATTAAAGATAATACCCAGCAACACGATCCAAAACAGCAGACCGATACTGAAAAAGAATGTTGATATCTCAACATAGCCATGGGAGACACCTGCTATAGGGACCAGGATATTACCCACGATAGGTATAAACCAAGCCGGATTTATATGGTGAATCTCAAAGTGTTCGTGGTGCATCCATACCTGCATCACATACAGGGTAAAAAACAGGTGCACTGTACTGCCTACGGCCCACAACGCGAACGACAACGTAGAATTTACATGTAATGTGCAGATTCCCAAAAGTATCATGCTGATAGATATAGTTGGAAAGAAGCTCAGCTTGATCGGATGGGCCAGATCCTTCTTAACGGCATCTGGATAACGCAGCAGCTTGACCAGAAAGAAACCAGCTAGAATCAGAAACAGTCCGGCGGTAAACAGCATCAGTACCTTGGATACAATTACTGGCATATGCAGCACCATGTGGGATTTTTCCCAGGCCAGGGTTAAGCCTGACATACCCATCACCATGGCAAAAAAGGCAACGGGAAAATATTGCAGTCTTACTTGTTGGTCCATCTGGTTGCTCCGAAATTTTGGCATTACTACTACGGACGGCATGTTAGATCACCGCGTTTGTTCAACGCATTGATATATATCATAGTAATTTTGTCGGTAATTACTCTGACTGAGAAAAATCGTTAAAACCTACTCCCGGATTTATCTCCCGCTCCTCCGAAGGTATCTCCTCTTGGTCCGGCCAGTACCCTGCAACCAGATCCGCCCCTTCCTGCATGGCAGACAGAGGTTGCGGATCGGCAAAGACCGGATTGGTTTTAAGATCTATCTCCTTACGCACACATAGAAATTCGATGGGGATATTGTTAGGGTCATAGCTATAGAGAGAACGACAGAAGCCATGATCTACTATATCCGCTGCTGGCATACCAGCCGCATCCAGACGCCCCATGATCTCCCATAGATGCTCTTCGTCAGCCACCTGAATGGCGACATGATCAAAGGCCTGTTCCCCCTGTTTTGGCTCCCCGTGACGGCGATACGGAAGACAACATGCATCTGGCCACTCGAAGAAAACGATGTAGCTGTCTCCACCTACTGAGAAAAAGACCTGACGACCGGCGCCCTCATTCGAGGTATACACCAGACGCATACCGAGCAGGTCGCGCCAGAAGCGGATGGTTCCATCCAGGTCACATGTACCAAAAGCGGGGTGATGCACTCCTACGTAATTAACCATGCGTTTTCTACCTATATATCTTCACTAAACATATAGTAATTATGGCAGCTTCAGGAAATTGTCCCGATAATGTGCCAGTTCGCTGATGGAATCACGAATGTCATCCAGAGCCAGATGTTTGCCCTGCTTGACCACACCAGCTGCCACATCCGGGGCCCAGCGACTGGCCAGCTCCTTCAAGGTACTCACATCCAGATTGCGGTAGTGAAAGTATGCCTCCAGATCAGGCATTAGACGGGCCAGAAAACGGCGATCCTGGCAGATACTGTTTCCACACATCGGCGAAACACCCCTGGGAACATATTTCTCCAGGAATTCTATTGTTTCCCGTTCCGCGTGCGCGGTGTCATTGCTGCTCTGCTTCACCCGTTCAGTCAGACCTGACTTGGCATGCTGATTGGTGTTCCATTCATCCATGGCATGCATCACCTCATCCGGCTGGTGGATGGCCAACATGGGACCCTCTGCCAGGATATTCAATTTCGCATCCGTAACAATAGTCGCAATCTCGATGATCCAATCACTCATGGTATCCAGACCGGTCATCTCCAGGTCTATCCAGATCAGGTTCGTTACATCTTGAGCCATCTGCTATTCCTTATTTGTAGTGTGTGTAAGCTTTGGAGATTCTAGCAGAGAGGGCCGAGCGGATGTATCCTTATACCCTATGAACTGGTTTAGTTATCTATTTCTCTTTGCACTAGTAGGCGGACTACTGCTGGAATCATGGCTAACGCTGCGTCACCGTAACCACGTAATCTCACATCGCGGAGAGGTGCCGAAGGCATTTGCCGATTATGTCTCGCTGGATCAGCACCATACCGCAGCAGATTATACTGTAGCGCAGATACGGCTATGGTCGTATGAGTTACTGTTCGGTACAGCACTGTTACTGGGATGGACCCTGGGCGGAGGCCTGCAATATATTCAGGACATATGGGATGGACTGTCTCTTGACTATAGTCCCCTACTCCTGGGTACAGGACTAATTCTCTCCGTATCCATCATCTCAGGCATCCTGGACTTGCCCTTCTCAATCTATCGCACCTTCGTGCTGGAAAACAACTTCGGCTTTAACCGCACCACCCCGTCCCGTTTCGTAAAAGACATGTTATTGAAGCTTATGCTCTCTCTGCTACTGGGTGTGCCGATCATCTGGGTCATACTGTGGCTAATGCAGAGTGCAGGCGGTCTCTGGTGGATGCTGGCATGGATTTTCTGGACCGTCTTTACCCTGTTTATGAGTTGGGCCTACCCCACCCTAATAGCACCCCTATTCAATAAGTTCACCCCACTAGAGGATGAATGGCTGCGCCAGCGTATTCAACAACTGCTGGACCGTTGCGGCTTTACCAGCAACGGCATCTTTGTAATGGACGGATCAAGACGCTCCAGCCACGGTAACGCATACTTTACCGGCCTGGGCAGAAACAAACGCATCGTATTTTTCGATACCCTTATGCAACACCTGGACACGGATGAGATAGAGGCGGTACTGGCCCATGAGTTGGGGCACTTTAAGAGGCGCCATATTCTGAAGGGGCTATTGATCATGATGATCAGCTCACTGTTCGGTCTGGCGCTGCTGGCCTGGCTGATACAGCAGTCCTGGTTCTTTAACGGGCTTGGGGTAACCACAGAGTCCAATCCCATGGCCCTTCTACTATTTTTATTTACAGCACCGGTGTTCAGCCAATTTATGCATCCTATAATGGCGAAACTACAACGCAAACACGAGTTCGAAGCGGACGACTATGCAGTTGAGCAGGCGGGGGCCAAACCGATGATCAGCGCTCTGGTCAAACTCTACAAGGAGAATGCCAGCACCCTGACACCGGATCCTCTCTATTCTGCTTTTCATGACAGTCATCCACCGGCCCCGGTGCGTATTGCCTATCTTTCATCCAAGCTATAAATGGAGAAGTCAGTGAGATACTTGATTGCGATAATCATCTGCATGGTAACTTCAGCTGCCAACGCTGATGATACAGATGTTACGAAGGGTCAGGAATTACATGACAAACACTGCCTTGCCTGCCATCAGCCAAAACTCTACACCAGGCCGGAGCGACGTGTAACCTCAAGGGAAAAACTATCATCCCAGGTACATTTCTGTGAGCAACAGTTGCAACTACAGTGGTTTGATGAAGAGGTAGAGGGCGTAGCGGAATATCTCAATAAAGAGTACTACCACTTCAAATAGACATCAGATGACCCAACGCAGACTCACGCAAAAGCAGAAACGACACATCAAGCGCATTCAGGAGAAGCGGCGTGAGCGTCTATCCAACCGTGTGGAAGAATCTCTGGATCAACACGATACGGACGCCCCTCTCGAAGGCAAAGTGATCGCTCGTCATGGCCAGAACCTTGCGGTTGCAGATAGATCAGGCAACATCCACCACTGCCTCTCGCGCCAAAACATCGGGCAAATCGTCTGCGGTGACCAGGTGGTATGGCAGGCCACTGAACCTGGATATGGTGTAGTCACTGCTCGCCTGGAGAGGAGCTCGGTCCTGGCCAGACCGGACTACAGCGGCCGGGAGAAACCGCTGGCTGCCAACATCACTCTGTTGGTGATAGTGCTGGCACCAGAACCTGAGTTCAGCGAGTATCTACTGGATCAGTATCTGGTAACGGCCGAGACTATCAGCGTACCGGCGCTCATCGCCATCAACAAGACAGACCTGATCAAGGGAGAGAGCGGCGATCAATTTAACCAGCGTATCAGGCTATACGAGGAAATCGGGTATCCAGTTGCCAGAATCAGTGCCCATACCAAACACGGACTGGATCCGATGATCGAACGGTTACGGGGTGAGACCTCCATCCTGGTCGGTCAATCCGGCGTAGGTAAGTCGTCCATCATCAACGCCCTGCTGCCTGATCTTGATCTACAGGTGGGAAGGCTATCAGAAGCAACTAATCTGGGTAAACACACCACATCGGCCAGTACCTGCTACTCACTGCCTTCCGGTGGTGAACTGATCGATTCGCCTGGGGTAAGAAGCTTTCGGCTGCTGAAGCTCAGCCGAGGTGAACTGGAGAATGGTTTTCGAGAGTTTCGACCCTTCCTGGGCAGTTGCCAATTCAACGACTGTCAGCATCTACAGGAACCGGGCTGCGCCATTAAACAGGCGGTAACGGAAAGAAAGATTTCCCAGCAGCGCCTGGATAATTTCATTCACTTGGCAAATACAATGCCCAAGGATTTGGGCGAATAGCAAGCTAAACCTACCCAAGCACACCACTCATGATCAACAGGCGTAGTCCAAACAACGCCAGAATTATCCCACTAACCTTTCGTAGCAAGCTACCGTAGCGCGGAATTTCACTGCGTATCCTTTCAGAAAACCACCCAGCCGCACCACCGATGTAGTAGAGCGGAGAAGCAGAGGTACCAATCCCAAACATCAGGGCAAGGAGACACCCGGTCACAAACGATTGCGTGGTGGCGGCATAAAACAGTACGGCAGTAAGAGGAAGACAGGGCACCAGGCTGGTGGAAAACCCAAGTGTCACCATGTGCGCCCATGTTCGCCGTCTCGGCCTATGCACCTCAACCTGCCCCTTACTTTTGCATGCAGCGGCTTTAGGTCTGAATATAATCATGACACTTATCGACAACACCAGGGTACCAGCAATAACAAACAGTAGACCTGAGTCGATACTTTTGAGTGCCACATTACCCACCAATCCTGAAATACCACCCAGTATGGTATATGTAACAACCCTGGTGATCACAAACACCGCAGTGGCATCGAAGCCGCGCCTGAATCCCTTCTGGGTGCCTATGATGTAAGGACCGATCAGCGGGATGCAGGAGAGATTACACAGAGTTAGTCCATAGAAAAAACCCATGGCCAACATACCCACATATATGCTCTCAAAGTTCTGTAGCATATCGAGATGCAACTGCAGTGCTGGTGCAGACGACGCTGGGGTCATGAGAGTCGTTTCTTGTATTCATCCCTGGCAATCAGGGCTGCCCCAACTGCCGTTGTTACCTGAGGTACGCTTGGCGGCACATAGATATCTGTGGCCATTTCATCTTCCATGGCCCTAATCAGTCCTGCGTTTAAAGCCGGCCCACCGTCGAAGAACACCTGGTCTACAATACCCACACGTTTTGCCATACGGCTAAGTCGCTTGGCGATTGAGTGGTGAGCCCCGGCGATGATCTCGCTCTTCAGTTTCTTCCGCGCAACCAAGGATATGATCTCTGACTCAGCAAACACCGCGCAGGTGGAGTTGATACGTATGGGCACGTCCGCCTCAAGCGCAAGATCTCCAAGATCGGTTACATTGATCTCAAGGATACGTGCCATGGTCTCCAGAAAACGTCCGGTACCTGCGGCACATTTATCGTTCATGGCAAAATTCTTGGTAACGCCCTGTTCATCTATAGAGATAACCTTGCTGTCCTGGCCTCCAAGATTCATTATGGTTCGCACCTTGATGCCGCTCTGCTCACCATACCAAAGCGCACCTCTGACGTTTGCGCTAATTTCGCTGATATTACTGTCGGCAAACTTAACCAGACGGCGCCCATATCCGGTAGAGGTTACACTGCTAATATCATCAAATGTAATACTCAACTTTTGCAGCAGTGCATCCAGGGCTTCACGCGCAGTCTCTTCACAATGGACCCCGGTGGGAACCACTTTATGTCCCAGGATAGCGTCATCATCCACCACTGCTACCTTGGTAGTGGCCGAACCTATGTCTATACCTACATAACGACTCATATCAACTGCGTCTCCCTTTCAAGGTCTCCTGAAACGCCTCAATTCTGGTGCGCAGCTGCTCAACATCCTGCGGGCTGTAATCGGTCTCGATCTTGAGCATAGGTACACCCTTCTCCTCCATAAGTTTCTCCACGATCTTGGTCTCCACATCATAAGGGTGACACCCCTTCAGGATGTGATAGATGACCCCTTCCACTTTATAGTCATCAATCAGTTGCAGTAGTCGATCTTTGCGATCTACCGTATTGGAGAAGATGGGACATGTTGAAGGCAGCAGATATCTTTCTGAAATAGCATGCACCATATCCGTCATTGTCCCTTCGTCCACCGCCACCATATCATTTAGATAACGGTTGGAGGTACAAAACTCATCGGCCACCAGTATTCCATCCAACTCTTCGATTATTGTCGGCACTTTCCAGTTAGGAAACACCATAGGCGAACCGGTCAATAAGATACGGGCGGCGTCACTCTTTGTCACCTGCACCTGGTCTTTAATGCGCTGCTCCAATTCATCGTTTAGTTTGGATAGGGCCTCTGTCCAATCCTCTACATGATCGTAAAAATATGCGTTCATCACCTCAAGGGCATCACGACCATAGATAACCGCAGGAATGTGTTTACGAATTCTATGAAAACGGTGGAACTCCATCTGGGCACGCTGAACCATTCTAATGGAGTGTTTCAATCTACGGCGGGTAATACGAACGCCGGTGGTCTTTTCCAGCTTTTTGGTAAGCCGCTTCACTTCCTCAAGCCAGAAGGTGCGTGATGACTCCTCCTCTTTAACCCGCGGCATATCCATCATATGCACGGGGACATGCTCATTGAGCATCTCTGCCATTTTCACCTTCCAGTCACAACTGGCTGGCATCACCACCATTTCACACTCTTGAAAAAAAGATAGAACCGGAAGAGTACTAAGGCCAAATTCCGATTTAACCATCGGACAGGCTACTTCAGGAATGTAATCCTCACCGATCTCTACACTTTCATAAGCGCCAGAGCATAGCCTTACCGGTCTTGCGCCTGCAGCATAGATCAACTCTTCCGGCACAAACAGACAATAGGTGCCGATCATCTTTTCTCCCTTGCGCAGCCTGACTGTGTCCTTGCCTCCATGTTCAAAGGTCTCAAAGATGCGATCGAAGTAGGACATATTTTCAGGCCGATTAGTCTCTTCTTCCTCTATCCGATCAAATATCTCACGCACAGACATAGCCAGATTGACCCTGACCTTATTAGCCAGACGCTCATTCTTCGAAAGATGTATATTTTGTTCACTCATGCTTACTTATCTCACTGGGTTCTGGGGCCTTTATAGATTTGGCCTGACGTTTGAGAAATCCTTTTTCTGTAGCGGTATAAAGAGGAAGCCCCAAGAACTGAATTTTTAACGTCTCATCCTCCGGACACACATCAACGCAACGCGCACAGAGAATACAGTCCTGAGTAACCAGATTGGTGAGCGTCTTCTCTTCTTCAATCTCCCTGATCTCCATCGGGCAGGCACGAGAGCAGTTGCCGCAACGGGTACAGCGCTGACCATCTTTTTTCAGAGAAACAAAACCTATCTTATCGAACAGCGATAGCAGCGCCATCATTGGGCAGTAAGAGCAGAAGAAGCGCCTCTTCACAAACGCGGTGGTAAAAAACAGGCCTGACAACAAAACAGCTACTGTGGTCAAAAACATACCTGGGCCATTGGAAAAGTCTATATAGATCTCACTGAAATCCCAATTCAGGATCGGCATTAGAACCCGCGCAGGACACATCTGACAAAATGGAGCAGTCCAGTCACGTGACAGTTTCGGCAATCCAAGCATAGAGTTACCGATGGCCATTGGTATCAGGATCAGCAGGACGAGAAAAATATACTTTACGGATTTATATCTGGTGCGCGTCATCCAGGCGAAACGGGATAAATCTATGCTAATCAGATTACGCAACTTGGTTAGCAGATCCTGAACAAATCCAAATGGACAGATCCAGCCACACCACGCCTTGTTCAACACGATAGCCCAGAGCGAAACAATACCTATGGCTTTAAGAAACCTAATACCGGCATCACCCCAGTAGTCTGAAAACGACCTGGAGAGCATGTGCTGAAAACCAACCAGAAAACAGCTACCCCCATTATCATCTACGAATGCACAGGAAAAGGTAGGCATACGGCTGCCCATATCGATATAGAACAGGCCACCATAGGTAAGGATAACGAAGCAGATAAACTGAACGATCAATCTAATACGCTGGACGTTCATTTTGCTCTCCTACGCCTTCTGCGGATAGCAATGGCCACGCCAGAACCAACAATGGTTACCATAGCAACTATGTAGGCAAGATACTGAATCTGCCACTCATCGCTGTCCGGTGATACACGGAATGGCATGGTGGCGATATAGCGCTCCTTGTCATACGACGCGCCGCGGTATATTCCAGAGCTCTTGACGTTATGCTGCATACTGATCATGTAGAGTTCAGACTTTCTCCGATCGACTCCATCTTCCGGAAAATCCTCCTTGATCAGGGTAAACTCAGCTTCACCATTTTCGTCTGTTGTCTGGTACTGTCGCCAACCTTGCTCGGTGGTCAATACCATGTGCCCACCCTCTAGCGGCCATCCCCTGAACAGTGCACGCACACGAACCGTATCGCCGACACTGTTGCGATAACTGGGTTTCCCATCTACATAAATACGCTTCAATTCGAACTCAGGATGCCCATCAAAATATCCCGCACCCACCATAGGTTGCGCTGTCTTTTTTTCCGGTTTATCCCCATGACTCATGAAGGAGTAATAGGAAAACAGGTTGACCCAGGTCTTATCTCTTACACCTAGATCGTTATAGGCATAGATACGATACCAACCACCGTCATTCGCCGAATATTCAGCAACTGTGCTCCCACGACGTTGCTTAACCTTAATGCCCTGAATGGTGTTGTCAGACCGTTCCAGCCATACCACGCTGCCGCTGGTATCACCCTTCATCTTTGGCATACCACCAGATTTAGCTCGGCTACCAGACCAGCTTCCAGACTTCATCATGTTCTTTTTCGCCGGAAAAGCTCCGGAGCGAAGATAGATACGTCGGAGACGTTCGCCACCACCGCCCCAACTGCGTTTTTTCTCCTCTTTCTTTCCGGCATTTTTCTGCTCTGGTTTACTGGGGCTTCCTGTATTGGAAGGACGCTTCCCCATCTGCCCCTTGGCAGCCATCTCCTTGGCCTTTTCCATCGCCTCAAGCATCTGTTGATAGCTAAGAGGCTCCAACCACAGCATCTGCCCCTGACCACCAGGCCTGGCATACAAAGGCGCACACCAGATAGCTATCAGCAAGGCTATTGTTAGAAGTCGCATCGTCCCCCCTTAATACTTAGCAAAATACGACAGGACTGATGCCCGCCAGCGGCAAGCATCAGCCAAATTTACAAATGGAAACCACTAATCAATCTTGCAGTACAAATCCCTTACCAGTTGTAACCAACACCGGCGTAGAAGGTGCGTGGCCCTCCTACATCAAAGGTTCGCCCCGTATCAACACCAGCAATGTAATCATCCATATCAAATGAAATGCGCTCTGCATATTCTCTATCGGTAAGGTTCAACACATGGCCCCATATCTCCCAGGGCCCTGTCTTGTAGTTAACGCGTAGATTAAATACATCAGGCCTCTCCTCCTGGCCGTTTGGATCATCATTGGCGGTACTGGTGTAATACTCAGATATATGGTTCATCTCCAACTCTGCAGACAGACCATGGATGGGCATCCAGGTTACCCGCGCATTCAGATGATGCTTGGGTGAGTAAGCCAGTGTGTTGCCGCTGTAGTCAACGCCACTGGTATCATATTTAAGATACTTGTTATCAGCATAGGTGTGGGTAATATCGAATCGCCAATCGTCCAGTGGCTGATATGAGAGCATGGTTTCAATACCCTTGATCCGAACCTTTCCTGCATTCACATAGGTATCGGTTCCGGCAACCTTATCTACCACTATCATGTTTTTGATTTTGGTATAGTAGAGAGCTACGTCGTAACTTAGAGGACTATCCATGACCTGAATTCTACCGCGCAGACCCATCTCGAAATCTTCCGCTTCTTCAGGTATTAGATTTGGGTTTGCAGCAGCAGACCAGCCACCTACCCATAGTTGGCTACGGCCAGGAACAACAAAACCCTGTCCATAACTGAACCAGAGACTGTTATCTTCATTCAGCTTAAAGGTAACACCGGCCTTTGGGGTTGTATTAGAGAAGGTCTTTTCATCATCGTAATAGGTGGTAGAAAATCTTCCAACATCATAACCAACTGCTGAATATTTTATTTGGTCGCGGCGTGCTCCCACGGTAAATCTTAGCCAGTCGGTCGGAGATATCTCATACTGAAAGAAGGGAGAGAACCCCTCTGCTATTGTGTCCCACTCCTGATCAATATTAGTTGGATCCTTAATGCGGCCAACATACTTTATGTCGTAGGCAGAACTATCCAATATATCCACACCAACAATCAGCTGCGAGTCATAAAAATCAAAGTTGTGCCGATAGAATCCCACCAAATTTTGGTTGATCTCATGATCAGCACCAAAGCTACCGGTGGCGCTGTATGAGGGGGGCCCCTCTCCCTCAGCATCTCTGTATCCATAGGTGATCTCTATACCAGAGTGGTCGGTAAAGTCATGTTCAATCTTGATAGAACCGGTCTTTGATATGTCATGATTGTACGCATCATAGACAAAGGCTTGTGACCGATCTGCATCATATTGAGCCTGATCAATCCTTCCAGGATTCTCTGTATACCTATCCACATATTCAGCCCTTAGGGTAAATCTTGTGCTATCACTCATATCGAACAGCAGCTTACCACTTGCCTGGTCGCGCTCATTGACACTTCTATCCTGCCAACCCTCGTAATCAAGGGTATTAACATCAAAGAAATAGCCTATTGCACCTTTGGTGCCAGCTGCAGATACACCCCCACGTGAGCGATCATATTCACCAAGTTCCCCCCAAACACGGTACTCTGGCTCCAAAGGAGGAGTACGGGATATGAGGTTGATGGCACCACCTATGGCATTACTGCCATAGAGAGCGGATGCCGGCCCTCTAAGTACTTCAACTCGTTCGATATCGAAGGTGTTTACATAATCGGCAAAACCGATAGTGTTACTTCCAAAACGGGCACCCATGGAAACACCATCAATCAGGTTAGCCGTGTAATTCTTACCACCCATGGGTATTCTGAGGTTTCGGCTCATGCTGTAACCAGGAATACGCTTCATAAGTTCATGGGTGGCATCAACAAACTTGATGGTATCTAGCTCTTCCTTCCCCACAATACTGATTGAAGATGGAGTGTCTTGAATATCAGTCGCCACCCTGGAAGCCGTAACCGAGATTAATCCTAAATCCACTACATCCCAGGCAGCCATAGCTGGTGCGCTAGCCAGAGCGGGAATCGAAAGTGTAAGCGCCAACATTCGGGGACTACCCCGAAAGAGTGAATAGATCATTATTATTCTCCCCACATTTTTTTTAAAACTGCGCGCCAATATAATTATTTTTTTCACACTTATCTATTTGTTATTTCACACATATTACTGTGTCAAATGACGCACTTTTTTAACGCACTACAACCCATCGCATACAACACCTGGATGCTGTATTACGACAATAGATATTTGGGAAGAAAAGATTGCTATGTCGAGTTTTTAAACACTCAATAGCGTGAAATGTTAAGAAGAATATTGTGGGATTACACTCAGAATAAAGATATGTTTTTAGTTATCAAAGCTTATGGTTATCTTGGCACCGCCCAGTTCACTATGGCCAATCGCCAACTCTCCTCCATAGAGATGAATGATATCGTCAGCCACGCTGAGACCTATACCCTGCCCCTGTTGTTTTTGATCCTGTCTCTCGCCTCTACCAAGAACACGCTGCCATTCAGACTCCGGTATGCCTGCTCCGTCATCGACGATGGTTATCTGCAGCGGTAGACGCATCCCGTCTTCGTGCTGCAGACATTCCACACTCACTGCGACTAAACCTGTACAGTATTTAAAGGCGTTCTCCAACAGGTTGCCCATAAACTCCATAAGGTCTCCTTTATCGCCATAGAACATGGCCGAGTCGTCCAGGTCCTGATTGCAGACAACTCCCTTATCACGATAGACCTTCTGCAAGGTATTCACGATCTGGACAACCACTGGAGATACCTGTTGAGCACGTGTCACATCGGAACGACCGGAAGCGCTGGCCCGCTGCAGTTGATAGCGCACGATCTCATCCATGCGTGGCAACTGTTCCGAGACCGCATCGCGCAGGTTGTCTTCATCATGGCTATCCATCGCTCCCTGCATCACCGCCAACGGCGTCTTCAGACTATGGGCCAGATCACCTAAACTGTTACGATAACGTTCCTGGCTGGCACGCCCGTGGCTAATCAGTGAATTAATGTTCCGAGTCAGTCCCAACAGTTCTTTGGGATAATCACCTTCCAGCCCATCTGCTTTCCCAGCTTCTATACGTTTGAGATCACCCGCGACCTGACGCAGTGGAGCCAAACCCCAACGCAACACAACCACCTGTGCCAGCAGCAGAATCAGGGCCGAACCTCCCATCCAGAGAAACATGGTGAAGCGAAAACTCTCGATCTGGGAGATTACACTATCGGTGTTCTGGGATACCATAAGAGTATAGGCCTGCTCCCTTCCAGCATTGTCTTCCCATAACACGCCAAAGCTGAGGATAAACATCTCATCCGGAGGAGTAGATCTACGAAACCTGAACTCACCTGTCGGAGTTGCTTCAATCTTTCCCGGCTTACGCCCGACCATGGATGGAGACTGCCAGTTGTATTTACCCTTCTCGCCCTGAACCTGGGCGTAAAGTCCTGAGTCAGGCTCTGAAAGACGAGGGTCAGAAAGTGACTCTGGTAGCCGTAGCCGGCCCCGCCTATCCACATCTGCCGCGCCCAACAAACCATAGATCTGGCCTTTGAGTTTTTCGATGGTAGCCGTTTCAACGCTATCGCGGAAGGCTCGATCCAGTGCTACTCCGGTCAGTCCCAGAAATGCAGCCAATACCAAAGAACCGGCTATTACCAGCCTGGTCTGTAGGGAAGCTGCCTTCAACAACTGTCCCTTTCTATTGTGAATCTATAGCCACGTCCACGCAGGGTCTCGATTGGCTGAATGCTGTTATCCGGATCCAACTTTTTCCGTAGCCTGCCTACCAAAACCTCCAGCACATTACTGTCCCGATCGAAGTCCTGCTCGTAAATATGCTCGGTGAGTTCTGTCTTGGATATCACCTTGCCGGTGTTCAACATCAGATATTCCATGATGCGATACTCATACGCGGTGAGTGAGATCGGCTTATCATCAATGCGGATCGTCTGGCTCACAGTATCCAGTTTAACTGGGCCACATGTCAGCTCTGGTGTGGCAAGACCGGCGGAGCGACGTAATAAAGCATTCAAACGTGCCAACAACTCCTCAATATGGAACGGCTTTACCAGATAATCATCTGCCCCGGCCTCCAGGCCTTCCACCTTGTCCTGCCAGTTGCCCCTGGCGGTCAGGATAATGATCGGATAGGTAAACCCATCAGCACGTAGTTTTTTTATTACCTCTATACCGCTCAATTTCGGTAGGCCGATATCTACAACAGCCAGATCCTGAGGATATTCACGTCCATAGAAAAGACCCTCTTCCCCGTCTTCAGCGGAGTTTACCGAATACCCGCGGGAGGTTAGCTGTTCGTGTAACTGGGTGCGCAGGGCTTCTTCGTCTTCTATTACCAGTATTCGCATGACTATCTTGGTTGTGCTACAACCCTTATGTTTCTTACTTTACCGTCTCTAGTGAGTACTCTTATGTAGTGCACCTGAGAGTCTCCTTCCTGTCTGGTCTCTGCCGACAGCACCCTACCACCTGTCTGCTTACGAATTCTGGCTACAGCGCTATTCAGGTTCTCACCCCCTGCCCTGGCCAGGATCAGATGCTGTGGTTGTACTCTCTCCATTCCATCTACAGAAAACCGCTGTGCGGCGACTGGCATGCTCACCAGTACACCACACAACATCAACGTGACAACCAATTTAACTTGTCCTGTAATCAATCTAGTCAGCATCATCCACCCTATCTGTTTAAGTCACCCTCTCTAAACCACCTAATCAGTACATACCATAGCCATTATAATGGTTTGGTTTGACACTTACCCTAATGTATCTGCCTGGATGTGTCTGGGTCCTGGTCCAATGTATCTGACCGTTATAGCGGTATTTTACACGATATCCAACCACTTCCTGTCTTGTTGAGTAGTGATTAACCTGGTTACATCTGCGTTCCATGGTCTGATAGCCTCTTCCATAACTGTTCTGACGCCCTATATCATCACCAATTGCACCGCCAAGTAGAAGCCCTGCAACCGTCATGGCGTCACGACCATGGCCTCGGCCAAACTGGTTGCCAATGGCACCGCCGATGATCGCGCCAGTAATCATGGGAACCGCAGAATTTCTGCCACCGTTATGGTATACCGGCTCTTCCCAGCAGTTCTGCCTAGGATGATTCACTTGAACTGTCTGGTAAATAGGATTCACTCGAAGCACGCGGGCGGTGTCATAGTAACCGTTGTGTCCCGCCATAGAAATCTGGGAAACCATCAACGCTCCAAATCCCATTGCTGCTATCAGGCTGCTCTTTTTCATCTCATTTCTCCTGTTTCAAATTAAAGATTGTTTTGATCTTGTAAGGAAGATTAGCCCCGGCTGCCTGAATGCTTGCTGAACGGAAAACTTAATAATTGCGGCATATAACCCACATTGTGCGCCATATCACCCAACATATTGTTTTCTCTAGATATTTATTTTGATACAGCAAATTATTTCTGTATGATTTCATCCATTTTTACAGCTACCTAAGTACAAGGAAGCGACCTATGAATCTAGAAGAACTCTTTACCCGCGGTGGTCCGGTTGTATGGATCCTGGCCTTTTACTCGATGGTGGGGATCGCCATAGTCTTGGATCGATACATCCTATATCTGAGACAGAGGCGCCTGCCTAATGGTTTTACCACCTACCTGAGCAGCCTGCTTGATCGTGGAGACGCAGTATCAATGGTTCAGGATCTAAAAGGACCGGAAGCCAGGCTTATCCAAGCCGTGGTCGAGGCGAATCAACAGGGCGTGAAAGATCTACAGGGTGTTGGCGTGAGGGTACGCGCAGCAGAGATGCAACATATGGAGACCGGACTGGCCACCCTCGGTCTGCTGGGTAATACCGCACCTTTGTTGGGACTGCTCGGCACCATCTCAGGAATGATCAAGGCATTCATGGTGATCGAACAGGCCGGCGGCAAGGTGGATGCCCAGGCCCTGGCCGGGGGTATCTGGGAGGCAATGATCACCACCGGAGTTGGTCTTGCCGTAGCAATCCCATTGCTGATCCTTCTGCACCTGCTTGAAGGCTCGGTGCGCAGACGCATCCAATCAATGGACAACTGCCTCTCCCTGCTGATGGAACGCAGAAACGGCGTTAAGAACAACGCTGAAGCAGCAGAGGAGCCACATCATTGGGAGGAAATAACAGATGGCGTATGAACGACGCCGAGGCTCCAACATCGTCCTCAACCTGACGCCGCTGATCGACATTGTGTTTCTGCTGCTGGTCTTCTTTATGCTGACCGCACACTTCATACAGGACCAGGCCATAGATATAAACCTGCCAAAAGCCAATAGCTCCAAACCCATAGAGAAGGATGAATATGTGGAGGTGGTGCTGACGCCTGAGGGTGAACTGCAAGTGGACGGCACATCGGTGGCAAAGGATGACCTGGAAGAGACCATACGCGGCGCCCTGCACTCCCCTGGCAAACGCTTCGTACGATTGCGCGGTGACCACGAATCCAACTTCGGTATGGCAGTTCATGTAATGGACGCCGCTCGCAAAGCCGGCGCCGAGTCTCTGGATATACTTACTGAACGCCCATGACCCAGCACGACAGTGGCAGGCGTCTATTTGCCATAGCTATCTCCATATTTCTGCACGGAGCGGTGGTCTTTTTTGTGCTCAAAGAAACCAACATGCGCGCAGACGTGATCACGGACGAGCAAACAATCGTAACCCAGATAAGACTAGATTACGTACCAGAACCTGAACAAAAACAGGAGCCAGAGCCAGAACCTGAGCCTGATCCTAAACCAACACCAAGACCAAAGCCAAAGCCGAAGCCGAAGCCGAAGCCGAAGCCGAAGCCAAAAGATAAAATACAGCAGAAAGAAATAATATCTGGAAGCACAAATAAGCGGCGAGCATACATATCTTCTTTAATAAGGAAAATCGAGAGAAGTAAATTCTATCCACGAGCAGCCATGAGACGCAACATTCAGGGAAGGGTCAGTGTCAACTTCACTATTCAATGCAACGGCAGAATAACTAACCTACGTGTGAGCGGCGGTCATAAGCTATTGAAGAGTGCTGCGGAAAAGGCCGTGCGCAGAGCAGCGCCCTTCTCCAAACCATCAGGAGGAGTTGGATGTCCTCTATTAGTAAAATATAAATCGCCTTTTAATTTATAATGGGTTTTGTTCTCAAGTATCATCATTAGCATAAAAAAACAGCTTGGTGACGACACATGAAAGCAAAACTCTTTATCAGTGCGCACACAGATAACTTATGAGCCAGGTAATCTCCATAAAAGTTCCGGCAAACTTCGACGATGCATGTGCAATGTTCCGTAACGAGGCCGGCATCACTGGTACGAATAACAAGGAGTTCATGATCTTTTACGACTCTACTACCAAGGAAATACGCTGTGAAGGAAGTTATCCTGACTCCATACTTTTAGCGCTGGAGAAAACTAAGGATCAATTCGGAGGTACTCTATTCTACGAAGGTGAAGAGTGGACTATAGATTTAGGAGAAAAGGTTGAAGAGGCGAGCACACTAGAAAAAGCACGAATCATACTGATGATCGTGTTCTTCCCTGTAACCATCGTCTACCTATTACTTCGCACCTTCATCTGGCTGCCCTACAAGATATGGAAAGAAACCAGGTGAGATAAATCTTCTAACAAGATACCAGCGGCAAACTAACCACTGCCTCCAACCCTACTCCATTTTTACCGCTGCGCAGTATCAACTCGCCGCCATGGGCGCGAGCGATATTGCGGGCGATGCTCAGACCTAGTCCGGTTCCGCCGGTATCGCGACTGCGTGAAGCCTCGCCCCGCACAAACGGTTTAAAGATACGCTCCCGCTCCGCCTCCGGGATACCTGACCCCTCGTCGGCAATGATGATCTGAAGTTGCTCTTTATCCTGCTCTACCCTGATATTGGCCTCGCCGCCGTAACGAACCGCATTTTCGATCAGGTTGGTGAGGCAACGTTTCAGCAACAGAGGACGTCCCCTGTATGGTTTAAGATCTGCCCCTTCCAACTCCACCTTGTCGCCCAAGTCAACCATATCGTCCCGTAGCGCCTCCAGCAATGCCATGATGTCCACTGGTACCGGCTTTTCGCTACTCTCAGTCCCGCGCATGAAATCCAGGGTGGCATTGACCATCTGTTCCATATCGTCCAGGTCTTGATTGAATTTTTGCTGGATCTTCTCATCTTCGAGCATCTCGGCACGCAGACGTAACCTGGTGATAGGGGTTTTCAGGTCATGGGATACGGCAGCCAGGATCTCGCTGCGGTCTTCTATATAGCGCCGCAGACGGCTCTGCATAGTGTTGAAGGCGTGTGCGGCTCGCCTAACCTCTACTGGCCCCTTCTCTTCTAGCGGTGGGCTCTGGATATCCCGTCCCAGATCGTCCGCCGCGTTCGCCAGCAGTTTCAACGGCTTGGTGACATAGCGCACGGCGATGAATGAGAGCAATACGATGGAAACAACCAATACCACAAGATAGGTTATGAGTTTTTGGTGCCTTGATTGTATGTAGTCCGGGACCGGACGGTTAAAGATCAGCCACTCGCCATTATGCAGCTGCACCTGAGCCTGGAAGCCTACATATCTAGCCCTCCAAAATCTCGTTCGTCTATCATTGTCATCATCCTTTGGCGGTCTATCCATCAGGCGTTGATAACGTCCTGGTTTACGATAATCGCTTCCCTCATGTGTTGGAATGATAGATACGATGATCTTTCTATTATCAGGTAGTTTTCTGCGCAGTATGCTAGCCAACATAGCTGGGGAGACTGCATTCTCCGCACGCGGCCTTGGCTGATCACTTATAGATACCTGAAACTCGGGTGAATCGAAGGCCCGTATAATCCTCTCTCTCTCCTCCGGCCTGCTCTCGTTTACCAACCTGACCACGGTGGTAACACGATCGACCAAGTGACGTCCAAGATTATATTGCAATACATCCGCTCTATCCCGTAACAGGATCGCAGAGCCGATGATCTGCGCCAGGATCAATCCAAGTACCAACACCAGAATCAAGCGCCAGAACAGGGAACGCGGTAGCAAGGTCATATACCTGCCTCCGCCTTCGTAACCTTGACCGACAGGATATACCCCTCGCCTCTTACTGTCTTAATAATATTCGGCGTCTTGGGATCATCTCCCAAGCGTTTGCGCAAGCGGCTGATCAGCACATCAATGCTGCGATCAAAAGGATCGGACTCTCGACCCTGGGTGAGGTCCAGCAGTTGGTCACGGTTGAGGATACGATTAGGATGGGCCAGCAATACATTGAGCAGCTTGTACTCAGCACCACTTAAAGGAACCACTAGACCATCTTCTCCAGTAAGGTGACGAGTGATAGGATCTAGCCTCCAACCACAGAAACATAACGGTTGCTCCTCAGGCTCTTCCTCTTCATTCCATGGCATGGTGGAGGCGCGACGCAGGACCGTCTTGATACGGGCCAGTAGTTCACGCGGATTAAATGGTTTGGGCAGATAATCGTCGGCCCCCATCTCCAGACCGAGGATACGGTCCATGTCGTCACCCTTGGCGGTCAACATGATCACTGGCACCTTGGAATTGACACGTAGGTTGCGACACAGCTCCAGGCCGTCGTCTCCCGGCAACATCAGATCCAACACAATCAGGTCCACATGGCTATTTTCCAGTACCTGCCACATCCCCTTCCCTTCGCCCACAGCAGATGTGCGGTAGCCATTGCGGGTCAGGTACTCCTGCAACAGATCCCTGATCTCGGGATCGTCGTCAACCACCAATATGTGTTGCTGTCTCTCCATTGGCCTATGTTAACCGATAACAACAGATACCCAGTCAACTTTTTTGTAACACAATGTAACAAATACCCTACTGCAACAATTTATTACAAAAAAGCAGCTTTCTGACATCCGACAGATACATTCCAGTGTTCTCATATATCCACGTCAGGCGCATTGCCTGTTTATTAACCCAATGAGGAGCACGACATGAAACGTTCAAAAAAGATATTGATCGGCACAACTGCAGCTATAATCCTTAGCACCGCTTCCATATCTATGGTATCCGCAAAAGGCGGACATGGTGGTTTTGGAGGATGCGATGGAGGCTATGGAAACTGGCGACAAGGTTCAGGCCAGATGACCGAGAAGCAAAGTACCTGGATGCAGCAGAGGATGCAAGACAGAGTTGAGTTTATGAAATTCAAACTCGGCATAACCAAAGACCAGGAACCGGCCTGGCAGGAATTCACCAAGGTCCTGGAAAGCAAATTCACCACCATGCGTGATCGTATGGAAAAACGTGGCGAACAGCAGAGCGTTACGGAAAGGGTCAAACTGATGCGTACCGGCGCGGAACATATGACCCAGATGGCTGACGCCATTGAGAAGCTATATAGCACCCTTACTCCAGAGCAACAGAAAACAGCGGATCAACTGAGGACGATGCGGATGCGTGGGTTTTGATGCTGATATTTCATCTCACATACCTCCTCTCCCCTCTGGGGAGAGGGTTGGGGTGAGGGGATATTGGACGCAAAAAAGCCCACAGATCATCGTGGGCTTTTCATGTGGCGCCTACATATAATTCGACCATTTACGTGGGTGATTCAATCCCATGACGTCGCATCTTTTCCCATAAACTCTTTCTGCTGATACCCAAACTTTGTGCAGTTTCTACGATACGCCACTCATGGAGCTCCAAGGCCTCACATATTAAGTTCTTTTCATAATGCTCCATGGCTTCTTTAAGTTGTAGGTGCTCCTCAGTATCTATCTCGCCTTCTTCACTACCAGTGAAGTCGCGAGGACCTAATACCTCTTGGGATGCAAGAATACATGCACGCTCAACAGTGTTGGCCAATTCGCGCAAGTTTCCAGACCAACTTTGCTGTTCGAGATAGCGCTCGGTAATAGGCAACAGCAATCTCCTCTCGCCACGCTTACGAGAGAATTGCTCTATGATTTTATGTGCCAGCCAACCTATATCCTCTTTGCGTTCACGTAGAGGTGGTATATTGACATGGGCAACATTAATCCTGAAGTAAAGGTCCTCCCGAAAATCTCCGCGCGATACCATCTCTTTAAGATTGCGATTGGTGGCATATATCAGACGAACATTGACTGGTATATTCTCCTCACTACCAATACGCTGTACCACCCGCTCCTGAATGGTACGAAGCAACTTGGCCTGCATTCTTGGCGAGGTCTCTCCAACCTCATCAAGAAATAGAATGCCGCCATCCGCTTGTTCGAATACGCCACGACGCGTACGGGTTGCACCCGTAAAAGCCCCTTTTTCGTGCCCGAACAATTCCGCTTCCAGCAGATCTTTCGGTAATGCAGCGCAGTTCAATGCAATAAAAGGTTTCTGGCCTGACCCGTCAATGCGCTTGGCCAAATAACGAGCAGCATACTCCTTACCGACGCCGGTCTCTCCCGTAATCAATACATCCACATCGTGGTCGGCAAAGCGGTTCAACACGGCTTTAACTTTATGCATCTGCGAGGAAACACCAAGCTCATTTCCCTGCTCTTCTAACGCACCAAACAATGATGGGGCCATTTGCCGCAGTTTGATCAACAACTCATCTATGTCAAAAGGTTTAGTAATATAATCGTTGGCGCCAAGCTTAAGCAGACGTACCGCCTGGTCCACAGTTCCGTAACCAGTAATAAATACAGTTGGCGGAGGTGAGCGATCACCATGCATCAGGTTGCCGTATAACTCTTCACCGTCCAGGTCCGGCAGACGAATATCTGAGATCAGAGCAGCATAGGATTGCGTGGTTAAAGAAGAAAGTGCATCAGTTCCATTATTGAAGCAGTCACATGGAATATGCTCAATATTGAATCGTTGACACAACGAAGCACGCATTATATCGTCATCTTCGACTAAGCAAAGTCGTTGCATCATTCGATTCTCTCCTCATTGCCTGCAAGCGGCAGATCAACTGTAAAAGTCGTCATACCATTCTCATGTTGGACATCAATGCGCCCCTTCAGTTGCTGAATCAACTGATAGGTCACCCAAAGTCCTAACCCGTTTCCAACGGCATTTTCAGTAAATGGTTCGAACAGACGACTTAGCCGCTCTTTTGGTATTTCATCCCCCTCATTTTGCACAAAAATGGAAAGGATATCTTTTATAACCCTGACTTGGCATTTAATCATCCCACGTTCTTCCGTCGCTTGCACGGCATTGAAAGAAAGATTGATCAGAATCTGCCTTATCGGTGTCGAAGGCAACGGGATAGGTTTACCAATATCGTTACACCAATCCAATCGAATCTGCTTACTATTAATATCAGATAACAGTAGGGTACGTACATCATCGATATCGTTCGCCGTCAACTGATGGCTCTTGGGGTTGGCCTCAACCAACAGTGCTGCTACTGTATCTCTAATTTGATGCAGACCCCGCTCAAGCAGGGCGAGTGTCTCTCTCCCAAGGTCGTCGGTATCGCTATAGCGTTTGAATGTGTTGAGTGCGTTCAACATACCACCCAAAGGATTGTTTATCTCGTGGGCGACACCCGCAGCCAGTCGCCCAACTGCAGCCAGACGTTCTGAAGCAAGCATCTTTTTCTCTATCTGCTCTTTCTCGACCAGCTCACCCAGCATCTGCTGGAAACTTATCCCCAGCCGGCCGATTTCATCGTTTCCCTGACGCAGAGTACAGTTGATCTCCCCTGGCTCATACCTACCCACCTTACCCATACAATTGGCCAACTGTCCCAGCGGCACCACCATACGATTTCCTAAGAACCAGCCTAGGGGTAATAAAAGCGCAGTTACGGCTAATGCTGAATAGATGACCCGCTTCACGATGGCATTGAAACGCGGCAAAAAAAGCGAGCGGTCATAACCAACTATCAGGGTACCTATAGCCACCCCATCACTTAACATAGGTAAGATAACGTACAATCGCTGATCACCAGGATGCTCGTAAGGGCGAGGATTCGTATCCCCGGTGAGACGTAATACTTCTGCCTCGACTCGAGCTAATTCTGCGCCATGATCCCGTAACGGAGTTGTAACTGATAACTCTTTCGGTTTGTTAGAGACGTAGATCCTTCCATCTCTGTCAACCACAGCTAACAGTCTTGAAGAGGCATTATCAGACCACCCTTCAGCCGCTTGTACCAGACGATATGCACTCCATAGGTCGTCTCGCAACAGGGCGTCCGGCAAAGTATTGGACAGGACACTACCAATCTCTACTGCATTGTGAAATACATCCTGCCTAAGATCTTCATATGTACGCCATGTAAGCGCCAGAGTGACGACGCTAACGGTTATAAGTATCACTGCCGTTATGGTCAATGGAACCTTAATGCGGTAGCTGATATCACCTAGCTTCACCAGATTCCTCCAATATTTTAGCTGCAGTCTCGATGCTATCGTAGATAGAATCAGGTTCTGTAGCAAAGCCATCCAGATTGAGTCGCTTCAGCAATATCTCCCCCTTCTTGTCCTCGCTCATACCAATAAAGGCGTGGCGTAGTTCTACCGATCTTTTCCTGGGAACATTCCGCCGAACAACCAATGGAGGGAAACCGAATGCAGGAGATTTAGATACCACACGGGTACGTCCAACCAACTCCGGCTCATTTGCCGCCAAGGTCTCCCAAACATAACTGTCAACCGCACCACCGTTAGCAACACCATCAGCTACAGCCTTAACAACATCACGATGCGACCAGGTAAAAAATGTCTTGGAGAAAAAGTACCTAGGCATGAATCCAAGTTGAATCAATTTCACTTGAGGATAGAGGTATCCTGAATTGGAGTCTGGGTCTGAATAGGCAAACACTTTTCCCTTCAGATCGGACAGCCCTTTGGTCTGCCCATCAGATACCGGAACGATCAGATAGGAGTGGTAGGTGATCTTACCTTGGAACATCGGAACCACCAACAACTCAAACTCATCGCGATGCTGGACATAGGGATATCCGCATAGCCATGCCGCATCCAGATCGCCGCCTGATAACAGCTCAACAATCTCACGATATGTCTGCCTCTGCACGAACTCTACCGGCCGGCCAAAACGCTCCGATAAATATTCTTGCCAGTCTTTAAGGAATGACGTCTGGTCGGTCAGTATCACAGGCGTCAGACCGATACGTATGCCCTTTTGTCCATTCTCAGCAGCAGACACATGAGAAAAATACAGCCACAAGCAAGCTGACAGAACCACAAGCCAGTAATACCTTTTGCTGTCTAATCGCAAACACTGCATAGCTTCGCCTAGGGGAAAAAGACTTGATAAAATGATAGCTTAATAGAGAGCATCCTTTCCTTCTAATCTTTCGGCAAACCAAAATGTGTTCGAGCCAGTGTCACCTGGTCCGGATCATGCTGTTCCAGTCCGCCTGGTAGAAAACGATAGATCAAGGTGGCCTGTATCGTTCCGGGACCGCTCTTTTCAGATATTGGCAACTCGATTACCTTTCCAGGTCCCGCAGGCAGTGTCTGATCCACCCAGCCATTATTCGCATCGTGTTGCCAGCCAAATCGAAACCGGTTTGTGCTGATCAACTTTCCTTCTCTATCCCTCTCTTCCACCAGCAACCAAACGGCGCGACCGGTAGTTCCTCCCGGCAAGGCATGTCCTGCGTTGTGTCTGACCAGTATCAACGCCGTGAAACTGTCTCTATCACGCCGCATTGATATATTCAGGCTAGCTGCATCCTGCAAAAATCCCGGTCTCGACGGACCTGTGAAATCGTGTCCACTGCGTTCACCCTGCAGATGACAGTCAAGACAATCCTTCCCCTGTCTGGCGGCGGGTGAATCTCGAAAGCTACCCACGGTTATCTCACCAGGGGCATCATGACAACGCGCACACGCCTGAGGTATCTTCAACTTGGGATAGGGATGTTCACCACTATCATGACAATCGATACAGGCCACACCATCTCCACCACTAGGTGCATGACAGTTAAGACATTTTTCATCTTTGCCCTTACCATGCCATTCATTGATAAACGCCGGAGTTTGTGCCGCAACCGCCATACGGCTGTGTCTGAATTCATCCTGTTCCACCTTATGGCAATCTACACAAGCCTCAGGTTTTTCCGGATCAGATGAAAAGGCATCTGTCGCTGCAATCAGCAGCAACATCATCGCGCACAAAAAAGCCACGCTCTTCATTTATAGATATGAGCCGGATCGTTTCTTTCACACAACCCCCTTGGGATAACGAAGGGAACCCGTCCCGGCTCGGTATAGGTGACATCCGGTACTACTACTGTACCACCAACCGCCTTCCAACCATCGAACCCGGAATCCAGAATCCAGACCCTATGACCGGCATCCGCCAACCGATGCCGCCATGCCTCGATAAATCTGCCGTCTGCTGCGACCGGTACGACCAGGACTACCGGCTCTTTGCCATTCCCCGGTAGATAACCTAAAGGATCTCGGCCGGCATTGACCGCACCCGGCAAGCTACCTTTCTGATAGGACTCCTTGCCACGCACATCCAACACCAGCGGAGGATCTATGCCATCCAACCAGACCTGCAGTTTTTCAGCAGATATCCTTACCGGGTCCGACAGCACATACAGTGGTACAAGTAGGACAATAGATACAGAGATGAACAGGACAAATCTCGGCTTAACTTGCACTATCCCGCCTGTGTCGGTTGCCGATCGAAGTGCATGGGGACCGCCTCCGGCACTGGATCATGCAAGGTCAAAGCCTCGCGTAGTGTTTGCACCGAAGAGGTTCGCACCAGGCCTTCATCCACCACCACTGCAGTGGCTACACCTATCTTCGCCAGGTTATGCAGATGTCTCGGTTCAGAGACGCCGCCAGAGAGCCAGATATCCAGCGGGCCAGCGCGAACCTTGTCCAACAGATCCAGCTCCAGGCCATCACCGCGTATTTCTGCTTCTGGCGAGTGTAGCCACAGAGATGTATATCCCAACTCGGTCGCCCTGGTTACTGCCTCATGCAGGGAGTATTCGGTGCCATCAATCCGCCATCCGTTTATCGCGGCTGTATCAGGTATATAGAAAGAGAAGCCTTCGCCCACAGCACGACCGGAAAAGCGATAACTCATTTGGGCTCGCGAGACACTAAGGCGCGGGATCAAATTCAACCCCGGGTGGTCGTCCCGTAGACGCGCTATCTGCTCCAACCCATCATCCACTACCCACCAGGCGGACCGTTCCATCCAGCAGGCATCGCGCTTAGGATCACCGTTGCGGATAATGGCCTGCTCCACTCCTGTGCGCTCAAACCGCGTCGGATCGCATCGACTGGGATCTATAACCAAGGCATCAATGCCTTGCATCCAGCTCGCATCTTCAACCTGCTCCGGCCATTGTAAAAAAAGTTGTATTTTGTCGCTCATATCAATCGCCTCTAATCATCCAACAGGTTTTCCCAAAACTCTTGGT